>NZ_BCQI01000036.1 GCF_001544355.1 Alicyclobacillus acidiphilus NBRC 100859
TACCGAAATAAGCCGCTGTGGCCTGCCTATTCCCGTCGCCCCCCTCCGCGATCGCGCCATCATGCCTATTCCCGTCGCCCCCCTTCCGCGATCGCGCCATCATGCCTAATCGCCCGTCGCCCCCCTCCGCGATCGCGCCATCATGCCTAATCGCCCGCCGCCGCCCTCCACTCCTCCATCTATCCCGCAAAGCGTTCAGTTCAAAGAAAAGTGGCATGTTTGTCCCACATACCGCGTACATCTCTCTCAACAAGCAATCCTTGTCCAAGCGACGGATACTGCACATGAGAGAGGGAGATGTATGTTGACTAGACGACTTCGTACAAGCCTGACACTGGGCCTTGTCTTCGTCTTTGCCTATCTCGCGTTTGCCCTGTTCTCCAATCCCGTTCTGATTGGCAGCCCAGATGCCTTGAGTCGATCCGCCAACCGTTCATCCGGTGCGGCCCCCATGGTCGTCGATCGGGCGATGGAGGCCGAATTGATTACCGCCTCCCTGCACGTTCCAAATTTTCGCGCGATACCGAACCGTTCCAAGGACTCTGGTCAAGATCCAGACCACCCCAGACGCGGAAAACCAACCAGCAGCGACGCGACACGCCGTGAACCGAAGCCAACCGTTCGATCCGCCGCAACTGTGCATCGTCAGTCCGTTCATGCCAGCACGGTCGTGCACGTTGCTCCGGGATCGTGCTTGTGGAGTCTGGCGATGCAATATCATACGACGGTTCAGCGCCTGATGGAAATCAACCACCTGCGTTCGACGACCGTCAAGATTGGACAAGCCATTACCATCGCAGCACCTGCCCGCTCACCCGTCGTGAAACTTTCCAACATGCCCAATTCCAGCACGTCGCACTCGTCGACCAACGCGTCCACTCAAACATGCACCCAAGCCCATTACCTGACCTATGTCGTTCACAGCGGCGATTCACTCTGGTCGATATCCCAGGCGTATGGCGTGTCCATCGATACCATTCGAAGTGACAACGCGATCGGCGGAGACGCCATCTATCCTGGCATGAAATTGAAAATTGGCGCGGTGGACACGACCTATCACCCCGACGCGGCGAGCAGGGCCATGATCGCGCAGGCGCCGAAGTGGCTGATCCCCGTATACAAGGCCGCCGGGCGGAAATACGACGTACCCTGGACCGTACTCGCGGCCATTCACAAAGAAGAGACCGACTTCGACGTGACTGGCAACGACGTCTCGTATGCGGGAGCGATCGGCCCGATGCAGTTCATGCCACAAACATTCGCGATCTTCGGCGTTCCAGCGCCGGGGCATAAGACGCCGAACATCCGAAACGTGGAAGACGCCATCTACTCGGCCGCAAACATGCTGCACCACGAAGGAATCAGCGCAGATCCGTACTACGCGATTTACTCGTACAACCACTCTGCCGCGTACGTCCATGACATCCTGAGGATGGCATCCATCTAAACCACAAGCACGTATGCATAAAGACTGGCTCGGTGGTCCAATCCGCCCGAGCCCCCTCACCGATCGACGGCACGCCGCAGCATATCGCGCATCACTCGTTCAAATGTCGCTGGCAAGTCCTTGTGATCCGTCACAACCACCGTGTCGTCGCCATAGAGTTGCTTCACCATGGCCACTGCGGCGCCGTCGTCGGCTTCGGCGATGCTGACGTGGACGACGTGAATCTGCCTGCGCCGTGCCCATTGCACGGCTCGTTTCGTGTCTTCGATGGCGTTTTGGTAGTCCTCCGCGGCAGGCTGGGCGTCGCTGAGGACAAGCAGCCACTTCTGGCGCTCCGGCCGCGCCAGCAATGTCTGTGCAATGCGGCGGATGGCGAGTCCATCGCGATTGTCCAATTGAGGTTCCAGGTTGGCGATGTTCGCCGCGCAATCCGCCGACAACGAGCGGTGGTACGGAATCACATGAGACAGATACGTGATCGGCTCGCCGTGCATGACCCCTTGGTACTCCGTATCTTCCCAGAACCCTGTTACGCCATGGACGATGTTCAATCGTCGCAACGTCTCGTGAAACAGATAGAGAACAGGCTTGCAGGTTTCGAGGTATTCCTGCATCGACCCAGAACAGTCGACGAGGATGTGCGCGACCGTATCGAAATGTGCTCCGGGGTTCGTCTTTCGATAGAACAGCCGCGCGGTCCGATCCGTCGCCAACCGCTCCAGCCGTTTTCCCGGACGTCCGTGGCGGGTCGGTGTCGATCCTGCGATTTTGCTTCGCTCCATCATCGAGGAGAAGACGCGAACAAGGCGCCGCCTGGTGACGAACGTCGCTTGTTCCCACGCATCGAGATCCGCGTCGTTTCCATCGCCGTCGCGATCGACGGGGTACACCTCCATCACCCGGCCCTCTGAGCCTCCGTGCCGCAATGGCTGCGGTTCATGGATGGCGATGAAACGGTCGTCGGCCACTTCCGCGACCGATTCTCGTGGTCCGTCCTTCGTCCGCGCGCGCCGGACTTGCACTTGCGCCGGCGACGATTCAGCGAGGCGTCCGCCGCGACGGGACGCTTCGCTCGGCGCCTTGTCATCCAACGACATTTCGAGACTCCACGCACGATTCGAGTCCTGCTGCTGGGTCCACACGTCCACGGACTCGTTCGATCCGTCGGCTTCTCCGTCCGCTGTTTGGCTGGGTTGCGTCCATGTCCGATCCGCGCGCTCCGTTTGCCCGGTTTCACGAGTTGGTTCGACTCGCTGCTTGCCGTCGTCGAGGCCAAACAGGTGAAAGGTCAAGTCCGGCCACGATGCGGCGTCTGGAGGCAAGGCCCGCATGAACTCGTCGGTCAATCGAAGGACGTCGAGGACATCCGCACATGCGCTTGCCTTCACGTAGACGTCCGAGTGTTCATCGGCGATCTGACCGTACCAGTCCGCGAACCACACGTCGCTGTACAGCTGCTTGCGCAGTCTGGACGCTCGATTGCTCTGCAGCATGCGAGCGTAAAATGCGGTTCTCGCCGCAAACGCCTGACGTGTTCCCCTTCGCTCCCGCCGTATCCGCTCAGCCAATCGACCGTCGTCGATGGCGCAGAACACGTGCAAGGCCAAGTTTGGCAAAGTGAATGCCGCGAGGGCCGAATGAACGGTCGACATGGCGGGAAGGGCGTGATCGTATTGCGTGCCCAGGCATCGCAGGTACACGTCGGCAAGCTGGCAATGGAACCGTTCTACCGGATCGAACTCGCCGTAGTTCGTCGAAATGGCGATGGCGCCCTGCTGCATTCGAACGCGCGAAACAGGTTCGAAGGCGACATCCAGGGCGCCGTTGCGGCTGAGCACGCGGCACAAGTCGACCAACTGCAATTCGGCCCAAGTCGCCTCGAATTCGTCCGTGAAGCGAAACGGCTTCTGCACGCTCATGCCCCCTTTTCAACTGTCACGCTGGGAAATACGTGTTCGCGAGGTTCATGACCACCGCGCGTTCGCGCTCGTCGTCTAATTTCGCCGCAATGGCGCGAGCGATGGCGCGCAAGGGCGGAATATATACGGCGAGATCGCACGCGTCAAGCAAGGCTCGAATCGATGCGGCTTCTTCACTCAACTGGCCTGAGCGGGCGGCAGCGACGAGATCGGCGGAGAGGCCAACGAACCAATCCACCGCTTGCTCCGCAAGCCCTTCGGTGTGCCCCCGGATCAAGCGCGCCAAGACATCGCCTTGGAGATACGGCACGTCGACGATGACGAAACGATTCTTCAAAGCCTCGTTCATCGGCATCGTGCCGACGTAACCTTCGTTGATGGCCGCAATCACGCGAAAGTTTGGGTGGGCCGAGATGGTTTGTGCGGTGAACGGATTGGTCAGCTGGCGCCGATAATCGAGCAGGCTGTTGAGGATGGGCAAGGTCTCGGGCCGAGCCATGTTGATTTCGTCGATATACAACATACTGCCGCTCTGCATGGCACGCACAACGGGGCCTTCGACATAGCGAATGGCGTTCTTGCCATCCGCGACATCGAGCGTCTTGAAGCCGAGCAGGGCTTCGGCGTCGAGATCGACAGAGCAATTGATTGCCTCGATGGACAGGCCGAAACGGGCCGCCAGCGACTCGGCCAGCCTGGTTTTCCCGGAACCGGTGGGACCTCGCAGCAACAGGTTCTTTCCGAGCGCGACGCTCGTCACCGCGTCTTCAAGCAGCGTTTTGTCCGACGTCAAAAAGGTCCGCGCGAGTTCGCCGTCTCGATGCCGATGAACTTCCGAAAGACCATGCACTCCCCTTAGCTCGATGTCCTCTGGCGTCCATACTCCATTCATCCTGTAAATCCGCTCCTTGGTATCTTGACTCGGGCTCTTGTCGGGATCAAACAGACAGCGCCGGACGTACGATATCTCAGAAAGTCGAAGAGGAGGTGTTCTCATGTACGGCGTATTTGGCGGATACACGCAATGGGCTGTCGTGTTCCTCATCATCTTCGTTCTGTTCTTCCTGCTCGTCCCTGGTTATGGTGCAGGCTACTAATCCACTGGCCGTCGTCGGTTGCGACGGCCAACTTTCCAACAACAAACAAATCGCACATCTTCGCGGCATGGTCGGCAATCACGAGACGATGCCGTTTCGTTTCCACTTTACATGCCGACGATAAGCACCTTCGAACGCCGTTTGTGTGTTTGCCCCACTGGCGGCGTCAATGGGTATCCGTCTTGGACAGTTTCCCCACCTGTACATAGTGTATTGTACGTGCTCCGTGTGACAGCGGAGTCAATCATGAGGAGAGGGGAAACGAATATGTTCACATTGGCCGGAGCCGACCTTGCCCGATTTTTGTTCGGCATGGTGCTGTTGCTCGGCGCAGCGCATCTGCTTGGCTACGTTGCCGAACGACTCGCCATACCGCGCGTGATCGGCGAAGTTGCCGGCGGACTGCTGCTCGGACCCACATGCATCGGCACCCTGTTCCCCGGGTTCTTTCACTGGCTCTACACAGGGTTCTCATCCGAAGGCAGCTTGTTTGGGCTCATCTACTACATTGGGGAATTGCTGCTCCTCTACACGGCGGGACTCAAGTTCCAGTCTCGCTTCGCAAAGGCGGATATCAAGACAGGTATCGCGATTATCATCGGATCGACGGTGATTCCATTCATCGTCGGGTGGCTGTCGACTTATCTGTTCAATGCGGATCAGTTCCTCGGCCCTGACCACAGCGTCCTCGCGTTGAAGATTGTTGTCGCGATTTCCATTGCGGTCACGTCCATTCCGGTCATCTCGAAAATCTTTTCGGACCTCGGCATCATGCACTCGCGATTTGCGAAGATCATCGTCGCGATCGCGGGCGTACACGACGTCATCCTCTGGGTCGCGCTCGCGATTGCCGCAGGTGTTGTCTCGGGGCACGGCGGCGGCGCAATCAACGGTTGGGTGGTCTCGAAGAGTCTTGTCATCACATTCGCCTTTCTCGTGGTCTGCGTCGGGATTGTTCCCTGGGCCCTGCGCAGAATCACTTCGAAGCGGGCGAACATCCTCTTCCGGGCGTCCTTTCTCGGCTACTTCCTGATCATTCTGTTCGCGCTCTCCGACATCGCCGGCTACCTGGGCGTCGATGTGATGTACGGGGCGTTGCTTGCCGGGATCGCCACCAAATTCAGCTTGCCAGAACGATTGTTCGCACGGTTGGAGCAGGGCGTGCAAGGTATTGCGTTCGCGTTCTTCATCCCGCTCTATTTCGCGATTGTCGGACTGCAACTCAATCTGGTCAAAGATTTCAACCTCGGTTTCTTCTTGCTGTACCTTCTCTTTGCGACCATCGTCCAGAGCGTTGTCGTTTACTTCACTTGCCGGGTGATTCGCACGGATCGCTTGACCAGTGTGAATTTCGCGGCGGCCATGAACGCCCGCGGCGGCCCTGGCATCGTCCTTTCGTCCACCGCGTTTGCGCTCGGCATCATCAACCAAACGTTTTACGCCATCCTGGTCATGCTCGCGTTGGTCACGTCGTGGATGGCTGGCACCTGGCTGCGCGCTGTGTTGCGGCGCGGCAAACGGCTCATGCCTGGCGATGAAGACCTGGTGATTCAAAAGGTCAATGAAGAAGTCACTTTCAATCCCGACGAAATTCCGGTCAGTGCCGTCAAGACCGGATCATACCACGGATAACCTGGATACTCTGCAGACCGGCCTCTGTGCGCACGGGGCAGCCGTGCGCACCTGTCGGTTCCAATTGGCGGCCGATTGCGGCCGCGTCGCAGCGATTTGGCCCGCCGGACATCCATGAAACGCGCGATTCACTCCACGGCGATCTTGCAGAGCACCGCGTCCATGGTCACCTCTTCCCCTTCGGAAACACAAATTTCGCGGAGCGTGCCCGCGTACTCCGAAGGGACTTCCACAGTGACCTTGTCCGTCGTGACTTCGAGCAACGGTTCATCGCGCTCAATCGCGTCTCCGACTTGCTTGAGCCAGGTCGTAACCACCGCTTTCGTCACGGTATCCCCCAATTGGGGAAGTCTGATTTCCGCTGTTTCGCCCATACCGAATTCTCCTTCGTTCATACTCCAGACAAATGATACATGTTCGTTCGGTCCAGGCAAAATCCATGCCGTCCCGTCAATGGCGATAGATCCCCTTGCGAATGAGACCATGCAAATACGCGAGAATGCCATGTCTGGTCAACAATCCGACAAACAGTCCGGAATCGTCGTCCACACAAAGGAATGGCGCATCGATGCTCACTTGCAGCGCGCGAAGAAAGGTATCGCCCTTGTGAATGCGGTGAACATCCTCCCTCATCACGTCCTTGACCGTGAAGTTGGAGAGTTCGTCGAACTCGATCCGTTGAAGACCGAGGATTTTATCCAAAATCAATGTCTTGCTGATGACGCCGACCACACGTCCTTGTGGGTCGATCACAGGAATGGCCGAATATCCGGATTTGATCAATACGAGCAAGGCGTGTTCCGCGCCGTGGCTCGGATATACGCACGCGACGTCTTCCGCGTCGATAATCAGTCGAGATATTTCCTCGTCCTGCAGTGTAATCTGTTCAATAGGCGTCATAGTTACCCTTGACTCCCTTCACCGCTCGCTGCCAAGTTCGTGGTGCACCTGTATTTTACCAGAAAAGAGACGCCGCCGACACGGCGACGTCTCTTTGATCAGGGGATTACACATCCGGTCCGATTCGTCGGCGCTCAATCAATGGAGGTGGCACATCGCCTAGTTCGGTCGGCCAATGCGCCAGTTCTGGCGCAACGCCGCCATCCTCCTGAAGGCGATCGATCCCGTCGTAGACGGTGTCCAAGAACCATTCGGATCCATGCGCCTGATTCCCATCGGACGTCGGATTTCCCTTCGTACGGCCCGGGGTCATGCCAATCTCCTCCTCTCCGAAGTACGGACCTTCTGTCGTAGAGTAGCCGGGGAGGATTGGCTTTATGCGATGACTTACTTTGATTTTTGATACATAAAAGGGGCGACGCTG
Organism: Alicyclobacillus acidiphilus NBRC 100859; assembly: GCF_001544355.1. GTDB lineage: Bacteria > Bacillota > Bacilli > Alicyclobacillales > Alicyclobacillaceae > Alicyclobacillus > Alicyclobacillus acidiphilus. The sequence continues at coordinate 7,420 of NZ_BCQI01000036.1, forward strand.
ACGAGCGCCTCTGCCTGGGTGCCGAGCAATTGCTCCGTGCTGCCGACAAACAGGACGCCTCCGGGAACCAGTGATTCCGTAAATTTCTCAACCAGCAGGCGTTTCGTCTCGTCTGTAAAATAAATCAGCACGTTGCGGCATATAATCAAATCCAGGTTTTCCGGATATGGATCGGCCAACAGGTTGTGATTGCGAAATTCCACCTTCCGCTTGATGGATTCGGTGAGGTGAAACCGGCGATTTTGCTCATTCACGAAATAGCGCTCCCGCAACGCGGGGTCGATTTCGCGCAATTGCGCTGGTTCGTACACGCCGAGCCGAGCCAATTCCAGCACACGCGAATCGATGTCTGTCGCAAGGATGACGTCGTGCCGCACGTTCCGTTCGGCCAAGAGGATCGCCAGTGTATACGGCTCCTCCCCCGTCGAGCAGGCGGCACTCCACGCCCGAATGGGACGGTGTTTGTTCATCAGAAAAGGAACTAATTGCTTCCATCTATCGGGGTTCCGAAAGAATTCCGAAACGTTGATAGTCATTCGATCCAGCAGTTCGTCCAACAGTTCTCGACGCGCTTTCAACGCCTGGACATAACTCGGAAAATCGTGAAATCCTCGGCGATCGCGAAGATTGGTCAGGCGTCTCTCCATCTGCGGGCGCTTGTAGCGAGCGAGATCGATTCCAGTCAACTCGTGAAAGGCTCGTATAAACCATGCGAATTCGTCCATCTCGGTCGCTCCTGCCAATCAATCCGATGATATGAGGTGGGGTGGTGCTATGACCGGGCCGTTCCTTGGCCTTGCGCTCAGCGGCGGAACGTTGAAAGCCGCCGCCCATATTGGCGTGCTGGATGGCCTCGCGAGGCTCGGCATCCGGCCCGACGTGATTGCCGGGACGAGTGCTGGCTCCATCGTCAGCACACTGTATGCGCATGGCTACCGAACCGAAGGATTTGAAGCCCTTTTGTGCAACTTCCCAGGGCTGAAACTCATCGACTATGGCTTTCCCGTATGGTCCTCGGCCGTCTCGCTGGTGCGCCAGCGGCTTATCGGGGATCGTCAAAAGATTCCCTCCGCGCCGGCTGGCTTGATCCGCGGAATCAAGCTCCAACGTTACATTGAACGGTTAATTTCGTCCCGAGCACTTCAAATTCCTCTCTATGTCGTGGCTACGGATCTCATCTCCGGTCAACCCGTGGTCTTTTCGGCGACCGATACCTCGTCCACCCGCGACGGTGCGGGCATGACGGCGATCCGAACGACACGCAAAGACACCTACGAGGAGATGACCGACATCCCCTTGGCCGTGATCGGAAGCTGTGCCTTGCCAGGCATTTTCACGCCGATTCAGTACGGAAAGTATCTGCTGGTCGACGGCGCCATGCGGCACTACGTGCCCGTCACGGTGCTGCGTTCCGCTGGGTGCCAGAAGGTCATCGCTGTGAACCTCTACCGCTTGTCGCCGAACTACGAACCCACGACGATGATCGACGTGTTGGCCAGGTCATTTGACATTCTGCTGCGGGAGAGCATCGACAACGACGTCGCACTTGGTTCGCAGGTGTTGGTGCTGGAACCTGACATGAGCCGGCTGCGCTGGCATCGATTCACACAGATGTCAGAGTGCGTCGAGATCGGCCGGAAGCTCGTGTTGGACCGCCAGTCTGAAATCCTTCGCTTTCTCGATCAGGGCTAGACGCAAATAGTCCGTGCCATCTCGCGACGACACGGACCCGATACGTGGATGCTGAAGCGATTAGGCCAACCACACGTCGACCGCTTTGGCATAGTCGGCGGTGCCTTCAGGGAACCACAGGCCAATTTCACGCGCAGCGCTCTCTGGGGAATCCGAACCGTGGATGATGTTCATCCCGATGGTCAGGCCATAGTCGCCGCGGATGGTTCCAGGCGCGGAATCCGCAGGGTTGGTTTTGCCCATCATGGCGCGCGCAACGCCGATGGCGTTTTCGCCTTCCCACACCATCGCGAACACGGGCGACGAGGTAATGAAGGTCACGAGTTCCCCAAAAAACGGACGCTCTTTGTGTTCGGCGTAATGTTGTTCCGCCAGTTCCTTCGGGACTTGAAGGAATTTCGCGGCGACGAGCTTAAAGCCTTTCTTCTCGAAACGGCCGACGATCTCGCCGATGAGTCCGCGCTGTACGCCGTCCGGCTTGACCATGATAAACGTCTTCTCTACTGCCATCTTGAGCAACTCCTTTTAGGGTGAATATCAAAGCTTGTCCGAGGCTTCTTGGCCTCCTGCGACTATGTAACGGCGTTATTGTACGGGACACAGACCATAAGTTCAACCGTGTGCTAAAACGAACGTTCCGCGACGAAGCTGGTCAAGACCTGCAGCTGTCGATTCACTTCCGGTCTTTGCACGCGCGTCAACGCGGCGACCGCTTTGTCGATATACCGATCTGCAATGACCCTCGCCTGGTTCAACGCGCCAGACTCCGTTACGATATGAATGGCTTCGCGGACATCGGGATCGCTCATGCCAGGTTTGACGATCTCGCGCAACCGCGGTCCATAGTCTGGGTGTTGCGCCGCCAGCAGCGCCGGAAGCGTGAGATTGCCCTGGCGCAGGTCTCCACCGACAGGTTTGCCAATCACGTGAGAATTTCCTGTAAAGTCCAAAATGTCGTCGATGATCTGAAACGCCATTCCGGTCAAGTGTCCGTACCACGTAAGCGCCCGAACTTCGTTTTCTCCACCACCGCCGACAAGCGCGCCCAAGCCGCAACTGAGCGAAATCAGGAGCGCTGTCTTGCGTTCGATCCGCCGCAAATAACGTCTGATGGACTGACCCCAGTTGAAAAAATCCTGAATCTGCTCGATTTCACCTTGGCATAAACGGACGATGCCCGTCGACATGTCTCTGTGCACGCGCGGATGATCCACTTCGGCAAGCAGCTGAATGGCACGCGCAAACAGGTAGTCGCCCGCGTACATCGCGGCAAGATTGCCGTACGCGCTGCGGACGGTTGGCTGCCCTCTGCGAAGGTTTGCACGGTCGATCACGTCGTCGTGCACGAGGGTCGCCATGTGGGTCATTTCCAAAGCGGCGGCGATTTTGGCGACGTCTTCGTCGACTGGACTGGACAGATTGCCGACCGTGCCGCAGATCAACGCGAACAATGGACGAATGCGTTTGCCGCCAGCCGCCAGCAACTGTTCGCTGGCCTGTGAAAGCTCCATCTGTTTGGAACGAGATTGATCGCGAAGCAATCGTTCAACTTGTTCCAATTGTCCGCGGTACTGCTCATAGACTGCCTGGAAATTCACGCCAACGTTTCACGCCTCTCCCTCTCGAGGTTGCTTCCATCATCGCTTGTAGCCCAAATGAAGCGCCGCGATTCCGAATGTCAGCGGGAAACTTTCGACATCTCGCATGCCTGCGTCGCGAAACATCTGGGCAAGCCGCTGCCTGTCCGGAAAGTCGATGAGCGATTCCGGCAGCCATTCGTACGGCGCTCGGTCACCGACGACCAATTGTCCAACACGCGGAAGAATGTTGTAAAAATAGAAGTAATACAATTTGCGAAACGGTGTGAATTCCGGTTTGGATAATTCCAGCGACACGATGGCCCCGCCCGGTTTCGCAACGCGAACCATTTCCCGCAAACACGTTTCGACACTTGGCACATTGCGAAGCGCGAAGCCGATGGTCACGATATCGAACGAGTTGTCCGGATAGGGCAAGTCCATCGCGTTGCCGTGAACGAATTCCACGTTTTTGCGCCGGGGAAAGCGCTGAAGACGCTCGTTTGCGACCTCCAGCATCGCTTCGGTGAAGTCGAGACCAATGACTCGGCCCTCGTCACCCAAACGCTCTGCCATGGCGAACGTCCAAGCTCCTGTGCCGGCCGCCACATCGAGAATTTTCGAATCTGGCCGAATGGGCAGTCGTCGCATCGCGAAGTTGCGCCAAAGGCGGTGCTGCTGAAAGCTAAGGACCGAGTTCATCGTGTCGTAGCGATCGGCAATTTTCGTAAACACATCATGGACATAGGCGGCTTTATCACCTTCCATCGGATCGACTCACCCCTTTCCTTCCGCAAGGTGCAAGTGGCGAACGGTCTCTTGGATAGGCGCAAAATACTCTATCATGAATCTGTAGAGCGGGCTTGTCGAGGAAATGGACACCCCGGTTTCCAACTGTTCCATCGAGCTTTCGAGCCATTCGGAGGCCTGGCGAACCGTGAAGTTTCGTTTCACGCGCCGCGCCAACAGCTCGTCTTGGACGATGTGCGCCTGTACGAGCGAATCGATATACGTCATCCAGTTTCCATTGGCTCCAAGATAGTGCGTCGCCAAGGTCTTCAACAACTGCCCCTCGACGATTTTCATCAGACGCATGTAATCGGAGGACGACAATCGAGCCGCTTCCGACAACAATGTCATCTTTGCCTCATTGATTTCCACGACAGCCTCGCACAACGTGTACAACAGCGAACTGTCGCCAATGTGGCCAAGTATGTAGTAGTATTTGCTGCTGTCGTAGTCGCCTGCCAGTACGACCAATCCCTGTTGTTCCGGTCGACAGGTATCGACGTCGTCGTGGATGGACAGCGCTTGACGCAGCAACAAGAACGCCGTTAACACAGATTCTGCTGTAGCATCATCGACCTGGGCCGCTGTCGTAATTGCGTATCCAACCTCGAAATGGAAACGACTTATGCTCTGGCGGACTTCTCGGAGAGCCAAGTAATCATGATGCATATGAACATGTGCTCGACGTTCGATCCGTCGAAACATTCCTTCCTTGCCGTCCGTCAAGTCGGTTTCATCTCCTTAACACCCGACCAGGCCTGTACCACTGATTGCGGATAGTATACCACAAAACCCTGTCACTTACTTTTCTCGCTCTATTCTTGGCCGCCATCCGTGCGAATCTGGCCGTGACCTGTGTAGAGAATGGCCTTCCCTCGGATTTTCATCGCAGAGGTGTGCTCTGTAAATTGTGCAATCATTACTTCATTTTTATCCAACTTCTCGGCATGATGGAATCTTGTTTCAGGTCCCCGCGTCATACCTATGACTTGGACACCGTTTTCCAACGCGCGAATGATGAAATAATCGCCAAGTACTGGGGAATCGGACACGATACTACCCCCTTCTCCGAACTGTCCACGTCGTAAAATCTGCGCTCAACAACGAAAACCAGCGTAAATCACGCTGGTTTGTGGTCGGAATGACGGGATTCGAACCCGTGACCTCTACCTCCCCAAGGTAGCGCGCTACCAGGCTGCGCCACATCCCGTTGTGTATCGTCACTCTATTTGACGTGGTTTTGCACGCGACTCGATTGAGTTCGGCGCTAAACAAGTTTATCACGTGAAGAAGTCTCCTGCAACCTATCATCGAAAGGCGGCCCGGAGCAACGCGGATGCCCCAGGCCACACATCGGATTCAATCACTGTTGCGACTGCCTCGACTCAGAGAATGATGGCAATCAGGCCGCCGCTTCCTTCGTTGATAATCCGCTGCAGTGTTTCTTTGAGCTTGAATTGCGCGTTTTCGGGCATCATCGAAAGCTTTCCGGAGATACCTTCGCGCACGATCGCGGCCAGAGACTTGCCGAAGATGTCGCTCTCCCAAATCTTCAACGGATCCTTCTCGAAGTCTTGCATCAGGTACCGGACAAGTTCCTCCGACTGCTTTTCCGTTCCTACGATGGGCGCGAATTCGCTCTCAACGTCGACGCGGATCATGTGGATGGACGGCGCGGTGGCCTTCAGTCGAACGCCGAAACGAGACCCTTGCTTGATCAACTCCGGTTCATCCAGGGTCATTTCTTCAAGCGCCGGCGGGGCAATGCCATAGCCTGTGAGACGGACCATGCGCAGGGCGTCCGCGACCTTGTCGTACTCCTTCTTCGCGTACGTAAATTCTTTCATCATGCGAAGCAGTTGATCCCGGCCGGTAATCTGTACGCCAACCACCTCGGTCAGCACGCGGTCGTACAGTTCATCCGGCGCGTCGAGTTCGATCACGGCGATGCCTTGCCCCATATCCATATGCGACAGCCCTGCGCCCGACACGAATTCGTAATCGGAGAACTGAGCGACGACGCGATCGATATCGCGGATTCTCCGAATGTCCTGAATCGTCGTGCGCACGCTCTCGTGGAACTGTTGGCGGAGCCAGTGGTCTTCGTCCAACACCATGACCCAGTTCGGGAGGTTGACATTGACTTCCTTGACCGGGAATTCGTAGAGCGCCTCCCGCAGCACGTAGTTGATCTCGTGGGTTGTCAATGTGGCGCATGACAACGCGATGACAGGCACGTCGTATTTCATCGAGAGTTCATCTCGAAGATCCTGCGCTCGAGGGTGGTCCGGATTGACCGAATTGACCAGTATGACAAACGGTTTGCCAAGTTCCTTCAACTCCGCGACGACCCGTTCCTCTGCCTCGACATAGCCTTCACGAGGAATTTCCGCGACGCTGCCGTCCGTCGTGACGACAACCCCAATCGTCGAGTGGTCCGCAATCACCTTTCGCGTTCCAATCTCTGCGGCTTCCTGGAAGGCAACCGGTTCGTCAAACCAGGGGGTGGTCACCATTCTTGGACCGTTTTCATCTTCATAGCCGCGAGCTCCGTCCACCGCGTAGCCAACGCAGTCGACAATGCGGATGTTGACGTCCAATCCTTCTGCGACATTTACTTCTACCGCTTGGTTCGGTATAAATTTGGGCTCAGTGGTCATGATGGTTCGACCAGCCGCGCTTTGCGGCAACTCATCCGTTGCCCGAACTCGTTCACCCTCGTCTTTGATGTTCGGGATGACAATGAGTTCCATGAATTTTTTGATAAAGGTCGACTTGCCAGTGCGCACGGGGCCGACCACGCCGAGGTAGATGTCTCCCCCCGTTCGCTCAGCAATATCCTTAAAGACGTCGAATTTTTCCACGCTTCTCCCTCCTCAAGATGACCGGCGTAGACTGCTACGTACGCATGCCTTGCCCCGGCCCACTGACAACCCCCGTAGACTGTCCCGGTGTCGGTGGACAGTAGAAAATATATGCGTCGAGCTACAGGGTATGCTTCGCCGTCTGCGAAGTCTCGTCCCTGACGTTGACTATATATACGGAGCTTCTTGTGGAAGTAGAACGGAAGAATCAAAAAGGGCTATAGGATGTGCGAGGACATTCGCAGATCCTACAGCCCAGTGCGGTGTTGTCCGAACAGTTGATCTTAGCCGTCGATCAACGCCGTATACGCGTCGGCATCGAGTAGTTGGGATAGTTCCTCAGGATTCGCCATTTCCACAACGATCATCCATCCGCCCTCGTATGGTGCCGAGTTCACCAATTCAGGCGCGTCCTCCAACCCCGTGTTGACTTGCACAACCTTGCCGCTCACCGGCGCGAACAAGTCGGATACCGTCTTGACCGATTCGACCGTGCCGAACGTATCGCCGGCGGTGATCTCGGCGCCCACTTCCGGCAGCTCGACGAACACGATGTCGCCCAACTCGGCCTGTGCAAAGTCGGTAATGCCTATGTAAGCTTGCGTGCCATCGACGCGAACCCATTCGTGTTCTCGCGAGTATTTTAAATCGTTAGGAACATGACTCATCCGCTTGGTGAACCTCCCATCAAAGGTACAGGTGTAATCGCTGAAAGTGTAGCACACGCCATACGTCTATGGTAGTCCCCACTGAACCGTCAGCGTTTGTCCCGCCAGATCTTCCATCTCGTGATTCTTGCCCCTGCGCATCAATCGACTCACGGCTTCAGACGGTGTGACCAACCCTTGCAAGACCCGCTCGATCGCGGCGGTGATCGGCATCTCGATACCGTGAACACGAGCCAGTTCGGCCGCGGCGTAGGTCGTGCCTACCCCTTCCACAGCCATGCCAATCGCCGTCAGGACGTCCGCGAGCGGCTGCCCCGTTGCGAGCAGCCGACCAGCGCGGTAGTTGCGGCTGTGTCGGCTGGTGCAGGTGACAATGAGATCGCCCACGCCGGAGAGGCCGGAAAAGGTCAACGGCGCGGCCCCGAGCGCGGCGCCAAGGCGCGTGATCTCCGCCAATCCCCTGGTCATCAAGGCGGCTTTTGTATTGTCGCCGAGACCGAGTCCGTCAATCAGGCCGACACCAAGCGCGATAATATTTTTCAGAGTTCCGCCGAGCTCTACGCCGACGAGATCCGATTGCGTGTACACGCGGAAGGCGTCATTCATAAAGGCGTCCTGGACATGTTCGGCAGTCGAGCGACTCGTGCTCGCCGCAACGACCGTAGTTGGAAGGTGCGCGACCACTTCCTCCGCGTGCGACGGGCCGGACAACACGGCCAAACGAGCGGCCAAGGCGACGTCTTGCTCCAGGATGTATTCACTGATCCGGCGATTGGCGGGTCGGACAAAACCTTTAACGGCGTGTGTCAGGATGGCGTGCCGCGGGATTGCGGACAGCAGAGGCGCAACTTCTGGCAGAGAAGCCGACGGAACGGCCAACACCACCATGTCGCTCTCGGACATCGCCGACATGGCGTCTGACGTCGCCTGCAGTCCTTCGTGGAGACGAACGTTCGGCAGATACCGCTCGTTCGTATGATCTGTGTTGATCTCGTCAGCCACGGCCTCGCTGCGGGCCCATAGACACACGTCGTGTCCATTTTCCGCAAGGACGTTGGCGAGCGCCGTCCCCCAACTGCCTGCGCCTAAAACCGCGGCCTTCATGACGGATCACTCGACTTGTCGAACAGCCTTCGCTCTTGTCCGCGCAGGAGCCGTGCGACGTTCTCGCGATGCCGATAGATTGATAGTAGGGCGAGGAGAATCGCGGCCAACAACGTCCAAATGTCCCGGTGGAACCAAATGGCCAGGATAATGGGCACAAGCGAGGTCAAAATCAGAGACCCTAGCGACACATAGCGAGTCAACGCAATGACAATCAGGCACAGGATGCCAGCCACGATGGTCACCAGCGGAACGAGCCACAAGAGTACGCCAATGGTCGTCGCGACGCCTTTGCCGCCGCGAAAGCCGAAGAAAACGGGCCAATTGTGGCCGATCACGACGGCAACTGCCCCGAAGGCCAAGCCGAAGGACGAGTCGCCAATCATCGCGTAAAGAATCCACAAGGCCACCATCCCTTTGATGGCGTCGAGCAGCAGAACGACGATTCCCCACTTGGTTCCGATGGTTCGCAGGGTGTTTGTAGCCCCGGCGTTTCCGCTGCCTTCCTTGCGAATGTCCTTGCCGGAAACGGCGCGGACGATGATGGTGCTCGTCGAGATCGACCCGATTAGGTACGCGATCACGACGCCGACGACAAGAATGAACACTGTCACAATCAGTCTCTCCTATGTAGCGCGGCAACCTATCCCGCCAGACGTTCACGTTCGAAGCGTTCGTTCAAGTTTCCGCATCTTGGGATCGCGTCCGCATCCGGATGCGAATAGGCGTGCCTTGAAAGCCAAATGCTTCGCGCAATTGATTTTCCAAATATCGCTCGTACGAAAAATGTGACAGTTCCGCGTCGTTCACGAAGATAATGAATGTAGGCGGACGAACGGACGCCTGCGTGCCGTAGTAGACTTTCAATTTGCGCCCCTTGCTGGAAGGCGGCGCAACGGACACCTGGGCGTCCGCCAGAACGCGGTTCAGCGCGGACGTCTGAACGCGCATCACATGATTCTCGGCGATCTCTTTGGCTAAATCGAGTATGCGCGTCACACGTTGTCCAGTCAACGCCGACACGAACAGGACCGGCGCCCACCGCATAAACGGAAAGTGGCTTCTCAGTTCTTCCTCGAAGCGGTGCGCCGTCTTGTCATCCTTTTCGACAGCGTCCCACTTGTTCACGAGAAACGCGATGGCGCACCCGGCATCAAGGGCGTAGCCAGCCACGCGTTTGTCCTGTTCAGCGATGCCTCGTTCCGCATCGATCACGACGAACGCCACATCGGTCCGCTCAATCGCTCTCAACGCCCGCAGAACGCTGTACTTTTCGATATTTTCGTAGACTTTACCCCGCCGGCGAACACCTGCGGTGTCGACCAACACGAATTTCTGACCGTCGTGGACAAACGGGGTGTCGATCGCGTCGCGCGTTGTGCCAGCCACGTCGCTGACCATCACGCGGTTTGCACCCAACAGGCGATTGACCAAGCTCGATTTGCCGACGTTCGGACGACCGATGAACGCCACGCGAATGGCATCTTCGTCGATCTCGTCCGCGGGCAGTTTGGGCAAGGCGTCGACGACCGCGTCGAGCAGGTCGCCGGTCCCCATGCCATGCTCGGACGAGATCGGGATGGGATCGCCGAAACCGAGTTTGTAAAACTCGTACGCTGCCGCGTGGTGGCTGACGTGATCGAGCTTATTGACACCGAGAACCACTGGCTTCTTGGACTTGCGCAAAAACTCCGCCACATACTCGTCCTGAACCGCCAGACCGTTGCGGCCATCGACCAGGAAGATAATCACATCCGCTTCGTCGATGGCCAACTGGGCTTGAATGCGAATTAAATTTCCAAATTCGTCTTCCTCGTCCATTTCGATGCCGCCCGTGTCAATGAGGTGGAACCCGACTCCGTTCCATTCGGCCTTTGAGTAGATTCGATCTCGGGTCACTCCGGGCACATCTTCGACGATGGACACCCGCTCACCAATCAATCGATTAAACAGCGTGGATTTCCCGACGTTGGCACGTCCAACAATCGCAACGACCGGCATAGACATAGCAATATTCCCTTCCGACAACCGTGATCTTAATCGAGGCCAACAGCGTTCTTCAGCGTCGCTTCGTATCGGCGACGCGGCGGCAAACTCTGGGTGTAGCCCAAGGTGCCGTACAACAATCCCATGCCCGTGGCAGGTACGACTGTCACCTTGACATCCAACGCCTTCTGGATGTCCTCGACCCGATAGTCGTCGAGGCAGATATCTTCATCATCCTTCAGCATGATATCTGGCAGCAACAAGGTATCCAGATGGGCCACTTTGCCCGCCAGTTGACTCGTAATATCCGTACCAGTCAACAGACCGGCGACAGATACATTGTTCCCGTAAAAATGATTGACTATCGGGAAGACCTCGTAGTGCAGGCCATGAACGTCATCCAGTCGCCTGAGCGAATTTCGAATCGTCTGTTCGGCCGATACGCTGGTGATGATTCCGACCTTGCGGCGAGATGTCTGAAGCTGTTTCGGGGCCTTCGGAAAGGCCTCGTCGATCTCGTCGAGGAATGTGCGAATCACGCCGACGCCGTTCTCAATCTGGGAAAAGTCGTCATAGTAATCGGAACTCGGCACAGTCAATCCGGCCATGACATAGAACTCATCCGCCGCATGCACGAAGGACGTCCGCAGTTTCGGCCGCAGGAACTCGTGCCAAGCATGCACCTGTTCGACCACGCGCTTTGCCTCTTCTGGCGTGCAGCCCCGCAATTTGTGCAGCCCGCGGCGGTGTTTGGTGAGGCCGACGGGCACGACGGAAAGCGTCTTGACGGCTGGATAGAACGGGTATAGATCCCGAATGGTTCGATCCAACTCGTCTCCGTCGTTCCACTCCGGACAGAGGACGATCTGCGTGTTCATCTCGATGCCATGCTCTGCGAGATAGGCAATCTGGTTGAGAATTTCGCCCGACTTCTTGTTCGCCAACATCCGCACGCGCAACTGCGGATTGGTCGTGTGCACCGAGATGTTCAACGGCGACATCTTGAGGCGAACGATTCGTTCGAGTTCGCCCTCTTTCAAGTTGGTCAACGTGACAAAATTGCCGTGCAGAAACGACAGGCGATAATCGTCGTCGCGTACGTTGAGCGTCTTTCTCATCTGTCCAGGGATTTGGTCGACAAAGCAAAAAATGCATTTATTATGACACAAATGAACCTTGTCGACCGTCGGGTGCTCCCATTCGACGCCAAGGCCTTCGTCGTAGTCTTTTTCTACTTCGAGTTCCCACAGTTCGCCGTTTTGACGACGAAGCTCGATGTTGATCAATTCGTCGGCGAGGGCAAACTGCACGTCTACAATGTCCTTGATATCGATTCCATTGATCTTGAGAATTTCGTCGCCAGGAACCAATTCCAGTTCTTCGGCCAAAGAGCCAGGCTTCACTTCTTTGATGATCGGCAAGTTTGCACCTCCTTAGACCGCTTTACGTACAACTTTACATTATGCAATATAGGCAAAGTATCGTCAAATCAGCCGTCGGAACGCGTGATGCCGTCGCTCATCGGACGGCTTGCGGCAAACTGTCGAATCGACAGCAGACAAGAAAGGCCGAGCTCGACCAGCCAGAACGTGATCGAGCCATCCGTGGGAAGCTGATCGGTCAGCCATGAACCTGTGAACTGGACGAGAAAGACGGCAGACCAAAGAAAGAGCGTCTGAGGAATCCTTTCCGCCAACATCGCTACACTCAACAGCAGAAAGATGGATTCCAACAGTGTAAATGGCAGATGAAACGGGTGGAATAAGGACATGCGCCGCTCAAATTGCCAATCGAGAAGCAGGAGAATCAACACGGCGCCGACGGCTCTGCACAATCGTTTGGCTCCTGTGGGATACCCATGCAACAGGTGAATCACCGCCGCAAAGCCAGCAGGCAGCGATAGGGCCCAACTCGGTGTGACGCCATGCAGGACGGACAACATGCATAGGTAGGCTGCACAGGCGATGCGGTAGCATACAGATGTTCGGCGTGAAGAGCTGGGCGGCCAGAGAAATAATGCGGTCACGCATGGCAAGAGCCAGATGGAAACCAACACGCATACTCCTTTCCAATCTATGGGGAGTATGCGATGTGACACGCAAATCTATCCATCCATGGATCCTGACGCAATGGGGCAATCCGCACAGAACGAACGCACCCGTGCAAAAAAGGCTGCTCGCATAGGAGCAGCCCTCTTGAACCGGATGGATTTATCGCGATTTTATTTGAACAAGTCGCCGAATAGATCGCCAAGCGTTGCGCCGGTTCCATTCGAGCTGTTGTCTTCGACACGCTCCACTGGACGGCGTTGCTCGCGACGACGGTTGTTGCCGCCGGCATTTTCGCGCGGCGCTGCATTCGGTTCCCGCATCGACAAGGAGATGCGGCGGCGCTCCGGCTCAACGCTCAGCACGCGAACGGTAACCTCTTGGCCCGGTTCGAGAACGTCCGACGCGTGTGCGACGTGATCGTTAGAAATTTGGGACACATGAACGAGACCTTCGAGACCAGGTTGAAGTTCAACAAACGCGCCAAAGTCCACCACGCGCTTCACGACGCCTTGAACCACATCGCCAGGGTGATAGTCGTTCGCGTGCGCTTCCCACGGTTCCGGCAACGCCGCTTTGATAGAAAGCGAGATGCGGCCCGCGTCGGGATCGACACGCAGTACGCGAACCTTCACGCGATCCCCCTCGTTGACGACTTCAGAAGGATGGTTGACGTGCGTAAACGACAGTTCCGAAATGTGGACCAGTCCATCGGCGCCGCCGACATCCACGAATGCGCCAAAATCGGTCAAACGTTGGACGGTACCTTCAATCACGTCGCCAACGTGCAGGTTGGACATCAATGCCTTGGCCTGCTCCTCCCCTTCGACTTCAAGAACGGCTTTGCGCGACAGAATCAACTTGTTTTTCTCCGGATCCACTTCAACGACTTTCACGCGCAATGTCTTGCCTTTAAACTCGCTCAAATCCTCGACAAAGCGCCGATCCACCAATGAAGCCGGAATAAATGCTCGTACACCTACGTCAGCGACCAGTCCGCCTTTGACCACGTCGCGGATTTCCACTTCGATGGGTTCACCGCTCTCCAACAGATCCTTCATGCGGTCCCACGCTGCGGTTTGTTCCACGCGGCGCTTGGACAGGGTGACCTGCCCGGATTCCATGTCGATTTTCAGCACAACAGCGCTGACTTGTTCCCCGACCTGAACGATTTCCGTCGGATTCACTCCAGGTACCGCGGACAATTCTTGCGGCGCAATATGGCCTTCGAATCCATGTGACAGTGCAACTGTAACCCCATTATCGTCGACGGCGGTCACCTCGCCGGACACCACGTCACCCTCGTGTACTTCTTGTTCTGTAAGCATTTCACGCAAATCCTCAGACATGCTTGTTGCCTCCTGTTCCCTCGTCAGTTGTATGGTGGTAACGCTCGACAGGAGTCGGCGTTCATTCGTGTTCGGCAGCACCTGGGCAAGACGGCCATTCCATCGAACGACATGCATTTAGAATGCCAAAAACGCACTCAGGAAAAACCGTTCGTCGAGACAAAATTTCCTATTCTAAACGTCCCGGAATCCACCGCCTAGGACGGCAGATGCAAATTTGATGCCGACGCGAGACTGCCACTCCTCGAACGGAAGCGGTTTTCTCTGGTTCAAACAGGTAATGAACCACACGAATCTGACCAATACTACTTTACCATAGACCACTGAGTATTGGAAAATCGATCATGAATCGCGGTGGTATTCTATGTAGTGCAGGAATCACCCCGCCGCGATTAAATTCCGCAGCGACGCTGCCAATCGGTCCAACCCGTCTTCAGACGAAAACTCTTCAGGCGCTATCGGACTGCCAAATTTCACTGTCAGTGAGCCAAACATTCGATAGCGGCCGACAATGGCGGTGGGTACCACCAAACCGCCAGATTTCTTGGCGATGGAGAGAATACCTGGCATTAACTCGCCAAGTTCACCTGTGCGCGATCGATGCCCTTCCGGAAACATCACCAGACAACCGCCGGTCTGTACAATGTCAATCGCTGTTCGGATGGCTTGTCTGTCGATTTTACCTCGATGAATTGGGAACCCGCCGAGACTGGAGAAAAGTTTTGCGATAGGTCTCAGCGAGAAAAGCTCCGCCTTGCCCATAAACCGAATATAGCGAGGGACAACGATGCCGATGAGCGGCGGATCGAAGTTGCTCAGGTGGTTTGAGGCCAGAATGACGCCGCCGCGGCGCGGCACGTTCTCAAGGCCCTCCACCCGAATACGGTAGAACAGGCGAAAGTACGACGAAACGACGGTGTGCGCCAGCCGATAAATCCATGTATTAGGTCGATCGTGGCTCAGGTTATCTGACATGTGCAGCCACCAGTTGAAGAATTTGATCCACAATCTGCTCCACAGTCTTGTTCGTAGAATCGATGCGAACAGCGTCTTCAGCCTGACGCAACGGCGCGATTTCACGTTCACTGTCTCGCCGATCACGCTCGATGACACTTTGCACAATCTCATCCAACGGAACGTGGAATCCTTGTTGGAGAAACTCCGACTGCCGACGTCTTGCTCGTTCCTCTGGTTGCGCGGTCAAAAAGACCTTCACGGCCGCATTCGGCAGCACGACGGTGCCAATGTCTCGACCGTCCATGACGACGGAATAACGCTTCGCAAAGGCTCGCTGCCATTCAGTCAACCTGTCGCGAACCGCGCCGTGCGCCGCCACCGCCGAAACCAACGAGCTGACATCGGGATCGCGCAAGTGATCGGTCACGTCCGATCCGTCGACAAACACGCGCAGTCCACCGTCACTGCCCTCTTCAAATTCGATCTCGTGCTGTTGAAGAATCGCTTCGACTTCCTGGGCGTCTTCCGGATCGACACCGCTCCGAGCGCACAAAAACGCGATGGCTCGGTACATCGCGCCTGTATCGACGTACATCCAATTCAAGCGCTTTGCGACCATCCTCGCCACGGTGCTCTTCCCGGCGCCAGCGGGCCCATCAATCGCGATGCTCACTGGCATCATGTTGCCATCCCCTTCATTCTGGAACCACACAAAAAAGTAGCGCTCTCGGCCCCACCTTAGGCTCTTGAATGTATTGTAGTACCTATTCACCTCGACTGTATCACAGGCGGCAACGGTTGTTCAATCGGATCGTTGCAGATGCCGACAGGGTCACATGAATTCCGTTTTTCCAAGCGACGCGGTCGCGACTCCGTTACCCAGCCAGGCCGTCTGGCCGGACGCTGGCAGAAGCAGGTTCTGGTTATCGTTGGTGACATAGATGGCAACCTGGGGACCGTTTGGCGTTGTGTCGCGAAACGTGATCGTATCGCCGTTGTGAAGCAGCACACCCATTTGGTTTGTGGTAAATGTGCCTAACGACACGCCGTTTCGGTAAACGACGATATGCGAAGCTTGATCCGGCGAATCGAGCGTCAGCGTGATGGCGCCGGAAACATTTTGCAAAGACGGTGGTTGGGCGCTGGCTTGTACTGCCACAAAACGACCCTCAGCCCGATCCATCGCGGCTCGCACCGACGGAACCACGCCTAAAGCTTGAACCAGTACGAGTATACACACAACTGCAAACGCAATTGGAACCATCCATCCATCAAACCACTCGACCAATCTGTGTCGTTCAGGTGTTTTGCCAGCCATGGACATCCCTCCATGGCTAACGTATGCATGGACATGATATCTATTCACCGTTTCAATGCGCGTTGCCGCATAAAGGTGTAACGGATGACTTGATCTCGTTCTCTCTCTTTAATATCGACAAACCTCATGGAGGTGATGAAATTCCCAAGTTCATCTTCGCTCTGCCGAACAACTTGACACGGAATATCGAGCTTGAATTCGATGTAGGGCAAGACGAGTGATACGAAGACGATGTCGCCCGGTTCAACGTCCAAACGCGTCTTATCGATCACAGCGAGTCCACCGCCGCTGATGTCGAGCGACTGCGTGACGTATTCCTGATTTGTCCGCTCCACCTGGAGTTTAACCCTGGTATCAATGGAGATGCGAAAATACTCCCGCCGCTGGATTCGTTCCAAATCATCAGCCCGCTCCGGCGACAACAGTCGAACAGCCGCCGTCGGAATATACGCAATACCCAAAATGGGCGATGAGTACTGGTATACGTCGCTTTCCGACGCGGCGTATTCGAGGCGCACCTTCGTGTCTAATTGGATCTCCATATCTTTCATGGTGAACGGATGGGTAGGTACATCGATAAACAAAAATTCCTCGCTCACGTCCGCAACACGGGATTTGTAGTGTACCGTGTCTCCCTCTATTCGAAGCCTTACCGAAGTTCCTACGTGCGGTGTGACCGGCATACGACAAATCCCCCTCTAACTGCTCTGTGTCCATTATACACAGGTTGAGGGTGCACATGAGCGGTTCCGTTACAGCCGTCCGACAAATAATTCGCTTCCGTTGCGAGCGTCGAGCACGACTCTGTATGGTTCGTCTTGCAAGGAACCGTCATAGATGATCGCAGGAACCCAGCTTCCATTCTGATCTTTCCAGATGACGTTCTCCGTCGTTTGAACATGGAATGAACTGCTCAGTTTGTTTTCCAGTTTCCCTGCCGTCATGTTTAGTTTGGGCATCTTCCAGTTTGCCGGGGGCAAACTGCCTGTTTCATAAAAACCAACCACTTGTCCGTTGTCCAAAGCGACGGTGACATGGATCGAAGAGCCGTACACCGTGTAGCCGCTGATGACGGGTTGAAAGGTGAAACGCGCATCGTGATCGATCTCGTACCCATTGGAGCGAACGACGTTTGTATACCCCATTCTGCGAAGCCACGCCTTTGCGTCCTGGGCGGCTTGCGCAAAGTCGTATCGACTTGCCGTGGGAGTCGGCCGATCCCAATGCAGCGACAGAAGTCGACCATCCTTCGCTGAAACTTCCGCATGCAGCGTATCGTTGCCGAGGCGGCCTGTGACCGTGTAAAACGGCGCTCCCTGACCTTTGGTTTGCAGTGAAGCTTGCCACGACTGTGTATTGGACGCGTTGACAGCCTTCGCGACAACATTGATCGCTTTCGTCTTGGCGACGGTTGGGCGACTGATCTTCGTTTGTTGGACGGTCGTCTGGGTTGGAGCAAGTTGTTTCTGTCGCACAATTGCCCCCATCGCTTCGTCCATCCGACTCATCCCTGTGCTTGCCATCGATGCGGTTTGTCCCCCGTCCGTCCAAGTCCATCCCGGCGACACCACACGCTCTGAGATTTGGTTCATTTCGTCGACAGCGGACGAAGACGTGTTATACATGGCTTGCACTTGCGAGTGGACCGCCGGTGTCGGCCCTTGGTCCTGTCGAAGCCAAGATTCGACTTGATTGTCGACCTGCCTCAGGTACAACGCAAAGTGGCGATCTGTCTGATTTTGATTTGGCAGCCTGTCGAGATCGTTCTGGGTCGCATACGCATATTTCGCCGCGTCGCTGAGATGGGCAAGGAACGAAGCGCGATCATTCGTGACTGCGCAAGCGGCCAAGGCGTCGCGTAAATTCTGCATATCGGCGACAGATTGATGGAACGCGCCAGAGTATTGCACATTGACCATCGTGGTCATCTGTTGTTGCCGAAGTTGTTCCCGATGTCCCCAAGCGTACGCCGATCCGCCTATGACCAACACTGCTGCGATGCCCGTTACAGTCCACCAGGTTGTTCGATGGTTCACATGCGGTTCCTCCTATGATTTAGGATGTGAAGATGTGGTGCCCAATGGTAATAATTTCGGGACGCGCCCACATCCAGGCATTGTTCGTCTTGGCTGGATTGAAGTAGAACAGTGCGCCGTGGGTCGGATCCCACCCTTCCACAGCCTCAGCGACTGCTTCTCGCGCCTCCGCATCCGGTTGCAGGTTTACTTGTCCATCTGAAACTGCGTCAAATGCTCCAGGCGCATAGATGATACCTGGAATGGTGCGTGGGAATTTTGGATCCTTCAACCGGTTCATGATGACCGCAGCAATGGCAACCTGACCTTCAAATGATTCTCCGCGCGCTTCACCGTACACGACGTGTGCCATCAGGTTGAGATCATTCGGGCTGATGCCGTCGATGCTTGTGGAAAAACCCGCAGCCACTGCCGACGCAGCTGGCGAAGGCTGTGTTCCACTGGCTGGCGTTGGACTGGAGGCACTTGCCTGCGTAGTGCCTGCCGTCCCTTGCGTCGAACTTGAACCGGATGTCTCAGGGCCATTGCCGTCCATGCTGACGTTCCAGTTCGGCGTTGCGCTGACAAGCTTCATTTTGGTCTTCATGTCGACATCGCCCGTGACGGGCAGTCCAAAATTGTATTGAAAAGTTCGTACTGACCAATACGTCTTCCAACCGAAGATGCCGTCATTTTTTCCCCAATAGTAACCGAGAAGGTGAAGTCTGCCCTGCAGCTCGTTGACGTCGTAACCTTGACTTCCGTAAATCAGGTTCCGAGCCGTAAATGCTTGTACCGTCGCTGGTTTGGCGAATGGCGTCGCACAGCCGACCAGCGCCAGTACCATGGCAACTCGAAATACGCAGCGAAAACGCAGGAGTCCATTATGCACTGAACCCTCTTCCTTCCATCAGAGACTAAGGCATTGCGTACGGCACGTATTATTTGAATTCAAAAAAAAAATATGCCTGCTGTCCGCAGGCATATTTTTGAGCAATCGCACGCGCTTGTTTTACGAACTCGTTTATTGTGAGCAACATTGAGCCACTCGCTATGCGAGTGGCTCAATGTCAAAATCGCGATCATTATCGCACAAGCACTTCTTAAATCCTGTTTCAATATGGCCCTTCATATCTCTTACACCGCGCAAAATAAATGTCTCACCGCAGTTTCGACATCGAATGTGCACCTTGATTCGATTTACGACCGCGATGGCCGGTTCTTGCAGCGGAGTCGTTATCAACGTATCGGAACGCATTGATGACCCCCCTATCTACGACAATCAATGTGTAACGCGCTCGCGCACATATCACACCCATCCGCGCCAGCGAACGGCCTCAGCCAGCTTTTGAACGGCGACGATATACGCTGCGAGTCGCATACTGACACCATATTTGGCAGACGCTTGGTACACTCGGTGAAAGCTTGTCCTCATGCGAGCGTCCAAACGAGAATGAACTTCAGCTTCGTCCCAATAATACCCTTGATTATTTTGCACCCACTCGAAGTAGGAAACAATCACATCGCCCGAATTCGAAACGATGTCCGGAACCACCAACACATCTCGTTCGGTCAGTACATCCGTCGCTTCCGCCGTCGTCGCACCGCTCGTTGCCTCGACGACAATCGATGCCTTGATGCGGCCCGCGTTCTCTGCGTTAATTTGATTTTCCGTCGCCGCAGGAACGAGAATGTCGCACGGCATTTCCAGCAGTTCTTTGTTGGTGATGCTGTCGCGATACAATCTGGTAACCGTCCCGAACGAATCGCGGCGTTCCAGCAGTTCATCGACATTCAATCCAGTTTCTCGGTACAGCGCTCCATAAGCGTCGGAAATCCCAACCACCACAGCGCCAGCATCGTATAGGAACTTGGCTAAGTAGGATCCTGTATTCCCAAATCCCTGTACAATCACACGTGCGCCCTCTAAAGAAATTCCTCGCACGTTCGCGGCTTCCTGTATTGTGATAGCAACACCGCGGGCTGACGCACCTTCACGTCCTCGAGTTCCGCCCAACACCAGCGGCTTGCCCGTGATGAAACCGGAGCTGTCGTGTTCGCGGAGACGCGCGTATTCATCCATCATCCACGCCATGTTTTGCGAATTGCTGAACACGTCCGGAGCCGGTATATCCTTCGTTGGACCGACAATCTGACTGATCGCCCGAACGTAGGCGCGGCTCACCCGCTCGATCTCGCCGAACGACATGTCTCGCGGATCGCACACGATGCCTCCCTTTCCTCCGCCGAAAGGAAGATCCGCAATCCCACAACGAATCGACATCCAGATGGCCAATGCTTCAATTTCCGATTGTGTGACATCGGGATGCAGACGGACTCCGCCTTTGGTAGGGCCGACAGCATCATTGTGTTGAGCGCGATAACCTGTGAACACTTTGACCGTCCCGTCGTCCATCTTGACCGGAAAACGCACCGTCAAAACGCGAAGCGGAGATTTCAAAGTGTCGTACACTTGTCGATCATATCCGAGTACATCAAACGCTTGCGCAATGACTTCCTGTGTCTCATCCAAAATATTTGGCTTAATGGCTTCTTTCGAAGACGAAGTGGATTCTGCTTGTGTCACAAAACCTGACCACCTTTGTGGAATATGAAAACATATAGGACAAACACAAACTATAGTATACACTGCATGTTCGCCCTGCAAAAGAAAACGCCTACGAGAAAAATGGAGCAACTAGTCGAACTAGTTACTCCATGGGCGTTAAAGCAATGGAAAGCGCTCGACAATCGATTTCACGGCGTTTTCGCCAATGATCTCGGTGCCATATTCCTTCAAAACCGCTTCCGTCGAACTGCTCATCCGGCCATACTCCGCCATCAGTGAGGCGATGGTATGGTATGTTTCAGAGACCAAAGGATCGGTCACAACCAATTCATACATGTCTTTATACCGATACAGTGTGCTCTCCAGATCATATTCCACCAATGTATGGCAAGCGGCGATGAGATCGTCAAAATCGTCGTACGCGTAAATCAAATTTGTCCCGATTGAACTCGAATAACTGGGATTGCGGTGGTGAATCAGCGTTGCCTCATCGTCATCGTCCGCATCGTCATCGTCCTGGCTTGAACCAGGAATGGCCGGAATGCGAGTGACAATGACTACCACACCTTCGGTTGGCATCGTGAACGCCTCAACAGAAATAGGACCCGCGATTTCAAAACCGACTTCCATGTAGGCGGTCTCCATCATATCCCAAAACAAATCTTGAACCTTTTTGCCATTATGCCAAATTTCATCCCGATCAATCCCGCGTTCCTCGAGATCATCGTAACTGATAAAGATACGAACTTTATCCCTGGCTATCCGTTCCACTCTCATTCGGCGTTCCCTCCTCTATCCGCAGTGTGGCCGCCATTGGAACCGATTTGATCTATATTATAACGAATTCGCGAGGCGTGTCATGGCTTCCGCGTAGATTTCAATACATGTCAGATAATCATCGAGTTCCCAATATTCATCCGGTTCATGCGCCAAGCCCGATTTTCCCGGAAACAACGCGCCGAACGCGACCGCGTTCGGAATCGTTCGCGCGTAAGTCGCACCGCCGGTCGTTTCTGGTCCGAGATCGTCGTCGAAAAACGAACGATACACCTTCATCAGTTCCGCGACGACAGGCGAGTCGGGATCGACCCGCAGCGGCGCCAGATGTTCGACCAACGAGACGTGCCACTTATCCGGCAGATAGGTCTTCGCAGTCTCAACGATCTGTTCCACGTTGTGCGTGACCGGAAAGCGGATGTTGATAAAGAACTGAAACACGTCCTCGCGCAGTTCAGCTTTCGTCAGCGCCATCGTCAGCGGACCGGTATCCTCGTCAGCGCCATCGATTCCCAAGGCCCGGCCCGACACATCCCATGCGCTCACGGTTCGCCACATCGAAGAGTTCGAGACGGTTCCGCCGCTGAGCAGTTGCGCCATCCGAAGGATCGCGTTCACACCGGTTTCCGGTCGGGAAGCGTGCGCGGATTTTCCCTCGATCACGATGGACAATCTGCTCTCTTCGAGTTCGATATGCGCGTTCAACTGCAGATCCCGGATCGCTTTACGCAGCTTCACCCCGTATTCCTGGGCGGCGGTTTCGGAGTGGCAGTCGATGGTTGCCACAGCTCGATCCGGAACGACATTAAAACGTTCGCCCCCTGAAAATTGCAGCACCTGGGCAGCCATGGATTCAGCGTCCGCAGGTACTTCTATCCGCAGCGTGGCCAAGCCTTTTTCCGCGTAAATCAGTGGAAAATGAGCATCGGGCGTGAATCCCCCGAGAGGCTTCGGCTCGTAACGAAAATAGTAATCCATGCACTTCCATTCGGATTCTTCATCGAGACCGAAAATGAGGCGAATTTTGCGCTTCGGTTTCACCCCAAGTTCTTTCAACGCGATAAGAGACCAAAGTGTGCTCATCGCGGGCCCTTTGTCGTCGATCGCGCCACGCGCATAGACTTTTCCATTGACTATCGTCGCGTCAAACGGCGGATAGGTCCAGCCGTCACCAGCTGGCACGACATCGAGATGACTCAGGACAGCTATATATTCATCCGTATCCCCATATTCAACGTATCCACAATATCCATCCAGATTCTTGGTTCGCAGTCCCCATGATTCCGCGAAAGAAAGCATGTATGTCAGTGCCTTGGCCGGTCCTTCACCAAATGGACCTCCCGGCACAGGATGCCCCTTCGTGCTCTCAATACGCAGAAGTTCCTGCAGACTAGAAATCATCTGTTCTCGGCGTTCCTGTACAAATTGGTTAACCACGAAACCAGTCCTTCAAAGTGACATATCTGCTTCCATCGACTTCATCAAGTCGATTGTCGCTCGACGATGTTATGAAGCAATGTGACAGAGTAGTTCTCCACCGGTTCGTCTTGAAGCAGTTTGGTCAGCAGTCGCATGGAAACCGCGCCAAAATCGTACATAGGTTGGGCGATGACGGTCATCTCCGGCCGGACCATCGTAGCGAGTCGAGTATTATCAAAAGCGATCACCTTGACATCCTCAGGTACCCGCTTGCCCATGTCTTGGATGGCATGAATCGCTGCCAACCCCAATTCATCGGACGCTGCAACGATTGCGTCAAGCTCTTGAGACTCAATATATTCACGAACTTTGGACAATGCCACTTCATATCGGCCTTTGCCCGTTCGGATGACATGCAGGTCCATGTCCCTCATACGATTGCGCGCGCCCTGCAACCTCCGATCAGCGACGACCGATTCCCCTTCATCCGTCGTCACGAAGCCGATTCGCTTGCATGACTTTTCCAACAGAAAATGAACAGCATCGCGGCCAGCGCGATAATTGTCTATATTGACAGACGGAATTCTCCGCTCCGGATCCTCTGTGGCGCAGAGTACGACGGGAATCTGCGCTTCTTCAAAAGCATCGATTTCCTGAGAACTCAGGACATTGGTCATATAAATAATGCCATCAACCTGTTTCTCCCACATCGTTCCAACTAAGCTAACCTCACGCTCCACTTGAGCGTCCGAATTCACCAGAATGATATTATAGTCGTACATATTCGCAATGTCTTCTATACCGCGAACCATCTCCGCGACGAAAGCAGCCGAAACGTCTGGCACGATCACGCCGATGGTTCTCGTCCGCTTGCTGGCTAGTCCGCGCGCGACGGCGTTCGGTCTATAACCAAGGCGCGAAATGGCATCTAGTACTCGCTTCTTGGTATCATCCTTGACTACTGCAGTACCGTTGATCACTCGTGAAACGGTTGCCATCGAAACCTTCGCCTCACGTGCGACATCATAAATGGTTACTGGCATGATGCCACCTCCACCTTCACATGCCTTATGGCATTCCACTCTATACCAATCCAGAATCTATACCTATTATAATCAAAAACGGACAAGGAAGCCGCTCTTTTCAATGAATGTCAAGGACTTAATTTTACGTTGCATTTTTCATCACCGGAAATGTGTTCTTGAAACCGCACGAATTGCGTGTTTGCAACGCAACTGGACGATCTCCCCGGCAGTTTGGTTTGTACATCATTATGGCAATTTATACGCAGTTGACGGTCTTGCTGAGTTAAGAACGACCTTTACAGGCAGCGGGATTACCAGCCACGCCAGCTTGTGATCCTTGTCAACCGCTATGTCATTCAAAGCCTCTTGGCGGCCATGTCCATCGTTTTCTGCAACCAATGGAAAAGAGGGCAGCATGGCCACCCTCTTGGAGATTATGGTGCGGGTGAAGGGACTCGAACCCCCACGGTTTCCCGCCAGAACCTAAATCTGGTGCGTCTGCCAATTCCGCCACACCCGCAAATGTCACTCGCCCGGCAACGACCTACGTTCCCAAGAGGTCTCCCTCTCAGTATGCTCGGCGCTGGAGGTCTTCACGTCCGTGTTCGGGATGGGTACGGGTGTTTCCCCTCCGCTATGGTCACCGGACCGCTTGGCGCTCAGGTATTCGCTCACACGGCTTCGGGCTCCGCCCTGCAGATGTGTTCACGCATTCC
>NZ_BCQI01000037.1 GCF_001544355.1 Alicyclobacillus acidiphilus NBRC 100859
TTCCAAGAGAACGAAAGCAGAATGAAAATCGTGTAGCCATCACCCCTGCCGGCGTTCAAATGTTGACTGCCGCCGGGCACGTTGTTTATGTCGAAGCGGGCGCGGGATTCGGTGCTGGGTTTTCGGATGAGTCGTACCGTCAAGCGGGCGCGGCAATCACCTCGGGCGACGAAGTTTGGTCCATGGCTCAGATGGTCATGAAAGTGAAAGAGCCGCTTAGCGAAGAATATCGATATTTTCGCGAAGACCTCATTCTATTCACGTACCTTCATCTGGCCGCGGAACCGCTGCTCCTTGACAGGTTGATCCACAGCGGTATGGTCAGCGTCGGCTATGAAACGGTTCAGACGCTGTCTGGCGCGTTGCCGCTGTTGATGCCGATGAGCGAGATCGCGGGTCGAATGGCTCCTCAAATTGCGGCACAGATCCTGGAGAATCATTACGGTGGGGCAGGGATTTTGATGGGTGGGGTGCCCGGCGCGGTATCGCGAACGGCCACTTTGGCTCTGACCAATGCCACGCTTCCGTACGCGTTACAGATCGCGAACCTTGGCATTGAAGCTGCGTTGGCTGAAAATCCCACGCTCGCGCGCGGTTTGAACACCGCATACGGAAAGGTGACGTGCCCGGGCGTCGCGGAATCGCTTGGCATAGAATTGGCGGACGCAAGTGAACTGTTGGTGTCTTGACGCTTCGCCCGCGAAACTCCCGAGGGCATAATGCCCTTGGGAGTTTGTCCTGCGTCCATTCTGGTGCCGGGTCGAGACCAGCAGCGAGTTCAACTTACGCTTCGAATCGTTGGATGGAATAGGGCTCGAGATCGATCCCGACCTCGACATCCATCACTTGTCTCGACACGGCGATGCCCGAAAAGGCGCCGGCGGTAAGGCCATTTGCCCCATGCCCGGCCGCGAGATACAGCCCCTTTACACTCGGAACTTCTCCGAGAATTGGCAGCAGATCTGGCGTAGCTGGACGGAGGCCCACTCGTACCTCCACGACGCGGCCGCGTGACAGACCGGGCGCAATGCGCAAGGCTTCGTTCACAACTTCCTGAACGCCGCCGACGGTCACTTCCGTGTCATAGCCACTTCCTGTTTCTCGGGTCGCGCCCACGACCACCCGGTGGTCCGGAAAAGTCAGCATATAGTGCGAGTGGAAGCCCAATACGACGGGCCAACTCGACGTGGTTTCGCGCATGTCGAGGTGTAAGATCTGCCCTTTTTGAGGCTCTATCGGAATGTCGATGCCAATCAGGTCGCGATACTGGTTCGACCATGCGCCGCCGGCCAGGATCACGCGATCCGTCGCAATGATGAGGTCCTCAACCTGAACGCCCTCCACGTTACCGTCCTTGCATTGTAACACGCCGCTTCCGGCGATCACGTTTGCTCCAAGCTTCTGTGCGGCCTCAATGAGCGACTGTCTGAGCAACCGTCCGTCAAGTCTTGCCGCGCCTGAGAGATAGATTGCGGAATGGATATCGCCGATGGCGGGGAACAACCGCTTCGCCTCCTCGCTGTCGACGATGGCGAGATCGCCGATATTCGGCATGCCGGACGATTTGCGTTCTTCCATGAGCGTCTTGAGAATGGGCAGCTTTTCGGCCTCGTTTTCGTTTGTCGCGACGTAGAGGCATCCCACCGTTTCATACCCTGTGTGAGTGATGCCGAGGCTCGCAAGTTCGTCCAACAATACGGGATAGTATCCTGCCGCTTGCCCAGATAGCGTGAAGTGATGGATGGGCGCGCGAAAACTTGTTCCTGGGCAGATGATTCCAGCCCCTGCAGACGTGGCTCGCCCTGGTTTGTCTTCGTCGATCAACGTGACCTGAACGCCGGATTTGGCCAATTCATAGGCTGCCGCGCTTCCGACAATTCCTCCTCCAATGACAACAACATCTCTATTCATTTAAAAAATCCGCTCCTTTTGCTATCTGCAAGATTACTCTGAGTATAGCAGTGTTGATCGACGTGAATACTTACATATATAGCGTCACGCATCCGATACGAGGAGGCACGTAGATTGGATCCACAATGGAGAAGTTTTGCGCCATTTCACAGTCCGCTTCATCCTTGCCCAGCCCTCCCGAAAGCGTTTATGGTCCCGCCAAATCAGTACATCACCTTTCAACCGTCCGGAATGCAGCAATTTTCTCCGGAAGACGCGTTAAAACATGGCACACTGTGGCAGCCAGTCCACAGCCCTTATACTGGCGTGTTGGGAGATGTCAGACATGACGGATAACAAGATGAACGATGCCTACTATGCAGCGCTTCAGCAGTTGCAGTCGGTAGATTTTTCGCTCGTGGAACTGAATCTGTATCTGGACACGCACCCGGAAGACAATCAAGCCATGCGACAATACAACGAGCTTCGGACGCAAAGGCAAATGATCGTGCAGAATTTTGAGAACCAATTCGGACCGCTCACGAACTTTGGGGACACGACGAGTACACAATTGTGGAATGTTGGCCCTTGGCCTTGGCAAGTTTGAAAAATTTGAATAGGAATCCGAATCGGATGGAAGGTGAAGGCAGTGTGGAAGTACGAATAAAACCTCGGATCATGTATCCATGAACGAACTAAAGGAGCCTCTAAATGCGCAAGAACAATTCCAACTCAAACGACTTTTCCAACGGCCATTCTTTAGGGCGGTAGTAGCGGACTTCACGAAGGACTGACTTCAAGAGTTTGTTTTTCGCCTCGATGTCCTTCGTTTTGTTGTACTGCTTTACCACATTTGCAATTGCGGGCAGCAACTTGTCGCGTTGTATTCTTGCTTGCTCTTGCCCATCTAGTTCAGCTTGTGCCTCGGCTAGTTCCTTGTTGGCTGTATCCAACCGATCTCCGATATTCTT
This sequence comes from Alicyclobacillus acidiphilus NBRC 100859, assembly GCF_001544355.1. GTDB lineage: Bacteria > Bacillota > Bacilli > Alicyclobacillales > Alicyclobacillaceae > Alicyclobacillus > Alicyclobacillus acidiphilus. The sequence continues at coordinate 2,862 of NZ_BCQI01000037.1, forward strand.
ACTGCGCTCCATGAATACCTCTATTGAATAGATACCCCTTTCGAGAAAATCATGAAGACTCTCGCGTTGTTTTTCCAAATTCGCGATTTCTTCGGTAATTCCTTTGATCCTTCGCTGCAACAGTGCCGCCTCGTCTTGTTGTGTGGATTTACGGTCATTCTTTTGATCCTGCTGTGGAAGTGCGCGTGAAAGAGCCGCCAACTGCTCTAAAACCAACGCCTCTACATCTTCATACCGCCCGATTCGCGTATTGCATCGATGCGTATTGCACAAAAGCATGTTTTTAGAACGGTTTTGATGATTTCTCCGCACCATGATTTTGCCGCAATTTCCACATCGGATTAAGCCAGCCAAGGCGTTTTTTAGTTTGTAGTCTTTTGCGTTGTGGGCAGACATAGCGTCTTGCATAGCGTGAGCACGATCCCATAGCTCCTGATCTATTATCGGCGGGTGAGCATTTTCGACGATGATCCACCGTTCACGTGGAAGGTTTACCTTTCGTTTGTCACCAGTGGGAGTTTTCACATATTTGACCTGTCCAAATATAATCCGACCTAGATAAGTCTCATTGTTTATGATGTCACGGACAGTAACGCTTTCCCATGCCTTGCGTATGCCTGAACCCGCAGGTGGAGCAATATGACGGTCGTCAAGCCAGTGAGCAATTCCGTAGCGGCCCATGCCTTGTGCTCTAAGCTCAAAAATCTGTCGTACAATAGGTGCTGTCTCCGGGTCAGGAATTAGATGTAGATCGTCACCGCGTTGGTATCCATATGGAATACGACCGACGTTTTTCCCCTCTTTTGCAGCCATTCTGCGTCCCTGTGCAAGACGACGCGCAATAATCTTGTATTCGCGACGTGCTATGAACTGTTCAAATTCGCTCCACTCTTCATCCAATTCATCTTGCAAATCATAGACCTTGCGGGGAGTGATGATTAAGGTTTCGCTGTACTTGAATGTTGTTGCGATAATACCTTGGTCGATTTGGTTCCCACGTCCCAAACGATCAATATCCATTGTTAGAACAGCTTCGTACTTGCCATCCTGAACATCTTGAAGAAGGCGTTGAACCACAGGACGCTGAGAGATAAACTCGGCATTTACGACTTCTTCATACATCTCTCGGATGTTGTATTTATACTTTTTAGCCATCTCTAGCAGTGCTCGACGGTGCCTTGATAGAGTTTCTCCTTCGCCGCGTGCTTCTGCCTCCAAGTCTGCTCGGCTTTTGCGCAAGTAGATAGCGACGTGTTGTAAGTCGGTTGGAAATCCTGACATCTTACTACCTCCTGAATTCCTCGACCAAAGCTCGGATGATTCCTGTTTGGGATTTGCTCAATCTTGACAAATCAGAAGCCAAGGTTAGAAGGTTATCATCTCGCATGAAACCTAGAAGATTAGCACCTTCCCCTTCTCTCACTGCACTCCACAGAGTTTTCACAACAGATATTTGAGTTTCTATTTCGGACTTTAATTGTGGTGCATTTGTTTTCGTAGCAGGAGCGAATTTCAGTTCTGAATATTGGGCTAGGTATGCTAATAAATCCGCAGTCAAATTGGATATATGCTGTTCTACTTCTTGAATTGTCTCTGGTTTTGATTCGTCGCCTGCGTTGTCAATGAATCCTGCCACGCGCATCAGTTCACGATAGCTCGTACCAACTAAATACGGTGCTAGTCGCCTCAAAAAATCGGGAGTTAAACCGACGTGCCCGTTCAACACTCTTGAGATATGTGACTGGTTTATCCCCGATTCCTTAGCTAATTGTCGAACACTCATCCCACTTTGCATTAATTGGTCTTTGATATGCTCTGCAACCGCTGTGACATTGGCACTGGTTTTGGCTGGCATGTGTTACTCTCCCTTGTGGTGATGCTTACGTGCAAACACATTTTATCATAATGCCTTGACAATGTGTAAAGTGAAATGTAGATTAGTATATGCAAACGTATCAACATACATTATTTACAGGTGATGCTTATGTTGAACATTGACGCAGAAAAGCTATCCGACCTGCTCTCACAAAGGGGGTGGAGTCAACAACGTCTCGCGGAAGAGATCAGTGTGAATCCGAGCTATGTGTCGCTGGTGGTAAATCAGCGGAGGAATCCGAGTTCTCGGTTCGTATCTGGGGTACTTCGTGTATTCCCTTCGGTTAGGTTCGAGGAACTCTTCAAAGTTAGCTAACTCGTCCGCGAAAGTGGTCAAACCGTAGTCGCATAGGCTTTGAAAGGGAAGGGGGAGATGACGGTGGCCAAAGAGGAGCAACAAGAATGGATAAGGCTAGATGATTTTGAAATACCGGGCTGCCGGGTATTTGTTACACCGACCTCCTACACCTTGATGACCGATGACGACAGGGAGAGACAATGGGCACAGGATGTTGCAACTCAATCCGGCCCCGCCGCGATGTGGATTGCTGCATGTGCAGCAGTGGAACATGCCAAGATTCGTGAACTTCGTGAATCCAAGAGCAAACGTCCACAACAACGGCGCAAAGTTGTAGGCGGGTGATGTAAGCCCGCTGTGATGGACAAGCCTTAACCATATAGGTAAACGAAAAACAGACTCTGCATGGTCAGATGCAAAGCCTGTCACTTTTGTCCACTCTCGTTGTCGAAGCAAGTCGATTTTCGTTCCGAAAACCTGTGCCAGCAGGACTTTCGGACTAATGTAGGAGGGTAAATATGTCACGCGCAAACGATAACAGTATGCCCTCTATTGCCTCTTACGATACCACGGTAGTAGGGGAAGAGTCAACAACGAGTCATAGTGACTCCAGTAGTTTATCCGGAAAGCAAAAGACCTCACTCGCGATGTTCGCGAATCTCAAATGGCGTTTGTTCCCAACACACACTATCCGTGAAGACGGTGAATGTACTTGCGGGAAGCATGACTGCGAAGATAAGGGGAAGCATCCGCGCATTTACGGATGGTATGAACAAGCGACAACTAATCTGGTGCAGCTTGTTAAGTGGTTACAGCAGTTTAGAAACCCGAATTGGGGTTTAGCTTGTGGCCCCGAATCAGGAATCTGGGTCTTGGACGTTGACCCCAAAAATGGCGGTATCGAGTCATTAGCGAAACTGGAGTCAGAAATTGGCCCCTTGCCAGTCACCGTAAGAGTAAGGACAGGCAGCGGGGGATTTCACATCTACTTTCTGTGGCCAAAAGATGGCACTCATATCACCAACTCAGTAAACCTGAAAGGTGCTTATCCGGGCCTTGATGTTCGTGGCTATCGCGGATACGTGGTCGTACCGCCCGGAAAACACAAGTCCGGAAACCGATATGAGTGGATGGAAGGGTGCCGTCCTGATGAAGTACCACTCGCACAAGCACCGCAAGCTTTGATCGATGTTATCAAAAACGCTAGTGGCTCTCGTACTTATGCGGATAAGCCAAGAGATACAAGACCTTGGGATAATGTGCCTCTTGAGGTTATACACGAAAAAGCTACGTCTTTATGCGCACGGTTGGAGTATTTCACATCTGAAACAGGTGCGAGAGATGTCAGCTATGAAGACTGGGTGACGATGGCATCTTGGGGCCACGCGATGACTGATGACGAGGGGATTTTTCAAGACTGGTCTGCTGCCGATCCTGACCGTCACAATAAGGATGACACATCGAAGAAGTGGGAAAAGACAGCTAACTTGGCTCCGCGTAGCTGCCATCGAGCGCAAGCAGATCACCCACTGGAACAGTGCAAAAACTGTCCACTCTTTGAATTGGACAAGAACCCGGCGTATCACGTCCGGGTCGCATACAACAGGGAACTCGGTAAACCCGGCCCATTCGGCGCACCACCACCGACACCCGAAGAACTGGAACAGCGTCGCACAGCACATCAGAAGGAGCGTGAGGCTTACATGGAGGCACTACAAGGAGTAAACGAGGTTGCGGCTGGCATGGAGGCCACCGCTCCAAAGATTGATGTGATGGAGGACGATTACGAAGGAGATTCCAGCACCACCAAGGACGCTGGACAAGCCCACGCGGGAGACGCGGGGGCGGGGAACGAGCTGAGGTTCCGGGTCATTGACAATCTCGAACCTTACCTTGAGCAGTCCCTTCTACTGGCAGAGAAACTCAGAAACGGAGACGACCCGTTCAATCTTATGCCAGAAGTTGCGAGGGTGTTGGCAGCTATCAAAAGACTGGCTCCGACACGTTATAACGCAGAACAGACTCGTCTAATGTCAGCGGAGTGTGATGGTCGCCCAAAAGGTCAGAAGGCGAGATACACGACCAAAACAATTGATCAAGCAGTCAAATCAGCAACGGAACATGAAGCGACCCAACTTAAGCAGCACCAAGGGACTGTCGGGGAATACTGGCCAGACGCACCAGTGGAGCATCATCACCTGCCAATTGCCCAGGGTTTTGATTGTTCAGATGAGGGTGTTACTAAGGTCGTTTTTGTAGGGAACGATGTTGTAAAGGAAGAGGTGAGTGGTCAACCTGTCTACGTCGCCGCGCCGCGTTTGAATATCAACACTGGTGAGACGCACATGGTGATTATGCACAGAACTCGTTATGCAGGTTGGCAGGAAATTACTGAGTTGCCTAGCGTGGCTACTAACCCGAACACCGTGAGAAAGCTGGCGGACAAATCTCTGTCTGTTTTGAACGCTCCGCACATGGCAGAGTACATCAACAAGTGCAACGATCTTGTGGTCAACACGTTTGGCGAAGCCCCCGGCCTACAAACAGAGCGGCTTGGCCTGCACATCGAGGATGATAATGTCACGTTCGTATGGCCTGACAAGAGTGTTGGAGCAAAGCAGATAACACCTGCACCTCAATCGGGGACACGGAGCTTTATGGACAACTATCGCTCAAAGGGAGACGCAGGTTCTGAAATGAGCGGAGTTTTTGGGGTGTTGATGGACTTTCCGAAGACGGCCTTTGCTTTCGGTGTTATGACTGCTGCGTTCTTGGTGCGGGCAGCGAACGAGTCACAGGCCATAGAGTTCTTTGGCTTTTGCGCAGAAATCGTATCTGCGAAAACGAGTGTCGGGAAGAGCAAAACCTTGAATTTTTCCATCGCACCGTGGGCTAACCCTGCTGTCATTAGGCCATTAGATGGCACCTCGTTTGCAATCGGTGAAGTGCTGTATGCTATGTCTGATCTTCCTGTTGGCTTTGTTGAAGCACAGCAACTAAACGACAACACCAAGGGAACTGCTGACGCTCAACGTATCATCCACGCTTTAGGTGATGGTGGGACGCGGTTGCTCGGTGCAAAAACAGGCGGGCTACGCAACGCAAATCAGTTACACAGTACTTTCATGATGGCAAACAACGCATCAGTTTTGCCGGATTCAGCAGATGACGGCCCCCGTGCAAGACTTCTGACCGTGAATCCGCTTGTTCCGCCGGGCGATGCTGAAATCGCTGCTAGTGTAGACTCGTATGCTGAGTTGTTTGCGAAACATCATGGACATGGTGGCCGTGCACTAGTGGAAGGTGTTTTGGCAGATTGCGGCTGGAGTTGGGAAAAATTCAAGGACAAAGTGTCGGCTGATTTGAAAAAAGAAATAGCCGAAATTAAAGTCCCGCCGCTTGCTGGTGACATTGCTCGTCGCGTGAACCGTCGCCGGAAACTTGTCGGATTGGTACGCCTCGGACTCAAATACCTAATGCGCTACGCCTATCCTGACTTCGAGCGGATACCTGCGGAATTCACCGATAAGTGGATGCTTGGAATACAGGAAGTCTTCGACGAACTTTTAGCGGACGAACGTCGCTATGAACGCGAGAACAACACCTCGCTGCGCTTGTTGGATCGAATCGGGGACTGGGTTCAATCGGAACTTGGAAAGGTACGAGGGTGCGAACCTAAACGGCTTGTCGGTGGTGTTGAAGAACCTATAATCCCGTCTTACTACATCGGGGCAATTACTACTGTGGATGGGGTAAAGTGCATTGGGTTATACAAGATGCGTTTGGAGGACTTTGTGAACGGTAAATACAAAAAATCATTGCGTGCCTTGATCCCGGAGTGGGAAGAAGCTGACATCTTGGTGAAAGACAAAGGCCAAACAACTCGAAAGGTTAATAAGATTGACCCTGTTGAGAAGAAGCCATTTGGGAAAATGTTGGTATTTCCGCTAGAATCACTCGGCCTCGATGATTTGGATGGCGGCGAAGAAAGCCACCAGCAGAGAGATGAAAGTAATCAGCAGACGGTTGAAAGTGACAACGACATCTAAACCCAAAGTCCTCAAGCCCGCACCATTACTCACGGTGCGGGTCTTTCCTTTCTACCATTTTGACAGCTTCATTAACTTGTCATCAGGGACACCGATAGGGACATTTTGGGGTGGAATAGGGACATGCAGGGACATCCCAAATAACATGCGATCTACGGAGACATGGACGAGCGGGCGATTTTGTCGCAATGTCCCTATGTCCCTGAATTTTTCCGGGATGTACGTCTATGTATTGTATTTTTATTTTGTTTCATTGATAGGGATGTGACTCTGTGAAAAAGAGATTTCGCACTCTATGTATAGTGATTGCAGTAGGGACATAGGGACATTGATCTAAAATTCCTTATATAATGCGACTTTCTAGGCTTTTTTATGTCCCTGCATGTCCCTGATATGAGGGTAAATGTCCCTATTCTAGTGCCAAATGTCCCTGCTCTGTGAGCGATTCTTTGAATTGCAATCAATGACACATCCCCCCACCCTGCGCCCCGTTCTCCGCCGCTCCATCGCCCTGCACCTCGGCCATGCCCGTCACCCCTGAACCGCCGTCACCGCAACTGCGCTGCCCCTCAACTGCGATTCGCACCAAAAACCTCGAATCCCCCCACGAAATGCCGCAAATAACATCACGCCCTGTAACACCGCCACCAGCAAACCCGCACCCGCCAAACACTGTTTCCCGCCCCTTGCAGCCCCGTGACCCTTGCGACCTGCGAATCATCGTAGGGAAGGGCGAAAACCGCTATGCGCGTTGTTTGGTAGCGACCGGGAAACCCGCGTCCGGTAAGGGGGAGGAAAAAGTTAAACACGAAGACTTGATCTTCCAATCCAGAAGAGCGAAAATAAATGTAGTGGCAATAGTAGTGGCATATTTGAAAGGGCGTGTGGTACGTGCTAATCGACCTCGATGCAGCAATCGTGCGAACAAGTAGACCCGGTGACTGGGATGAGCTATTGGAACGGTGTTACGTTCGGCCAATTGAACCCGGTTGTACACTGATACACCCAATTGCAATCCAACTTAGAGGCGACAGGATGTACCAAACACGCTCTATCGTAGGTTTTTACTGCTTCGCCAGCATGAGCAATTACATACGAGCAACGCGGCACTCAAGACTCGAAAAACGGGTTCGCATAGCCGCCGATGCTGCGGAGTGGCATATCCAACATGGACAAATCGTAACCGTAGCAGTCGGTGATAACGCGGTTTTGAGCAACCACGATGGCTCAGTGTGTGATGTGGCTTACGACTGTACGAACGAGCGCACATTACTCGCTAGTTTAGTGGCAAACCGTGACCTGAAGCTATGGGAACGAAGCGACTCGCGGCTTTTACGAGGTAGCAGAGCCGCAGAACAGGTGACGCGCCCCAACTGTTATAAGTGCGAGTTCATGCGAAAAAATGGCCGTGACTATTGGTGTGCGGCGACGCTTGAGCTTCCCAAGCCTCAAAAATGCACTGATTTTGCACCACGGTTGAATCGACCTGCGGGTGAGCGATACGTGCGAGTTCAAGCAGCCGATATTTGGATTCCAAAATGGTCTGAAAGGCCAAAAGGCGATTTTGCCGTACCAAAGGCGAAATAGTAGGAGGTTGAAATCAGTGGTAATGCCGCGAAAACCCGATCCTGAGAAGCGTTCGCGCCAACTTAACATCTATTTGCAACCAAAAGTCTATGAGGCGTTTCAAAGGCTGGCAGAGCAAAACAACGAGAGCATGAGTAGCATGGCAGCACAACTGATAGAGGATCGCGTTTTTAACGCTAAAAATGAAGACCAACGAATCGTAGTTCACCCAGATGTGGTGATGGCAGTGGTGAGGCAAGTCATACAAGAGGGATTTGAAATTAGCGACAAATTCGCACCAAAATCAAAATGGCCACAGGACGAAGATTCGCCGAAGTACGCTTATCCACAACCATCTGTTGATAACCCTGTGGATAGCGATGTGGATAAAAGTAGTGCGAATTTGTCACCAAAAACCTCGCCCGCTACTTCCACGGGCGCAAAGGCCAAGGAACAGCGTGAGGATGAGGGCGGAAATATTGTAGCACCAAAAACGAAGCGATGAGTTGTTGATCATAGTAAAACTTGAACGGGATGATAATTGATGCTACTCAAATTCCTCAACCCAAACAATGATTTCAGCACACAGGAGCGCGTTTTGAGGCTGATCGGAACGGGGGTGGCAATCAGGCGTGACCAGTTGCTGTATCTACTGTCACATTGCGTCCAACGTGCCCGAGTAGATCAGGTACTGCAAGAACTGCGGCGGAGTAGATTCTTGCGAACCGTTTATACAGCCGGAAAAGGAGAGGCCGTCTACTTGCTAACCAAAAGAGGGTTGCGGCAGGTTGGAGAGGACACAACGGAAAAGTCCGTCACCGCGCGGCTCACGTATCACCTTGCCGTTTCTGACGTTTTATGTCATTGCGTGAAGCAAATTGGAGTGGATGGATGGGAGTGGTTTAGTAGGCCGAAATGTCCTACAGGGAAGCGACAAATCCCGTCAGCGATGGTTAAAGTCAACGACTCAACTTGGTATCTCGACATCGACGATGGCATGAGGCTTAGTCGGCAGTTATCAGATACTTGCCACTTCTATACGCGACTGCTTTGCGAATCCGGGCAGTCGAGGGTGCTTTTCGTCGCAGGCTCAGAGCGACGGGAGATGTACCTGCGTAGCAGGGTGACAAGATTCTGTAGTGATGAGGTTCGGTTTGATGTTTGTAACGTGGATCAGGTAGCGGAGTACCTTAGAGACACAGAAGTAGCGATAGGGTGAGTCGAAGAACCAAGCCCCCAAGACGCAAAGCCTGAGAGGTGGTAAAACGCCGGAGACGTTCTATCGTAGAACCAATTCTCCCTTGGAGACACAGGCGCGAGTAGGAGAATCAGGAACCCATTTTAACGCCTTTTTATCTCCTTTTTAGCACCAAATTAGCGCGTTTTTCTATGGGGTCATTGTAGTTTTGTCATACAAAACTTGTTGGGATGAAGGAGGGACAAAGATGCCAAGAAATATTGTACAGACTGTACTTTCGGGCACAGTCGCCGCAATCGCTGTTTTCAGTACCATCACAAGTACGACAGCGTTCGCCGCTTAAAAGCCCTCCTCTGCGGCCAAAACGGAAACCAAACTCAACGCGGCGATGCAGTTGGCACAGCTTCTCGATGTAAAGCCGACTAACACATCGAGTTACTAGGATGTCCCGGCAAAAGATGCAGGCATTATCGCTGCACTGACGGCACCCAAACTGTCGCACAAGTTTAATGCCGACTCAATGGGAAAGTTCGGTAGTTCCGATAAAGTCACGGCCAGTGATGTTGATGAGTTTTACGCAAATGGCTCGGCATTACGCCCTACAATCTGCAATTCGCACAGGGTGGCAGCGTAGTCGGGTTGGCAAATTCGCTTGGAATCAATGCCAAAGTTCCCGCCAGCGGGGATTTGACAACGACCCAGCTCGATCAGATGCTCAAAAACCTAAAGTTCCTACAGGATGGGTATTCGGAGACGGGTAAAAACGAGTTCAAGTTGCTCCATCGCCCTTCCCAAGGCGTAATCGGGAACAACGGCACACATAACGTGTCACTGAGTGTTCAACAAACTAACGAGGCGGCGGCTATCAAGTACATTGACGGAGTTCAGTTTATCGTCGATGGCAACAAAATGACCGTCCTCCTGCCCCAGATGACGGCTGACACTGCAAACGATGTCCCACAAGTGCAAGTCTGGGCCGGCGGCGGAGGATACAGCGGCGACAAAGGCAAGACGTGCCACCCCATGTCTATCAATGGATATACGGCTGCGGGGCCGCAAAAGTACATATACGGTGCAAGCAGATGAAGCAAAGGATTCAGCCTTACCTATAGTTACAATTCGCCATAGCAGCAAACGTCCACACCACTGACGACAAGGCTATCACACCAGCGACTATACGGTGGGTCAAGACGCATGTTCGCTCTGCAAACCAAACTCAAACAGCACGGGCCGACCAGACGTTGGCGAAAGGAAGCAGCAATCAAGCCTCTAGGACAGCGTTGGTGGTTGCGCTCTTGAGGGCTAACAACATCCCTGCAAAAGAGATTGGAAAAACCGTGTCAGACAGCGGATATTTCGTCACCCCATAACATTGCGCAAAACCCCTGTGACCGGGGGTTTTTTGAATATCTACGGGAGGTGTAAGCCGATGAGTGTTAGCACAGCAGGTTCAGCCAACACGTTCCAATCGACGACTACTTCATTTCCGGGATGGAGTAACCCAGACCCATCTAACGGGTTCGGTTTTGAGGTGTAAAAGTACCATATTCAGTACAACTAATTTCCGCGGATGGCACGAAACGTACAGTGCACGGTTTGAGTGATGCGTTTCTTCATGTTTTTAAGAGCAATACGTTGCCCTGGTGATTCGTGTTTAATCATTTAGCTCCTACGAGTCGCTTTTTATGTTTGTCCTCATACATTGCAGTGTCTGCTTTAACAAACAACGCCTCCATCTCGCCCAGTGAAGAACAACTATATGCGATCCCTATTGATAATTTGATTTCAAACGATGTGCCTTTTGCGTTGAAAAGGTCAACTTCATTTTGAATCTTCGTCATAAACAGTTCAGTATCGGACGGGTCAACATTGACCAACAATATTGCAAATTCATCCCCACCGATACGGGCAACGGTTATGTTCTTTCTTGTAAAATTCTGTAATATGTTAGACGTTTCTCTTATTAACTTATCCCCGTCTTTGTGTCCGTATTTATCATTTACAAGTTTTAGCCCGTCCAAATCACAAACTACTATCCCAATTGGAACATTTTCGTGTTTGTCGTACTTGTCCATTAGGGATTCAAAGTATTCACGATTGTACATACCCGTCAATCGATCATGAAGTGCCTTATACTCTAATTGTTGTTGAAGGGATACCTTGTCATCTATATTTCTGATGATACCGTGTATTGCAACGACTTCACCATTTTCATATATCGGTGTAGTGTACTCTTCGAACCACATATATCGCCCTTCATCGTTTCTCCACCGAACCACAATTGGTTTACTATAATCTAACTCGCCAGCTACTTTCTTTCTTAATACATGGTAATCATCGGGATGAATTAATTCGAAAGCTGTATATGGGTTTTTCATACTCTCTTCAACTAAGTTAGGACTCAATATCTTTTCGATCGCGGGACTTAGGTATCGATATTTGAATGTTGGTTTAGTTTCATAGTAATAGACAATATCCTTAGAGTTTTCCACCAACTTAAAAACTTCCCGCAAATAGAGAACTTCTTAGCGCAAGGTTTTCCACTTCGTAAATATCGCAAAAAAACAAATCACGACGATTAGTGTGAGCCCAAATGGCAAAAGAACTTTGAACAAAATGCAACTCCCTTTTGCCGGAACAAAGCTGCAATCTCACCTAATATCTACACAAAAAAATACCCACGAATACAACATGGGCACCTAAAAGTTGCGGCGATAGTTGCAGCCCGGCTATCTTTTGATCAAATCAATTAGACCCGTGGCTTTGCGTCCCTACGTTCCCATAGGTTTGCCCTGTTGCTAAATAATAGCACAACTACAACATACTTTAACAGTTTTTCATAAGTCAACACATATCTTTGTGTGTCCCGACAGGAGACTGCCCACAATCCCGCAATGCCCATGATGCTACTGAGGATTTGGAACTCTCGTGCCTGACCGCAACAAAGGATACTGAGTCGCTGTTCCTACAGAATTAGGCTTAGGCTGTGTGTGCAGCATTGACAGGGTAACGAAGGGAGGGATTAGAGGAACTTGCATCGTGTCTCCGAAGAAGCGTGAACAAGGTTTTCTTCATCGCTCTTTGACTACAAAAACTATAAAAACAGCCCGGCTTCTCGCACAACAGTGGGGAATCGGGCTGTTTTTGTTTTGATCCCGTCAAAACCGCTCCCCACTCGGCCTACTCTCCCAAGACCACTGATTCTACGGCCTTTTCGTCCGTTTTGAGAGGTTTGATATGCAAATTAGTATAAAGTGGCTGAAACCTGCTTAGAATCACAGGAGCAGCCAAATATGGGCGTCTGGTGACGTGCTAGGAGGTATACCGTAGCTAATCACATTGGCGATGCCATCGCACTGCAAGGAGCATGATCCCTGCGACAAGTCACCGCACTTATTTCCTGCGTCTTCACTTTTGCTGCCTTGTTCAACTGCAAAAACAGGCGATCATGGTCACAAAACCATCGATCTTGGTCACGGGACACCCCGATCTCGGTCACAAAAACACGATTCTTGGTCACGAAAAGGATGATTCCGGTCACAGGAAAATGGAAAAGGCGAGGGCGCGAAAAAGGGGGAAATACTACTCGCACTAAGATATATATATAATATTATTTCCATAGATATTATATATATAAGGGGTTTGTGACACCCTATCGTGACGTGTCTGTATTATCACACGGGAGATGTTTTTTTGGTTTCCCTATCTTTCACCCCCCCTATATAAGCATCGATCTAGCCATGTATATGCACATTTTTTTTTGAGGGTGTCACAAAGCGCGATTTTTTGCCATATTCAGGGATATTTTTCCTGTATCTCCTCTACTGCCACAAGGGTTTCCGCGTTCATCTTTTCCATTTTTTTGTGACCGACAGACCCGCTTTTTTGACCAAAAACACCCCGGTGGTAAGGAATGCCAAAAATCTCTTCCTAGAGACTCAAGGGTTAGCATTTTTACTTGTGACACCCTTGTGACCACTCTGGTCACAAGGGTGTCACAAAGGACTTTTGAACACTAGTCGCGGTGATGCCTGCAAATCAATCATAGAGTCATTATGACCCAATAAATTACATATTTAGTTATTTATGGTTGACAAGCTATGAGACAAGCTATAGTATGGTCGCATATCGAATCGCCGTTCCAGACGGCGGTACAATACTAAGACGATTGGGGAGACGGGACGGATGGTACTAACGGACGAAGTTTGCGAAGCGATCATGGACGAAGTGTATGAAAGCGAGGAATACCAAGATGCCAGCAGTTTTCTTGAAGCAGAAATCATGGAACTGCTTGGTGGTGATGAAGAAAAGTGGTCGCGCCATAACGATGCTTACGTGGCACTCGAAAACGCCATAGTGCGAACGCTTTTCCAAGTTGTTTATTCATCTGGAGTTAATGATGGCAAGCAAATAGCTATTGCTGCACAAGTGTAAGCTAGTAGAACATAAAATCCCCACACTAGGTTCGGTGAGCCGTCCGTTCAGGGGTGGTGTACTACATTACGCTAGCGTGACATAACGGAGAGTCTGCCAGTAGGGAGGCATAAAAGTTGGCGACATTTGCAGACATTGATTGGATGAGGGAGATAAATAATACCGAGGCTGTTTTCCGCAACTTAAAAATGCAGAAAAACGCGGCGCTCCGATATACCGCGTTATTTATATTTATGCAATTTGGTCAGCGTTTCCTTATGTCGTTAACGCCCCCTATAGTTCAAGAAGGATGTTGTTACTGCTAAGCTATTTTGTCCAAAGGCTGACGGTGTAGGTTGTCCTCAATCTGACGACATATATGTCCGAACGCTGTTGTGATGCGATTGCGGACGATTCTCTTGATGGGCTATAATGTCCGTTTTTATCACAATGGGAAGCCTAAAACCCCTGTGTCGAACTATTTTGACCGAATGAAGCCTTTTCACTACATTCATTGGACATGGATTTTCGACTTTCAGTGTAAAATTCTAGGGCATTATCCCCTTCCGTCCCCATACGGGGAAACGCAGGGGGCGTGCCCCCTGCACCCCATCGCTCGCCGCTAGGCAGGTCCAGCAATGCCTTGCTGGACATTGCAAGAGCGTGGGAGGCAAGAGTCACCAGTCAAGGCTATATAAACGCTACGCGGCCTTGACTGGTTCACCATTGTGGACACCCGTTCCGTCAGCCTTTGGACAAAATCCACCGTCAGCTTTTGGTCATTATGGGATAGCAGAAACAGGATGTTTCAAATTCATTAGTCAAAATTGTAATCCTTCGCAATCAAAGCGGTGAGTTTCTCAGTAATTTGTTGTCGTAAAGATAAATGCTTTTCATCACAATATTGTACTGCTGGCATGACCCACATTTCTCTTGGGTACTTCCAAACTGGATAAGGTTTTCTCTCTTCTGGTTCCCAATCATATCTTGGAAAAACGTGAGCATGCAGAAATTCATCTGAGTTTCCGTAAATGGAATAATTCATTCGCCTTGGATTACACACAGACTGAACCGCTTCTCCCAACAAGCTCATATCTCGCAAAAAATCCGTCTTGGCTTCCAAACTCAAATCCTCAAGAGAATTAACTTTTGGATACGCCAATAGAACACAATATCCAGGAAGAAACTGAGTATCCCCAATTACTGCATAGCCACTCTTCATCCTGGTAAGGACCATCGGGTTTTCATTACGTTCAATTGCACCAAACCTATCTTTCTTCCAATCTTCACTCATCAAAATTCCCTCTTTTCTGAGAAGATTGTAATTACACATTTCTGCCCGCTAACGCAGTAACAGTTCTGAACCAATAATGTATATATATGTATCAACGAGTCCGAGTCCTTCTCGGACATTCTCCCCCTTTAGTTCAAGAGCAATTCCTATGAGACCCCCTTGTTAATCGCCATCTTCGGATGTAACCGTTAGTCCATTACGTAATAATAGAGCAACAGTCACGCCCACTCCTTCCTTCTTCATACCAGAAAAAGACCCATCGTATATCAAATCACTTCCGCAGGAGGGGCTATTTTTCTTAAGAATGGCTGTTGTTGCCCCAATAGTCTGTGCAACGTTTAGTGCTCGGTAAGCCCCGTCAATAAACTCCTGTGTGACGTCATTCCCCTCACTATCGATAACCTTGGCATTGCCATCAAGTACATCAAATCCATCTCCGCCTACAATCTCTGCAGGATTCCTTGGAGTCGGGAGTCCTCCGAATTGCTCAGGGCAGACAGGCACTGCTTGACGACTTTGAACTAAATTCTCGACTTTTGAATGTAAAGCAGATTGATTATCGTATCTACACTTACAACCGACCAAACAGGCACTCACGATTTTCATGATGAATGTCCTCTCTTACTGCAAAATTAGACATATACTAACTACTTCGAAGGAAATTTATCGTATCCTCTTTTGTCACTAACCTGCCCCTTAGTTCAATAAGTGTAGCACACGAAAAGCGTATGAATATCCAATATCAATGCATAAACGACCGCCGCGTTTTTCTGCAAATTAGAACCGCGGAAAACAACCGAGGCGGACAAGGTTAATGAGTTGGTAAAGTCTCTTCTAGCGAACGGATGGCAAGGGGCACCGATCCTTTTCCATAGTAAATCGGGACTTGTCACTGGTTCCCATCGTTTCGCAGCCCTGACAAAGCTGTATGATATGATTCAGCATGGTGACGACATAGACATTGAAACAACGGAACATATCGACTTTGTTTTATTTGAGACTGACCTTGCAGAGGACGTAACGGACATAGTTGATGACTACTGTAAAAGAGAGGATATTCCTTTCGACTGGATTCCGTTTGACAGTCTCGAACCTGTATTTGTGGGGACTCGCATTGAGCAGTACAAAGAAGAACTCGCGGAATGGTGAGCACGGAACAGAACTTTCGGGAAAAACCACGTAGAATAACCCCGCACCCGGTTAGGTGAGCCGTGAGCGGGGTGTTTGTTATCTGTACAAGTGTGGCAACAGTTCTGGCACTGTCACCTCTAACTGCCCTCGCCACTTATCTGGATACCCCTCGTAGAGTGCGTCACCGTCAATCTCGACCGGCCGCAGGTCGTATGCAGCCAAGCCTTTTGTGCAAAACCATGCTGCGACGAGTGGGATTTCTTGCGTGTGATGATAAAACGGTCTTCACTGCCACTTGCAAATGCGAATAGATTGTCACGTAGCATCAGGTCTTTCCCCTTTCATTCATGCAAAAGGCCGCCAGTAGTTCTGACGGCCTTGATGCGATGATTAGTTTAACTGCGATTTGATTTGCGAGGCAGGCACGAAGCGCACCGTCCGATAAGCAGGAGCCATCATCACTTTGCCGCTAACCGGATGGCGGCAACGACGGGCACTATGTTCACTGATTGCAAAAGTGCCAAAGCCACGCACGCTGATTCTTTCGCCGCGTGCCAATACCTTTGATACCGTTTCCTGCATAGCCGTAGGCATTCGTTCAGCTTGTGCGCGAGAAACGCCAGCACCGATTGAAATTGACTTGATAAGCTCCTGTTTGTTCATCGTTTATCCCTCCCATCCATCTGTCGCATGTATGACAAAAGTGCGGGCGGCACGAGAAATCAAGATCGCAGGTACTGATATACAGTCTCGCGACTAATGCCAAAGGCCCGCGCGAGGGCAGATTTGGGTTCACCAGCAGCCGCACGTTGGCGAAGTTCCTCAGCTTGCGTCTTATTGAGCGAGGGCTTGCGGCCCTTATACACCCCCTTTTTCTTTGCGATTTCGATTCCTTCACGCTGACGCTCTTTGATCAACGCTCTTTCAAACTCTGCAAATGCCCCCAACATTGACAACATCAACATGGACATTGGCGTGTTGTTGTTCCCGTTGAACACCAGGTTTTCTTTGAGAAAGTGAACTTCGACACCCTTATCATTGAGTTGTTTCACCAGCGAGAGCAAGTCTGCAAGGTTTCTGGCGAGACGATCAAGGCTGTGTACTACGAGTTTGTCTCCTTGTCGCACATAAACCAACATCCGTTGCAACTCGGGACGCTCAGTGTTTTTACCAGAGAGTTTGTCCATGAACTTGCAATCCAGTTCAACACCTTCTAATTGCCGATCCTCGTTCTGATCAAGCGAAGATACCCGCACGTAACCAACTGTCTGCCCAACCAACGGAAATCCCTCCAACCTGTCAGATATAGTTCTTTGAGGCGGGCTTACAGGTGTCAGTTAATTTTGCCCCCTTACCCTATCCGGTCAGGTATGACAAGGATCATGAATTGTGATAGTAGGGTAGACCCCAGACTGACACAGTGCGGAACTCGAAGAGGATTCACCACATACAATCACGAATACTGTCGAAGCAAGTAGACTGGGTACGTGAACGAGTTCAGGTAACAATCGCAGAGGACGAATAAAGGGGGTTGCATCCTTATGCCACTAGGAGATGGGATTTCACTTGATATAGGGGAATTCATTCAGATTGCTGGTGAACGGTTTGCGGTCATCAGGAATGACGAGCTAGTGGGGACTGTTCAGGGGATTAGAAATTCCGAAGATTCGCCTAAACGGAACTACATTGGACTGTATCCAAACGCGGATGTTCAAGACGGAGACATCTTGCGGAGCGAGGTATCGCAAGAATTGCTCTTTGTGGAAGAAGCATCGCCTGAAGTTGTTGCGGGACAACTGTTCCAGCGCAAGGCGTTTTATTTGACCGAGCGTGAAAGAAAATCGGAGTCGGTAAAGCATTCTTCTTCGACCACCTTCAATATCCATAACTCACCCGGCTCCATCATCGGCAATCAGCAAACGGCCACACTTAACTACAGCACAAGTGTTCAAGACTTGATGGCACTTATTGACCAACATGAAACGCCCGACGAAGAAGAGTTGCGTCAATTAGTGGAACAGATCAAGGCCATAATGGAAGGGTCGGAACAGGCCAAGGGTGGGATTTTGTCTCGCTTTAGTGAGGTAATGCAAAAGAATACGTGAATCACCGCACCATTAGGTTCCGCAATCGTAACTTGGCTAACGCACCGAAAGTAAATGATGTAGGTGATGAATGTGACCGTAAATACGTTTAGGCTCAAAGGCATCGGAGAAGGGTACACCTACTCCGTTTATTTTGAAATCAAGTTTGACAGTGACCATATGTATGTTGTGTCGGACAACTCAGGCACTCGCCTGTCAATGAATTGCAAGTGCACCGCCGCACAAGTAACATCGCACATCGCTGAATCAGTGTTTGCAGGAGGACAGGCAAGGCTTGCTGGCGTTTCAGGAAGAATTAGTTTTGGTGACTCGAAACGAACTCTGTTAGTGCCGTGGGCGAGTTTACCTAGCACAAGTGACGACATCAGGCTTGAAATCCCCATTGCACCGGGGGACGTAGCATGGATTGAAGATGCTCGAAAAGGTTCGGATTTAATCGGAATGTGTACTCTGCATGGGGCGGCTTCAGTTAAGAGTGGAGCTTCGGTTCCAGTTTCATTTCAAACTCAAAACGGTCAAGAAGTCAAAATGCCGTGGCATCAGCAAGAAATCGTTGGAGTCGCCAGTGAGAACCCTGAGCAAATACGGATTGAACGAGAAAAGTGGGTAAAGTTACTGACTCAATTGGGTGTTGGTGCACATATTGTCGAGCTTCCCTTGATCGACTTGAAAAAGAAGAAGGATGAATGGAAAAAGGTTGTCGAACGATTCGACAAGGCGAACGCAGATTTTCGCGGTGGGGATTTTGAACACTGCATCGGGGAGTGCCGCAAGGTAGTTGAGGGTGTCGTGACGGTACTCAGTTCGGCTTGGAAAGTTCCTCCTGATCCTAAACATTCGTTTGAACAGAAGGTCGAATCGATGCTGGCACGGCTCAGAAACAAGTGGCCTGAAAGCAGTCATTCCCGGCTCGATGCTCTGGACAAGCTGATCAACGCTATTTGGGATTGGAGTGGCCCGTACCACCACTTCGAGGGTGCTGTACCGCATCGGCAGGAAACCTCGTTTGTGTTGCATCTGACGGCCAACTTGGTTGAGTTATGTGCATGGATATTGGATAACAACCCTGCCGAGGATAGTGAAGGGAAACATTGAATTGCCGCTGAACCCCACCTCATAATAGAGGTGGCGGTATTACGCGGTAGTAATGGAGGAGCACATGAGCAGATTAACTCTACAACAACTAGAATCCCACCTCTGGGAATCAGCGAACATACTTCGAGGCAGCATCGACTCGTCGGACTATAAAAATTACATATTTGGGATGCTATTTTTGAAGCGTTTGAACGACGTTTTCGTAGAGAAAGCCGAGCAAATTCAGTGTGAATATGGCGAAGATTACGGTTGGTACGACCACGACGAACACCAATTCTTCGTCCCAGAACATGCCCGTTGGGAATACATTCGGTCGAAGACGCAGGACATTGGGGCGGCCATCAACCACGCTTTTGAGTTGCTTGAAGAAGAGAACCCGACGCTTCAAGGCGTGTTGGCTACGATTGACTTCAACGACAAGGAACGTCTACCTGACGCCACCATTTCACGCTTAATCCAGCATTTCAGTGCCATCGACTTGTCCAACGCCAATCTAAGCGAACCAGACATGTTAGGGCGTGCCTACGAATACCTAATTAAGCAGTTTGCGGACGATGCAGGCAAAAAGGGGGGAGAATTTTACACGCCATCCAAGGTCGTTGAACTTATTGTTAAGCTGATAAAGCCGCAAGAAGGTATGCGTATCTGCGACCCAACAGTAGGGTCAGGTGGTATGTTAATTCAGTCAGTTGACTACATCAAGGCTACGGGTGGCAACCCACGCAACCTGACGTTGCACGGACAGGAAAAGAACTTGAATACATGGGCAATTTGTAAGATGAATCTATTGTTGCACGGACTTAGTGACCATCGTATCGAGAAGGGCGATACCATTCGTGACCCGAAGTTGGTTCAGGACGGCGAACTGATGTTGTATGACCGTGTCATAGCGAATCCACCGTTCAGTCTCAAGGGATGGGGACGTGAGGACGTGGAGTCGGACGGCTATGGACGTTTCCGTTTCGGTCTGCCCCCGAAAGATAAGGGTGACTTGGCGTTCGTCCAGCACATGATTTCGACGTTAAACCACGAAGGGAAAGCTGGCGTCGTTATGCCACACGGTGTTCTGTTTCGTGGTGGTGCAGAAGGAACCATTCGCAAGGGAATTCTGGAAGAAGATTTGCTGGAAGCTGTCGTTGGTTTGCCGTCAAACCTGTTCTATGGTACGGGTATTCCAGCATGTATTCTGATATTTAATCGTAAGAAAGACGCTAGCAAACGTGGCAAGGTGTTCTTCTTGAACGGTGCAAATGACTACCAAGAGGGCAAGAACCAGAACTTCTTACGCGATGAGGACATTCGGAAAATCGTTGCTGCGTATGATGCGTGGCAAGACGTGGACAAATACTGCCGTGTCGTTGACTTGGACGAAATCCGTAAGAACGACTACAACTTGAACATTGCCAGATACATCGACGCCACTGACGAGGACGAACAGATTGACGTTGAGGACGCCATTGCCGAGTTGCGACGCCTTGAGGAAGAACGTCAACAGGTTGAACTCGTGATGAACGGCTACCTTAAGGAGTTGGGCTACGGTGAGTAAGTCTCCAATGAACGACGACGCTTGGAAGAATGTGTACTTTCACGAGGTCTGCGACGTAAATCCGACCTACAAGATCGCAGACGGTGAAATATGTTCATTCATTGATATGGCTTCTGTCGCAGAAGACTCTCCACAACCTCGAAATATCGAAATTAGGGAATACAAAAAAACCAGTGCTTCTAAATTCAGAAATGGCGATGTACTGTTTGCGCGCATTACACCTTGTACAGAGAACGGCAAGACTGCATTAGTTCAAGGTCTAACGACTGAATTTGGATTCGGTTCAACTGAGTTCATCGTGCTTTCACCAAAAGACGAACTGGATTCAAAGTTCCTCTACTACATGGTTAAGGACGGAAATGTTCGTAACAAAGCGATTGCACGAATGGTTGGGACTACTGGTAGGCAACGTGTTCCAAACGAGTTTTTCCGTGATGAACTGGAAGTCAGTCTTCCGCCCCTATTTCAGCAACGTAAAGTCGCTGCCATCCTAACTTCCGTTGACGATGCCATCGACGCCACGCAACGTGTCATCGACCAAACCGAAGTTGTCAAACGTGGCTTGATGCAGCAGTTGTTGACCCGGGGCGTTGGTCACACGAAGTTCAAGCAGACGGAGATTGGGGAGATTCCGGCTGAGTGGGGCGTCGTTCGGTTGTCATCGGTTTCTAACTTAATTACCAAAGGAACAACACCTACGACTTATGGCTTTAATTACTGTGAGAACGGTATCAATTTTATAAAGGTTGAAAGCATCGACGAGCATGGTAATTTTCATGAAGATAAGTTCGCAAAGATTTCAACTGATGCTCATGCGAAGTTAAGTAGGTCGCAGATTCAAGAAGGAGATATTTTGTTTTCGATTGCTGGGGCTTTAGGACGTGCTGCTGTTGCGACTTCGAACATTCTCCCCGCAAACACAAATCAGGCTCTAGCCATTATTCGATTGAGCAAAGGCAATCTGGATGTTCGTTTTGTTTTCTACACTTTATTAAGCTCTATAGTCCAACACCAAATTAAAATGATTTCTACAGCAGGAGCACAGCCCAATTTAAGTCTTAAGCAAGTCGGTGACTTCTTTATCCCTATGCCACATGTGGAAGAGCAACTTAAAATTGTCAAGATAATCTCGGCTATTGATGCTCGGATAGCGAACGAAAAACAGTATTTGTCCTCCCTAGTCATCTTCAAACAAGGGTTGATGCAAGTTCTACTCACAGGCAACGTCCGTGTAAACGTCGATGAACCGTCCGAGGTGTCTGTATGACGACGCACGATTGGAACGAGAAGGAACTGGTCGAGAATCGTATCATCGAACAGTTGAAACGGTTGGGGTACTCGTACATTCACGGTTCCTATCTTGAAGGGGAGCGTCAGACGCTACGTGACGTTGTTCTTGAACAGCGTCTAAGTGATGCCATTAAACGTATTAACCCGTGGATTGACGAGAATAACTTGCGTAAGGTCGTCCGTGACATTACCCATGTTGAAGCCGCCAGTCTGATGGAAGCAAACGAAGCTATGCACGACGACCTCGTTCATTACATCTCTGTTGAACAGGACCTGGGCAAGGGTAAGAAGAATCAGACCGTCCGTTTGATTGACTTTGACAACATCGACAATAACGAATTTCTTGTCGTGAACCAGTTCAAGGTCAGTGGGGTGACGGGCAACATCATTCCTGATGTAGTTCTGTTCGTGAACGGCTTGCCATTGGTGGTCATCGAGTGTAAAAGCCCGTTCATCACCAGTCCTATCGGTCAGGGCGTAAAGCAACTGGAACGGTATCAACGTGATGCAGAACGGCTTTTTTACTACAACGAAATCCTTATCAGTACGTGTGGAGAACAAGCCAGGTATTCGACCATCAAAGCCCAACTGCGCCATTACGGCGAATGGAAAGACTCGTACCCAATTACATTGTCAGACTTGGGCAGCGAAGTGAAGCCGCAAGACGTTCTGGTTGCAGGAATGTTGACCAAACGTAACTTGTTGGACTTGATTCAGAATTTCATCGTCTATGAACCCGAAGGTGGACGCACCATTAAGAAACTGGCACGTTACCAACAATTTCGTGCCGTCAACAAAGCTATCGACAGAGTCGTTAATGCTGAATCGCTTGATGAACGTGGTGGCGTGGTTTGGCATACGCAAGGTAGCGGAAAGTCTTTGACCATGCTGTATCTTGCGGTCAAGTTACGTCGTGAGTCTAGGTTGCAAAATCCGACGATTTTGGTTGTGACGGACCGTAGGGACTTGGATTTGCAAATCACTAACACATTCCGACGTTGTGGCTTTCCGAATCCTGTGCAGGCGAACAGCGTGGCTGACCTACGCAATCTGCTACGCATTGGTTCTGGTCAGACCATTATGACGACCGTTCAGAAGTTCCAAGAAGCCGAGGATGAAGTAGATAAAGTTCTGAGTACGGATAGCAATATCTTCGTGATGGTAGATGAAAGCCATCGTACCCAGTACAAGGGACTGGCAACGAACATGAGAACAGCATTGCCTAACGCTTGTTATCTCGGATTCACGGGAACGCCAATTGATAAGAAAGATAAAAGTACGACACGGACTTTTGGTACTTACATCGACACCTATACGATTCAGCAGGCGGTTGATGATGGAGCCACTGTTCCCATTCTGTACGAAAGCCGAATGCCTGACCTCCAGATCGAAGGACGCTCACTGGACGCCCTATTTGACCGCATGTTTGCAAATTACGAAAAGGATGATCGGGAACGCATCAAACAGAAATACGCGACGACAGAGGCGATTACAGCCGCTCCAAAGCGTATTGAAGCTATTTGCATGGACATCATCGAGCATTACGAACAACATATTGCACCGAACGGCTTCAAGGCTCAAATCGTCGCGGTGAATCGTGAAACGGCGATTTTGTATAAACAGACGTTGGATAAGTTGAATGCTCCCGAATCCGTAGTCATTATCTCAGTGGGGCATAACGACAAGGATGAAATCAAACAGTTTCATCTATCGGAGCAACAACAGAAAAACTACATCGAACGATTCAAGAACCCTGACGACAAATTGCAGTTCATCATCGTCTGCGACATGCTGTTGACGGGCTTTGATGCTCCAATCGAACAGGTGATGTACCTAGATAAACCGCTTCGTGAACACAATCTTCTACAGGCAATTGCCCGTGTCAATCGTACCTACGACGGAAAGACCTATGGACTGATTGTCGATTATTACGGTGTATCCGCGTTCTTGAAACAAGCGTTGGACGTGTTCCATGAGAAGGATATTCGCGGCGTTATGATGCCAGTCGAATCAGAAGTGCCACGTCTACAGAGCCGTCACCGAGCGGCAATGCGTTTCTTTGACCATGTAAATACTGACAATCTGGAAGCGTGCATAAAGGTGCTTGAACCAGAGGACGTTCGGACAGAGTTCGACCTAGCCTTCAAACGGTTTTCGCAAAGTATGGACTTGGTGATGCCTAGTCCATTAGCAAATCCGTATCGTGATGACCTGAAGTTTCTTGGCAAGGTTCGACTCGCCGCCAAACAGCGTTTTCGTGACGAGGAAATGGACATTTCTGACTGTGGGGCAAAGGTGAAGGAATTGATTGAGGAACACGTCCGCGCAAACGCCATCGAAGTGTTGCACGACCCGATTGACATTCTAAGCAGTCGATTCATGGAGTACGTTGACGGAATGTCTTCAGACGAAGCCAAGGCGTCAGAAATGGAACATGCTATTCGTCACGAGATTCGAGTTAAGCTGGACGAGAACCCCGTTCATTACATGTCGCTGAAAGAAAAGCTGGAGAAGTTGATTGTCGACTGGAAGGAACATCGTTTGGAAACTGTTCAGCTTGTTCTACATCTTCAAGAGTTGATTCGGGACGACATACAAGGCTACAATGCCGCTCAATCGACATCGGGAATCGTTCGTGAACAGCGTCCTTTCTACGACCTGTTGCGTAGAGAATTGTCGTCCGATAGCCATGACGACGAACAGTTGACCGACCTGACGCAAATCGTTGTGGAGGACGTCTCAGCACTACAGAAAATACGTGACTGGACGACAAAAGAAGATGTGCAGCGAGAGATGAGAAGCCGTATCAAACGACAGCTACGTGCCGCCAAGTGTCCATCGGACAAACTAGAGGCGGTCACGCAACAAATCATGAACTTGGCTAAGGTACATTTCAAAGCCTAATTGGAGGTTCTTGCGATGGCAGATATTAAATTTGAAATCAAAGAAGCAGTGGGTGTTCTCTCGGAATCGAACAAAGGCTGGAAGAAAGAATTAAACTTAATGTCTTGGAACGATAAGGAACCCAAATACGATATTCGTGACTGGTCGCCGGAACACGACAAGATGGGCAAGGGAATTACGCTAAGCAAAGATGAGTTGGTTAAGCTAAGAGACTTACTAAACAGCATGGAATTATAATACCGAGTCACAGTTGCAGCGTCGGACCATGCACACGCAACCATTCTTTACGTTCGTCGTAATCGGGCATGACCGAGGAAACGACCGTCCAAAAGTCAGACGAATGGTCAGCGTGAATCATGTGTCCGAGTTCGTGAACAACAACATAATCCACAATCCGCATCGGTGCCATCAGTATCCTCCAGTTGATATTGATGGTTCCGTTTTTTGTGCAGCTACCCCAACGTGCCTGCTGGTCTTTGACAACAACTTTGGACGGTTCAAGCCCCAAACGTGGTGCAAACAACTTGATTCGTTGATGTATCTTTGCAGCCCCATGCGTGATGTACCAATCACGAAACGCCAGTCGCAATCGTTCCTGACGCCACGATGGACTAGAAGAGTTCGGTACAGTTGCGATGAAACGACCGTTCTGGAACGTCAGCGACACGTCCGAAGCTTTGTCCACTGCAATAACCTTCAAACGATACTGCCGCCCCAAATACGGGAACTTTTCACCGCTTTTGAACTCGTGATGTGTGGACAGCGGCTTGATTTCGCGGAACTCAGCGAGTTTACGCAGAATCCACGGTGCTTTACGTCGCAGAACGGTTTCGATTCGATGTTGGTCAATGTTTTCAGCAACGACAACAGAAACGCCAGTTGTCCAGTCAACGGCGATAGTAACGTCCTTTTTTGTGGGCTTGTGGTTTAGATGATAGTCAATTATTGTTGTGCCGTATTGGAACGTCGGCATGTAAGACAGCCCCTTTTGAGATACCACTTCGCATAGCTATTGTATCAAGGCCGTACAGCGGTAGGGAAGTCTACTATGGAACTATGGGGGTTTCGACCAGTGTTCCCTTCTCCTCTTCCACACCCGCCCCACATTCACACAATACTGCCTTATCCGCCACCTCGATGACCGTCCCTGACCCACGGTCACACCTTCGCCCCAACGCTGTTCCGCGCCACAGTTCTCGCACAGGATGATGAACATTTGACATCTCGCTCCTTTCCGTTGATGAGACGAGGATACAGCGGGATGGACGGAGCGTCGATGATGTGGAGGAGAGGTTGTACCCGATTCGATGATTCAGGGTTAATGATTAATCTTCCGCGGTATCAGTTAATTTGTTTTGAGTGGAACACATACGAATGACGGGTATCTCAGTATGCTTAACGACTTACGGTTCGATAACGGCGCGCAATAAAATTTATATAGGCTAATATTCTTTCTATCCAATAGGCTGCTTCGTCTTTTTCAATTTCTGTAATGTCGGGATTGCCGTGACGCACATCAGGGTACAGATCATGTAATTTATTCCAAATGGACAAACCATCTTTTAAAATATCATTATTACCCCATTCGCCGTGTGCCCGTAGGTATTTGACCGCCTCCTTAATATCATCCGTTCCAGAAACTTTCTTTACAAGAGATTCCATTGCCGACATGGCGTCTCTGACGGCATCCTTTCGTGCCCGCTGTGAATCATTCATAATGTTTGTTAATGATTGGGTTAGGTGCGCTTGTGTTTGCTGACAGATGTCCTTAACTTCGTCACGAGATTCTTCAATTTCATCTGATATGATTTCTTGTTCGTCACGAACCATCCAATGGAACCCAGTTGGGAAGGATGATTCGACAAAATATCCGAAGTCATGCTCTTCCAACTCCTCGTTTAACTCTGATACAAATGGTTCTTTTAAAACGTCGCATACATCCACCATTGCATCCATGAATTTATGAAAAGTACCTTGGGAAATTCGTCGCATCGCGCCGTCCAGTTCTTCTACAAGCCAACTGTAACCCCAATTTTGTGATGGTTCTGTCGGGATTCTCAAAAGGATTGCATTTACAACTGTTTTTAACTCCCCATCAGTCTCGCAGTTTCGCACAATGAGTCCTTGTATAGCACTTACGAGTCCTGACGGCACGTCTTTAACGTGATACAAGGTATCGTCATAACTTTTGTAGTTGGGATGATCATCCTTAAACATATGTGATTATTCTCCTTCGTACTCACCTTCTCAATTCAGGCGCATGATGATATGATAATGCAAAACATTTGTTAGGCGGAAGTTATTAGGAGGTAAATTACCTTTCTGGATAAGCTATTACCGTTCCCCTATGAGTGATTGCACGCAAATTCTAAAGTGTGGTACTTGGACTGCAGCGCGGCCCCGTCCATGGACTATTTTGATTTAGCTACAACAAAACTGAGCAGAATCGATACAATTGCCGCAATCACAGCGTAAAATGGCCATTCTGTAAGTGAGAGCCAACACCATAAAAACGATGTTCTTTGCTCTCCCATTGTCCATCGATCCGCTTTGTGATAATTCATGTCAAAGTCAATCGGGGCACTTTCTTCGACCCTAATATAGTTAAACAATCGTCGATATTTTCGTTGCAACGATAAATAATACGAGTCCAAGACCCAGAATACTACAATCGCTACGAATGCGATGAACACGTATTTTTTATGTATTCCCGCGCTGGAAAGAGCCAAAACACCTGCGGCCAGTGTTATCGTCCCGCCCTTCAGAAAGAAGGAATTAGACTCCATGCGAGTAACAACACCTTGGATCATTTCAAGGTAGCGAATTTTTCCTTCACTAAAATCCGACATTCAAGTGTTTTCTCCTCTCTATCCGCTGTCGCGCATGACCTGATTGGTCAACTCTCTATGAGTACATTTCCGATTCCTGCCTGCTTGTACAAATGATCTAAGGGGTATTCTGTTGGAGTTAAGTGCTGCGTCCCATACCATGCAATCAGGTCATTATCAGTAATCTCATGCAGGTGCTTCATGTCCAATCTGTACTTTACTGGCACGCCGTGAGCACTGTCCATGATGATCGTTTTCTCTGATTTCTGGAGGAGGTCGCGTCTATACTCGCTTAGACTCCTGCGCCTGATAAGCTGCGTCATGGCAATTTCGTGGTAAATCCACGGTGATCTAGTCTGATTACTTATTACATCAGAGGAACTGATAGAGTTGGGTGAGTTGAGAAAAATGACGCACTCGCTCTTATCGATCATCATGGTTAATGCTGTGGAAAGCATCATATGTATGTGACTTGTCGAGTAATTTCTTAGCTCGTAACTATAAGTAAAACGTCCTTCTATTTGACAAAATTCATCGTCAAGTTTCCGAAGCAAGTCGTCCGAGTAACCCCATACACAAGAGTCAATGAAGGCCGTCAAGCCAAACGAATTGTTGAGCCAACCAGCCAAACCTACGGCTGTTTTTTCATCTTTGTGCGAGTGCGAAATGAACACATCACAATTCATTTGAGGAAACCAGTTCTCTTGCATCTCTGAGCCATCCAAATGACCATCGTTCAGCATAAACGCATCGAGTTTGTCCTTTACTTGCCTCCTATGACGTGCAAAGAGACTTTTTCCCTCATTCTCATAGTCACTGAAGTCGATATTAGTTCTCAGATCAAACCCGGTAAACATTTAAGTATCACCCACTATTTTCTAAACTAAAATCTCC
>NZ_BCQI01000038.1 GCF_001544355.1 Alicyclobacillus acidiphilus NBRC 100859
TTTTGAAATATATCTGAGAGCGACTGCTGCTGACTGAGGCCAAGTCCCGACAGCACACCGGTGACGGAGGCTTGCAGCACAGCCGGAGTCGGGTTCCCCCGAAATTCGTGCCCGCCTTTGATTGCTTTTGACGTAGCGTTCTGATATTCGGCCGACTGGGAGGCGACGATCTCGTTCAAGTAGTTGCCATTGAACTTGCCAATCATGGACCAGCCCGTACCGGTGTTTTCGTACACCTTGTTGTTCGCGACATACATTTGTGTCGCTTTGCCGTTCGTCACTTCTTTTTCGATCTCGACGACACCCTGCTTCGTCAACTCGAGTTGGTCCGTGGTGGTCGACGCGACATGAAGCGTCTGGCCTTGGTAGCTGATGGTTTCCTTCTCGATAACCGTTTGCTGTTGGTACGTTTCTGTATCCGTGTTCTGAATGACCTGTTTCGGCGTTACGGCAGTCTGCGCCATGACAGTCGAAGCAAATGCGAATGGCAGCACCGCGATTGGCACCAAAGCCTTCAAGATTCCTCTCATCTCGTCTCGACAACCCCTTCATGCAATCTCAGGAAATTATAACAGGTTTTTCAGATGCCGTCGATCACTTCCTGAACGCTGCTGCACCCTGCCAGCCCGCTTCAATCGTCCTTGTTGCGCATGATTTTCACGACAATGGCGATCCCAATTCCGACGCAGATGATGAAAATCGCCAAAGGCGCAGGAATGCTGGTTCCTGTACCCGGAGGATGTACGCCGCCAGAACGTCCGAAGACACCACCGCGGCCCAATCCCTCGCCTTCGCCGTGTCCACCGCGCGCCCACGTGATCGTCGGAATCACTATCCAAATGAATCCCAATAACCCTGCCCTTAGGCGTTGGAGCACGATACCCTCCCCCTTGGTTTCCCTCCTAAAACGAGAGGGCGGTTGCGCCGCACGCGTACCGCCCAAATCTCTCCCTTTCGTGGATGCGTTGATCGTCTACTTCGCATTGGCCTTGGCGAGTTGGTTGAGGATCGTGCCCAACTGGCTCAGGTCTTGCCCAGCCTTGGTGAAGTTCCCATTCGCGGTATCGGTCTGATATTGCTGCAGCAGCGCCTTCGCTTGTTGAGCGAGCGCGCTTGCCGAACCGCCTTGGCCGTTCGCGCTTGGCGATGCGCCCTGTCCAGTGCCGGACGGATTCGGGGCGTTTGTCCCGCCGCCTTGCGACAGAATGCCGGAGCCGCTTGTACCGGTCGATCCCGTCGCAGTCAGGCCCTGCCCTGTGTCCACCGTCATGCCATCGACGACATTTTCGAGCGCTTGGGCGAGCGTGGCGCCGCTGTATACCTTCTGGTTGAAATCGACAATCACCAATTGCAGTTGCGGCAGCGAATTTTCCCGGCTCGCCACCAGGTAAATCGGCTCGACGTAAACCAGCGCGTCGCCGATGGGCACAAGCAGCAGATTGCCGCGGACGACATGGCTGCCTTGTTGATTCCACAGGGAAAGTTCTTGCGAAATCGACGGATTCGCGTCAATCTGATTCTCCACCTGCATCGGCCCAAAGACGAGTTGCGACTGCGGGAACTCGTACAAACGCAATTCTCCGTAATGCTGGGGGCCGTTGTCGGCGACGAGCCAGCCGTTCAGGTTCTGCTTGTTCACCGGCGTGTACAGCTCGCTCAGGACGAAGGCGGGCGATGTCGTACCGGGCATGCGAATCATTTGATAGACGGGCGCGCGCGTTTCCGTCTCGTTCTGATTGTAAATTTGCTGCGCCAAGCTCCACAGGTCTTCCTGATTGTAGAACGCGCTGGGATTCGTCATATGGTAGCGCGTGAACGCCTGTGCCTGGGCGGTGAACAGATCCTGCGGATAGCGGAAGTGCGCGCGAATATCCGACGGAATGTTCGTCGTAAACAAGTTCGGGTAAATGGACATGTACGTTTGAATCAGCGGATCGGACGGATTGACGACATAAAACGTCGTCTTGCCCGTGTACGCATCCATGACGACTTTCACCGAGTTGCGCACGTACCGCGTGCCCATGAAGGTGTCGCCGTACGGGATGTTGTCAGA
This sequence comes from Alicyclobacillus acidiphilus NBRC 100859, assembly GCF_001544355.1. Taxonomy (GTDB): domain Bacteria; phylum Bacillota; class Bacilli; order Alicyclobacillales; family Alicyclobacillaceae; genus Alicyclobacillus; species Alicyclobacillus acidiphilus. The sequence goes on from NZ_BCQI01000038.1 coordinate 2,054, forward strand.
CTCTGTGTATGCGTCGAGCATCCACATGACGTGACCCGTCGCCGGATCGACAAACGGGAACGCGTCCTGGTCATACGTCAGGAATGGCGCGATATCCTCCACGCGCTTGTAGATGCTGCGATCAAACAAAAACTCCGACTTGCTCGTGAATTGATCCGACGTATAGAACTTGAGGCTGCCTTCCTCGATGGCGAGGAGGAGCCGGTTGCCCCGAATCGGCAGTCCTTCGCCGCCTTTATAGTGCGACGTGGCGTCGGCGGACCCGGTCGGATAATCAAACTCCGGTTGTTTGGATGGCGCGATCACGTCGTTGTCCATCGTGCCAAAGTAAATCTGCGGCTGTTTCAACGGCGGCACGGGCGGCTTGGTCTGTTGCGGGGTGTTTCCCGCAATCAGATCCGGCAGTCCGTTGGCGTCGACCTGGTTCACGGGACTGATGGCGACGCCGTAGCCGTGCGTGTACACCAAGGTCTTGTTGATCCAGGTGGGTACAGGCAATTGGGACTGATCCATCTGGCGGGCGGAGACGTAGACCTCCTGCTTGCCGTAGCGATCCACACTGACATTCTGAAACTGAAAGTAGCTCTTGAAGCTCTGCAACTGATTGTAGACCGCCAAGGTCTGGCTTTGGTCGTTGATGCGAACGTTCTGAATGGCGTTTTGATCTCGCTGCAGTTGGGCGTCTGTCAAGGTACTCGTGCCTTGAAAGGGCATCGTCTTGACGGAAGAGATCCCCATCGCCCAACGGGTCGCGTCAATACTGTCCTTGATATACGGCAGTTCGACGGTGTTCTGATTCGGATGCACGTACAGGCTGTTGACAAGCGCAGTCACAATCCCGGTGAGCACCAAGGAACCAACGTAGCCCGCGAACGCCTGGGCTGGCCGCGTCAAAGCGTTGCGTCGAAAATGGATGAATCCATCGGTGACGCGATACAGCATGCCAGGTCGCAGCGCGAGCCAGAACAGGCTCACCGCCACGAGCAGCAGGAACACAACGTGGATCACTCGGAAGATATCGATGCCGAGTCGGACCGTGACAAAGTCGGGACCGGATACAAACTGGCCATTGCCTGGGGCGAGAACGGCGTCGTATCGCTGAATCCACGCGAGGGCCGCGAACATGACGAAGAGGACACCAGCCATAACCAAGGTTCGCCGGGCGACTCGCGCGATTCGATCCGTCAGTGGTTCACCGCGCGTGATCCTCAACTGCAGGGCAAACAGCAACCCTAGGTAGATGATATGAATCACCAGGGAAGCGATGTACAGGAAGAGCAAACGGGCGATGGCCGCGTTCAGCACCGGCAGGGAATAGACGTAGAAGGACAGATCCAAGTGCAGAATCGGATCCGTGCGGCCAATCTGCCGATGGTGGAAGGCCGTGAACCACGTCGTTGGATCCAACTGAAACAACGAATAGCCAATCCAGTAGGCGACGAAGCAAACGACAATCGTGACAACCCTCAGCACCATGCTTGGCACGAGATTTCGAAACAAGCGAAGCTGGAAGTAGGCGAGCAAGGCGACGATCACGCCGCCGATGTAGCGAGTGAGGAGTTGAAAGACCATCATTTTGCGATAGGTCGATCCGTAACCAAGGGCTTGGTGGAGCTTGTACTGGAACAGTGTATCGAGAAACACGTGCACGAAGACTGCCAGTGCAATCACGCCGATCACGATGGAAATGCCCCGAGCGACTCGGCGTTCGATTTGTGACATCAACCTTGCCTCCCTTTGCCAATTGCCAGAGCTGGCGTTCCTGGCCGCTTACGCGCTGCGCAAACGATACAGGTATTCAAATAAGAACTCCGCCGCCTCCAAATGACGCCGGGCCGCGGCAGGAGAATCACCCCACGCGTAAATGCCGTGGTTGCGGACGAGCACGAGCGGCACATCCTTCTGTGCTACTTCGCCAACGGCGCGCCCTAACCTTCCTAAATCCGCCCAATTTGGCACAATGGGGATTCGAATGCTCGCATCTTCTTCCCAATGACCCAAGGCTTTCAACAACTCGTGGCCGTTGACATCCACACCGCCGCCGTCGCCGTACAATTCGCTGATCAGATTGTTGTAGATGGTGTGGACGTGCAGAATGCAGCCGCAATCTTCAAGCTTCTGATAGAGTTCGACGTGAACGCTCGTCTCTGCGGATGGGCGATATTGTTCGCTGTTCAATACGTGCATGTGTTCATCGATGAGCAGGACGTCGTCCGGCGACAGCTGCTGCTTGTCCGCACCACTGCGGGTGATGGCGATTTGAAGCGCCTCACCCCCGCGGGAGACCAAAGTCGACAAATTGCCGCTCGTCGCAGGCAGCCATCCTTTCGCGGCGCAGAATTGCGCGAGGTGAATCACTTCTTGGCGTTGCTCTTCAAACGTAGGCATGGACTGGAGCCTCCTTGTCTGTCATCGCATCTACAATGTCGTGGAACGTGTGGAATTCCGCGTGGGGAATGCCCTCTTCCTGTACCATGTCAAGCAGGCGAGATCGGGCGAACACGTAGTCGGCCATGCGCGCCACTTTAAAGTCGGTCACACCGTCGCCAATGGCCACGACGGCCTCTCCCCCACCGCACAGTTGACGAATGACGCTCGGCTTGCATAATCCACAGCCTCCTTCGCAGTCGCCATCGCACGGAAGTCCCCATTCCACGCGCAAAACCGGACCAGACGCGTCGATTCGATTTCGATACACGGCGATATCTGTGGATACGCTGTGGATAACCGGATCGACAAAAAAGTCGAATCCTCCACTGACGACAGCGATTTTCCACCCAAGTTGTCCACAGGTGTGGATAAACTGTGGAAAACCTTCGCGGATCACGGTGTGCCGCTGCGCGAAGTCGACGATATCGCGATAGCGGTGCGAAGGGATGAGGGCGAACATCGCCTCAACCCCGTCGCGAACCGACAAGGCGCCAGACTGGACGGCGGCGATGATCGGGCGGCTCTCGTCAGGGACAAACGCTTCCATAATTGCGGATATCATGTCCCGCTCCGAAATGGTTCCGTCAAAGTCGCAGACAACCTGCACCATCATTCCTTCACGCCCCACGTTGCGATGGCGCCTCGAAGCGCGTCGTGATCCTGTGCGTACGCAATCAGCTCGACGCCGGACTGCACCGCTTCAATTGCTTCCAAAAACGCCTTGCCGCCCTGGGCTGGACCGTTCGGATGCCCATGAATACCGCCGCCGGCGTTCAAGATCAGGTCGTCGCCAAAATCTCGGATCAGCCGCTTCACAAGCCCTGGATAGATGCCGGCGGAAGGAGCTGGCAGGGACGGAGCGAAAACCGAGTCATCGCGCAGATGATTCAACAGCTTCTCCGTCTCCGCCGCGCCCAAGGTCACCGAGCCGTACATCGACGGAAAAATCACCATATCCGCGCCGGCCAGGTGCATGAGCTGCCCCAGCACGATGTCGCCAGAGACGCCGTGCGTCGCGGAACCGTACAGGGCGCCTGAGACCGCGGGATGCGCGAGAATCGGCGTTTGAATCTCGGGATCGGCTGCGAGATCGGCCAACACGTCGTAACCGTAGGCAATCGCGTTGACGAGCAGAGCACCTGCGCCAAGCTCGGACAGTTTGCGCGCGCGATCCTTCAGTCGGTGGACGGGCCCCGTCAAATTCACGGCATACGCCGTTTCGCGGCCTGTCGTCTCCGCGACTCGCTGAGCCGCGCTGCGGTAGGCCTGCACTCGCTCCTCCGGCGACGCGTAGGCGTCGGTGAAGAAAATTTCGTCGTCCTTGACGAGATCGATCCCGCCGGAGGCCTGCGCCTCGAACTGTTCGACCAACTCATCCAGCGTGAGCCCGATGCAGGCCTTGAAGATGCTCATGACAAGCGGGCGACCATACACGCCAAAGCGGTGGCGGCAGCCAGCGACGCCAAATTTCGGGCCAGGGTAGAGCTTGGCCAACGACTCAGGGATCTCCAAGCCAACGAGACGAATCTCGCCGTCCATCGATAGCTTGCCGAACACCGTGGTCAGCAACGACGCGAACGTGCCGTCGAAATTGCTGGTGGGATAGCCAATCGTCAGATGGGCAATCACCTGTCCGTCGCTTTCCTCGGAGAGAACCTCTATGCCGACCACGCGGCCGCAATGCCTTCGAACCTGATCCAACCGCGACGCCGGCAGCTCTGTCCAGGTTCCAATCGTCAACCCGATGGCGATCCCCTGCGCACGACTCTCCAGCTTGTCCCGCTTTTCACGGACTCGATACGTGGCAATCACTTCATTCACTACACGTCACTCCTCTGGCAAATCTCCTCTGGCAAAACGCTCTTCGTATGTATGTCAAAGGCTGCGATCGTACGTTGCGAACACACTTATCCACAGCCAGCCAACCATCCGCAAACCGACATACGACGCTTCACTCGCCATTATACACAAGCAAACTCGATAGGGCGCCATGAAGGTTATCCACAATTTCCTGTGGATGAAAATCCTCATTCTGTGGACAAGTGCACCTTGTTCGGCGATCGCCATGGATCCCACATCTTTGTTTCATAGACAAAGTTCGGGTAACATCTTAAGATATCCGTAAAGCTCTAGCGAGCGGTACCTCATAAAGGAGGCTGTGTCGATGGCCGTTATCCGTGTCCGAAATACAGGTCAAGAAATTTCCGGAGAACAAGACGTTCGTTCCTTCCTGACCAAGAACGAAGTCTATTATGATCACTGGGATGTCAACCAACTGCCCTCGCACCTGCGTGAGAAGTTCAACCTGAGCGACGAAGAGAAGGATCAAATTCTCAAGGCGTTTGAAAAGGACATTCAAGATCTGAGCGCGAAGCGAGGCTATGTGAAGTGGGACGTCATTTCACTGTCCGACTCGACGCCGAATTTGGAAGAACTGCTCAAGAAGTTCGAACAGGTCCATACGCATACAGAGGATGAAGTGCGCGTTATCGCGGCAGGCAGCGGCATCTTCGTCATCAAAGGCGAGGAAGGATACTTCGACGTCGTGCTGTCGCCTGGCGACGTGATCTCCGTTCCCGAAGGCAATCCGCACTTCTTTACCTTGACGGATGAGCGGAAGGTCGTCGCCATTCGCCTCTTCATCGATCCCGCTGGCTGGGTCGCCCATCCGTACGCCGATCCTTCCTTTCAACAAGCCTAATCCCGCAACTGACAACATAGCCATAGTGGAGGACGCGACTGACGCGTCCTCCTATCCATCCCAACATCCGCAGCATGTCATGGAGGGATCTGATGACACAAACCTACATCCCGCTGTTGGTCGTGGCGTTGATCGCGTTTGTCAGCCCTTGGCTCTCCATCCGCCTATTCCGCGGAATGCTGCCCGCTATCGTGATTGAAATCGCACTAGGCTTCGCGATTGGGCCGCACGGGCTCCACTTCATTGAAACAACTCCCACAGTCAACTTTCTTGCCAACTTCGCGTTTTCCTATCTGATGTTTCTCTCGGGCCTCGAACTGGATTTCGACCTTCTGTTTGAACGCCCGTCGGACAAGGAACGACCCGCGTGGCTGCAAGGGCTGCTGTTTTTCGCTGTCACACTGCTCGTGTCGTTCGCCGTCAGTTTCATCTTGAAATGGCTCCACGTCATTCACGACATGGCAGTGATCACCCTGTTGTTGAGCACGACCTCGGTAGGCATCGTCACACCGGCCCTCAAAGGCAACGGTTGGCTTGGCTCCGCGTTCGGTCAGCGCACGCTCGTGTTCGCACTTCTGGCAGACATGCTGACGCTGGTGCTGTTCAGCGCCTACGTGGCCATTCACGCCACAGGCAACGCCTTGTCCTTTCTCCTCATCATGGTGCTGATTGCCTGCTTCGTCTTCCTTTATCGAGCACTGAAGCTCGCGAAGCGTGTGCCGTTTCTCCGAGTCGTCGAAAACGCCACCAGTGAACTTGGCATGCGCGCGTCCATCGCATTGATACTGGTCTTTGTCGTCTTGTCGACCATTCTCGGAGTCGAAACCATCATCGGCGCCTTCTTGGCGGGCGCGATCGTGTCCCTGCTCGATCACCGCCATTCGGCGCTGTCCGCCAAACTCAACTCCGTTGGCTATGGCTTCCTGCTGCCGATCTTCTTCGTCCACGTCGGCATGCAATTTTCATTTGGCACACTCGGCACCGGCGTCGCTTTCTACACCGCGCTCATCGTTTGTCTATTCACGATGTACGCCAACAAGATCATTCCCGGGCTGTTCACGTATCCATCGTTCCCGTTGCGCAAGCGAATCGCCGGCGGCGTCCTGCTCAGCGCCCGCTTGAGTCTCGTGATCGCCGCGTCCCAAATCGGCGTGGAGGCGCACCTCATTTCAGCTGGCATGGCAAACGGACTGACGCTCGTCGCAGTGCTCACCAGTTTCCTGTCACCAGCCGTCTTCGCGCGCATGATGCGCTCAGAGCAAAGGCCGATCTCGCATGAACACGCGCCGCCGACGATCGTGATTGACCGCAGCACACTGCCGGACGGATGGGACATGGCGCAAGTTGAAGTCGTGAGGCGCGACGTGATCGACAAACGAATGCGCCATCTGCCGCTGCCAGACGATATCCTGTTTGTCTCGATTCTCAGAGGGGACGAACGAATCGTGCCGCGCGGCTACACCCGCTTGCAGCAATACGACACCATCCAACTGATGGGTCATCCACACGCCATCGATGCCGTGCGCGATCTCGTGGGCCCAGGCTGAAGGAAGATTCCGAACTTCGGGGATCATGGCCGCTAAGCGGCCAACGTGATCGGGGGACAGCCGAATCCGGCAGGGCAGGCCCTCGCTCGGGCCCGCCCGCTGTCGCCGTTTCGGTCAGCAGCTGGTAGCTGCAGCGGGAACCGCGGGTACGAACAAGAAGAACAGCACGAAGATGATAAGGAACACAACTGCCCAACGCGTATATCCGCCAAATACACCGTACATGAAGCATCCTCCTCTGTGGTGATGTGGTTCGATATAGGGTATGTAGCCCACAGAGGGATGCAAAGGACATTCGCCCGGATTGTGCGCGGGACGGGGGCGGGCGGCGCGATCGCGACGGCTGGCCAACGCGATGCCTGGCCAACGCGATGCCTGGCCAACGCGATGCCTGGCAAATAGGCGGCCCTGAGACGCTTATTTCGGAGACATCGCCGGATCGAAGGAAAATAGGCGGCTCAAGGACGCTTATTTGCCTCCGGCGCCCCAAAATGGCACGGTTTCAGGCAAATAAGCGTCTGTGCCCCCCTTATTCGTCGCATTTCAGACGATTCGACACGTTTAAGCGGCCCAGGGACGCTTATTCGGCTCCGATGGCTCCGCGGCTGAAATCGTCCGGCTGGCCGCTCGCAATTAGTGGCGCGATCGCGATGGGGGCGGGCGGCGCGATCGCGACGGCTGGCCAACGCGATGCCTGGCCAACGCACCCGGCAAATAGGCGGCCCTGAGACGCTTATTTCGGAGACATGGCCGGATCGAAGGAAAATAGGCGGCTCAAGGACGTTTATTTGCCTCCGGCGCCCCAAAATGGCACGGTTTCAGGCAAATAAGCGTCTGTGCCCCCCTTATTCGTCGCATTTTAGACGATTCGACACGTTTAAGCGGCCCAGGGACGCTTATTCGGCTCCGATGGCTCCGATGGCTCCGATGGCTCCGGCAACTCCGGCAACTCCAGCAACTCCAGCAACTCCAGCAACTCCAGCAACTCCGGCAGATCCCTCCACTCCCTCGGCCTCGGTTGTCAGCCGAATATCCACAACGCAAGTGACAGAATTTTCTTGACACGGACAAAACACGTAGCGTACACTCTCACGTTGTTAATGCATCAAAGGGGAGGGTGGTTATAGTGCCTGCAATTGGTCTTATCGGCGATTTTGACCCAGAGGTCAAAGCCCATGTTGCAATTCCTCAAGCTATTCAACTTGCCGCAGACGAACTAGCATCACAGGTTCACTATGAGTGGATACCTACTCCTTCTATCGAAAATGGTTTCGAACAAACGCTAAAGAATTACAAGGCACTTTGGCTAGTACCTGCGAGTCCGTATGCAAGTATGGAAGGTGCGCTCCATGGAGTTCAATTCGCGAGGGAGCACGATGTGCCACTTCTCGGGACGTGCGGTGGGTTTCAGCATATGATGATCGAGTACGCGAGAAACGTTCTAGGATTGCGAGATGCTGATCACGCGGAGACGAATCCAACCGCGTCATCGGCGCTTGTGGCTCCGCTGACCTGCTTCTTGAGTGAGCAGAATCACACATTCATCCTGACTCCTGGCTCGACGGTTGCCAGCATTTATGGGCAAAACGAGATTGTCGAACAGTACGGGATTTGTAACTATGGCTTGAACCCAACATTTCGCTCCATGTTTGAGCAGCGAAATGAGGATCGCTGGCGTAGATACAAGCCATGAAGTCCGGATCATGGAGCTTCCCACCAACCGTTTCTTCATTGGCACTCTCTTTCAACCGGAGCGATCGGCGTTCAGGCATATCGTTCATCCGTTGATCAAAGCTCTGGTTCAGACTGCCTTGGAATCACGGTAGCGAGATTTCTCCCATGCGAAATCCCCACTTCGAGAAGCTGCTCTGTCAACTCGTGGTTGGCCGTTTTGAGCACGACGTAAGATAATGCCCACGCGATCCGGAATTGAAGAACGAGCCCGCACTTGCCGGCAAACGTTCTCCCCAGAGAGATCGAGAAGCATCAGATCCGAAATCAGAGGCGAAGGCAGCCCTTGTTCAGCCACATGCAAGATTTCCTCTCCCGGCAGTTGCCACTTTACTGGCTTGGCTGGTCAAACAGGCGTCGATCCGTAGATAGGAAAGGTGATTCGTATGAAAGGCTTGCTTGTCAGCGACACTTCACGTGAACAAACCAGATTTCCAAAGGTACCCGCATTTATCAGCATCGTATGCGCAGCGTTAACACTCGGATTAACGCTCACACATGTTCTTGAAATACCGGGTCAAAGACAACTTCGTGGTGGAGAGTTTCTCACGGTGCAGCACACTTTCTACGGCGGGTTCGCCATCGTGGGCGCAATCTCTGAAATGACTGGATTTATTGTGACCGTTGGCACCCTTATTTTCGTTTTACGGAATCGAAAAGACATCGTCCAAGTGCTGACAGCGGCATTGTGTTTCCTCGGAACGCTTTTGTCCTATTGGTTCGGGAACCGACCGATTAACGCAAAAATCGCGTTATGGACTCCGGCAACCCTACCGGCGAACTGGACGATGTACCGTAATCACTGGGAATATGCGCACTCGATCAGCGCCGGTTTTTCCGCAATTGCGCTGGTGATTTTGCTCGTCTATGTACTTCAGCACACGGAACCATGCGCATAACTGTCGTAAGTGCCCTAGCGGCCAACCCATCCTTTGAGCAAAATAAAAGGCCCCTCTGCGAGGGACCTTTTATTTTGGCGGAGCCGACGGGATTCGAACCCGCGATCTCCTGCGTGACAGGCAGGCATGTTAGGCCTCTACACCACGGCTCCACATGGTTGCGGGGGCAGGACTTGAACCTGCGACCTTCGGGTTATGAGCCCGACGAGCTGCCAACTGCTCCACCCCGCGGCAAAAACTTTGGTGGGTCATGAAGGACTCGAACCTTCAACCTGCCGATTAAGAGTCGGATGCTCTACCAATTGAGCTAATGACCCGTTGCATGAAGCGAACGTATAGAAATATAACAAAAGCGATGGCATCTTGTCAATTGGAAATTGGAACCTCGATCTCAAATTCCCGCAATTCGGGCTCGAATGGCCGATTTTCGGCTTGGCGTTCAGCCAAGAACTTAGCGACCAGCTTCTTCACATCCTGGATCGCGTGGCCCTTATTTTGGCGAAGCACTTGGCACATGGGAATTTCAGCGCATGTTGCAACATACATGCCATCAGGCAATTGGAACAGAGAAATATGCAGCTTCATCTCGATACCTCCAATCGCGTCCTATTGTACTATGGATCGAATCGCGAAACAAAACGAACGCGAGCAGAACGGACAGGCGGCAAATGCGCAGCCCAAACGCAACCTTGCCGATGCAAGCCACACACTCGCGCACCGACATGGGTTCTCCGGCATGAGCGCTCACCATGAGGACGGAGTCAGCGTGGCTGAACCGGTCAGGCCTTCGCGGTCAATACGATATCCTCCGAAGAAACGTCGCACAGTTCCAATGTCGTTCGGATGTCGGTGGTCATATCTTTCATAAGTTGATCTATCTCGTCTAATTGTATGCCATCTTCTACGAAAACGACTTGGTTGACGAGGAGATGTATCGAGTCGACGTTGGCTCGCCGGATTTTGAACGGTCGTCCGAGCCGACGGTAAAGATGATGCGCGCAAATTCGCAACACCAGACACTCAACCAGCTTCTGTTCCTTCTCCGTCAAGGCGATGCCAGGGTGCCTCACTTGGACTTGTAAAAGATCGATCATGCATACAATGCTCCTCGAGCAGCCGACACATCGACTCTTTATTCAGCTTACATTGTACATACGAAACGCGCTTTTGTCCTTGGAGAGTGTTGCTAGGACGGGTGGTCTTTGCCACGAGTCCTTGCCACGAGATACAGGCGGATTGCCGGAAAGATCCACCCTGGCCCTTCGAAGATCGCTGTGGAACTTAACTGTGGTAAATGGAAGCTCCAACGATAAACAGAATATCGGCAACAACCCAGCCGGTCACACGTCGTGACTTTGTACGAGACAACGAGGTAAAGATGTGCAAGATGGCGATCCCCACGATCATGAGGATTGGATGCCCAATGAAACGGATACTCGGCGTCCTGATGATCCACGTGATGATTCCAAAGATAATCTGCAAGTCGAACAGTCCGACGGTGATGCCGCGAAGCATTCTTGGAACGCCTGTTTTCGAGGCAACTTCCCAGCCCGTGACAATCAAGGCGAATATGATAAGAAGAACGCCGTAAACCATGTGAAACGTCGCCATATGAACCCTCCTATTTTCGTCTTTCCCAGATTACCTCGATAGATGGCTGGATTCAAATCCGCTGGCTGGATTCAAATCGACAAAGATTTGACTGCATATTTCGCGGTCGGCGAGAAACACTACACGGCGTACGAGCATACACTGGAGGGATGACGATGAAGTCAGTGGCGGTGGAACAGGGCCTGACCCCGGTCAAACAGTATCTTGAGAGTCAAGGATGCCAAGTGATTGAAATGGCGACTGAAGGAAAACAGCAGCCCGGTGTTTGCGCTGTTGTGATCACAGGGGCAGATAAGAACCTGATGGGCATTCAGACTGTCGTCAACAACGTACCGGTTATTTCAGCGGATGGCTTGTCTCCTGAAGACGTCTACCATCGCGTGAAAGAATATATCCATTAAACACGCCGACAGCCGCGTTCATATTGACATCGCGCCAAGGCTCCGCAAACGTTCAGGCGGGTGATATACACCCGCCTGAAACATGATCCCGCCTCAAGCAAAACGCCTCGCGAAACGCTTTACGAAACGCCCCATTTAAATGGTCTGGATCTCCTGTAACACCAATCGCGCCGCTCCGAGCACGCCGGCCTGCGATCCCAATGTCGCCGGCACGATTTTGCATACGCGCGATACACGGAGCAGCGCTTCTTTGGCAAACGCCGCCCGAAGCGGTTCAATCAAAGCGTCCCCCGCGTTTACGACGCCGCCTGCAATGACGATGACATCCGGGTTCAGCAGATTGGCACCAATCGACAAGCCAACGGCCAACCAATGAATCATCTCGTCGATCACGGCTTGAGCCGTTTCGTTGCCTGCGGCAGCCATATCGAAGATGTCCTTGGAGTCCAGGTCGCCATTGGCGCCAGACAAGCCCGCGGCCTTTCCATGACGGACCAGGGCCGTAGCCGAGGACAAGGTCTCGAGGCAACCGTGATGACCGCAGTTGCACAATTCTCCGTCGTTTTTAACCATGATGTGGCCAATCTCGCCTGCCATGGTTGACACGCCGCGATGAATTCGACCCCCAATAACAATGCCTCCGCCAACGCCCGTGCCCAACGTCACACACAGTGCCGTGTTGGCGTTTTGGCCCGCCCCAAGCCAAACTTCGCCCAAGGCGGCCACGTTGGCGTCATTGTCGACACGTACTGGTTTGCCGAGTTCTTTGGTGAACAACTCGCCGAGCGGCACGTCAAACCAGTGCAAATTGACAGACTCTTCAACCCAGCCGCGTTCGACGTCCAAGAAAGCCGCGATGCCAACCCCGGCGCCCTGGACGTCATCCCATGCAACACCAGCCGATTGGGCCATGCTTTTGGCCGTTTCCGCGACGGACTTACACAATACCTCAGGCCCGCGTTCGGGCGCTGTAGGCACCGACTCCCGCGCGATCACGTCCCCGTTGCCGTTGACAAGCGCAATTTTGACGTTCGTACCGCCAATGTCGATGCCTAGTGCTAACTGACCGTTCATCCCGTTGCCCCTTTTTCTCCCGCCGCTTTATTGCAGACGAGCTTTCATCTCACTCTTGTACGCCTCGACGCCTGGTTGATCGAACGGGTTGATGCCCATCAAATACCCGCCAAACGCGCATGCCACTTCAAAGAAGTAGACAAGCTCGCCGTACAGCGTTTCCGCGTCGCCCTTAGCTTCTATGCGCATGTTCGGAACCCCTGCCTCGCTGTGCGCAATCATGACCGACTCGACAGCGACTTGCTGAAGCTTCGCGTACGACACATTTTCGAGGTACTTGTTCTTTTCATCCAGACCGACTGGCACCTTGAGCTCAGGTGCGTCGTCGATGAACACATCCAGTACCGTTTCGACGAGAATCTTGCGCGCGTCTTGCACGTATTGGCCCATGGAGTGCAGATCTGTCGTATATTGCAGCATCGTCGGGTACAGACCGATGCCGTCCTTGCCCTGGCTCTCGCCAAACAACTGCTGCCACCAACCAGCAAAATCAGCCACACGCGGTTCATAGGTGACCAAAGCTTCAGCGGCAAATCCTTGTTGATACAAAACATGCCGAGCCAAAGCGTACGTGACGGCCGGGTTCTCCGTTACCGCCAGTTTGGCGAACGACTCTCGAATGTTGGCGGCGCCCTTCATCACCTTGCGGTAGTCGACACCCGACAACGCCATGGGCAGCAAGCCAACCGCGGACAACACGGAATAACGCCCGCCGATATCATCCGGAATCGGTAGCGTCGAATATCCCTTTTCGTCGGCGAACCCTCGCAAGCTGCCTTTGTTTGCGTCCGTGATCGCGCAGATCCGCGACGCCGCTTCCGCTTGGCCGTACCGCTTTTCCACATAGTCGCGGAACGTATGGAACACAGCAGACGGCTCAAGCGTCGTTCCCGATTTCGAGACAACGACGACTGTGACCTCGTGGCTGTCGAGATATTTCAACAAATGCGCGTGATATGTAGGGCTGAGCTGTTGTCCTGCAAAAATGACCTGATGATCCGCGGATGTGAACGCCGGGTGGACCATCGACAGGACGGAGCGGGCGCCCAAATACGAACCGCCGATGCCAATCACCACGGTGACGTCGGACTTGGATCGGAAGTCTGCGGCAATCTTGTCGATGTCGCTGAACAGTTGATCGTGATTGTCGACCGGCCAGCTCATCCAGCCTTTGCCGAACGCGTCTTTCTGCGCGTTTTGAAGTTCTCCGTAGGCAAACTCGGCCAGCGGAGCAAGACGCTTTTGGTGCTCTTCCGTAAACCAGGATCGAACGCGATCCAACGATAATTGAATCATCTGTTTGTCCCTCCTAGACTTCTGTAACCTCTACGAATCTCCCTCAGTATCTTACCACACACAACCCAATATTCTATGACGTGAAGACGCGGTTGATGGCGTGGATTCGGACGCCGTTCATCTCCGTGTATTCGATCACGTTCATACACGCGTTATCCTGCACAATGCGCCGATAGTCCCGCGCTTCTCCGCCCAACAGTCCCATGAGCAACAACCGATTGAGCGTGTTGTGGGCAACGATGGCGATCTCCGCGTCCTCGGGTTCGCTCAACAGCCGCCATCGCCTCCCGCTGCCTTTCGTACAAGTCGTCGCCGCCAGGAATCGGCGCCTTCGTCGGATCGATCAGCCACCTGGCGTACAATTCGGGAAACGAACGGGTGACTTCCGCCCTCGTAAGCCCTTCCCACGCTCCGAAGCCGACTTCCCGGAAGCCCGAATGGATCTCCACATCGGCATCGGCCAAGTGCGGCTGCGCCTCGCGAATCGCTTGGGCGGTTTCGGCCGCTCTGCGCAAGCCCGAGTGGATCATTTTGGTCAACTTCACATGGCGGACCATGGTTGCCGCTTGCCGGGCTTGCTGCCAGCCCAAAGCCGTCAGTCCGACGTCAGAACTTCCGCAAAATCGTTCGCCATCGGCGTTGTACACGGTCTGGCCATGGCGGAATAGATAGATGTTCAAGCCGACCTCTCCCTACGTCGTCGCCTATTCATTCAGACTTACGACAGAATACGTGTCTTCCGGCTGCGCCAAGATCCAGCGATTCGGCGTTGCGGCACAGACGATGGACAGTTCGTGCATGGCCCGCGTGCAGGCCGTATAGAACAACTCGCGCTCCATCTCGCGTCTGTACACGCCTTCTGAGCCATCTGCGATGACGACGGCGTCGAACTCCACGCCCTTGGCCAAGTAAGCCGGAATGACCACGACACCTTCTGAAAATTCGCCCGTCTCCTTATCGATCCTGCGAACCGGAAGACGGCCGTCCAACTGTTGATACAGTTCGTCCGTCTCGCGCTGCGTCTTGCAGATGATCGCGATGGAAGCAAACGATTTTGCCTGAAATGACTCGACGGCCCGACAGATGGCACCGATCTGCTCCTGTTTAGTCACGTGGAAGACACGCGGTATATCCCCTTCGCGTTCGAATGGAATGATGTCTTCCCCGTTTGGGGTCATACCTCGCGTAAACCGGACAATGCCCGCTGTGGAACGGTAACTTCGCCGAAGTGTGATCAGTTCTCGTTCGGCGTTGAAATCCGCGACCTCGAACATCCCGGGGGCATGGGCAAAAATCGATTGGTTGATATCGCCCAAAATCGTGAGCCGACTCCGAGGAAACAGGCGTTGGATCACTTCCAATTGGAGAATGGAATAATCCTGGGCTTCGTCGATAAACAAGTGACGAACCGATGTATTGACCGTCTGACCAAGAATCAGGTCTTTCAGGTACAGATACGGCGTCGCGTCTTCGTAGGCCAGTTCGCGATCGTTCAAGCGACGGACCGTGTCACGGCAAATCCTTCGAAGATCTTCCACTGATTCATTGGGAAACTGTGCCGCAAATTTGTCCTCGCGCTCAAACCAGTGCCGATACATTCCTCGCGTATCGACAAACCCGAGCCTTTTTACCCGAGCGCGCAGCTTTTTCAAATGCCGCGACAGAACCATGCGGGCGAGGATTTCGCGCTCGACGTCGTAGTCGTCGAACGTGGCTTCTCGATTGGCCCCTCGACGCAGTACCTCGCGGTGCGCCTTTTGATAATCCTCCGGTTCCATCAGCTCGATCTCGTCCTCGACCCACGCTTCGTGAATTTCCTGATCCACAAACGCGTCAATCTGCTCCAGAATCCACTTTTTCAGCGCATCGATCCGATGCGGCAAGCGCAAATGGTCGGCCGTCTCACGAAAAGCCTCGCTCATCGCCTTTTGCGAGACAATGGTCTTCCCGCGGAACCGAATTGGGAGGAACATCAACCCGTCTCGCTGCAAGTCGGAAACGTAAACTCGAAGCGCTTCGGCGAATGCCTGGGAGGACTTCAGACGGACGGCCTTCACCGCAGCCGAATGAGATTCGTCCGAGGTTTCCGCAAGCAGCCGTTCTAGGTGATCGAAGGCGTCCTCGACCTGAAACTCGCGGCCCAACCGATGCAGCAGATAATCGCTGAACGTGGTCTGTTCGATATTCTCTTCACCGAGTTCAGGCAAGACGGTCGACACAAACGAGCTGAACATCGGATTTGGTGAAAAAAACAGCATGTGGCTCGCCGTCAAGTTCCCTCGGTGTTTGTACAGCAAATACGCGGCCCGCTGCAGCGCAGCCGACGTCTTGCCGCTTCCCGCCGCACCTTGCACAATCAGCACGCGAGCGACGTCGTTGCGAATGATCTGGTTTTGTTCGCGTTGAATCGTCGCGACGATGGATCGCATCTGCGAGTCGGAATGGCGGCCAAGCGCGTACATCAGCAGTTCGTCGCCAATCGTCAGCGCCGCGTCGAACATGACCTGGATGATGCCGCTGCGAATGACAAACTGCCGCTTCAGTGTCATCTCACCGTGAACGGCACCTGTAGGCGCGGCGAAGGAAACCGGCCCAGGAACGTGATCGTAATAAAGGCTGGAAATTGGGGCGCGCCAATCGTAGACCAAAAATTCGTCGGTCTTTTCGTCGCGGAAAGAACCGATGCCAATGTAAATTCGTTCAACGTCGTGCTGCCCCTGTTCCTGAAAGTCGATCCTCGCGAAGAACGGAGAATCCATCTGCTTGTGGAGCAGCGTCAACGACGCGGAAGCTTGGCTATAGCGGCGCTCCCGCTCTGCCAAGACTTCCGCCTGCTGGCGAATGGCGAAGTGTGTCTCGGCGAGATCGTCGGTATTGCCGATGTTGATGGTGACATCGTCCCAAAAGTTCCGCCGGATTTCGATGACCTCTTCCCGTACAGCGCGAGAATCGTTTGCCAGTTGCTGCTCCCGATCACGCATGCGCTCCACAACCCAAGTGACGTACTGTTGCTCTTGCACGCGCTCTGGATGGTCGAGATGTGAATCGTTCGAAGTTGCCACCACGCCGTCACGTCCTTCCGTACTGCATATCCATGACTCAATCACGCCTCTTTATGACTTTGACTCGGATTGAAAAAGCCCTGCATCTGCAGGGCTTTTTCAGATTAAGCTTGCAATCCCGGCGCCGAGGGTTCGACGTTCGATGGGTAGGTACGCCGATGGTACCAGACGAAGAAGCCAAAGGTAAGGATGAGGAATGCGAGCCAATAACCAATCATATGCCACACGTCGCTCACCATGAATGAACTCGATCCACCGCCAATCAGATAGCGGAATCCATCCACGGTGTAGTGCATCGGGAAATAAGGTGCCAAATTCTGAAAGAACTTCGGCGACAATACGACTGGATACGTTCCTGAACTGGTCGTCAGTTGCAAGATCATGATGATCACAGCGATAAACCGCCCGGGATTCTGCAACGTCGACACAAAGAACTGAATGATGGAAACAAACGTGAGAGACGACAACACCGAGAATAAGACGAATTCGGCGACGTTATGCGTATGCACACCTAATCCGTACAGCAAGACAGCGTCTGCAATCAGCGACTGAACAACCGCCACGCCACCCAGCAGGACTGCTTTGGAGACGAACCAGGCGACGCCGGACGATGGTCGTTCGGCTGGGTCCCGGAATTGAATCACGATACTCATGAGCAGCGTGCCGACGTACAGACCCAAGGAAAGGAAGTATGGCGCAAAACCGTTTCCGTAGTTGGCAATGCCGCCAGTTGTTTGCTGCGACAACCCAACCGGATGGGAAATGGCCGATACGACCTGGCTGCTGTGAACCGCCGGGATCTGCTTATTCGCCGACGCCATCTTGCTGGCAAGCCGCTGCGCACCGGAAGCCACTTTAGAGGCTCCCCCTGTGTACGCCGTGATGCCGTTCTCAAGCGATTTTGCGCCATTCTCCAGTTTCGATCCACCTGCAGCCAGCCGCGCCAACCCTGATTGGAGAGATTGCGCGCCGGCAACCAACTGCTGTTCCGAGGTGGCCACAGTTTGAGCACCCTGCTGCAATTTGCCCGCATCTGACGCAAACACCGCCAGGCCTTGCTGGAGTTTCTGCGCGCCAGACGACAATGATCCCGCCCCGCTGGTCAGCGTGGAATCCGCCGCCGCTACCTTCGCGGCTCCTGCGGCTACCTGTTGGCTCGCCGCCACGAGTTGCTGGAATTGCGGAGAGTTCGCCAACTGCGGATTCTGCTGCTCCATGGCTGCCAAACCAGCCGCCAACGACTTCGCTCCAGAGGAAACCTGCTCTGCACCAGTCGTTGCGGACGCCAACCCCTGGTGCAACTGCCCAGCTCCCGTCGCCAACGTGCCAGTCGATTGGGCCAATTGCCCGGCCGCTTGACTCAATTGGCCAATTCCGCCGCTTAACTTTTGGGTCGCCTGCTGTGCGGACTGAATGCCAGACGCCAGTCGATCCGCCCCCGCCTTGGCCGACGTGGCGGCATTGGCCAACGACGTCGTCCCGCTCGTCACAGCTTGCACCCCGTGGACGAGATTCGCGTTCTGCTCTGCCAGCGTTTGAGCCCCAGACGCCACTTGGCTGGCCCCTCGCTGTGCGGCATGATACCCAGTCTCCAATTGGATCAATCCACTGACGAGATTGGCCGCGTACGTCTTCGCAAGCGCGTTCGCGGTCTGCTCCTGAACCTTCACCATCGCGTTCCGCCCGATAATACCGGCGATGTAGTTGTACCTGTCGTTCGTCTTGCTCAACAGTTTCGGCTGCGGCGCGCCAGGCTCAGTCGCCGCGGCTGCGGCTTCCTTCGAAAAATTCGGCGGGATCGTGATGACCATGTAATACTGATGATCCGCGAATCCCTTGTTCGCTTGCGCCTGATTGACAAACTGCCAACCCAGGTTGTGATTCGTTTTCAAATTCTGTTCCAAATCGCTTCCAGCATGAATCGATTTGCCATCAAACGTCGCTCCCCGATCTTCGTTGACCACGGCGACCGGCAGGCGATCCAAGTGACCGTACGGATTCCAAAAGGCCCAAAGGAACGTGCCTGCATACATGACCGGGATAAACATGATGGCCAGTATGGGAATCAATCGCTTGACGTGCCCTAAGTTGTACCGAAGCTCACTCCGCACTGTCGCCAATCCGTTCATTCGGACGCTCTCCTCCTTCACTCGCCGCGAGACCTCCCGCGAAAACTAGATGAAACACATCGACCAACTCGTCATCGGACAGCGGATCGTGCGAATTTTCCCAATCTGTAACCATGGCGGTGTACGTCCGCAGCAAGATGAACGCAATCAATTCAGGATTGCACGGTTTGACGTCGCCTTGAGCAATACCTTGCTCAATATATCGCTTCAGAAATCCAACGATGGACCGTTCGACTTGCAGCAAACCGTCTCTCGCCGGACCGACGCCGTATTGCCGCACTTCCAGGGCCAGTTTCACAAGCACCTCATGCTCTTTGCGGAACCGAACGACCCGCCTCATGCCTCGTTCCAGGTTGGTGAAAAATGGCGCGCCAGGAACCAGCACCTCGTCGACCGCACTGCGCATGCTCGCGATCACCCTGGATAAAATCTCCTGAAACAAACTCTCCTTGCTGTCGAACAGCGAATATACGGTCCCCTTGCCTACGCCGGCGGCACGGGCGACTTGTTCCATCGTCGTCCCTTTGTAGCCAAAGTGCGAGAACGACTCCAGCGCAACTTGCAGCACACGCTCGTGTACGTCCACTGCAATCACCTCCATCTGCGGATGGAATGAACATCTCGTTTGAAAACGCCTCAGAACCCGATGACGAATTCGGTCAGCCAGTCAAAGTGTAGTCTTCCAAGGCGCGGATGTAAAGACGGCTGTGCTACAATCTGGTTGATAGAGCTTCGGGATATACGATGGAGGGATACACTTTGAAAACCATTTTGCTTACGGGATTCGATCCGTTTAACGGCGAGACCACAAACCCCTCCTACGAGATTGTTCGGAGGTTGGATGGGACCGTGATTGGTGAGGATGCGAAGATTGTCGGCAGAGGGCTGCCGACGGCATTTTCCAACTCTGCGGAAACGCTTATCGCCATCATGGAGGACGTGAAACCAGACGTGGTTCTGTGCCTCGGCGAAGCTGGGAGACGGACCCGACTTACGCCTGAACGGGTGGCGATCAACGTGATCGATGCCAGAATTCCCGACAACGAAGGGAAACAATTGATTGACGTGCCCATCGCAGAGGACGGCCCTGCGGCGTACTTCTCCGGGCTGCCCATCAAGTCGATGGTCGAACGCATGCGCGCCGACGGCGTCCCAGCCAGCGTGTCGGACACCGCAGGCACGTACGTCTGCAATTATATTTTCTATCGGCTCATGCACCATCTGGATCGTACCCAGGCGAAGACACTCGGGGGCTTCATGCACGTTCCGTACATGGCGGAACAAGCGCTCGACCGGGACGTCCCGAGCATGCCTGTCGATCTCATGGTGCGCGGCGTCCGATCCGCGTTGGCTGCCATCATGACCGCATTCTAAAACGCGATCGACACGGGAATCCTTATCGCCGCGCTTTAAAACGCGGCGATCGTCCCGTCTGTTCTCGGTTCCGTACCGCCTGCCAGGACATCGTCCTGTTGGCGCCAGATGATTTGCCCACGGCCGAACGGCCCGCCTTGCGTGATCACCTCAATGTCGTGACCGCGATCGCGCAAGGAACCAACGATACTCTCCGCCATGGCCGACTCGATCAGGACCCGCTTGCCATCCATCCACTGCCAGCGAGGGGCGTCCAGGGACGCTTGCGGATTGAGGCCGAGATCGAGCGCGTTGGAAACGACTTGCACGTGCCCCTGGGGCTGCATGAAACCGCCCATCACTCCGAACGGGCCGACAGCCTGGCCGTCCTTCGTCAAGAAACCGGGAATGATGGTGTGATAAGGCCGCTTGCCAGGCCCGAGCGCATTGGGATGCGCCGGATCCATCGAGAAATTGTGACCTCGATTCTGCAGCGAAATGCCCGTGCCCGGAACGACGATGCCGGAGCCGAACCCCATGTAGTTGCTTTGAATGTACGAGACCATGTTGCCGTCGCCATCGGCCGTGCACAAGTAGACCGTGCCGCCGCGGTTTGGCTCGCTCGGGGCCGGTTGGATGGCGGAGTCGCCGATGCGGTTGCAGAGCGAATCGAGAAAGGATTCAGCCAACAAGTCGCTTGGCTGCACGCGCATGGCGGCGGGATCGGCGATCTCGGCGAGCCCAACCTCAAACGCAAGTTTGGTCGCCTCAATTTGCACATGCGCCCGCTCTTCCGGCGACATGTTGGCCAAGTCGAACTTCTCGAGGATCCCGAGCGCTATCAGCGCCACGATGCCCTGTCCGTTTGGCGGAATCTCCCAGACGTCGCAGCCGCGATAGCGAATCGATATCGGATCGATCCATTCAGGTTGGTACGCGGCCAAATCGGATTTGCGGAGCAGCCCGCCGGTTTCACGGGCGAACGCGTCGATTCGATCCGCCAAATCCCCTTCGTAGAACGAACGCGCTCCGCTCGTGCCAATCATCTGCAGCGTCCGGGCCTGGTCCAGGCTGCGGAACAGCTGCCCTGGCTTGGGCGCGTCGCCATCTGGGGCAAACAACCGGAAAAACGGCTCGTATTCGGAGCCTTGCAACAATTCGGGCAGTCGTTTCATGGCGCTCTGCCAGTAAAACGATGCGACGGGCGAGACCGGGAACCCTTCGCTCGCAAGCGCCACGGCGCCATCGAGGTTCTGCGCCAGCGTAAAGGTGCCGAACCGCTCAACCAGGGCCGCCCATGCGGCTGGCGCGCCGGGAACGTCGACGGGCATCCAACCGAACGTCGGCATCTTGTCGAGCCCACGCTCGCGAAGCGCGTCGAACGACATCGCCATGGGTGACGGTCCGCTGCTGTTCAACCCGTACATTTGGCCGCGGTACCAGACGATGGCAAACGCGTCGCTGCCGATCCCATTGGACGTCGGTTCCACGACGGTCAAAGCCGCCGCGGTCGCAACCGCGGCATCAATCGCGTTGCCGCCCTGTTCGAGTACGTGCAGCCCCGCTTGCGCGGCGAGCGGCTGGGACGTGGCGACCATGCCCCTTTTCGCGTAAACGACCGTTCTTCGCGACGAGTACGGATATGAATGGGCGTCAAAATCGAGGAAACTCATGTCATTCCTCCTCTTGGTACAGCACTCAATTGCCGTTGGCCCATCGGCCGTTGCGGAAAATCGGAACCGTGCCGCCGTCGGCCGTCAGAGCGTCGATGTTCAGCTCCTTCGAGCCAACCATGAAGTCGACGTGCATCAAACTCTCGTTCAAGCCATGCGCATCCCATTCGTTTAGGGGCAGATCGTCGCCGCCGGCAACCAGCGGATAGGCGTGGCCAATCGCGAAGTGACAAGACGCGTTCTCGTCAAACAGCGTGTTGTAGAAAATTTGGTTCATTTGCGCGATCGGCGAATCGACAGGAACCAGTGCGACCTCGCCGAGATAATGGCTTCCTTCGTCCGACTCGATAATCCCTCGCAAAGCGTCCTGGCCTGTTTCCGCGGAATACCGAACAATTCGCCCCTGCTCAAACTGCAGTTCGATGCCCGTGATCAAACTGCCATTGTGATTGAGCGGCATGGTGGACCGGACAACGCCGTTTACGCCGCGTTTGCTCGGCGTCGTGTAGACTTCCTCGGTTGGAATATTCGCTATAAACGAAACGTGTTGCCGATCCTCGTGTTCCGCGGAAGCCCAGTAGTGCCCTTCGGCGAGATCGACGGTCAGGTCGGTCCCGGGAGCCGTGTAGCGCAGCGACCGAATATGTAGTTGATCGAGCCAAGCCGCGCGCTGCCTCAGATGCTCGCTGTGCTTCCTCCACCCGCCGACGGGATCGTCCCCTGTCGCCCTCGCCGCATACAGGATGTCGTTCCAAAGCGCGCTCACACGTTCGCCCTCGGGCAGTTCCGGATGGACTTGGTCAGCCCAAGCCTGCGTCGGCGCCGAAGCCAAGGTCCAGCGATAGAGATTATTCGTCCGGCGGTTGTCAAATGATCGAAAAGTCGCTCGGATGGCGCGTTCCGCGATTTCCACTCGACTGCTATCGACCCCGTCGTACAACTTCGGATCGGACGCCGGGATGGCAATGTACGAGGCGCCAGCCTCCGCGAGCTTCTCAACAAACTGCAATTGCCACTCGGTGCGCGCCTTGAACAAATCGAGATCGCCGCGCTTGATGGTTTCGCGCAGCCACCACTCGTCACCCCAATCGACTTGGACAAAGCTCGCCCCCGCGTCATAAGCGGACTTCACCAGTTCCCGCGCAAACTCAATGTGGTCCGGATAGACCGCGCGGCGTCCGAAGCCGATGACGACCGGCTGCCCCTGTTGCACATTGTTGCCTACACGCACGACGATGTCAGCATATTTCTTCAATTTCCCTGAGTCGATCACGCTGTTCCCACTCCTCGCTCATCTCTGCGCACGGCAGACAGGCCGCAAGCCGATGTTGCCTGGCTCCAGGCGCCGAGATGTCTGCCGTACGCGCTGCCGATACTCTCACTATACCAAAGTGATCGGACAAACGTAGGATTGGTCAGGAACAGACCAGGGACTTTTTGCGCGGACGATCCGCTGGCTTTGCAAGCCCGTCAGCCGAGTCTGCGAATGATGTCGCGCGCGGCGTGCACACCGCTGCTGGCAGCTTGAGAGATGCCGCGAGAAATGCCAGGCCCATCGCCCGCACAGTACAGCCCATCGACTTTCGTCTGCAGATCTCGCCCGACGTCCGCTCGAGCGGCGTAAAACTTCGCCTCGATGCCGTAGAACAACGTGTGATCGCTGGCGATGCCCGGCGTCACTTGGTTGAGCGCTTCCATCATCTCCTGCAGTGCGACCATCGTCTTATACGGCAGCACAAGGCCGAGATCGCCCGGCACGGCTTCCTTCAACGTAGGCTCAATGAAGCCCTCGGCGATGCGCTCGTGCGTGCTGCGCCGCCCTTTGCGAATGTCGCCGTACTTTTGGACGATGATCGATCCGTTGGAGAGTTCGTTCGCCTGACGGCACAGGCTCTTCGCGAACTCGTTCGGACGGTTGAACGGCTCGGTGAACCGGTGGCTCACGAGCAACGCGAAGTTGGTATTCGTGGAGCCCAAAGCCGGGTTTTTATAAGCGTGGCCGTTGGCGGCCATCACCCCAGTGTGGTTCTCGACCACCACGTGCCCGGAAGGATTGCTGCAGAACGTTCGGACCATCAGCCCAGTGGAAGGCGAACGGAAAATAAACTTGCCTTCGTACAAGTGTTCGTTGATCTCCTGCATGACGACGTTCGACGTCTCCACTCGAACGCCGATATCCACCTGATTGTTGGTCATCCGCAGCTTGTGCCGATTGAACAACTCGGTCAACCACGTCGCACCGTCGCGCCCAGGCGCCAAGAGAACGAATTTCGACCGGATCGTCTCCCCGCCGCGAACGACAACGCCCTGGATCTTTCCATCCTCAATCAGCAGATCCTCGACGAATGTTCGGAATCTCAGGTCGATCCGCTGCGAGAGATGCGCAAAAATCTCGTTCATCAATTGCAGATTCATATCGGTTCCAATATGGCGAACCCGCGCCCGAAGCAGCTTCAAGCCCGCGCCAATCGCTCGTTTCTCGATGTTCGCGACGGCCGGCGTCGTCGGATCGGTGATGGTTTCCGGCGCGCCGTGCTTCAAATTGATGGCGTCGACATATTCAATCAGCGACAGTACTTCGGAAGCTGGCAGGTAATCCGTCAGGAACCCTCCGTATTCAGCGGTGATGTTGAATTTGCCGTCGCTGAACGATCCGGCGCCGCCCGCGCCGTTGATCACCCCACAGGCGGGCCAGCAGCTCGCATAGGTCTTAATCTTGTTTGCCGGCGGACATTTGTCAATCTTTCCATCCATAATTGGACAATGCCTGTATTTCGCTTCCACACCTTTATCGATCATCAACACCCGAACATCCGGCGCCTTCTCGGCAATTTCATACGCCGCGTAAATGCCGGCTGGACCAGCCCCAACGATCACGACATCATATTGCTCGCCCATGACGATCCCTCCGCCTCATGCCGAACAAATTCAATAATTATACGGTGAATGTTCGGATCACAACCTCAGTCATTATACAGGGTTCGAATCAGACGTCAAGGTGGATTGACATGCGAACATACGTTCTGTACACTTTGGTGTAGACGATCGCTGAAATACAGGAACAAGCACCTGAATTGGATTGCCGAAGGAGGTCGAACCATGAACAGGATCTATCTGTCAGGGCCGATGAGCGGCTTGCCGGACTGGAATCGCCCGGCTTTCATGGAGGCGGCGGGGCGTCTGCGAAACCTCGGATTTGAAGTGGTCAATCCGGCGGAAGTGTCCATACGGGGCGGTTCGTGGGCGGATTTCATGCGCCACGATATTCGTCTGATGATGGATGTGGATGGTGTGGTGACACTGCCAGGTTGGCGGCAGTCGAAAGGCGCCTCGTTGGAAGTGTATATCGCTGAACACTTACACATGCCCGTCTACGAACTCGAACATTTCATGGCAAACGTTGCCGAGGTCCGTTCAGCAGGCCAGCCGAAGGTCGAGCAGTTGTCGCTCGATTTAACCGTGGAAGAACCCGTCCGAATCTAACAACTGTTCGATGTCCGGTTCGAAGTAATGCTTTCGGCAAACGGATTTGTACAAATCGTTTCCGCCAACTTCAATTTGTTCTCCGGAATAGACAGGTTTGCCATTCTTTACTTTCAAGATCATCGTCGCCTTTTTGTTGCAGCCAGGGTGCGCACAAATCGTTTTGATCTCCTCGATTTGGTCCGCCCACAACACGGCCGCCTCGCTGCCTTCAAAGAACTGATTGCGATAATCTTTCAGCAGTCCGTACATGATCACGGGAATATTCAGTTCGTCCACAATCCGCGCAAGCTGCCTGACGTGTTTTGCTCGAAAAAACTGCACTTCGTCCACAAGAACGCAATCTGTTGGATCGTTGCGCATGATTTCGTAGATGTCCGTGTCGTCGTCCACGACCGTCGCGTCTTTCGCGATCCCGACACGGGAGGCGATACGACCTTTGCCAAAACGCGCGTCGATCGCAGGTGTAAACAAAGAGACCCGCTTTCCTTGTTCTTCGTAATTGTGGGCCACCGTCAACAGTTGGATCGACTTGCTTGCGTTCATTTGTCCAAACCGATAATAGAGCTTTGCCAAGTGTATTCAACCTCTTTTGTCTGCTTCGCGCGGTTCAGCGCGCAAAAGCGCGTTACTGCAAGTCAGCAAAATGCACGCCTGTAAGTTGCTCGGATACTTCCCAAAGATGTGCGGCCAGAGCCAAATCGTGCGATCTCGCTACAGACGACACGATTCCGGGATATCCACGCATTCCCCCGCGCGGCCCAATGAATTCGCCGCCTGAGAGAGACGGATTGGTCGCCGCGTAGACAGTGGGCAGCGCACCCATGTAACTGCTTTGCGCGAACAAGCTGTTGATGCCGTTTGTAAGAAGGCGGACCAGTGGATTGGCGGAGGCAAAAATACCGTTGTTCATCAGCGAAGTCGAAGCGAAACCAGGGTGGCAGGCGACGCTCTTGACGTCGGCGCCCAACCTGGACAATCTGCGTTGCAATTCATAGGCGAACAATAGATTGGCCAGCTTGCTTTGGGCATAAAACGCCCAACGCCGATAACCTCGTTTGCCATCCAAGTTGTCGAAATGGATATGGCCAGATCGATGCGCTAGGCTGCTGACCGTGACGACCCGCGCGCCCGAAGTCCTCAACAAAAACGGCAGCAAACATCCCGTGAGCGCAAAGTGGCCCAAGTGGTTGGTCCCAAATTGCAGCTCAAAACCGTCCCCAGTGGTGCGATACGTAGGTGCCATGACACCCGCGTTGTTGATGAGCACGTCGAGCGACCGATACTTCTCGGCAAACGCCTGGGAAAAATCTCGGACACTCGCGAGCCGCGCGAGATCAAGAAGCATGACGTCGACATCGGCCTGGGGAAAACATTCCAGGATTCGCGCCTTCGCCTGTTGCCCCTTTGCCGTATCTCGAACCGCCAAAACGACTGTCGCCTGCTTTTCGGCCAACATCCTTGCGGCCTCATAGCCTATACCGCTGTTTGCCCCCGTAACCACCATCACTTTTCCAGCAAGCGATGGGATCTCGGCCTCCGTCCAACGATCCGCCAAAACCATCCCCCCAACCGACCCGGCCGGTCCAACTTCTATTCCAATCCGTCAAATCCAGCGCTTTTGACACTCTTCGACACGTATAGACATAATTGTCACAAACATCGAACCAAACCTATTATATTCTTTGCTTAAGCAAGGTCGTAGCGCGGCCCGCACTCGTGATGTCTCTTCGATTCGCGTCGACATCTCGCTTGAATCCATTAAAGGAAGTGCGCGTGATGATGTGCTCTCAGTATTAACCATTCACGTCATGATTGTGCTAGTCCCTATAGTACTCTATCAAATTTGGTCGATACAACGCCCTTTCGAAGACTTTCCGTTTCGTGTCCCTGTATTTACCGGCTATGGTGTTTTGGGTGCGGCGTTTTCGTTCGCTGCACCAAGCGGCACGCTGTCCGGACTCATTGTACATCA
>NZ_BCQI01000039.1 GCF_001544355.1 Alicyclobacillus acidiphilus NBRC 100859
GGTGGCGGGTGGCGGGTGGCGGGTGGCGGGTGGCGGGTGGCGGGTGGCGGGTGGCGGGTGGCGGACAAATAAGCGTCTCTCAGACGCTTATTTGGGTAAAATGGTTGGACCGAAAGGAAATAAGCGTCCCCAGGACGCTTATTTACCTTAGTTACCCCAAAAATGGAGCGGTTGCGGCTGCTTAAGCAGCTGACGACTGCTTATTTGACGCAAGTCAGACGATTCGACACATTTAAGCGTCTACGAGCGGCTTATTTCGCTCGCGCCTCCCATTGCGCCTTCGCTTCGACGGGATCGCGCGGCCGACTTGTGCGGCGCGACGGACAAATGTTCCGTTGTGGCGGCGCGATCGCGCCGGCAAGGGTTGGCTTGCGCGGCTGGTTGCAGCCCGGCGCAGATGCGCGGGCAAATAGGCCGCTCTCAGACGCTTATTTTGACGAAACGACCAGATCAAAGGAAAATAAGCGGCCTCAGGCCGCTTATTCGTCCCCGTTGCCCCCGAATCGCGGCGGTTACAGTCACTTAGGCGGCCGCGGACCGCTTATTCGCCGCCAATGAGACGATTCGACACCCTTAAGCGGCCTTGAGCCGCTTATCTGCTTCCTCTGCTTCCTCTGCTTCCTCTGCTTCCTCTGCTTCCTCTGCTTCCTCTGCTTCCTCTGCTTCCTCTGCTTCCTCTGCTTCCTCTGCTTCCTCTGCTTCCTCTGCTTCCTCTGCTTCCTCTGCTTCCTCTGCTTCCGTCGTCTCTGCCATCACAGATCGATCCATCGCTCGCGAACGGCGTGCAGCACGGCCTGGGCTCTATCGGTCACATCGAGCTTCGCGAGAATGTGCGACACGTGGTTTTTGGCGGTCTTCAGGCTGATATGGAGCGTCTCCGAAATTTGCTCGTTGCTCTTGCCGGAGGCCATTTCGCACAACACATCGTACTCGCGCGCGGTCAGGATGGACTGCCAACTTGGATTGAGCGTATGGCTGCGTCGCATCTCTCCCAAGAGCACTGGCATGACTTGCGGGTGGACCAACGCGTTGCCTTGGTTCACTTCGCGAATGGCTCGAACGACGTCGTCGATCGCGCCGTCCTTGATGATGTAGCCAGATGCTCCATCGCGCAGCGTTTCCAGCACGACATTTGCTGTATCGTGCATGGTCAGAATGATGATCTTGGACGAACAGTTTCGCATCTTCAACGCCCGTACAACCTCGACACCGCTGACTTTTGGCATCGTGATGTCCAAGAGAAGGATATCCGGCCGCACAGAGCCAATCTCGTCCAACACTTCCTGTCCATTGCTCCACAACCCGACGACTTCAATACCCGGCTCATATGCGAGGAAATCCCGCAAGGTCAACCTAAATTCCTCATTGTCATCAGCGATTGCAACTGAGACATTCGATTGAGTTTGCATCTTCACAACCCTTTTTGCCCTAGCACGTATGCTTTATCTCTATATTTGTTCCTATCATAGCAAAACCAAACCGATCCCACATAAAAAAGACACCTCCTGCGCAATGGCGCAAAAGGTGTGTGACATGGGGTGTAAAAGGGTGATGCTATAACCGTTCGAAACGCCAGGGGCCATTATGGGGGTTAGCGAACCAACTTTTTCAGCAGTTCCACTTTATCGGTTCGCTCCCACGGCAAGTCGACATCTGTGCGGCCAAAATGGCCATAGGCTGCTGTCTGACGATAGATTGGGCGGCGCAAGTCCAGGTCGCGGATAATGGCGGCCGGCCGTAGATCGAACGCCTGTTTCACGATCTCGACGATTTGTTCGTCGTCGATGGTACCCGTGCCAAATGTGTCAACGGAGATCGAGACAGGCCGGGCGACGCCGATGGCGTAGGCAACCTGAACTTCACACTTTTTCGCGAGGCCTGCAGCCACGACGTTTTTCGCCACATAGCGGGCGGCGTACGCACCGCTGCGATCCACCTTGGTCGGATCCTTGCCGGAGAACGCACCGCCGCCGTGGCGAGCGTAACCTCCATACGTGTCGACGATGATCTTGCGGCCGGTGAGGCCTGCATCGCCCTGTGGTCCGCCGATGACGAAACGCCCTGTCGGGTTGATAAGGTATTTGGTCGAATCGTCCAGCAAGCCGGTCGGAACGATGGGACGAATCACTTGCTCAATCATGTCCCGTTCGACTGTCTTCAGATCCGTCGATTCGTCGTGCTGCGTGGAAATGACCACAGTGTCGATCCGGATCGGCGTATCCCCGTCGTATTCCACCGTCACTTGCGTCTTGCCGTCCGGACGAAGGTAAGGAATCGTTCCATCCTTCCTAAGTTCAGAGAGGCGGCGCGCCAATCGATGCGCCAACGAGATGGGCAGCGGCATCAATTCTGGGGTTTCATCACAGGCAAAGCCAAACATGAGCCCTTGGTCGCCAGCGCCAATTTCGTCGATGGCCTGGTCGGAAAGCTGTCCACGAACTTCGAGCGCCCGGTTCACACCTTGAGCGATGTCTGGAGACTGTTCGTCAATCGACGTGATGACTGCACAGGTTTCCGCGTCGAAGCCAAACTTCGCGCGCGTGTACCCAATTTCCGCGATGGCTTTGCGAACGACCTTCGGGATGTCCACGTAGCACGACGTGGTGATTTCCCCTGCGACGAGCACCAAACCTGTCGTTACCGTCGTTTCGCAGGCAACGCGAGCGTGCGGATCATATGTCAAAATCTCATCCAACACAGAGTCGGAGATCTGGTCGCAAATTTTATCTGGATGACCTTCTGTTACCGATTCTGAAGTGAACAAACGCCGCTGTCCCAATGGATAACCTCCTCGCACACAAACCCCCGAATCTGTCGTCGACAGAGCGCGAAAGCTTGTCCGAATAAAAAACAAAACATATCCTAATCTATCGATATTCTTGAGTCAACTGCCAATGTCGAAACTTCGACAATCCTGCCTGCGCGGCTCGGCCGTCACGCCCCACCGAACCAGCTTAATGGTCGGACGACTTGTCCATCACGACGCGGATAGCAAATTTCGGAAGCGCCATCTGCCTTCGCCAGCGTTTGGGCTGCGAGATCAAACGGTAGAGCCATTCCGCATTCAATTTTTGAAACAACTTGGGCGCACGCGGCACCGTTCCGCTCCACGCATCGATGGATCCGCCAATGCCAATGCCGACACACGGATTGATGCGGCCGAGCACGTCCCGAAGGAACATCTCCTGACGTGGCTGACCGATCCCGACGAGCAGAAGATGCGGCTCAAACGCGCGAATGTCTGCCAGGATGTCGTCCACGTCGGCTTCGGAAAAGTAGCCGTTGCGCCCGGTGAACGTCAGCGAAGGAAAGCGCCCGCGCAATTCGAGAAGACACTTGTCCAGCGACAACTGCGACGCCCCAAGAAGGTAGACGCGCAGCGGTTGGCGGCGTTCTTCCGCGGTCGCAAAGACGGCCGGGAGCAATTCCACGCCAGTCAACCGTTCCGGAACCGGCCTGCCGCGGCGGGCTGCCGCCCAGACAATGCCGATGCCGTCCGCAGTGACGAGATCGGCGGAATTGGCCAAACGCAGCAACGACTCGTTGGCAACACATTGCATGACGAATTCTGGACCAGCCGTGATCACCATGTGATGCGACGCGTCCTGGCTCCAGTAAAGAATCTTTTCCACAGCCTCTGCCGTCGTTACACGATGAAACCGAACACCAAGGACATCGACGATATCCTCCGCCAAAATTTGTGTCGACAAGACAATTGCCCCCAGCTGCTCAATCTATCGCTCCCATGATAACACGAATCATGATACCACGATTGTGAAAGGGAGCGCTC
This sequence comes from Alicyclobacillus acidiphilus NBRC 100859, assembly GCF_001544355.1. Taxonomy (GTDB): domain Bacteria; phylum Bacillota; class Bacilli; order Alicyclobacillales; family Alicyclobacillaceae; genus Alicyclobacillus; species Alicyclobacillus acidiphilus. The sequence continues at coordinate 3,791 of NZ_BCQI01000039.1, forward strand.
GTTTAAAACCAGTGTGAAATGGCCAACTGGAGTGCGACAGACGCAAGGGAAATGATAGTGATGAAAATCGATATGATTGATATGACTAGATGAAAAACTCGACTCATTGCAGGCTTCATACGCTCGCTTCCCACCTGGAATTGTGTCATGCCCACACAGGCCCATACACGAAACTAACCTCTAACAGTCTCTCCAGAAAGCGAGCGTCTCAACCTGATATACGACTTGATATACGACCTGCCGCACAGATTTGCTGGGCCCCTGCTGCTGTCCCCTTCCGGCCACGGCTAAGCCGATTTGGATTCCACAACCTTTGGCGTCAAGGCCTTGCGGTTAATGGATACCGTGATGGCATTGGCGAACATCAAGGCCATCGTCACATAGAAGACGCATCGAATGCCGTAAGCGGCGGCAACGCTGCCGCCAATCAACGGACCAACGAGATTGCCGCAAAAAGTCGCGCTGGAATTCATGCCAAACGCGGTCGCCTGCATCTCGGAGGGAGCGAGCTTTCTCACCAGCACCTGCAAGGACGGCAACATGCCACCGATAAACAGTCCAAGCAAGAATCGGCCCAGCAGGAGGACGACCAGGTTATGCGAGAGCGCCTGCGGTATAAAGGCGATGGCCGCCCCCGTCATGGCGATGACGAGAATTCGCTGTTGTCCAAAGCGATCGCTCAACCGGCCCAAGGTCGGCGTGCCAATGAGATTCGCGATGCCTGAAGTCGCCACGACGAGACCCGCGATGATACTCAAATGAGGACCTGAATAAATCTCTTTCGTAAAAATGGTGACAATCGGTTCAATGCTCATCATCGCAAGCTGGGTCATGAACGAGCCGAGGAAGACCGGCCACAACTGAATCAAGTCGCGCCACGATCCGGCCCGTTTCGCGCGTTCTTTCGGCACCGCCGGGTCTTCGTGGACAAACAGGATAACAATCACACTCGCGACGATGAGCATAGCACCGGTGAAATAGAAGCAGCCTCGAAAACCGAATGCCTCAGACAGCACACCGCCAATCAGCGGTCCTATCAACGATCCGGCGATGCCGCCCGTCTGCAGCGTTCCTAACGCCCGCCCCGCCTTGTCGGCGGGCGTGACGGACGCTTGCAGAGAGATGGCCATCGCGATGAAACCTGAAAATACGCCGTTGACGAATCGAAGCAGCAACAACTCCCAAGGGGCGTTCACGAGTCCCATGCACGCGGTCATAATGCCCATGCCGAAGCCCGCTCTCAGCAGCATGAGTTTGCGACCGTGCTTATCAGCGAAGGCGCCCCATATCGGCTGAAAGATGAATGATGTCACAAACTGGATGGAGAAGACCCAACTGGACCACCGGGCAACGCTTTGGTCGGAATGAACACCAAGTTGGGTCAAGTACAACGGCAGAAACGGAATGATCAAGCTCATTCCCATCGTGACGCAGAAATTTGCGCACCATAAGATCATGAGCGTCCGCTGCCAGCGTTCTCTCATCACTGCCCTGCCCGTTGGCGGCACGCTTCGCGAATTTTGTTCAGCCACAGATCGCGAGACGCCGCGTCATCTGCCCGGACACCGACGTAGATCTTCATCTTGGGCTCTGTCCCGGATGGCCGTATCGCAGCCCAGTGTCCGCCGCTGAAGAAGAACTTCTGGACGTCGGATTTCGGCAGCGAGAGGGTCTCGGTTCGGCCATCTGCAATGTACCGGCGTTGCCCTGTCAGATAATCCTCCACGTGCGTCAGTTCCAACCCCGGCACCTGAAGCGGATTGGAACGCAGATCCGCGAGCACCTGCTTCATTCGCTCGACGCCGTCGCTTCCTTCCAGCTCGATGCTGGTGAGCGACTCGCCATAGTATCCGAAACGTTCATAAAGGCTGTCCAGGACATCGATCAAAGACCGCCCCTGTCCCAAGTAATAGGCTGTCATCTCGGCGATGGCCAAGCACGTTTGCACCGCGTCTTTGTCCCGAACGATAGGCGTGATCAAATAGCCGTAGCTCTCCTCGTAGCCGACGAGGAGCTTGTAGCTGCCTTCCTGCTCGTGGAGCGTGACGCGATCTCCAATGTACTTGAATCCTGTCAGTGTCTCCTCCACATGAATACCGTGAGACTTCGCAATCTCGGCGCCGAAATCGGACGTCACGATGGTCTTGAAGACGATTGGCGGCACACCTTGCGCGTCCTTCGGCAACCGCTCGCACAGATAGTTGACCAGCAGCGCCCCGACCTGATTGCCGGTCAGCAGTTGCATGGAGCCATCTGTTCCGCGAACCGCGATGCCCACTCGATCCGCGTCGGGATCGGTGCCCATCACGAGATCGGCAGCCAGTTCGTCCGCCTGTTTGCACGCCATGGACAGGGCCTCGCCCTCTTCGGGGTTTGGACTCTTTACGGTGGAAAAATCGCCGTCAGGCTCAACCTGCGCCTGCACCAGCGACACCTGCGTGTAACCGGCCATTCGAAGGACTTCGCGAACTGGCACATTGCCTGTGCCGTGCAGAGGCGTGTAGACGATTTTCAGGCGGGATCGCTCGTCGGTGAGACGTTCGTCGCGCACATCCTGGACGATCCGCTCCAAATACGCCGCCCGAACGCCGCTTTCGATGGTATTGACCAGTCCCTTCTCCTTCGCCTCCGCCAGCGTCAGCGAAGGGATGGAAAAGATATCGGAGATGGCGGACGCCCGGTTCTTGATGTCTTTCGCGTCCGCTTCGAGCAATTGCCCGCCGTAGCGGTTGTAGACTTTGTAACCATTGTATTTCGGCGGATTGTGGCTCGCCGTGATCATGATGCCCGCCGCCGTACCCAAGGTGCGCACCGCCCACGACAGTTCCGGGGTTGGGCAGAGAAGCGGCGCCAGATACGATTTGATTCCATAGGCCGCCAATGTAGAGGCCGCGGTCTCGGCGAACAACTGCGAATTGTGACGACAGTCGTAGCCGATGGCGACCCCCGCCGCTTCAGCGCCCTGCGCCTGCAAATGCGACGCCAACGCTGCCGTGGCCCGGCGGACTGTATAGATATTCATGCGATTCAATCCCGCGCCCATGATGCCGCGAAGGCCACCTGTGCCAAAGTCGAGATCGGAACCGAATGCGCTTTCTATCGCGTCCGGATCGTCGCCCATCCGTTTCAACTCGTCCACTATGGACGCAGGCAAGTGCGGTTGTGCCAGCCAATGCTCGTATTCCTCTCGTGCACGCAACACGACCATATCGAATCAGCCTCCGTCTCAGCGGTTTTTGTCCACCACGTGGTGAAAGAAAGTCAATACTTCCGCGAACGCCGATCTCGCCGCCGCCGCGTGATACGATGCTCTCGTGTCGTTGAAGAAGGCGTGAGGCGCCCCCTCGTACACGCGATACGCAAAATCTTTGCCCAACTGCTTCATCATTTCCGCAAACGCCGGGACTTTGTCGGTGATATTATGATCCAACGCGCCGTAATAACCGCGCACAGGGCACTGAATCTGCTTCATCTGTTCTTCTGTCGGCGCACGTCCATAGAAGATGGCGGCGCCAGCCAATTGGGCGTCGTCGCTCGCCAGCCGGGCGGACAAGGCCCCGCCAAGGCAAAATCCGACGCTCACGACAGCCTGACCTTTGGTCACAGCGTACGAATTTCGCAAATAATCGGTTGATGCCAGAAGTTGAGGACGATGACTGTCGAGATCGGACTGAAAGAGTTGGCTAAACGTGCGTCGCACCTGTGATTGCTCCGGTTCGGGCAGTTTCTCCATCGCCCTGTCCCGTTCGCCCGCGTCGTGCCATACCGCCGGCGACACACTGTTCAAAAAGCGTTTCACCGCGTCGATGGCTTCCGCTTCGAATCCAGGGAGCCTCGCTCCATCTCTCGCGTACAAATCGGGCGCAAGCGCGACGTATCCAGCTTGTGCGAATCGATCCGCGACATTCTTGATGTGTTCGTCAACGCCCCAGATTTCTTGAATCACGACGACCGCCGGCTGCCCGTCCGTCATTCGTTCAGGATGTGTCAAATATCCCGAGAACTGACGAGCGTCGCCGTAGCGAATCCACTCCGTATGTAACGACATGACCATCCACCTCCATCCAATATTTTGGCATATCCACAGCAGCCGCTCAACTCGTCCGGAGCACGAGACTTCGCGGCGATGTGCTAAGCTACAGACACACAGCAGCAGGGAGTTGAGTCGAGACATGGAACGGTTTCGTGCAGTCGTGATCACAGCCAGCGACTCCGCCGCCAATGGGACGAAGCGCGACATCAGCGGCCAGGTCTTGCGGGACGGATTGACCCTTGCCGGCATCGACGTTGTGGAAGCCGCCATCTGCGCCGATGATCGATTGGAGCTGGCGAAGATGCTTCGGGCATATGGCGATCGCGGCGATGTGCATCTCATCGCAACCACCGGCGGGACTGGCCTCGGCCCCCGCGACGTGACGCCGGAGGCGACGTTGGACGTGATCGATCGCGAGATTCCAGGCATTCCCGAAGCGATGCGCATGCAGACACTCGCCAAAACGCCCTTCGCCATGATCGCCAGGCAGGTTGCGGGCACATACGGAAACACGCTGATCATCAACTTTCCGGGATCGCCCAAGGCCGTGATTGAGTGTCTGGACGTGGTGAAACCCGTACTCGAACACACGCTCCGCGTGCTGAACGGGAACACGGAGCACGAGGGCCAGCGGTAATCCGGGAGGCGGGTGGCCTGGCGGGTGGCCTGGCGGGTGGCCTGGCGGTGGCCTCCCGGGCGAATAAGCGGCCGTGGGTCGCTTATTCGAACGAATCCCTGCAAATGCCGCGAAATAAGCGGTCGTGGGCCGCTTAAAGTGCCGAAAAGCGGCCCGATCCCGCCGATTCGACACGGATAAGCGGCTCTGGACCGCTTAAATCCTGCCAACCCGGCCGATTTCTGCAAATAAGCGGCCGTGGCCCGCTTAAACCGCCGCAAAATGTGCGAACCGGCCACGGCCGGTTCGATCCGACCACGGTTGCCCTGCAGGTGCCGCGCCCGCCCGCGCCCATCACCCGCCGCCGGCCGCTCAAGGACTCAAGCTTCCGAAGGTTCAGTGTATTCTGTGCCCATTTCGACAGATCGAAGCTGTGCTTGCCGCAACGCGTCAGCGATCGCCTGCTGCACATTGCGTTCGGAGAGAATCGTCAACCCCGCGTGCGTTGTGCCGTTCGGCGAGGTCACGCGCTCCCTCAGTTCAGTCGGACTAAGTCCCCACTCCTCGAGTACCTTGGCCGTCCCAACCACCGTCTGGATGAGCAGCGATCGCGCCATTTCCGCCGAAAACCCAAGGTCGACCGCGGCCAGCTCCATCGCCTCCAGGAAAAAACTCACAAACCCTGGACCGCTGCCCGAAAACGCCGTGGCCGCATCCATCATGGATTCTTCCAACTCGACGACCGTTCCAAGTTTCGAGAGCAGTGTCTTCGCCTGATCGATTCGATCACCGTCGACATCCGGCGCCGCACTCAGCGCAATGGCGCCTTCCAGGACGGCTACGGGCACATTCGGCATGGTTCGCACGATTTGCGCACGCCCGCCTGTCGCTTCCTGCATGAAACGAATCGGAATGCCGGCCGCAAACGAAATGATGGTCTGCCCATCGAGATATGGCGTCAGCGATTGACACGCTTCTTTGACATCGTATGGTTTCACCGCCAACACGATGACGTCGGCATCTCTGGCTTCCCGGACCGACTCGGCCGGTGTGACGCCGTAGAGATCGTTCAATGCTCGCAGACGTTCAGGGCGTTGCCGATTCAGGACACGAATCCTCTGTGGTTCAATCAAATGCTGACTGACCACGCCCTTGATAAACGCTTCTGCCATCGCCCCGGCGCCAAGAATAAAAATGCGTTCCACGCCTGTCCCTCCGTTCCGACGACTTCCATAACAAGCCAACAGGCCAACACGTCAATCGTCATCCTGTATATGTTACCATGATTGGAACGGGAGGGGGCCTCGACGTGGATACTGAAATTCTCGCGGCGGGTATGCAGCTTCTGTTCGTCGGCTTCAATCCCTCGCCAAAATCGGCGGAAACCGGCTGGAACTACGCTGGTCCAAACAATCGATTCTATCGCATCCTGCTTCACGCGGGATTGACCAGGCGACTCTTCCATCCATCCGAAGGGAGAACATTGCTCGCCGAATACGGGTACGGATTCACCAACCTCGTGAAACGCCCGACCCGGTTGGCCAGCGAGGTCACCCGTGAGGAATACGTCGAGGGCGCGAAGCGTCTCGGAGAAGTTTTGAACCGTTACGAACCGGACATGGTTTGTTTTGTCGGAAAGGGCGTCTACCTTCCCTTTGCGAGCGTGTTTCATTTGCCTCGCAAAGTCGATTGGGGGTTCCTGCAGACTGAACATTCGTTTCCAGCGCGGCTGTTTGTTGGGCCTGGCACGTCGGGATTGGTCCGAATGAAATTTGACGATCAGGTTGCCATATATCGCGAACTCGCAACTGCGTTAGACTCTGCAAAATCATCGACTGAAACTTGACTTACCTGTTTCATGCGTGGTAATGTACTGAATGCGCGTTGCGATGACGCGCGTTTCACTTCCCTTCGGAGGGGTACCAAAGTGGCCAAATGGAGCGGACTGTAAATCCGTTGCGGAATGCTTCGTAGGTTCGAATCCTACCCCCTCCACCAGCCGACCAATGTATAGCCGTTGGCCCTGATTGGTTAGGCTGAAAAAGCTAAAAATCGATATGGTGAGTGTGGCGAAGGGGTTAACGCACCGGATTGTGGTTCCGGCATTCGTGGGTTCGATTCCCATCACTCACCCCACGTTGGGGAATAGCCAAGCGGTAAGGCAACGGTTTTTGGTACCGTCATGCGAAGGTTCGAATCCTTCTTCCCCAGCCATATGTGCCCTTAGCTCAGCTGGATAGAGCGTTTGACTACGAATCAAAAGGTCGGGAGTTCGAATCTCTCAGGGCACGCCATGTGGGGGTATAGCTCAGCTGGGAGAGCACCTGCCTTGCAAGCAGGGGGTCGTCGGTTCGAATCCGTCTACCTCCACCACCGTTCCTCGATAGCTCAGCGGTAGAGCATCCGGCTGTTAACCGGAGGGTCGTAGGTTCGAATCCTACTCGGGGAGCCAACATGGCCCCATGGTCAAGCGGTTAAGACACCGCCCTTTCACGGCGGTAACGCGGGTTCGAATCCCGCTGGGGTCACCAGGCTGGTCATGAATCGCGCGTACGACAATCGGTTTGCGTGTTCTTCGTGAATCAGACAGACATTGTGTGGACGTTTAGCTCAGTTGGGAGAGCATCTGCCTTACAAGCAGAGGGTCGGCGGTTCGAGCCCGTCAACGTCCACCAGATATCCTCCCAATGACGCGGGGTGGAGCAGTTGGCAGCTCGTCGGGCTCATAACCCGAAGGTCGCAGGTTCAAGTCCTGCCCCCGCAACCATATGGCTCGGTAGCTCAGTCGGTAGAGCAGAGGACTGAAAATCCTCGTGTCGGCGGTTCGATTCCGTCCCGAGCCACCAGGAAGCCGTGACGGCCTCCAAGGCATCGTTCCAGTTCGGTGCCGACCTATGAGGCGGCGTAGCTCAGCTGGTTAGAGCACACGGTTCATACCCGTGGAGTCGGTGGTTCGAATCCACTCGCCGCTACCAAATTCAAACACGCACACCATTGTCCAAAGCGAATCTCCAAAACAGATAGTCAAAACATTGCACCATGCACGTGGAGCAGGTAGTCCGAATCGGACAACCTTATAAACAAACAAAAACGAGCCCATACACCGTGTGTATGGACTCATCCTTTTGCGCTCACGCAATCCGAACGCTTGACAAACCTATCATCACTCAGGAAACCTGAATGTTACAGTTTGTAGACGTTGGCCGCTTGCGGTCCTTTTGGACCCTCGACGATTTCGAACTCAACAGCTTGACCTTCATCCAGCGTCTTGAAGCCGTTGCCTTGGATGGCGCTGAAGTGTACGAATACGTCTTCGCCGCCTTCCACTTGGATGAAACCGAAACCTTTTTCCGCGTTGAACCACTTAACTGTACCTTGCTGCAAATGAATTCCTCCATGGTGCCAAAAGCACTCAAATTCCACACAGGAGACTCGAGAAATAAGGTTTCCCCAAGTTCTAACCTGTGCTCCCCGGCTGCGTTACAGCGGGTGTCAAGTACAGTGTAACCCAAAGCTCGAGTTTTAACCAGCGTCTTTATCACCCAATCTGCTCCGAATACAGATTTTTGCGCAATTTATTTTATCGGACGGCTGCAAAATGGCTTCAAAACGTCTTCAAAGCGTCGTACGATAAGACGAACGCGCCGTTCGACCCTCGACGGCAGTTCCCAGTCAGCAAAGCCACAGAACAGAGAAGAGTGGAGAACACATCATGAATACCGTACAGACACCTCGAGTATTTCAGGTGACCTGGCCAGTGCTCGTGCAGAGTTTGCTGTTCATGCTCATGGGTTCGGCCGACACCTTTATGCTCGGACATGTGTCGAGTGACGCCGTGGCGGCGGTGGGGGCATGCAACCAGGTCGTCAACCTCGTGCTGCTGCTGTTCAACACGGTGTCCGCCGGATCGGCCGTCTTAATCACCCAATACCTCGGCGCCAAACGAATTGAGGAATGCGCAAAATTTACGGGCGCCTCCTTCACGCTCAATTTTGCCCTTGGCATCCTTGTCAGCGCCATGCTGTTCACAGGGCGCAACATCATCGCGCACCTGTTGCATTTGCCTCCGGAGGTCGTCCGTTTGGTGGATGTGTACATGTCCATGATCGGGTCGACCATTTTTGTCCAGGCTTTATTGGGCACCGTCAGTACCATCCTTCAAAGCAACGGCATGACGCGTGTGACCATGTTTGTCACGTTCGGCATGAACATCGTCCACATCATTGGCAATTATTTGTTCATTTACGGGGCATTTGGCGTGCCAAAGCTTGGCGTCGAAGGTGTCGCCATCTCGACGTCGGTCAGTCGGCTGCTCGCCCTCGTCGCACTGATGGCGGCCATGTACCGCATGTTGCCGTACCATGTGCCTTTCGCCGATTACATTCGTATCCATCGCGATCACGCCGTACGCATCCTCAAAGTGGGCATTCCGTCCGCAGGCGAACCCATCGCGTACGAAGTCAGCCAACTTGTGATGATGGGATTCATGGGGACATATGGCGCAACCGTGCTTGCCACGCGCGTGTATGCGCAAAACCTGATGTTTTATATCGCCACCTTTGGGTACTCGCTCGGATTTGGCACGCAGATTGTCGTCGGGCACCTGTGTGGAGCGGGGAAACTGGAGGAGGCCTATCGACTGGTTTGGCGGACGCAGCGCATGGCCTTCGCGTTGGCCGTCGTCTTGTCGGTTGCGATTGCATGTTCTTCGCACAGCCTGTTCCACATCTTCACATCCAGCCACGCCGTCATTGACATGAGCACGCAGCTGATGTTCATTTGCATCATTTTGGAACCCGGCCGAACATTCAACATCGTGATCATTCAATCGATGCGAGCCGCAGGCGACGTCAAGTTCCCAGTTTTGATGGGCATGATTTTTCCCATCGGCATGGGGTTGCCGCTGTCGTACTTTCTTGGTATTCACTTGCATATGGCGCTCGCTGGGGTATGGTGGACCATCTGCTTGGACGAATGGGTGCGCGCTGTCATCATGTCGATCCGGTGGCGCAGCAAAGTTTGGCAGTCCAAAGTGTTGGTGCAGCCCAAGTTCTCCGACGCGGAAGCCGCGACTTTGTAAAGGACGTGAATTGCAGGATGGAACCATCGCAGAAGGACGCGTTTGAAGATTGTGAAACCGCGCTTGCCATCGTGATCGATGTGGCGGATATCGTTGTGACGTTTGATGATCGGCTGAGCCTGGAACCTCATCCGGAGGATGGACAATTGCGGCTGCGCTTTCGCAACGGAGCACACCAGGAAACGCTGCTCACGCACGTTTCGCGAGCGGATGCCGAGATCGTCGTTCGCCAGCAGGCGGAAAGACGCGACGACTGGCGCGTGGTGTATCAAGGCCCCCTTGATAAGCGGGAACTTCGCGCCGCGATGAATCTGGCGTTTGCGACGTGGTACCGTGAGGCGGTCGCGAATATCGGGCGGCGTCGCAATCCATAGGAGGCTGCTCGCGGGACGCTCGGGACCGTTGTTGGAGGAGGGGTACTATCCTTGCGTCCCACGAGTTTGCTTTCAGTCTAAGCAAAGCGATGGCGCGTCAACACGGACGCAAGTCCGGTTTTCGCAGACACAGGCATACGCCCCCCCGACATCATCGGCGCTCTAGGCAGTCGCCATCTCGCCGCGAAGCACGGTCGTCGCCTGCCCTCCCACCAAAACTCGCAAATGCTCGTCGATCTCGACATGAATCAGCCCCGGTCTGCCGACACTCCAGCCTTGCTCAAACACAAATTTTCCCGGCGGCAAGATGTTCCGATGAACGAGTAACGCACCCAACGCGCCGCTCGCGGTGCCAGTGTGCGGATCTTCGGGCACCCCGACGGCCGGCGAAAAATCGCGGGCGTGAAGTCTTGCAGAATTTCCTTGCGAACCGCCCCGTCAATCTCGCGAAACGCCGGCCGCGCCTGGCGCATCCACGCGGGGCCGGACCGCAGTCATTGCCGTCACTTGTTGGATCTCCAGATGGAGATGATCAGCAGGCACAAGAGAAACATGCCCACGGCCATCCCCACCTCCGTGGTGGGAAACGACCACAATGTGGACGGAGATTTCTTCAATACGGACGCAATCAAGAGCCCTGCCATGAAGATGCTGAACGCCAGCAGCGTGATGCTGAACGAAAGTCGATTGCCAATCCGGATGAGTTGGCGGACGAGGCGATCCACTTCCGACATTTCGATTTGCACCCGAACTTTCCCTGTCTTCAGTTCGTTGAAGATGGATCGAATCTGCCGAGGCGCGTCGCTCAGCAGATCGACGAGATTGAGTGCGCCATGCACGGTGCGCTCGGCAAAGTGCTTGGGATTGAGGCGATCGCGAAACAAAGCCCGCCCAAACGGCTCGGCGATGTTCAAGATGCGAAACGTCGGATCCAATCCCTCGACGACGCCCTCGACGGTAATCAAGGTTTTGCCGACGAGCGTGAGGTCGGAAGGAATTTTGATGCGATGGCGATAGGCTACCGTGAACAGTTCGCCGACCGCTTCACCAAGACTGATCTGTGTGAACGGCATATCGTAGTACTTCTCGCGAATCGCATCGACGTCGCGATGCAGCCGCCGTTCGTCGACGTCGTCCGGCACGACGCCCATTCGGTGCAGAACCCTGAGAATCGCGTCGGAATCGCGCCTCATCAGGCCGATGATGAGTCCAGACAAGTGCCGCTTCATCTCCGGCGTGAGCCGTCCCACCATGCCGAAATCCATAAACAGCACGCTGTGATCCGGCAGGACGGCCAAGTTGCCCGGATGAGGATCCGCGTGAAAGAGACCATGCATGAGCATTTGCGTGAATATGGCGTGCGATACTCGCTCCGCAATGACGCGGGCGTCGTAGCCAGACTCTCGTAAAAGCTCGGCGTTGGACAGTTTGATGCCGCGAACGTACTCCATCGTCAGCACGCGCGACGTGGTCCAGTCCCAATGAATTTCCGGAATCCGCACCTGTTTGTCGTCCTTGTGGATGGCTCGCAGCCGATCCGCGTTGCGCCCCTCGATGGTGTAGTTCAGCTCGTTCATCAGCGTGAGCCGGAATTCCTCAACCACTTCCGCGAGATTGTAGTGAGCCGCCCAGTCGAAGTGGCGTTCTGTGAGACGGGCCAGGTCCAGGAGAATGTCGAGATCGATCTCGATTTTCTGGCGGATGTCCGGCCGTTGCACCTTGACCGCCACCTCTTCGCCAGACACCAGTTCCGCCCGATGCACCTGGCCAATCGACGCCGATCCGACCGGTGTCTCGTCAAACGCGCGAAATACCTCGCGCAGGGGTTGTCCAAGTTCCGATTCGACAATCTGAACCACTTGTTCGAACGGAAACGGCGGTACGTCGTCCTGCAAGCGGGTCAACTGTTCAATGAATTCGGCCGGAAAGATGTCGGCTCGGAGACTCGCTATTTGGCCCAGCTTAATAAACGTCGGTCCAAGCTGTTCGATGACCTGACGCATCCGCTCATACGTCGACGGCGCTTCCCGCCCTTTTCGATCCGAGAAGATGCGCGTTGGCAAAGACAAAATATCCATCAGGCCGATTTCGTCGATAAACCAGCCAAACCCGTTCGCCATCAAGATCTGCGCGATGTCTTTGTACCGAGATAAATGACGAACACGCTTTCCGAGAATTTGTCGTCCGACCATACCTTTCTCCTTCGCTACGTTCGTCAACCTTGCCTGTGAACTCTCCGGACACCTTATTCACTCATCTTACAACTCAGGATGAAGCCCGTGGACATCTTTTCCGTCCATTCTCGCTTCCAAGGCCTGCAAACGAAGGTCCATCCGTTGCACCACCTGGCGGAGCAAGGCCAACTCCTGATGCAAACTCTCCGCGTCGCCAAGGCCCAGTCGAGCAATTGCGCGCTGGACGTTTTCCTGCACGGCGGCTTGCATGTCCTGCCGATTCTGTTCGCCGCGCTGAATCAGTTCGTTGATTAGCTCCTTGGTCTGCATCGGCGTCATCTTCCTTTCCTCAGCCCACTGACGCGCGGCCTCCGCGACCTTTTCGCGACTGTACGACATCAGTCCGACACCGAGATCCACCAGTTTCTTTACCGCATCTTCCACGATGGTATCCTCCTTCGACCAATCCCAACTTTTGTTCCGGAATGCTTTGAATCCAGTGTACCACGCCGAGTGTCATCCCCGAAGCGCAAGGAGCGTCTCGATCTCGGATTCGGTTAACGGCCTGTACTCTCCGGGCTCCAGATCGGGATCGAGCGATAGTGGTCCCATCTCGATCCGCTTCAGAAACGTCACTTGCTTCCCCACGGCCTGAATCATCCGTTTGACCTGATGAAACTTTCCCTCGTGAATCGTGATATGCGCAGTCGAAACAGCGCCTCGCTGCAAAATGAGAAGACTGCCCGGCCGACACAGGTACCCATCGTCGAGTGTCACGCCTTTGGCAATCGCGTCCACGTCGGCTTCCGTCAGTTCGCCGTCCACCTCGACATAGTAACGCTTTGGCACGTGTTTCTTCGGCGACAACAGTTGGTGCGCCAGTTTTCCGTCGTTCGTCAGGAGCAGCAGACCTTCGGCGTCCTTGTCCAACCGTCCGACCGGAAACACGTCGAAGGCTGCGTCGTGATCGTCGAGGAGATCGACGACCACTGGATCGCGCCCATCTTCGGTCGCGCTCAGGACACCTTGCGGCTTGTACATCATGTAGTAGACAAATTCCTGGTACGAGACGGGCTCTCCGTCAAACTCGACGACATCCGTCCCTGCCACAACGTGCAGCCCGGGGTCTTTCACAATTTCGCCATTGACGCGAACGCGGGCTGCCCGCAACGCCTTTTTCATCTCATTTCGCGTCCCCAAGCCCGCACCGGACAGCCATTTATCCAAACGAACCTTCGTCACGCGCGCCTCCCCTTTTCATCCTCGACGTCTTTCGGAATGACTGCCTTCCAGCCGTCGGCCAACATGTCGAGTGCGCGGAGGAACGAACAATCGGCCGCGGTCCACTCGCGTCTACCGAACAAGTGATCGTTCAGCCGCGAGATGGGCCATTCCGGAAGAGGTCGATCCACGAGTTCGACGCGATCGCCCACGACCAATGCGCCTCCACGCTTGACGCGAACGTACCACCCCGTCCATCCCGTTTTCCGGACCTCGTCTGTCAACGTGGGTTCGCGCCAACGTTCGGAGATCTTCCAACAGGGAATGCGCGGCTGCGACACCTGCAGTTCGATGTCGGCTATCCGATACGTGTCGCCCAAACACACCGCGGTTTCATCCAGACCCTCGATGGTCAAGTTTTCGCCAAAGCCCCCGTCCTCGAAGGCTAGGCGAGGATAACGTTCCCGCCACGCCGAGTAATGCGACTTGGCGTAGAACAAGACAGCCTTGTCCGGCCCCCCGTGATGCTTCCGATCCGCCTGCGCATCCCCATCCAAACCCAACTCAGCGACAAAGGCGCGATCGACGGGCGACTTGCGAAACGCAGTCTGCCAGGGCCGGCTATCGCCGTCTTCGAGCACACGCTCCAACGTCTCCACGCGGCCGATTTGAATCGATGCAATCCTTGGCATACCTGCGCGAACCTCCACTCTTCCTCAACCGTTTCTAACTGTCCTGCAGCCATCTCAGTTCAAACGCAATCCGTTCCTTCGCCCGAGCCAAGCACGTCTGTGCGTCCTTGGCGTACACGATGTGCCCGTTCACATACACATACGCGTTGTGTTCGCACAGCCCGCAACGCGTCAGGCATTCTGTGCGCAGCACCGACACCTCGGGAAACTCGTCTTCGAGTACCTCCAGCGGCAACGTGCTCATCACATTGCTCTCGCAGACTTCGACGGTGACAAGACCGATCATGTCGCGATCACGCAAACAGGCCGCGGCATCTCCAACCGATGTTGGGTATCCTGCGGAATTCCGTCCGATCCGATTCGCAGCACAGCCAAGGTATCCGAGTCCTGATTAGCGACGATGATGAAGCCGCCGTCTGGCGTGATCGAAAAATGGCGTGGCGTCTTGCCTCCACATGGCACATGTCCGACTCGTTCGACACGACCGTCGGATTCAACGGAAAAGACGGTGAGATTGTCCGGGCCGCGATTCGAAGCGTACAAGAAGCGTCCTGCCGAATCGATGGCGACGTGCGCGCTCCAACGGACACTCGTGTCACCCTCGGGCAGCAGATCGATGGTTTGGATGTGATCGAACAGGTTGAACTGATTTCTTCGATACACAAGCAACGTCGAATCGAGTTCGGTCACGACGTACAGGAACGCCCCGTTTGGATGGAACGCGACGTGGCGCGGCCCTGAACCCGGCGGCGTGGACAAGGTCGTCGTTTCATAGAGCACACCTTCCCGATTCTCGTACATCCGAATGGAATCCGTCCCCAAATCGGTGGCGAGCACGTGCTTGGACACCGGATCGACGACAATCGCGTGCGCATGCGCCGACTCCTGCCGCGACGGGACAGGCCCGGATCCGGAGAATTGAATGACGCATGACGCCGACTCGAGTTCCCCGTTTGCGTCCAAAGGATAGACGCAGATATTGCCACTGGTGTAGTTCGCGGTGTACACGTAGCGACCGCTGACGGACACATAGCAAGGGGACTGGCCGTGCGTCGACTGGCGGTTCAGTTCAGTGAAACGACGGGACTGGCCATCATACGCGTACGAAACAACGCACCCATGATCAGTTTCACTCACGGCATACAGACGACCGTGCTCCTCGTCGAAGGCCAAAAACGACGGAGACTCGATGCCTTGGACACCGCCAACATACACAAGACGCCCGTTTTCCGGCTGAAACGACAGAACTCGAATGGCTTCCGACTGCGCGTCGTTGTACGATCCGACAACCATTGTATATTCCGACATACCATATCCTCCCCGCTGTTGAGACGCCGCCCGCCAAACCGAGCCGAATTGAGGCAGACGAACCTTCTTTCGAAAATCATACCGGACCATGCACAAGAAAGAAATTGCGATTCAAGAGAAAGGGCCGCCCTCTAGAGAGGACAGCCCGAAAACACTGCGGTGTTCGTCGATTACTTTTTCGGTTGAAGGCGATCCATGATAATCGCCGCGGATTGGTAGTTGTACGGCGACGGATCGATCCACAGGTTGCTCTTCGTGGACCAGCCAGTGAAGTTTGCGTCGTTGTATTCGTACCAAAGCGCGCCATTGAGCAGCGGTAGCACAGGCAATTGCTCCGCCTCGATGCGCTCCACCTTGTAGAGATCTTTCTTCTGCTGCGCAAGGTTGGTCGTCTGTGCGAAGTCCGCCAACGCGCTGTCCACCGTCGCATTCTTGAATCCTTCGATGTTGAACCCGCCCTTCGAGTCCAGCAAGTCGTGGAACGTGGTGAACGGCGTCGGGCCAGCGTTGGTCCACGAGATGGCGAGATCGTAGTGAGGCGTTTGTCCAGCACCGGGATCGATCTCGTTGTAATACGCCGAATACTGCTGTTGACTGACCTTCACTTGAATACCGATCTTCTGCAGTTGTTGACTGATGAGCAGAGCATCCTCGTCCCAGTCGCTCCACCCAGCGACAACCAAGAGCGTGAAGCTCAACTCTTTGCCGTCCTTGGCGTAGATGCCGTTGGAATCCTTCTTAAAGCCAGCCTTTTGGAGAATTTGTTCCGCCTTTTTGTCGTTCACCGTAAAGGTCTTGTCGGCGGCTGGGAGACTCGGGTCAAGCCAGGAACTCTGGGTCGGAATCAGACCGTTCGGCGAAGCGACCGTTTCGTAGCCCGTCTCACCTTTTACAGATAACTCCTTGCGATCGATCGCCAGATTCATCGCCTGACGCACCGGCAATTGCGCCAAGAGCGGGTTCCTCAGGTTTGGATACAGTTCGACCGGATTGTTTGGCGGAAAATAATAATGGTTGTGCGCCGGATCCGCGTCGACGAACGTCTTCTGGATATCCGGGATGTTGATGCCGGCGTACTGTACTTGACCGCTGGCCAACGCCAAATCGGCAGCCGAGTTCGTCGCGTAGGCTGGGTAGCTCAACGTTTGAATCTTTGGCGCCCCACCGTAGTAATCTTTGTTCGCCGTGTATTTCACGTCCTGCGTCGAGAACGAGAGCACCTTGAACGGACCGGTACCAATGGCCTTATCGTACGTAATTTTTGCCTTCGCCGGATCGCCAAGCGACTTCCACTCATGCTCCGGAACGATGTATGTACCACCTAAGACGTATTGTTCAGCATAGGGAATGTTCGGCGTCTTGAACTGGAATACCACTTGGTATTTTCCATGCGCCGTGACGCTTTGCAATTGCTGCCAAATGCCGTTTGTATCCGCATCCGGGTATTTCTTCAGTTGATCGAACGTGAACACAACGTCCTGCGCCGTAAACGCCTGGCCGTCCGTCCACTTCGCCTTGGTTTGCAAATTCACCGTCAGCGTCTTGTTGCCGTTGCTGAACTTGAAGTTTTTGCCGAGCAGATTGAACTGCTTACCAGTCGTATTATCAAAATAGAAAAGGGTTTCGTAAACGTTGCCAAGCGTTCCTGACACGCTGTTCGTGCCCGAGAACGGGTTGAAGTTATCTTGCCACGTCGCCAACACGTTCGGTACGACGGTCAGCGTCGTCGAAGACGATGTCGCAGCCGATGCTGTAGCAGCAAAGCCAGAGAGTGTCATCACCGCAGCTGCCGATGCGGCGAGTCCAGCCATCCATTTTGTCTTTGACATTCGAATATCCCCCTTAGAAATCAGTTCAAGAGAAATCGCAGTGTTGCAACTGGAGCTGAAATCGGTGCTGAGCCGGATTGGAGCCTTGGCTCAAGCTTGACTGGAGTCATGCCAGAAACCGATTTCGAAAAAACTTGCCACCATCCCCTTTTACTTGGCTATGTTTTCTATCGCGACTATCATAACTCCGGAATAAACCGCTTTCAAGCGCTTTCATATGCATTTTTGAAGAATTTATTGTGTTCCAGCTCGCATATATCGGCTGCAAACAAGCTGAAAAACAGCTCAGAAATGGTCGTGAAACGGCGAATGAACCGAAGAACGGCGGATTCGAAATCGCTTCCGCAAGCATGGCAAGGTGGGCTGCGGAGGCAACTTCGTGGTGGATATGTGTCACGATTCCGTCGGCGTTGCAGAGCAAGGCGATGTGAAGAACGAAGTCGAGGCGGAAGGAGTAGAAGGGAGTGGGCTGCGGATCGGGACGCTTAGGTGACGACCGGAAGATCGGGATGCGCACGGGACTTTTAAGCCTCCCTCAGCCGCTTATTCTTGTCGAATCCGTTGAGTCGGTACGAATAAGCGGCGCAGGGACGCTTATTCGTCACCACACCGGTAGATTGGGCTTCATCCGGGACGCTTAAGCAGCCCTGGGCCGCCTATTCCTACAGGATCAGATGAATCGACACGAATAAGCGGTCTTGGACCGCTTATTCGTGACCCACCGCCGCATCTCGCCGCATCTCGCCGCATCTCGCCGCATCTCGCCGCATCTCGCCGCATCTCGCCGCATCTCGCCGCTTATGCGCCGCCCGATCCGCCCTACGAAATGCCTGCCACCTTGCCTGAGCGGTGTTGATCGACGTTCAACAGGTTTTTCACGCTGTCGCGAACCACCAGTTCTGTTTCCACCGTGATCACACTGGGTGGTTTGTTTGGATTTCTCATAAGTTCCAACAACTCAATGGCCGCCAGGCGCCCCATTTCATCCTTATTTTGGCGAATGGTCGTCAAGGCGGGCGTGACATATTGCGCCAAGTGCACGTCGTCAAAGCCAATCAGCGAAATGTCCTCGCCTGGCGTCAAGCCGGCTTCCCGTATCGCCCGCATCGCACCGATGGCCATCATGTCGGAGACGAAGAAGATGGCGGTCGGGCGTTCTCTCAAGGCGAGGATTTTCATCATTGCGGCATAACCCGAAGCTTCGGTGAAGTCCCCTTCTTGTATCCATTCCGCGCGGTACGGGAGCGAAAGTTCCTGGAGCGCCTGGTGGTAGCCGAGCGTCCGGTCATGACCGGGTTTCGTCCCGTAGCGATCGCCGACGAATCCGATGTCGCGGTGACCGTTCTCGTATAGAAAATGCACGGCGTTGCGAGCACCGCCGATGTTGTCCGACGCAAGATAGCTGGCCCGCGATCCGATTAAATCCAAATCCACCGAGACGATGGGGATGCGACTTCGGGACAGCGAAGAAAGCCCTGGATCAGTCCGAGGAACACCCAACAGAAAGAGGCCGTCAACGTCGCGATGCCTAGCCCGCGCCTCAAAACCGTGCGGCGTATTCGCACTGTGAACGTTGGAGAAAAAGAGCAGATCGTAACCGCTTTCCCCGACAATATCCTGAAAGCTGGCGATGATGTCATGCAAAAATGGGTGTCGGAAACCAAAGGACGAGCGGTCTTGAAAAAATACGCCAATCGACATCGATCTACGAGTCACAAGTCCCCGCGCCGCCGCGCTTGGTTGATACCCTAAGGCCGCCGTAATCTGTTGCACCTTTTCGCGCGTCTTCACACTGACGTCGGGGTAACCGTTCAAGACCTTCGACACGGTGGTCGCTGAAACGCCTGCCTGTCGGGCAATATCGTATATCGTCGTCATATTAGACATCCCTTTTCATTTCTATCTCTGTCGCGCGGATGCGGCACCAGACGGCCGCACCGCCCATTTCCGCGTGCCCAATTTCGAAAACGTTTTCGTCAGCGATATATCTAAACGATGTATCTACTTGTACACTGACATGGTGTCGCCAATCCTGTCAAAGTGTTTTTTACAATTTTACAGAACAATGCACGAAATGCCTAGGGTGAATTGAAAGCGGATGCGAGTCATGAGATGATAGAGATGCAAGATATCCGAAGAAAGAGGTGCGTGTATGGAATTCACGAAACTGGGTCGCACAGGTTTGCATGTCAGTCGCTTGTGTCTCGGTACCATGAACTTCGGACCAGAAACGGAAGAGAAAGAAGCGTTTCGGATCATGGATGCGGCGCTGGATGCGGGCATCAACTTCTTTGACACCGCGAACGTGTATGGCGGCGAAGGCCACAGAGGTCGCACCGAGGAAATTATTGGACGTTGGTTTGCGCAAGGCGGGGGGCGCCGCGAACGAGTCGTTCTCGCGACGAAAGTGTACAACATCATGGAAGATCCGTTGGATGGCCCAAACGAGGGAAGAGGCCTGTCCGCGTACAAAATCCGTCGTCACCTGGAAGGTTCTCTTCGCAGACTCCAGACGGATCACATCGAGCTGTACCAAATGCATCATGTCGACCTGAGCGTAGGCTGGGATGAACTTTGGGGCGCTTTCGAGGTCGCTGTGCAGCAAGGCAAAGTTGGATACATAGGCTCCAGCAACTTCGCGGGTTGGCATCTCGCTGTCGCACAAGCGGCGGCCAAGGAACGCCATTTCCTCGGTCTGGTGTCTGAGCAGCACAAATATCACCTGTTGTGCCGGGAGCCCGAGCTCGAAGTGCTTCCGTCGGCGCAGGCGCACGGCATCGGCGTGATTCCATGGAGCCCACTCGCGGGCGGATTGCTGGGCCGCAACGCGTTGACGAAGACGGGATCGCGCAGCGCACGGGCACAGCAGGAAGTCGAAAAGCATCGTTCTCAACTCGAGGCTTTCGCAAAATTGGCGGCGGAAGTCGGCGAACCGCAAGACGTGATCGCGCTGGCATGGCTGCTCACCAATCCGGCCGTCACGGCTCCCATCATCGGGCCGCGGACGCTTCAACAGTTGGAAGATTCGCTGCGCGTTGTCGAAGTCAAGCTGACAGAGGATGTTCTCAAGCGCCTCGACGAAATTTTCCCGGGCCCCGGCAAGCCGGCTCCGGAAGCGTATGCTTGGTAATATCATCGAAACCCATACGTCTCGCTGAAATCGCGATCTGACACATGGAACGCTGATGCACCGCACTCTGCCGCATGGGCGTCATACAGATGAAACAGGCTGCTCCCGCAGAAGGAGCAGCCTGTTTCATGTCGCCGGACGTTGCGAGTGGCTCTGGCTGCTGCGGCCGTCGGCGCGGCTTTGCCGAGTGACCCACGCTTTCCATGCGTTCGCGAAGAGCAGGCCAATCAGCAAATACGACAATCCGTCGAACGTCAGGTACACCAAACTGCTGACAATGGCGGCGATCGCGCCAAACAGCACCTGTTGGCTGTAGCGGCCTGGCGAGGTCGGCGGATCGGTCATCATAAAGAACGCGAGAAACATCGCAGAATTTATAATCGGGTTGCGAAACGCGTCCGCGGCGAGCGAGACGTGAAACGCGCCTTCCAGCCCAAAAAATATGAAATAGACCGCAAAAAACGCAAAGACCTGCGGGAATTTGTTGACGCGGTACGTAACCAGATACCCCGCCACGCCAAGCAGCGCAATCCCCCAGACGGGCAGCAGCGACAAGTCAGCCAGCCAACTTTCGCCGACGTGAAATACGTAGATGGCAACCAGCAAGCCTACCGCGGCCGGATTGAAAATCGGCTTGCGGCCCATGTGCAGCACATGCTTCGAGACAATAGCCGCGGCCGTCGCGGTGATGACGATGCCGTACGCTGCGGTCGAGCTCAGCACGCCAGCCACGATGAGTCCCGTAATGACGCCTCCGTCCGGGAAACGGCGGGATCGGCGCCAGAATCGCGCGATGGCACCGTCGATCACGATGGCTGTACAGACGGCGACAACCGCATGGACAATCACTCGCGAATCGGCCGTGTACGCCGCATCGATCAGCACCAACAGCGACAGTATGATCAGCACAAAGCCTTTCGGCGTTCGAAAGTACGAGCGCAGCGCGGCGGCTTTGCTTCTTCGTTTTCTCGGATCAGGTTGTTTCGTCACGGAGATAGTCCTCCACATGTTTTGTCGTGTACATCGTTCCGTCGCCATCGACAAGAACGCCCTCTACTTCACACGATTCCAGCAGCGCAAGGCCTTCCTCTGGCCCAAGCACAAATGCCGCCGTCGAAAGCGCGTCAGCCATCATGGCATAGGGGGCGATCACCGTTGCGCTCACCACGGACGGGTGGCGGGAGGAGAATCCCGCGTTGGAAGCGACGATGTGGTGCTGATCGGGAAACAAGGGGCTTCGCCGTTCGTAGTCACCGGACGTGCAGACGGCCCGATCCCGGACATGCAGCACCGCGATCGGCTCACCTTGCGACCGGGGATTGCGAATGCCGATTCGCCAGGGCGAACCGTTGACGCGCGTTCCACCCGCGTACATGTCACCCCCCGCGTCGACCATGCACCCGCTGCATCCATTCAAGGCGCGTGCGGCAAGATCGACAGCCAGACCTTTGGCGATCGCGCCCAAATCGATCACGACAGGCCGCAGCAACGTGACACACCGACTGGCTTCGTCGATCACGATGTCGCGAAACGTCGCATCCTCCGGCGCATCGGGGGTCTCGCGCAACTCGCCGGTCAAATAGTGGCGAGTGAAGCCGAGCGTCTCGAGGCGGCGGCCGACTGCCGGATCGAACCTGCCGTCCGTCATCTCCGCCACGACGAGCGCAAAACGCAGCGCCTCAAACAAGATAGGCGACACAGCGGTTGGTTCACCTACTCGATCCCGGAGGCGCATCACTTCACTGTCGGGATCGAATCTCGAACACGCTTGTTCCACCTCGTAAAACGCGTGAAGCGCGTGATTCACCATGCCGCGGAGGCGTTCCTCAGTGTCTTCGCCATCCTCGCGATCCACAACGGCTTCGATGGTGATAATCGTATCCATGGCGATGGCTCGCGTTTTGTACGTGTGTCGATGCATAACTCACCCCGAATACTTCGGATTCAACGCCTCCTGCAAGGCTTGTTGGACAGCGTTAGCAAAATCGTAGGAACTCAACGTCGCGCCCGACACGTAATCGATGTTCGCGTTTTGACGGGCGACGACTTGGTCGGGCAGCACTGGATCGATGTAGCTTTCAGGATAATGCGTCTCGCACGCCGTGATTTCGACGTTGGCAATTTTCCCGCCCTGAATGGTCACGGCGACAGACACAGTTCCGATTTGATCCGTCCCTGAACCGTAGTACGTTCCATCCAGATATTTGGGCTGCGGCTTGCTCGCTTTCGAGGACGGCTTGTCACTCGATGACGACTGTTTATTGGATGACGACTGAGTACTCGATCCCGGTTGATTACTCGATGCCGGTTTGGTGCTCGATCCCGGTTTGGTGCTCGCCGGCGACTGCTCGTTCGACGTGGTCGTCTGCGCCGCAGGTGTCTCGTCGGCCGGGTTCGTCACCAAATACCCCGCTGTGTATATGGTTCCAAGCGCAATGGTGCACAGTGCGATAAGCTGCTTGCTCATCTTGGCCATCGTGTCTGACTCCTTGTCTGTGGTCCTGACAACAGTATAGGCGCCAATTATCGAAAACACGTTAGAATCGTCTCATTTTCCCTCCGCAAAGACAAAGAGCCTCGCAAGCGAAAGGCTCGCGAGACTCTGAAAAAAGGCCGATCACCGACAGTTTAGGCGGAAGGCACGCTTTCGATCGGTTCACGCGGTTCATCGTCGGGTTCCCTGACTTCCAACTCGGAATTCGTCCGGCGGACAAACAGAGAAGCCACCAGCGCGATCGCGGCGAACATGCAACTCACCAGAAACGCGCTGTCGATCCCGTGAACACTGGCCAATTTGCTCGCGTGCTCCATCGCGGCCGCCGTGGTAACGGGATTTGTCTTCGACGCGATCAACGTCTCATACGCGCCTTTGGCTCGCTGCGTCATTACTGTCACCAACAACGCCGTACCAATTGCCCCCGCCACTTGCTGCAGCGTGTTGCCCATGGCGGTCCCGTGCGCGTGCAACCGCGTCGGCAACTGGTTGAGACCAGCCGTCATCACAGGCATCATCAGCAACGACATACCCAACATCATCACCGCGAAGGAAATGATCAGCGTCGCGTACTGCGTATCAATGGTCAGACGCGAAAAGTGATACATGCTTCCAAGGGTCAGAATCGATCCGACCACAGCAAGCGGCCTGGCGCCGATCTTGTCGAACAACTTGCCCGTGATGGGCGACATCACGCCCATGACCACCGCACCGGGCAGAACGAGCAGCCCCGACTTGAACGAGCTGAATCCGTGCGCGTTCTGTAAATAGAGCGGGAACAGCATCATCGACGAGAACATGGCCATCGTGATCATCACATTGATGGCCGTCGTCAGCGAAAACATGCTGTATCGAAACACTCGCATTTCCAACATCGGTGTCTTGGCCCGCAACTGCTGAACCGCGAAGCAGGCGAGCGCGATCAGTCCGACAGCCAGCGCGATATAGACGCGATCGCTGCTCCAACCCACGTTTCCGGCCTCGCTGAAACCGTACAGCACGCCGCCAAATCCGAGTGTCGACAGGATCACCGCCGACACGTTGATTTTCGATGCCCGAGTTTCTGTAACGTTTCGCAGGTACACGGCGGCAAAGAGCAAGTCGATGAGAGCGACTGGCAGCACGACAAAAAACAGAATTCGCCAAGAATGGTGTTCAACCAACCACCCGGACAGTGTCGGACCAATCGCTGGAGCGAACGTGATCACGAGGCCCATGATCCCCATGGCCGCCCCGCGCTCATGCACGGAGTAGATGGTCAAAATGGTGGTCATCAACAGCGGCAGCATAATGGCTGCGCCGCTCGCCTGCACGACACGCCCCACCAACAGTACGGCGAAATCCGGAGCGACGGCGGCAATCAGCGTCCCAATCGAAAACAGAACCATCGCTGTCAAGAAGAGTGTCCTTGTTGTAAACCGCTGAATCAAAAAGGCGGTGACTGGAATCAGCACCCCATTTGTCAACATGTACGCAGTTGTCAGCCACTGCGCCGTCGTTGCTCCGATATTCAATTCCCTCATAATCGGCGGCAACGCCACATTCAACAGGGTTTCGTTGAGTATCGCGACGAACGCTCCAGAGACCATGACAAACAAAATCAGTCCCCGATTCAGCTGCGCCACGCTTGGTACGCCTTGCCCATTGTTCATCTCCATTCGAATCCTCCTGTGTGTCATCTTTTGATTCTTTTTTCTCTACCTGCGTTTGGATGCTGATGATTGGACATGGTGGTTGAACGTAGTGGTCGGACATGGCGGCTGGATTCGTCGTCATTCCACAATTCGGGTGCTGCACCAACTTTTGAACCAACAATTGAAGGAAGTAGGCGTTATGTTTTTGTGGGCAATGCGTATTAGAGGCAACATCATTATACTCAAATAGGCGATTCCTTGGCAAAGATTTGATTGAACAAAATTGGATTAGACCAAAGTCGCTTATCGGAGGGGAACGGAGGGGCGGCCAGGGGCGGCGGAGGTGCAGTGAGGGGCACATCGGCGCGCGCT
>NZ_BCQI01000040.1 GCF_001544355.1 Alicyclobacillus acidiphilus NBRC 100859
ACATTTAGCGATAGCGACAGTAAGCGAGTGTCTTCTGGAAAATGGCAAACTCGTTGAAAAACGAGGACGCAAAGTCACAGGTCTACAATGGAAACATTATGACGGCTGGACTACCCGGGGAAGAAGCTTCATTTTGAAGTAAAGGGGTCTGGTCTAGGCATGTCTATCCAAGCCGTCCATCCGGTGGAGGAACCCTCTGTAGACGATGAGTGGATTCAACTCATGTGCCTCGCTCGACAATTGGGCCTGGTCAAAGACGACATTCGTTCCCTGATCCAGCAACACAACCTGTCTACCCAACCATCGCTGAAGTCCGTTGTTGCAGTGAGGCATATCCCGTAGGCCAACCCACCCTGTATTCTTCTATCCTAGTAGTTAGAGTACGGACGTGAACTGCTCCTGCGAACACACCTGAGACCCGTTGTAGATGGTGGCCGTGTAGCTGCCACCCTGTACAAGATTGAACTTCGATCCATCCAGATTCCATTCATAGTGCCCATTACTGCAAGTCAACCCGTCCCCTAAAGTAAACTTGATTCCCTTGCCGCAATTTGGACCCGTCAGAATCACGCAAACATTCGGATTGGGCGAGGGCTCAAGACGTCCTTGCGAGTCATAGCATTCGAACTTGATGGATGTCGTGGAGCGACAGTGGATCTGGTACTGATTGTTGTCACCATCTGGATCAAACCAATTCCCCTGACAAGCCTCGGCCGTGAGCGAAAAATCCAACACACCCGTGACAGCCTGCAAGTCATTCCCGGCACTCGGATTCATGGTCACGACAAACTTGGGTTGGAATGCGGCATTGCCTTGGGCGAGATACATCGACGTGGTCAAGGGTTGATTCGCACGAACGATTTGTTCAAACGTTCCAGTGAACACGGGCGTTCGATATCCATCACTCGGGGAATACACCGTCACAATCATGTTGTTCAGAAAATCATTGTAGGTCTGGGTACCCGGTTTCACGTCGCCGCTCGGCCCCGTTAGGGAATCCAACTTGGCAGACAAGCCTGTGAATTTTGCCGATCCTCCCTCGTTGTCCACGGTCCAGTACCGCGTCACAGACTCTCCCGGTGCCCATCTTCCTGGAAGCTCACCGGACGGGTTGGATCTCGTCTTCACATCGTACGGATTAGGACCGTTGGGAAAAGCAGCCTGGGTGTAAAACATCGGAAATTGAATTTGTTGCGCACCACCATTTCCGTTGTAATTTCCCCCGAATGACGCCGTATCGAGTTCGACTGTATCGGCCGAGATTTGATCAAGCTGATACGGGCCTGAGGCACTCATCAGGGCATAGGTTCCCCCACCGATGAAAAGACTGCTGCCAGCTATTGAGCCAACGATCATTGCAAGGAGTGTACCCTTCACCCCGAATCGCCCCTACACCACGTAACTAGCGCCAAATCCAAACTGAATCGACGCTAGTTACTCGTTTGGTTGTACTGATTGCAAAAGAAACAGCTTACGGCGCCTGCCGCGCCGAGATATTGAAGTCGAAGATAAAGTTTTTTCCCTGCAGTTGGTTATCGTCCGCGTCGCTTCCCGGCTTGAGGTAGGCAGTGAACTTCAAGTTATCCGTGGATGGGGCGGCCATCGTAAATGGCGTTGGAAGTGTGTAACCGCCATTCACCAAGGTGCTAAGCGGTCCCTGATACAATGTCGCGCCGGTCTGATCCGTGATGGTAATCTGCATCTGTTGAATGAAGTAGTTGTACGCGGGACCCGATGTCGCGCCCGTGTAAACCGTACTGCCTGAACCCGGATGGATCACGTTCTGGGAGTCTGCGGTTGCGGATATCTTGTAAATTTGAACCTTCAAGGAACCTTTGTTCGTCAAGTCGGCATAGCGTGACAACGTATCCCCTGGCGCCCATCCGCCAGGCAGTTCACCGCTGCCTGAACCGATGTTCTTGTCGTACGGATACGATCCCGTGTTGTCCGAAGCACTCGTGTAGAACATGGGGCCAGGCACGTTCACCAAATCGCTGTTGTCGCGTGTCAACGTGACGTTCATTGTGCCCGCCGCAAATGTGTTATTAGTATTCGTTGCGGTTGAGGTAAACATCGCGTAAGTCGTACCGCCTACGATCATCGCGGCACCCACTATGCTTCCTGCGGCGAGCGCAGCAAGCTTGAGTTTGGTTTGCAGCATGGTCCAGCGATCCCCTTTTTGTTGTGCGCACCTATCACTGCCTCTCTTTCGATGATTCGAGAAAGAGTTGCGGGTTCCCAAGGCCGCCGCACAGAATCAACTATTATAGCTCCGCAATTCTCGAAACGCCTGCTCGTTGCGGGACGAGCGCTCTGCTCGCCCCGCAATCAAACATGCCTGTTGACCCAGTGTTCGTATTTGCCTTACTGTTGAGCGGTGAACGCTACTTGACCAACGACCGAAGCGCCCTGATAGTAGTTTTGAGGCGCACCGGTATCATGGAAATCGCCTTGAATTTCAACCGTCGTGGATGCGCCTGCTTTCAAACCAATTGGTCCGAAGCTAATCGTTTTGCCTTGGAGTTCTTCCAGAGTGAGAGGAGTCGATGCATGCAACTCGTTCTCAACGTAGGACGTCACATCTGTCCCGCCAACAAGAATCTTGTTGATATACAGTTGCGATCCGAAGTCAGGATCCTCCCCGGAAAAGTCCACAGTATTTCCGCTCGGAATGGTCGAGGTGTAGCTAACCGCTGCGCTGAGCGAGTTTGCATCGATCGTGCCCGTGTTTTCGAGTGTCCACGTCTGGTCGAAAGATGTACCCGGTTCCGCATTCGTAATGTCCATAGCGCCTGTTGAACTGGAACCCGCTACACCGTTGGCGGTCAACCTCAGCGTGCCGGCCGCGAATGTGTTCGCCGTGTTGGTAGCCGTGCTGCTAAAGTAGGCGAACGTGCCGCCAGCGATCATTGCCGCGCCTGCCGCCGAGGTTGCCAATGCCATTGCCAATTTGGTCTTGAGACCCATTTTTCAATTCCTCCCAGAATTTTCTCACCCTATGTAGGGTTTATATTTGAACCACTCATTCGCTTGGGCCCTTTACCCCATAGCCGACAGATGAAATGGATTCAAATCAAGTTGATAGACTGCATTACAGCTTGGTGCCTTCAGAAGAGCCCTTCAGTGCGCTGTCCTTTTTCTCAGCCTTCGTCAGCTTTGCGATTTCCCTGAAGAGGCTGATTAGCGTGCTGATAATCAGCAGTGCGCCGGGGAGAATCAGCAATAGGCCAATGCCTTCTTTGGTCTTCATGAAATTGAGGTAATATCCCAGATAGGGAATCGTAATGTTGTCGTATTCAGCGATCACGTTGGAAGCTGGAATCAGCATCGGGTCCGGCGTGTTGTTTGCGTCGCCTTTCGTTTGAAACTCGAGTTGGCCGTTCTTGTGAAAGATGCCATGAATTCGGTGGGTAATCACCATCTGGCCGTTATCTGTGGAATATCCAGGAAACTCGTTTGGATCCGCGTCAAACGTGATGACATCACCTACTTTGAGGTTGTTGACGTTGACGTTTGGCTTGTCAAAAATCACAGAACCTACGTGAATATGAGGCTCCATGGATCCTGAGAGTACCTCGTACCACTGAAGGCCAAATACCCTCGGAGCACTACCATGACTTAGTCTCGTTGAAATGGCGGCGTACATTGTGACTACTAGGAATATTCCGAGTATGACTGTGACAAGATTGCTGCCAACTTTCATCGCGCGCTTCACCGGTTTGTTACCCCTTCCGTCTTGCCAAGATTTTGCGGCGTGAATGGCTCCACGTCTCATGGTTGATGTTTAGATTGACTGCCAGACCACGACATCTCTTCATCCCACAACGGATCCGAAGGCGAGTACACCGTATCTGTGGAACTGCTGCCAGCAGCGCCTTCATACACCTTCCATCTCGTACTCCCATCCGAATACTGGTACACGTTTCCCGTTGTAGATGGGTCGTGATGGTTCCCGTCTTGAACGTTGCCGCCAGATTGAATATGGAAACGATGGTGTGCGCCAGAATCGCATCCGTAGACAGCTCCTGTTGTGGTCGTTTGAGGAAAGTGCAGAGCGGCGGAAATCGTCCATGGTGTTACGGATTGGTCATAGAAGATCGCGTGCGTTCCGGAAGTCGAATCAGCCAGGTAGAACGATGTCAATGAAAGCCCGGTGACCATACCACAGACACCAGCTAGACTGAGCGTGGTGCGGTAGCGCCGAACCCTTCGCTTTCGAATCGGCGTCATCGCTGCCTGATGAATGTAGCGGCGTCGGTGCTTCATGATATTGCTGCTCCCTTCTTCCATGACCGGTGTCAAACGAATCGGCAATCTTATTCTTTCGTGAGAACCAATACGCATGTTTTTGTTCGTTATAACGAACATATTGTCAGTATAAATAGCCGATCATGATTTCGTCAAGCTTTTTGTTCTCAAAAAAGAACTATTTTATTTTGTATAAGATTTTCGGTAGGTAACTACATAAAACTGAAGAATATCGCGTAACTTCTTGTCGAGCCGCACACATCTATGTTGATTCAACCAATATTATGTAGAAATTCATTCCTTGCTTATTGGGTTGTCCAACGCGCACAATGTGTTTGTCGTGCTATATGTACTCATTAGAGAACTAGCAAACCTGCTGAAAAGCAGGGACGCAAAGTCACAGGTCTTCGGTCTTCACCATGACGGCTGGACTACCAAAAGTGGGTACAACCACGGAGGGGTATGGGTGACTGTCTTACTCAACAAACCAGTTGATGACGAGTGGATACGTCTAATCGTTGCCGCCAAACAAATGGGACTGACCATAGCTGAGGTAAGGAACTACGTGATCGAATGTCTGAAGTCCGCGAACGCCGGAGAAGGTCGGCAGTCGGAAATAGAATCATAGAACCGCAAAAAGATCGCCTAAAGCGAGAAATTGCAGGGAAGGAATCCCCTTTTTCTCGCTTTTGAGCTAGTATTAGTATCAGACAAGCAGTGATCCTGCGGAAAGTTTCAGATGATTGGAGAGTCATCAAGATGATTGGGGAGCGTCTAAGGATATTACGAAAAGAGAAGGGACTTTCGCTCACCGAGCTGGCGGAGAAATCGAACGTGGCAAAGTCGTACTTGAGCGCCATTGAACGTGGTATCCAAGCCAATCCGTCAATCCAGGTCATCGAAAAGTTATCTGGTGTCCTAGGCGTGCCGGTTCAGCAGATCCTTGCAAATGATACTGCGGAGGACAGAAAGGATGAGCTCGATGCCGAATGGCTTGAATTGACTCGTGAAGTAGCAAATGCTGGAATCTCTAAAGAACAATTCCGCGAATGGCTGGAGTTTCAGCGCTGGCGTCTCGAGCGTGGTGAATAGCCAAATCGATGAATCACAGCATTAGAGTCACTCGTTCGGGCGTTGTCGGCAACGTCCGATTGTTGTTCTTTCCGGGCCTCATCACGAAATACTCACCTTATCGCCATACCCTCCTGTCGGTGGCTTCCAATGACTTTGCCGTCTACCTTGCATCCGTACTCTGAATCCTTCGAAATCTGCACAGCCTCTGGCGAAGTTACGCGATTTCTCCGCACATGACTTATGGAAATTGTCCCGATCCAGTTCAGTAACGCTCACATATGTTAGGAGCGTGTCGGGGCCATTCGCGTACGATGCAATCGACGCGGTGAGCCACCGCGTGTCCCGATCCCTTTGATGAAGGGAGTGAGAACATTGCCAATTACAGCACGTTACGCAAGCCGATTCGTGGGACGAAACGTCATCGCGTATCACGTGAACGGGATGGCATACCATGGTACGCTGCATTCAGTCGACCATCGCGGGATCTATTTGATGAACGCGAGGGGCATTCGCCCAGCATCCGCAACAGGCGAACAACTGGACATTCAACATGCGATTGCTGATGGTCAACAAGATGTGTCGGAAGCCTTCTTTCCGTTCTTCTTTCTTGCTTTCGGGGCGCTCGCCGGATTGGCAGCTGCTTCCGCATGGTACCCTTGGGGCTACTACCCATACGGCTACTGGTGGTAATGAAAATCGTGGTCATGGACCGGGCAAAGGCTCTCAACGTGAGAGCCTTTTCTGATTGTCCGGCGAGTCAGTTCACACGCTCCTCTCGCGTCCACCGTTGATACAGGTCCACGAATGACCGAGCGGCTCCCGTGATGGTATGCAGGTCTCCGCTCTCGATTGCATTCCTGTCAATCAGACTTCCACCCAATCCAAGCCCCACCACTCCGGCATCGAAAAAACCTCTCGCGTTTTGAATGGACACGCCGCCAACGGCAATCATCGGTATATCAGGCAGAGGTCCTCGCACCGATTGGATATATTCCGGTCCAAGTGAGCTGGCTGGGAAGACTTTCACGAAGCGCGCCCCCGCTTGATACGCCTTGACTATTTCAGTGGGTGACATGGCTCCGGCCATGACTGGAACGCCCGCAAGCACACCAAATTGAATGACGGATATATCCACATTGGGCGTAACGAAAAACTGTGCGCCAGCATCCACGGCATGCTTCGCATCGGTTTTGGTCAACACGGTGCCCGCCCCAATCGTCATGACATCGCCAAATTTCTCGACGATGGACCTGATTGAATCAAACGCCCGAGACGTGTTGAGTGTCACTTCAACCAATGTGACGCCGCCGGCGTAAAGCGCGTCGACAACCCGAAGCAACGGGTCGGCGGCGATTCCACGGATGATCGCGATGACACCAGTCTCGGACAGCCGACGATAAAGTTGTGAATTCCCATCAGGTTTTGAGCTCCAGGGATAGGGTTCTGAGTTCCGTGGAAGGCCATGTTTCCACGGCTCTACCATTCGGCCACAGTCCCGTCCTCATTGCGCCAAACTGGATTCTTCCAATCATGTCCTCGTTCCGCAGCATTTCGGACATATGTCTTATCGATGTCGATACCAAGCCCTGGCGCACTCGGAAGCGTCACGAAACCCTCGTGATAGTGAAATACAGTTGGTTCTTTCAAATAATCGAGCAGATCGTTCCCTTGGTTGTAGTGAATTCCTAAACTTTGCTCCTGGATGAACACGTTCGGCGTGCATGCGTCCATTTGCAGACAGGCCGCCAGCGCGATGGGGCCAAGCGGACAGTGCGGGGCGATCGTGACGTCATATGCTTCCGCCATGTCCGCAATCTTTTTCGATTCCGAAATCCCACCTGCGTGAGACAAATCCGGCTGGATGATGTCGACATAGCCATCTTTCAGAAGATTTTTGAAATCCCAACGAGAATACAGCCGCTCGCCCGTCGCAATGGGCGTCGATGTGTGAAGTGCTATCTCGCGCAACGCCTCGTTGTTTTCCGACAGAACCGGTTCTTCGATGAACATCAAATGAAACGGCTCCAATTCCTTCGCCAGGATCTTGGCCATGGCCTTGTGAACCCGACCGTGGAAATCAACAGCAATGCCGAAATCGCGGCCAACTGCGTCTCGCACTGCCTGGACGCGCTCCAGGACGTTGTCCACCTTGGCGTGAGAGTCTATGAAGTGCATCTCTTCGCACGCGTTCATCTTAACCGCGGTGAAGCCCGACGCTTTTCTGTCTCGCGCGGCGTCCCCTGCGTCGGAGGGCCTATCCCCACCGATCCACGAGTACACTCGAACCTTGTCGCGAACACGTCCGCCGAGAAATTCGTAGATCGGCAGACCATACCGCTTGCCTTTCAGATCCCAGAGCGCTTGATCGATCCCCGAGATCGCACTCATCAACACTGGACCGCCGCGGTAGAATCGACCACGATACAATACCTGCCATATATCTTCGATCCGATTGGGGTCTTGCCCAACGATGTAATCCGCGGCTTCTCGAACCGCTTGCGCCACAGTGGAGGCGTGTCCCTCGACAATCGGTTCGCCCCATCCCACCAATCCGTCATCTGTGGTCAATTTCAAAAACAGCCAACGAGGCGGGACCATGAGCAGTTCCAAACTTTCGATTTTCAATGTGTCAGCTCCTCTCAACGCTTGACTGTGGATGCCCGTCTGCTCATAAATTCGCTCAATTCTTCGCGGTTCGGCAACGTTTCGTAGTCACCTCGTCCACACACCGCGATCGCGCCCAATGCGCACGCCCGAAGTACGGCTTCACGAATGTCCAACGAATCGAGCAATCCGGACAACAAGCCGGCAGCAAACGCATCACCTGCTCCAATTTCATCCACCTCAGTCACAGCAAACCCTGGTACGTATCCACGCTCGTTCTCCGTTTGGAAATACGCGCCCTGGCGACCCAACTTCACGACGACGATTTGACTGCCCCTGGCGACAAACCACTCGGCAATCCCTTCCGGCGTCGTTTGGTTCGTCAACATCTCCCCTTCGTCCAGCCCGGGAAGCACCACATCCGCATAGTTCGCCATTTCGGCGAGCGTAGGAATGGCCTTGCCAAGGGGCCACAACTTCTGGCGAATGTTCGGATCGAATGAGATCAAAACACCGAAATGACGGGCCTCCTCCAGCAATGCCAGGATCATGTTGCGATTCGCCAAGCTGAGCGCTGGCGTGATCCCGGTGACGTGAAAGACGCGCGCGGACTGCATGACGGACGAATCGATCTCGGATTTGTCCATCTCACTCGCGGCAGAATGCGCACGATAATACTGAACATTCCTGCCATGCGCCGGGGAGTGTTCTTTGAAGAAAACGCCCGTCGATTTCTGGCCATCCACGAGGACACCGGAAACATCCACGCCCTCGCCGCGAATCGTCTTGGTGACGTACCTGCCAAATCCGTCGGCGCCGACTTTGCTGATCCACGAGACGCGATGCCCCAGTCTTGCCAACGCGATCGCGACATTCGACTCCGCGCCGGCAACTCGCTTTCGAAAGCGCGTCGCGTGCTCCAGCGATTCTCCATCCTCAGGTTCCAGCAACACCATGCTTTCCCCAACGGTTACCACGTCCATTGTGTCACCTCCCTGTCCGCAGCACCGAGTCTCCGGTCGTTTTGAACCACATCGTGTGTCACGCCGGATCGAATATCGTTTTCAAATAGACGAGTGATTGCTTCATTTCGAATTCCATATCATCTCCCCAACGACACTCTACGGAGATTGGGCCGTCATATTGACAAGTTCGAAGCAGGCGAGCGAACTCCAGATATGGATAATGGCCGCTTCCCGGGTAACGCCTGTCCGTATCGGCGACATGAACGTACCCCAGGGAAGCAGCCACTTGAAGCAGATCTTCGAGAGGCTCCGATTCCTCCATCGCGTGGTATAAATCGAATAATAGTTTCACGGATGGGAGATTCGCCGATTGTACATACTTTTCGGCTTCCAAAGCGTTGACGATCAGATTCGTTTCCTTTCGGTTTAAAAACTCGATATGCACAGTGATTCCATGTTCAGCTGCTTTGTGCCCCAACATCGTGATGAACCGCTTGAGCTGCTCTTCGCCCGTTTGCTCGTCAAACCCTTCCGGCAGGCTTCTGGAGCCGCCTGAACCAAAGGACAGATATTTTGCACCGAGTGAACTCATTCTGGGAAACACAATATCCAAATACTCTGCCAATTCCCCCTCATCTACCGCGTGTCCAACGACATGCAAGTACTTCGGAAGCAAGACGTTGAACCCTAAAATCGGAACCCCACAGTCCAATATCTGATCTCGAACGGATTTCCACGCCGCATCGGGCGCCTCCGGCGCGACTGCGGCAACGGGCAGTTCGGCAAAATCAAACCCGACCGTCTTGACCATAGGCAGTTGTTCCGTGTTGACACAACACCCAAATCTCATGACACTATCGCCTCCGTCACACATCTATTCTTTGGTGATCGCCCTTAGTCCTACAGCCGAAGTGAAAAAACGCCGTATTCCAGTCATTGTGTGAGCTGGAATGCTAGTTTGCTTGAGTACTACTTCGACAAGAAGTGCATACATGTAAAAAACCAGACCGGCGATTCATCGAGAGGAGGAATCGGTGTGAAGTCTTCCGTCAACCGGATCGATGCAAGCGCTTACAATTCGTTAGGGAAAACGCTGGATGGAATCACAACGTCCACTGCAGAATCGAACCTCTTCCCATGCCGCCATTCCTGATCGTATGGAAGACACGGCATCGATAGAAGTGATTCCAATCAGGAACCGGCCAGGTGTTTCATCCGATAATCACAGCTCGAAAAGGAGGCGAAGTGATATGTCCAAATCTCTCCTGCCCATCCAACAGGGTGGCCATGCATATCGGCCGGCCAAGAAGTCCGATACATGGAAACGCGTGAAGGAAAACAAATCGATTTATCTGTTTATCGCGCCATTTTTCATTCTCTTTGCAATCTTCGGGTTGTTCCCCATTATCTTTTCGCTCTTTCTCTCACTGCACGTTTGGGACGGCCTGTCTCCCATGAAATATGTCGGTCTGAAGAATTTCGAGCTTCTCATCACAGATACCGAATTTTGGGATTCCGTCAAAAACACATTTATCATCTGGTTCGAATCGACCGTTCCCATGCTGTTCTTTGCGCTCATTATCGCATTTTTCTTGAACAGCGCCTTCGTGAAACTGAAAGGATTCTGGCGATTCACGTTCTTTCTGCCCAATATCACCTCCATCGTCGCAGAAGCCGTATTGTTCAGCGCGTTCTTCAACACGAAGTTTGGCATACTCAACTTCTTCCTCGGCAAATTCGGAATTCATGCCATCGACTGGCTCGACGTGAACGGCTGGCTGCAAGTGGCCATCGCCATCTTGATTATCTGGCGCTGGACAGGGTACAACGCCATCATCTACCTGGCTGGATTGCAGGCGATCCCGACCGATCTCTACGAAGCCGCCCGGATTGATGGCGCATCCACTGTCCAAATCTTCTTCCGGATCACCATCCCGCTCCTGCGCCCCATCATTTTCTTCACAGTCATCATGTCCACCATCGGCGGCATGCAAATATTCACCGAACCCCAGATTCTGACCAATGGCACGGGAGGTCCCGGTCTCGGTGGCAACACCATGGTTCTGTATTTGTACAATCAGGCGTTTTCCAACCATCTGTTTGGCTACGGATCGGCCATTGGCTGGGCACTCTTTATCATCATTCTCGTCTTTTCCCTGTTGAACTCTTGGGTTGTTCAGCGCATCGCAAAGCAGTAACGGGTCAAAACAACGCCATTTCCAATTGGAGCGTACATGCAGGACCGAATCGGGAAGATTCACAAGGAGGTACAGAAGATGGTAAGAGCCAACACCGGCAAAAGCGCCTTGATCCTAAAACCCATACTCTATGTGTGTCTGGCTATCTGGCTCGTATTCTCGATTTTCCCATTTTACTGGTTGATTGTTTCAGCCACCCGCGATACGGCCTCCATTTTCGCATACCCGCCACACCTGACGTTCGGCAACCAATTTCTCAAGAACGCCCGCGACTTGTTCGCCGCCATTCCGTTTCTGAAGTCGATGTGGAACAGTCTCTACGTCGCTGGTCTGTCGACCGCACTGAGCCTCTTCTTCTGCTCGCTGGCTGGTTTCTCGTTCGCCAAGTTCGACTTTCCAGGCAAAAAACCACTTTTCCTCATCATGCTCGGAACCATGATGATACCCACGCAACTCAATATGGTCCCCATGTTCGTCGTCATGAAGTCCCTCCATTGGGTCAACACGTTGACAGCGCTCATCGTTCCCAGTGCGGCGAGCGCATTCGGAATCTTTTGGATCAGGCAATCGTGCGAATCATCTCTGCCTGATGATTTACTGCACGCTGGACGCATCGACGGCTGCGGCAATTTCCGGCTGTACTTCCATGTGGCCTTGCCCACCTTGCGCCCCGCGTTGGCCGCTTTAGGCATCTTCAATTTCATGGGCGCATGGAACGACTACATGTGGCCCTTGGTCATTCTGAACGATCCCAACAAGTACACACTGCAAGTCATGCTCTCCACGCTCAACGGCATTTACTTCAAAGACTATGGCATGGTCATGGTCGGAACGTTGTTTGCAACCATTCCACTAGTCATTCTGTTTTTCATCTTCAGCCGCAAACTGATGGGTGCTGTCACCATCGGCGCAATCAAGAGCTGACGATACCGGCTGTCACATCGGTACACGCACATCGCGAACAAAATCGGAGCCGATGAGGAGGAATTCTGATGAGGATACTTCGTCCTTCATTCAAACAACTACGCCTTGCTTCTATCACGGCTATCTTAGGACTAAGCGCGGCACTCACCGGATGCGCTCAGTCCTCGGGAGCGTCCAGCGGGAAGAAAATCGTGATCACGCTGTGGTACTGGGCGGATTCGTTAAGTCCGCAGCAATTGAACGACGTGAGTAAAGCGTTCCCCAACGTTCAGTTGAAAGCGGAAGTCATCGGCGGCAATTTCGAAGAGAAGCTCATCTCCTCCATGTACGCGGATGATGCGCCCGATATCACCGCCATCAACTCAGACAACTTCGTTGCGACGATGGTACACGATCACGATCAATTCGTGAATCTCCTCAAATTCCCGGAAGTCCGCGCCGCCAAGAAAGACTACTTATCGTGGAAGTGGAATCTCGCGTCGACACCGGACGGATCGTACCAAGTCGCCATTCCCATTGATACCGGTCCGACTGTCCTTTATTACAATACAAAGTTGTTTAAGGAAGCTGGATTGCCGACGGACCCCGCACAGGTTTCCGCGAAGCTGAAGACGTGGTCGGACTACATGGCGGCAGCCGTGCAGATGAAACAAAAAATCAATGTCCCCATGTTCGACAACGTCTACACGGTCTACGAAGCTGCGCTGGATCAAGGAAAGCAGTACTACTTCAACTCGAACCTGCAGCCTATCTACGCGCACAACCCCGTCGTGAAAAACGCCTGGAATCTTGCGGTGAAAGTCCATCAGGATGGGCTGGCGGAAAACGTGTCTCAGTGGACGACGGCGTGGAGCGCGGCCGCCGCACACGATGGATTTGCTTCGTTCATCGGCGCAAGTTGGATGGTCCCGCAATTGGAACAGTCCGATCCCCGCCAAGGTGTTTGGAAAGTCGCGGCGGCACCTGGCGGCCCATCGGACCAAGGAGGATCGTTCCTCGGCGTAACCAAAGACTCCAAACACCCTGAGTTAGCCGCCAAAATCGCGTTGTGGCTGATGAGTCCCAAACACCAGGCCGAAACGTACCCATCCTTGGGCCTCTATCCGTCTACACCAGCGTCCTACAAAATGCCCATCATGAACAAGCCGTCCAAGTATTTTGGCGGCGAGGACATCAATACGTATCTGTCGGCATCGGCAAAAGGGATCAAAATGGGATTCGAAAGCCCGTACGACAACACTGTGGACACGATTTTTTCAAACCAGTTGTCGCTCGTCGCACTCAGCAACAAAAACCCACAGACAGCTTGGAATGACGCGATACAGCAGGCAAATCAGCAATTGGCTCGCGTGCTTGCGTAATTCGCAAACCACGCCAATCAGCCTGTCGATGATCGCTGTTGTATGGGGGGGGAAGAACATGGAATCCAGGTCTTTTCTACAGCATTTCAATGAGCTTTTCGCTTGGGTATACCGCTTGGCATATGTGACCGTGTTGTGGTGGGCGTTTGTCATTCTCGGCCTCGGCGTGTTCGGAACATTTCCAGCGACTACCGCCATGTTTGCCGTCATGAGGAAATGGATCTTGGTCGATCCCGACATTCCCCTGTTCCAAACGTTCTGGTCAACCTACAAACGGGAGTTCCTGACATCGAACGCCACTGGCTATCTCATCGGCGCGATCGGCGCGATATTGGCGTGGAATTTCTATCTGCTCACCCGCCATCCAGGCGGCATCAGTTCCGTTGCCATCGGCGGTCTCAGTGTCGTATCGGCAGTCTATGTCGCCGTTCTCTCGCTGCTGTTTCCAGTACTCGTGCACTTTGACCTGAGTCCGCTCAAGAGCATCCAGCTTTCCTTCATACTCGCCGTCACGCAGCCGATCCGTTCGCTGTTGCTGCTGTGCGCAATTGGGCTGTTCGCGTACTGCGGCTTACACATCGGCGGATTCGTTACCGTGTTCTTCGCGTCCATCTTTGGATTGGTCATCATTCGTATGGCGTATTTCAAGAATCCGGTGTTCCAGAAAATCCACCTCGCATCTCCCATCAGAAAGGTTGGTTCTCCGTGAGTACACATATTCCCGGGCTCGAACTGGCCCGAGGTTTCTACCATGACGTCGTTGAACATCTCGTACGTCCCCCGCACGCTGCGGCGCTTGTCGGAGAAGGCTCGGAGGTATTGGGCTATGATCAAGCCCGTTCCACCGATCACGCCTGGGGACCACGCGTCCAGATTTTCGTCGACGCGCCCGAGATCGAACAAGTGTCACAGGCCATCGAGCGTGGTCTGCCTGAAACGTACCGGGGATATCCCGTTCGATTCTACGCCTGGGAGACTGACAGCGTCCGACATCACGTCGAGGTGACCACGCTCCAGC
This sequence comes from Alicyclobacillus acidiphilus NBRC 100859, assembly GCF_001544355.1. GTDB lineage: Bacteria > Bacillota > Bacilli > Alicyclobacillales > Alicyclobacillaceae > Alicyclobacillus > Alicyclobacillus acidiphilus. The sequence continues at coordinate 14,393 of NZ_BCQI01000040.1, forward strand.
AATGGCTCACCGTCCATATGCGCATGCGCGACGCGTCTGAACTCACGTCCGCCAAGTGGCTGTCCATTCCGCAGCAACACCTGCTGCAATGTACTGCTGGCGCTGTCTTTCGGGATGACCTCGGCGAACTGCTGAAGCTGAGACAGCAGCTTTCCTGGTATCCTGCGGACATCTGGCTCTGGATGATGGGGTGTCAGTGGCATCTGATTGGAAACATTCAGCATCTTGTCGGCAGAACCATCGAAACGTCCGATGCGAGAGGAGCCTCATTGATTGCCAGCCGTCTCGTTCGTTCCATGATGGAGCTGTGCTTTCTCCAGGAACGGCGCTATTGGCCCTACCTCAAGTGGTTTGGCACCGCGTTTTCCAAACTCCATATCGCGTCCCGCCTTGGCCCTATCTTTGATGCCATATTGTATTCGACAGATCACGAAACCAAAGCGAACGAAATCAACAACGCGCTCAAAGTCTTGGCGGAACGACACAATGCCCTGGGATTAACGCCTGTGGTGCCTCCGAAAGTCGACGATTTTCAGGTCGGAATCAACCATGCCGTGCGCCCGTATCGAGTGTTGAACGCAGGCGACTTTGCCATCGCCTGTGTGAATGCGATCCAGGACACGGCGCTTCGCCAACTCCACACCGTCGGCTCCATTGATCAACTCACCCATGCTGACGATTTGCTGATCAATTTCACCACCTGGCCGCAACAGTTGGAACAGATATACGAACAGATGACGGCCCCATGACCACCGTCAGGCGGTCGGGGGCTTGCACCGCCAATCAAGCGCGTAGCTGCAGCGCATCATCGACCCCGCGCAAGACGAAATCGGTCACGCGTGCAGACGACTCATGTGTGATACCCGCGATGTGCGGCGACAGCAGCGTGTTTGGAAGACTGCGCAACCTGTCCTCCACAGGCGGCTCAGTCTCCCGGACATCGAGCACCGCAAAACGGGATGTTTGTTCCACCAAGACCTCACACAAGGCGTCCTCGTCCACGATTCCGCCTCGAGCCGTGTTGATGAGCACGGAGGCAGGCTTCATTTTCCGAAGCTCTCGCAGGCCCAAGAGATGCCTCGTGTCCGGCGTCAGCGGCACATGAATCGAGACGAAGTCCGCTTCGCTCAGCAAGCGATCCATGTCCGTGCGCTCCACCCCGAAGTCCTGAACAAGCATGCTGGCTTCATGCAGCAACGGATCGAACGCCAGAACCCGCATACCTAAAGCTTTCGCTCGAATCGCCACCCGTTGCCCAATGTCACCGACGCCGATAAGACCAAGGGTTTTCGCCGCGATCTCGCTTCCCGTCGCAAGCTGCCTGTCCCAGACGCCCTGACGCGCCAAGTCATCGCACCTGTGAAGGAACCGACTGTGATAGAACATCGAGGCGATCACGTACTCCGCCACCGAGTTTGCGTTGCATCCGCGGGCCGCGATGACCTGTATATTCCTGTTCCGACAGACTGACAAATCGATATTATCCAGCCCCACGCCGAGTCGTCCCACGATTTTTAACTCCGTGGCGGCGGCTAGCAGCCTTTCATCTACCTTCGTTCGATTTCGCACCACAAGGGCCGACGCAGATTGGGTTTGTTCGATCAGCGCCTGCTCGTCAGCAAATAATTCCGGATCATAGATGACCTCATACCTTGCCCGCATCCATTGAGGCAATGGCTCCCATAAATCTTCCGCGATCACAATACGCATATGGCGTCGAACCTCCATCCACTCCACGCGTTCATCGTCTACGAGGATTGCTTGGTCCCCGATACGGTGCTGTTTCGTTGGCCTATGTGATGCTTGGCAAGTATAGGTGACTGGCCAAACGTTTCAATCAGATCGTTATACAGGAGTTCACCAGCGAGAATGTGGCCTGCCTGATTCGGATGCCACGAGTTCGCCGCATACAAATCGACGGATTGATCGTGCGCGGCGAGATACGCCCGCATTCGGTTCAACACATCGAGTTCGTAGACGTTCTTGCTGTGAAATGACTTAGCCACGCTAAACTCCTTCGCGACGTACGCATCCGTCAACGACTTCAATCGCGATTCGGACGCCTCCGTGACCGGTGGTGAAACAACCAGCACCACACTGCCTTCGGTCAAGGCCGCAGATATTTCACGGCTGATGGCCGTACCAATTTTGTCCGATGAGGTTTTCTTGTCAGCATCGTTTAAAAAACCCCACGACAAAACCACCACGTTCGGGTGGTACTGATTGAGCCACTTCTGAAACTGCTGAGGACTTACACTGGTTGGAGACCCGCCCACTTGCGTTCGATCAACGTAGTTGTATGTCGTGTTTGTGCTTTCCGTAAGAGATTGAAACGCTCGACGGATATAACTATCGTTGTTCGGGTCCTCCCACCCATGGGCTATAGAGCCTCCGACGACCATGACGGTTTCAGACGTTTCGTTGTACCGAATATCGGATCCTGTTGGGGTTACGTTCGAATAGAGCAAGAAAGTGCCGCCACCAACATAATATCCGAGTCCAAACGCAACTGCACACAGAATAAAGAGCAAGACAATAAAGCGCCATAGGACGAATTGTATTTTAACGGAGACCACTTCCTTACGGAATGAGCGTACTCGGAGAATCTAGAAAAACGATTGAATCTTGTTTTTTTATGACGTTGAATCGTGAATATGCAGGGGAGCGGGCAGCGCGAGGTGGAGCGGGGGCGAGGGAGATGGACAAATAAGCGGCCCCAGGCCGCTTATTTCACCGAAATGGACCGGATTGACGGCAAATAGGCGGCCCCAGGCCGCTTATTTGCCCCCGATCCTCCCAAAATGGGCCGTCTTCAGCCAATTAAGCCGCCGTGGCCCCCTTATTCGTCACCTATCTGCCGATTCGACAAACTTAAGCCGCTCCCGGCGGCTTATTTCGCTTCCCCGCCGCTTCCCCGCCGCTTCCCCGCCGCTTCCCCGCCGTCCGCGGCCGCACCCCGCACCCAGTCGCCGCCCGATCCGCCGACGCGTTGTGGCGCACATTAGCGAAAATAGATTGGATTGCACAGTCCCGCCATGAGAGTCTGCTGAACCTCTTCGAAGTACCGCCAGACTTCGACGCGGCAAAAAAGTCGTTCTCTCGCGTCAAACGCAATGGCACATTGCGTTTCGCCCGCGCGAACGACACATTCGCACTCGGTGCCGAGTTCTGTCACGATCCGGACTCTATCCCCCGGATTCGCGGCGGCGACGCTCACCTCGACATCTTGCGCAACACTTCGTGAAACGACAGAGCCCATCATTGCGAAACCGCATCGCAAATCGATCGTTGGTCCTTGCGGCGAGAAACTGATGAACACCTTGCCATCGTTGATGGCGGCAAGTATCCCTTCGGCAGTGTGATCGGAGGTAAACACCCAGTTGGTCGGCATACCGTGGCAAACATACGGGTGCGGGCGGTGCGTGTCACTTCCGCCAACTGCCACCAAGCGCTTTCCAGACGCGAGTTGTTGCTGCCACCATTCCAGCGTCAACTGATTGTAGGGCCGCCACGGGCCATTCCAAACTTCAATCCAGTCAAACTCCCAGTCAAAGCCGTATCCCCACTTGCAGCCGGGATAGGTGTCGTCATGCGGATGGTTAATCACGATTTTCGCATTGGCGAGGTGCGCTTCCTCAGCCCGTTCATACAGTTCTTCCTGGCTCGCGACTCGGAAGTCGTGTAACGGATCTGAGGAGCCGAGCAAGTTTGCGTGGCCATTGTAGGTGGTCAGTTCCATGCCAGGGATCACGATGAGATCGCCGGTTTCAAGGAAAACGCGATTCTGGCTGACCGTGTTGTGATCGGTGAACGCGAGAAAGTCGAGGCCGATGTCTTTCGCTAGATCAACTGTCTCCTGCGGGCTATAAACTCCGTCGCTGTGAAAGGTATGTACGTGCAAATCGCCTTTCAACCATCTTGCCGCCGCAGGCTGCAGTTCGATGAACAACGTCACCATACAGCCATCTTCAGGTATCCGATAAGCGCCAAGCAGCACCGACCACGTGCCGGGTGCGATGGCCCCCGCCAGATAGCCAGGTGTTGCCTCTCGCGTGCCAATCATAAACTCCGTTCGAGCACCGCCGCTCCAACCGCGTACGCGTTCTGGATCGGCTATCCCGAGATCGATCACGGCGCTTTGTCCGTTCGGTGCAGCGACCTCCATATGGACTCGGAGTACTTGAAGATGTTGCGAAACCTCAAACGGAACAGGGACGATACGTCCCTCGTCGGCATAGGAAATGATGTGCTCCAGTCGCAGAGAAATCGAATGTGGCGTGTCCATGATGTGGCCCCTTTCCATTGGATGATGAGATACGACCCGAATTCAGAGAGCACTGCAACCAGTCACTCCTTGTTGCCTCCAAGAAATATCCCTTTGACGAAGTACTTTTGAGCAAAAGGATAGACAAATACCAGGGGCACAATGGCGATGATGATGCCAGCCATTTTGACGTTGTTTGTTACGAGATCGCCGCTCGAAGTGGACGACCCCTGATTGACCATACCGTTCAACGCAACCTGCAGAGTCTCTTTGCTGGAATCGCTGATCAGCAGCACGGTGGCCAGCAGATTGTTCCACCGCCCCACAAACTCAATGAGCGCAACGGTTGCCAGCCCTGCCGTGGATAAGGGTAAACACATGCGAAAAAAGATTCGAAAGTGGCCGGCGCCGTCCATTCGAGCCGATTCCATGATTTCCTGGGGGATAGACTGAAAGAAATTGCGCATCAACAGGATACTGAAGCCGGATACCAAACCTGTCAGAATCAGCGCCACGAGCGTATTCAGCAAACCTAGCTCCTGAATCGTTACATAGAACGGAATCATGATGGATTCAAACGGAATCATCATCGAGATCAAAATCAAGGTGATCATCACACGGCGTCCAGGCAATTCAGGTTGTGCCAACGCGTAACCGGCCATCGCGCACAGCAGTACGTGCAGCAGGGTTCCTATGACCGATACGATGACGCTGTTTTCAAAGGGCTGCCACAAATCGAGAACGGTCCAAATCGTCCGATATCCAGAAAAACTGAAATGCCTCGGCCACATGAGAATCCCTGATGCCATCGAACCGAAATTTGAACTGAGCGAAACCGCTACCGCATTCCACAGCGGAATGATCATCGTCGAGGCAATCAATAGAAGAAACACAATGTTCAGACCCGCAAAAATCACTCTTCCACTTGTCCATCGGTGCCGCATCGAACATCATCATCCCTTACGTGTCATAGCGAATTAGACGTCGCGTAAATATGGTGAGAACCAATGTAAAGACCAGGATAAGCAGGGCACTGGCAGTGGCTTGACCGATGTTCATCTGCTGAAACCCTTCATCGTAGACATAGGTCATCAAAACGTTGACCTTGGGCTCGATCACGGCGTTTCGCATGACAAAAATCTGATCAAAGATGCGCAGAACGCCCATGATGGACAAGAGCCCAACGACTTGCATGGTTCTCGCCAGCCCTGGGAGGGTGATATGCCGCATCTCCTGCCAGCGATTGGCACCGTCAACACGGGCGGACTCGTAGAGAGACGGATTGATCCCTACGATCCCGGCAAGATAGATGATGCAATTGAAACCGACATCTTTCCAGACACTGACCAAAATGATGACCCAGCGAGCCACCTGCGGATCGCTCATGAATTGCACGGGCGAAACCCCAAACACTGCCAATACCGCATTGACAAGACCGCCAGCAGGTGCCAGAAGCTGAATCCACAAACCTCCGACAACGACCCATGAAAACAGATGCGGAAGATAAATGACCATCTGAACAGAGCGCTTCAACCAAGTTTGTAAAACTTCGTTGAGAGAAAGCGCGATGACGATTGGCGCGACAAACCCAATCGTCAAGATACTTACGCCGAGAACCAACGTATTGCGGAAATCTCCCCAAAAATTCGGATCGGACAGCACATTTTCGTAGTTTTTCAAACCGACGAACGGACGATTTCCGATGAGGTTAAAATCTTGCATGCTGATAACTACCGCGTGAACAAGCGGGTAGTAGGTGAGCACCATCAAATACGCAAGTGTGGGCAGCAACATGAAGTACAGGGGAAGCGCACGTTTCCAACGACGCGGCGCATAGCCGACAGGCCGGCGCAACGTCTTCGTCCTGTGCGGTTGAACAACCTCACTCGTCGACAAGACAACACCCCTCCTTCCCGGCGTCAGGTAGATTTCAAGTAGACTCCGAATATGTAAACCGCGTCGCGATGGCCCAAGCGCACGATTTCTACCGGAGGATTGGATTTTGGGAGGGACAACCGTACGCTTGCGACGGTTGTCCCTGTCCCTGCGGTGAAGACTCTTCCATGCAGAAATGGCTTGACAATGGACCGGTTATTGCGAGATATATTTGTCCTTCAGCAATGCTGCGTGCATCTCTTCCACAGCTTGTTGAGGCGTCAAACGACCGAGAATTGCGTCATCCCCGTACTGCCAGACAATCTGCTCGGCATTGTTCCAATTTGCATTGATGAGCGGTTGATAGCCGTACTTAATTCCAATGGCGCGCGCGTTGGCGTACCCTTTCTGAAGACTCGGGAAAGGATTTTTCCATTCGGAACTAATCGGCTCTGGATCACCGTGGTCCATGTTCTCATCGATCCCTGTAGAGGTGAGTTTATATTTACCGTTCGATACCGTGTAATCGATACCTTTCACGCCCAACGAACCGAGGATCTCCCCGGGCTTCGTGTTCCACCACTCGAGAAACTTGAAAGCCAAAGCTTTATTGGGCGCATTCGAAGGAATGGCAAACACGCTTGTATCGCCCTTGGACACCAATCCCTTGCCATTCGGACCAAGGGCCGGCGGCAGCGCTTCCGCGTCGAAGGATGCCGCAGCCCCTTGTGTGCTGGCCAGGTTGTTCAGCATCGGAACCCAGGCGTCCCAGTAGACAAACATTCCGACTCTTCCCGATAAGAACTCGTTCCGTTCGTCCGCTGTACTGTTGGTGACAAAGTTGGGATCGAGCAGTCCGTTCGCGTACAGCTTGTGCAGCCATGCGTAGACTGGCACTGCGGCATTTGTCGCGTATGGAATGGTCAGCTTGCCATTGTGCTCAACATACCCGTTCTTCAAGCCCACCGCGCTCATGAACGGCTCAATGTCATATAAGGAAGAGAGCGTGAGTCCGTACGCATTCTCTTTCTTCTTAAACTCCTCAAACACGTTGTAGTATTGGTTGAGTGTCTTCGGCTGAGAGAGTCCGAGTTGTTTCATCCAATCCTGGCGAACAATCGGCATGAGAGCACCCTGATACTTTACAGGAACAGCATAAATCCCCTTGCCATTGGGACTCGAGAGTTTGATGTTGTTCCACTCCCACTGCGGGACCACTTTCGGATTTCCAAGCACTTTCGACTTTTCGATTTCGCTCTGCAGATTGGTGACTTCCCCCTTTTGCGCCAACTCGGCGAGCGTGCTTCCCTCGGTGTAGACAACGTCGATTTTTTGCCCCGCGCCCAACATGGTCATTAACTGCTGATCGTAGTTGTCCGTGGAAGGGACCGAAATCAGTTTGACCTTGCAGTGCAACGCGGCGCCAATCGCGTTTGCGAATGCTTGGTTTTCCTGTGGAGTCTTGCCACCAATCACACCTTCGGCGATGGTTAACGTGGGTTCCGTCGCTGCGGCCGATTTCACGTTCACTTCAGCAGCACCCGCTGAATTCGTGGACGCGGAGACGTTGTGAGGAACCGTCGCGCAGCCGAGAATCAATCCAGCCAAGGCCGGAGTTGAGACCAACGCAATGAGTTGAGATTTCTTCATGCTCTGCACACTCCCAGACTATTGGTTACTGTTGCAAAAACTGCAGGACGCTCGAATGACAAGACTGGTGGGAACAATTTTGCGCAAGACAGGTGCTGTGTTGTCCTTGATTCGTTCGATGAGTAAATTGGCAGCCTCACTTCCCAGCGTCTCGGCGTTGAGAGAAACGCCAGACAAAGGAGGATGAAACTCGGGCGCGAAGACGGAATCGTCGCTGAAGGCGAAAATCGAAATGTGCCCTGGTATGGACAGGCCAAGTTCCATCGCGGCTCGATACACACCCAAAGCAACTTTGTCGCTATCCGCAATGACCGCTGAAAATCGAGTTCCGCTGCTCCAGATTTCGTGAATCGATTGATAACCGTATTCGACTGACGGAATCGAAGGATCCTTAAATACACACAGCCGTTGGTCTACCGATCTTCCAGCCTTCACAACCACATTTTCATAACCCCGCAGACGATCCACGGCAACCGTTCGATCCCTCGATGTATTCAGCAGCAGAATGTCTTGGTGGCCGAGATCGAACAGATACTGCGTAACCTGCTCCGCTATCGCCGTGTTGTCGTTGTCCACACAACAGAACTGCCCCTCAAAGGCTCCAGCGGGTCTGCCTACAATGACCAACGGTGGACCGGATGGCGACCGACGCTGCAATCGCTGATCGTCCAGTTCCGGATCAAGCATGATTTCGCCGTCCACCGGATCGGTTGTCCAATGCTTGAACGACCGCTGTTGTTCAGCCGCGAGCGTATTGACAAGCAATCGGTAGCCTTGCTCGTAACAGACGCGCAGCACACCATTCATCAAATTGAGGTGGAATTGACTGAATTTCGTCTGCTCACCCAACATCGTCAGGCCGATGATTCGAGTCTCTTTCATCGACAACGTACGTGCCCAGTAGTTGGGCTTAAAGTCGAGCTGTTTTGCCGCATTCAGAACGCGCTCGATCACCTCCGGTCTGACATTTCTCTTCTGCGTAAAGACATTGGAAACTGTCCCCTTTGAAACCTGAGCCAAGCGTGCGACATCTTCGATATTGGCCATCTCTGTCATGCTCCTATCGACTTGGATATTAAACCGGTTTAATTAAGGCACATTGGAGAACACGTAAACGTTCGATTAAGATTTCTTGTAGAATTGACAAGAACTCATAGGTTCGTTCCAGCGATTGGCAGCGGCAGCGCGGGTGGCGCGAGGGGAATGGACAAATAAGCGGCCCCAGGCCGCTTATTTCACCGAAATGGACCGGATTGACGGCAAATAGGCGGCCCCAGGCCGCTTATTTGCCTCCGATCCTCCCCAAACGGGCCATCTTCAGCCGATTAAGCCGCCGTGGCCCCCTTATTCGTCTCCTATCTGCCGATTCGACACACTTAAGCCGCTCCCGGCAGCTTATTTCTCCTCCCCGCCTCCCCGCCTCCCCGCCTCCCCGCCTCCCCGCCTCCCCGCCTCCCCGCTGTTCCACAATTCCGGCGGCGATGGATTGTACGGTCGTCATTGGCCACTCCAAACTCTTTCCCACTTACATGGAATGGGTCACCAATTGATCGACGGCTTCTGCAACGGACTGGACAACACTGCGAGCAGAGTTCTTCACCTCAGGATGACTGTGCTCCATTGCAAAACTGTGCGGCGTCACGTTGAACATGGAGATATCGTTGTGTGCGTCACCGATACACATAACCTCCTCGTTGGCTATCGCCAAATGCGCCAACAAAACGCGCAGTGCCTCGCCTTTCGAAACATGACGAGGCATCAAATCAAGGCAATCTTTATCGGCCATATAGCTGGTAACGTCCGTCGAGCAGTCATCAATCATGATTTGGAACGCCCGCAAATCAGCCGCACTTCCGAACAAAGCGATCTTACACGGAACGTTTCCGGCCGCGAACAATTCGTCCTCGTGTTCAAACCGATCCACGGGCATAAGCATCCTGTCCCATATAGTCCACGCAGTATATCGAACAGGGACGTACATGCGGTTGTCCGAGCAACTGACTACGTATGGAAAATTTTGAGCATCGACTCGGTTCAATAAAAAGCGTGCCAAATTCGCTGGAAAACCGGCCGAATGAATCAGCGTATTCGCCTTGGTATGAACAAACGAACCGTTTTGGCTAATGAAGTGGCAACGTAGTCCCAGTTGGTTCGAAATTTCCAAGAGTTCTGGATACATTCTTCCAGATGCGAGACACAGTTCGCACCCCAGCTCGACTGCGCGCCGGATCGCCAGGAGGTCGCTTGCTTGTATCCGCCCATCTCGATACAGCGTTCCATCCACATCGCTGACCAGGAGTTTCAAACTACCAACCCCATCTCTTCTTGCAGGATATTTTGCTGAACGACGAATTACGGCCGTACTACATTCCTTCAAAACGTGAGGTGGATTCGCGAACGACGAGCTTCGGCTGGAACGTGTATCGCTGTTGCAGGGGTCCGCCGGACAGCGATTGCAATGCGACGTCAGCCACACAAACGCCCACATCGTATTTCGGGTGCGACACGGATGTGAGTGGTGGGTGGATGAGTTGCGCGATAGGCGAATCGTCGAACCCAATGACCGAAATATCGTTTGGCACCTTGATGTGATGCGCATGAAAATCTCGAATCAGCGAGGAGGCAATGGCGTCGTTATAGCAAATTACGGCCGTTGGCCGTTCATCGCCAGGCATCAGACTCAGCCGTTCCGCGTACTGACTTGTAACCAACAATTCTTCCTCGGTTGTGTAAAAACTTAGGGCTCCCGCACGAAAAGCTAAATGGCTCTGTGCCAAGGCCTCTGTAAAACCCTCCATCCTCTGAAGTCCTTGAATGTCATCCACCTTAAATATCCCGCCGATCCGCTTGTGGCCCAGATCAATTAAGTGGTTTGCGGCAAGATAGGCCCCCGCCCTATCGTCCACGTCGACAACGGGGACATTCAATCCTGTATAACGTCCATGCAGCATGACAATAGGGATCCCTGCATCTTCTAACTGCTTATATAAATCTAAGTTTGGATTGGGGAAGGCCCCCTTCGTCGCTTCTACAATGACTGCGTCGACCGCCTTCAGATACGTGTCTTCCAACGCTTTTCTCTCTAAGGTCAAGTCGTTTTGCGTCGCGTACAGCAACGGGCTGTATGTATCTTTGCTCAATCGCTCGACAATACCACGAATGATTTCGGGGAAAATATAATCTGTGATATACGTGGTGATTACAGCGATAATTTTCGTTTGCGATTTCGTTCCCGCGTCGGTTGACTGTTCCAGTACGTACGTACCGCTCCCTTGCTTCCGTTCAAGAATGCCGATCTGGACCATTTCTCCAATCGCTTGACGGATCGTTTGACGACTCACCCCAAACGACTCTGCCAAATCAGCTTCAACGGGAAGCCTCTCCCCTGGTTTGAATTCACCAGATTTGATCCGATTGATTAGTTCCGTCCGTACAACTTGGTATTTTGGTATGGATTTCTTCTCGTTCATAGATGACCCCTGTCTCATTCCGTCTCCACTCCAGATCAGTGTAACCCACTTCCCTCTGCAGGAGTACACTGGTCGACTACAATCCTTGGTATGCGAATAACAAGCAGTATACATGTTCATATTGATGGCTTTGAAACTAGTTTAACGTATTGCCTATCTGTTGTTCGACGATGACTAGGCGACCTTTACCTATGTCGAATTTCTTGCAAGAACAGATATGACACGATCACCCGTCCCATCCACTTGCCACAGCGAACGCTGATGTCTGCTCTGCGCCTCGGGAAAATCAAACGGCCGCTCTGTAAATGGCAGTGAAGGAATCACCGACAAATGGCATGAGCGGCCATAAGAACTCTTGCATGTCTATGCTTTTCATTCAGCGACTATCAAGAAACTTTTTCTATTCACATATTTTCAATACCCAAGATTCAGATAAGCCTTCACATTGCTCTTTGTGATGATGGTCACGCCTGTGTCAACCGAAGGTGGAACTGGATCCACTCCGTTTTTTTGCCAATTTGGCACTGGTGTAGCAAGGTCGTTGTGAACTGTGTACGCATCCATCAGGCCCCAAAATCCCATATTCCACTCTCCCTGAGCGACGGTGGCGGTAATCAAGCCCTGTTGAATCTGATCTAGTGTTGCCTTATCCATATCAAAGCTCACAATTTTGACTTTTCCTGTTTTCCCAGCCTCCTTAACGGCAGTGGCGGCTCCGGTTCCTTCATCGGCCTCGTCGGCGAAAATTCCGGACAATTCAGGATGCGTCTGAAGCAGAGCAGACGTTACTTGGGCTGTGGTGATTTGATCAGAATTGCCGTTCTGCACAGCTACAATTTTCACCTTCGGATACTTGGATTTCATTTCTTGCTCAAATCCTTGTACTCGTTGATCCAGGTTCAGCTCCCCAGGTGTCGTGATTACCGCCACTTGGCCTTTACCATTCAAAGATTTACCTAAATAGTCAGCCGCGGCTTGTCCGGCCTGTACGTTACTTGTGCCCAGATAGGCGTATCTTTTACTCTGTGGAGCGTCTGAGTCAAACGAAATAACCGGAATACCAGCTTCTACGGCCTTGTTGATTACTGGGGTCATCGCCTTAGCATTCATGGACGAAACAAGTATGCCTGCTGGTTTCTTAGCAATCACCTGCTCCATCGTCGTCACTTCTTGGTTGATACTATACTGCGGAGCACCTGTGTAAACCACCTTTACATTTAGGTCCTTCGCAGCTGCCTGTGCCCCAGCTAAAATTCCCTTCCT
>NZ_BCQI01000041.1 GCF_001544355.1 Alicyclobacillus acidiphilus NBRC 100859
TTCGACGATGTACTTTCGAATTGTTTTCCTATCCACCCCGGTCCTTCGAGCAATCTCTCTTTGAGACGCCCCTTCGTGAAAATACGCCAGTATGATCTTCTGCTTCTGCTCCAACCCAATCATCCCCTCACCACCTCACGTACGTGAGGCTATCATAGGGTGGGGGAATTTTCGATTGTTACGGTGGTGTACTTTTAGGCTATCAAATACATCTTGCGGAGAGCTTTCACAATTCAAACTGCGGGAATTCTCTTGCGAAGCTCCAGCGCCCTGAGAATTTCCCTATTCGGTTATCGGATTTGGTACTCAGTCTTTGTGTGTTTCGATGCGCATTCACTCAAAAGGGAGTTGAACATCCATGAACCTATCTGACTTTCTGGGCGAAGTCGATGCGGATATTCTGATGCGCGGACGGGATTACCTTGACGAAGGGCGAATCCGCTCGCTGGAACAGGATACCGACGGCGTCTATCATGCTATCGTGCAAGGTTCGGAATTGTACCGAGTTGACGTCGAGATCGACGGCGATGGCGAACTTATCAAACTTGATTGCAATTGCCCGTATGACCTCGGCCCGGTATGCAAGCACGAGGCTGCGGTTCTTCTTCGAATTGCCGGACAGCGTGAACTGGTCGATCCCGATGGAATGAACATGGTCGCTGCTGCCTTGGAACCGGATTCGTCGACGGATCTGCGGTCTCTCCTCGATGCAAAGCGTAAAGATGACCTCATCGATTTGCTTCTCTCGCTGGCGGAGACGTCTTCCTTGGTGGAGCGGCAAATTCGCTTCCATGTCTCGACGACGGATGCCGACGCGGAAGTGAAAGAATGCCGCAAATTCATTCGGGACTACGCGAAATCGTTCGCGGACAGACAGGGGTTTATTTCGTATCGGAAAGCTAGCAAGGCTATGGGTGGCGCGAATGAAGTGGTTGAACGGGCGAAGAAGGCACTTGAGCAACGCGAATATGTGCGTGCGCTCAAGCTTTCATTCTGCGTGATCGAGGAAATGATTCATTTGATGGCGTCGGTGGATGACTCCGGCGGGGACGTCGGATTGATGATCGACTTTGCGCTGGGTTGTGTCATGGCCGTCGCGGATGCGGTGAAGCGGAGTGAGGCGGGCGTGATCGACACGGTGTTTGCGTTGCTGGTGAAGGAATCGCGGCATCGCAAGCTTCAGGGCTGGAAGTCGTGGCAATTGAAGCTGATTGCTGCTGCGGGCAAGCTGGCGACTACGCCGGAGCGGCTGCGCAAGTGGGAAGATTGTGTGGATGGCGTCGTACGCGAGGCCGAGGAGTCTGCGTGGGATAGAGACTATGTGAGCGCGGAGATGGCGCTGATCCGATACAATCTGCTTCTCGAGCGGGACGGCGAGGCCGAGGCGGCGGCTTACGCGCTGGCGAACGTCCATATTGGCAAAATGCGAACGCTGGCGATTCGGCATGCCATCGAGCGGGGGAAATTCGACGAAGCGATTCAACTTGCCTTGGATGGAGAACAACAGGAAGGAACCAGTGGACGGCGAAGTTTGGCGGATGCGTGGCGAGAATTGCGTTTTGAGGCGTACAGGCGTGCGGGCCGGGTGGACGATCAGCGACGGCTTGGCTTCCAACTGGTACTCGGCGGGGACTTCCAATACTACGCGTTGACCAAGATGACCTACGCGCCTTCGGAATGGGCCTCTGTGTACGAGTCTCTGATTCAGCACTTTGAACAGAGAGGCTTCGGTTTCACGGAAGCGTATCCGCAAATTCTCGTGGAAGAGCGCGATTGGAAGCGCCTGTTAGCTTATCTCTCGCAAAGGCCATCCGCGATTGAGCGGTACTACATGCACCTTGTGCCGCATCATTTGGCGGAGGTCACGGAGATATTCCTGAAACACATTCGTCAATTGGCGGAACAATCGAGCAATCGGGCCGAATACCGCGGCGTGTGCCGGATTATCCAACTGCTTCACAAGGCGGGTGGGACAGAGGCGGCAAAGGACATCGTCGAGGAAATGATGCGGACGTACCCTCGCAGACCGGCTTTTCGCGATGAGTTGAGGTCGCTCCATCTACAATAACCTCACCCTGCGTCCATTCTGAGAGATTTGCGAATAAACGAGCTGTCGAAGTCATATGTCTTTCAGCAAACGGCCGTTGTGTACCGATTTCGTTCATGGTTTCCAAGCGGGTTGTTGAAAATGGCTGTTTGGGCGGAAAAGGGGGATGCCGGGCTGAAGGTTCGCCGCGCAAGAGCTTTGGAGAACGGGCGAACCGGGCTTCGACGAAGATTTGTTGAAAGCGCTTACTTTGTGCGGCAGGTTTACGATATGTCGCGAAACGCCCTTGGCGTATTACATCCATATGAAACCTGGTGATAGAGGAGGAACGTATCGTATGGGAAGCCCAAAGAAGTGGTTGAACAAAAAGTGGTTGAACAAGAAGCCGCTTTTGGTATCAGCCGCAGTGTTGACCGCCACGGCTGGCATTCCGTTCGCGGTGTACGCGGGAACGCCGTCCACGGTCACATTGAGCGTGTACATTGGCTATGACGCCAACAATCCGCAGGCGCAGGCCAACCTCTACAACAAGACGCTGATTCCGCTGTTTGAGAAGGAGAATCCAGGAATCAAGGTCACCTGGTCCTACTATTCATCGTCGACACAGGAAAACACGGAACTGCAGACGGCGGTCGCGACGCACCAGGGGCCGAACGTCTTCGAGCTTGGGACGACGTTCATTCCAACCGCCTATGCGACGAAGTCGTTCCACGTGCTGTCCGCCGCGGACTGGAAGGCGATTGGCGGCAAAGCCAAGTTTTTCGGGCCGCAGTTGACCATGTCCGGACCGAATCCCAACAACTACATCGGCGTGCCTGAGATGATGCTGCCCTTCGCGATGGTCTACAACACGAAGCTGCTCAAGGCGGCCGGTATTTCCAAGCCGCCGACGACGTGGACGCAGTTTGTGAACGACGCGAAGAAGATGACCAATGCGAGCAAGGGGCAGTGGGGGACCGTGATCGATCCCGAAGATTCCTACGATCCCTGGAAAATTGTCTGGGCCTACTCGAAACAGCTCGGGTCGGACTTCCTCAGTCCGAACTTGAAGAAGGCGACACTCGACTCGCCGCAGGTGGTCAACGCGATGACGTTCTGGTTCGACTGGCTGACGAAATACAAAATCGTCGCCGCGAACGATTTGACCTACAAGAACTCGGACGCGCTGCAGCAGTTTGAGAATGGCCACATCGGCATGTGGGTGTTCCAGGGACCGTCGTTGATCCCGTCGCTCAACCAGTCGGCGGTGAAGGGCGAGTACGCGTTTGCGCCGCTTCCCACCGTCCCGTACGGAATGACATCGCGCCCGAAAGGCGGCACGCCGACGCAGACCATCGTGTCGGGGCAGGACTTGGCGATTCCGTCCTACACCACCGGCGCGACCTATCAGGCTGCGTTGAAGTGGATCAAGTTCATCACGGATCCCAAGCAGCAGCAGGAGTTGTTCAACGTCTATGGCGATCTCCCCGTCAACCAACAGGCCTACAAAGGCGACGCGGCGTTGAACACGCCGATGATGAAGGCGTTTGTCCAGTCGGAGGAGCACGCGAGTCCGACGCCGTTCTCCGGCGATTGGGGAAATCTTGAGACGATTTTCGCGGGCGTGACCAACAAGCTGGCCGACGAATTGGCGACCAATACGTTCAAGCCTGCGGATATCGCCAGCCAGCTTCAGGCGGCGAACGCGCAGGTTCAACAGTCGCTGCAATAAGGATGGTCGAACGGGGGAGGGGATCTCTCTGGGTCTCTCCCCTTGGTGACACGAGGGATGTGAGAGCATGGTCGATCAATCGAACGTTTCCATATCGGCTCAATCCATTTCGGTGCGGCGGGATCGGCGAAAGCGCAACCGGCCTCCCTACTGGATGATTGCGCCTGCTGTGTTTCTGCTCGCGGTCATTGTCGCGGCGCCGTTTTTGGTGAGTATCTACACGAGTTTCACGAGTCTGAATCAGTACTCCATCGGAAACTGGCTGCACGCGCCGTTCGTTGGGTTGAAAAATTACATCAGCGCGTTTACGCAGGGGAGCGCCATCGGCGCCTCCGCCCTGCAAAGTCTCTGGGTCAGCGTGGCGTTTTCGCTGCTCACGACGCTTTGCATCACGCCGATTGGCATCGTGGCCGCCTTGCTGGTGAATACGCCCTTTCGCGGGCGCTCCTGGGTGCGGGCGCTGTTCCTGATTCCATACGTCATGCCGGTGTTCGTCAACGCCATCACGTGGCGTCTCCTGTTCATGAACGGCTGGGGGCTTGTCGACAAGGTGTTGGCGTGGCTCCACCTGGCGAGCGTCAACACGTTCTGGCTCATTGGGCCCAACAGCTTCTGGGCGATGGTGATTGCCGACGTCTGGTCGTCCTGGCCGTTCATCTACCTGATGGTTTTGGCCGGCTTGCAAGGCATCCCGAACGATCTCTACGAATCGGCGTACATGGACGGGGCGACACAGGTCAGATGCTTCTTCTCGATCACGCTGCCCTCGCTTCGCCCGATTCTCAGCCTGGCCCTGCTGCTGTCCACACTCAACCACTTCAACAACTTCACGCTGCCGTTCATCATGTTCGGCACGCCGCCGTCGCCGCAGGCGGACGTGCTGCCGTTGAACGTCTACGTGACGTCGTTTCAAACGTTCAACTTCGGACTGGGCGCTGCGATGTCCTTGATCACGCTCGTATTGATGATGATCCCAGCCTACTTTTACATCCGCATGCTGCGGCTCGGGGAGGCGACGACGTGACACACAGCATGAGTTTGGAGCGAAGGTTCTGGCAGCGTCTGCGGATTGTCCTGTTGATTGTGTTTGGTCTCGCTATCCTGCTGCCCATCGCGTACGTCGTCCTCGTGTCGCTGACGCCGGATACGGAAGTGGGCGGCGGATCGATCTTTCCAACCCACATCGCCTGGGACAATTACCGACTCATGTGGTCGACGGTCCACCTGGCCCATGACATCGGCAACAGCGTGCTCATCTCCGGATGCACAGGCGTCCTGGCGACGCTGGTGGCACTGCTTGCGTCGTACGTGCTCTCGCGCTTTCGCTTTCGTGGCCGCAAACCGTTTATGGTGTCGCTGATCACGATGCAGACCATTCCGCAGGTGATGATGCTTCTTCCGTTGTTTGTCATTCTCGTGATCATCCAAAACGCCTTGCGCGTCCATCTGGTTGGGCAATACGTCACCATCATCGTGACGTATCTGACCTTCGCGCTGCCGTTCGCTTGCTGGTTGTTGCTTTCCTATATGGCGAATATTCCGATAGAATTGGAAGAGGCCGCGCAGATGGACGGCTGTACACGCTGGCAGGTTCTTACACGCATCGTCCTGCCGCTGATTCTGCCTGGCATGGTCGTGACGTTCGTCTTCTCGTTCCTGCTGGGATGGAGCGACGTCCTTTTCGCGAGCGTGCTGACGACGCCGTCGACGCAAACGGTCGCCGTGGGTCTGCAATCGTATATCGCGACAGGTGAGTCCGGCGGATCGGTGTTCTGGGGACAACTGATGGCGGCAAGTCTCACCAGCGGCATTCCGGTGGTCGTCATCTTCCTGTTCTTTCAAAAGTTTATCATTGGAGGATTGGCCAACGGCGCGGTCAAGGGGTAATCAGGCGATTTCCGGCGAGTGGGCAACGGTCAACATCGGCCAACATCGAGCCACGGCGTGAATGGAGGGGCTGCTATGGTGACGATTTCCGCGTTCGCGGACGAAATTTCACCAGATTTAATCGAACAGTTGGATGTCCTCGAGAGCGAGGGGATCCGTCATATCGAGTTTCGCGGAGTTTGGAACAAAAACGTGCTGGATCTGTCCGACGACGAGTTGCAGACGGTCCGGAATCAACTGCGGGCGCGGGGGTTTCGGGTATCAGCGGTAGGCTCTCCCATCGGGAAGATTTCCATCGAGGACGATTTCGACGAACATCTGCGCCGCTTTGAGCGGGCAATCGCCGTCGCCAAGGCGTTTGACACGTCGTACATTCGGATTTTTTCCTTCTTCATCCCGGATGGCGCAGCGGCGGACGGTTATCGCGACGAGGTGCTGCGGCGGATCGGCGAACTCGTGCGCCGGGCGGAGGCTGCGGGTGTCATCCTGCTGCACGAAAATGAGAAGGACATTTACGGCGACACGCCCAAGCGCTGCCTCGATCTCTTCTCCAGTTGTCCTTCCCCTGCCTTGCAGGCCGCGTTCGATCCGGCGAATTTTGTCCAGTGCGGCGTGAAGCCTTTCCAGGAGGCGTTTCCCCTTCTGCGACCGCATGTGACGTATGTCCATATCAAGGACGCCCTGTTCGACGGAAAGCGGGTCGTGCCGGTTGGGGAAGGCGACGGCGAGGTTCGCGACGTTCTTCGTACGCTCTTTGAAGGCGGTTACAGCGGGTTTTTGTCGATTGAACCGCATTTGGCGCACGCCTCGGCGTTTCAAGGGTTCAGCGGGCCTGATTTGTTCCGCGTGGCGGCGCGGGCGCTCAAATCCATGCTCGCAGAGCTGGGCAAAGAATGGCGTTGAAATTCGTCAATCGTTGAAATTCGTCGATAGGGAGGAAGATGTGAAATGAAGATCGCGTACTCCAATCTGGCGTGTCCGGAGTGGTCGATGGAAGAGGTGTTCGCGAAGGCCGTTCAGTTTGGTTTCGACGCCGTCGAAATTCGGCTCGTGGACGGTGAAGTCATTCCGTCCGAGCTCAGCGCGGACGTCGAGCGGCGGATTGTCACACTGTCGAAGGAGAGCGGCGTGGATATCGTCGGGATCGGCGCGTCGACGAAGTTTGCTTCCCATGACGAAGCGGATCGGCAGCGGAACGTGGAAGATTTGCTGCGGTACGTCGAACTGGCGGCGCGGATGGAAGTGCCGATGGTGCGAACCTTTGGCGGCACGTTTGCCGCAGACCATCTCGACGCGCGCCAGGCGGTCGCCTATGTCGCCGATGCGCTTGCGCAGGTGGCGCCGAGGGCGGAGGCCTTGGGTGTTGCCGTCCTGCTCGAGACGCACGACGACTTCTCCCACTCGGCCCTCGTGCGCGATGTGGTGTCACAGGTCGGGAGCCCGGCGATTGGCGCCCTGTGGGACACGCATCACCCGTACCGCATGGGCGAGACCGTCGAGGAGACGTTCGACAATCTGCAAGCCGGCCTGCGCCATGTACACCTCAAGGATGCGCGCCGGGCGGGCGACGGTTGGGAACTGGTTGTCTTCGATGAAGGCGAGGTGCCCGTCCGCGACATCGTGCGGACGCTGGTCGATCACGGCTACAACGGCGCCTTCTGCATCGAGTGGGAGCGCAAGTGGCATCCGGAGATTGAAGCCGCCGAGACGGCACTGCCGAAACACCTGTCGATTTTGCGCAATTACCTGGCGAGCGCCGAACAGAAGGAGAGATAAGCGACATGGGAACATCCAATGGAAACGCGAAAGTGAAAGTGGGCCTCGTCGGCCTCGGCAACATCGGCAAGACGCACATGTCGTACTTGTCGCAGATGGGCAATGTCGAAGTCGTCGGGGTGTGCGACGTCGTCCGGGAGAGCGCGGACGCGTTCGCCGAGCGCTATGGCACGACGCCTTACTACGATCACATCGATCTGCTTGAGCACAGCGGCCTCGACGCCGTGATCGTCGCCGTGCCGCATTACTCGCACGTGACGGTCGCGATGGACGCGTTTGCCCGAGGCATCCACGTGCTCTGCGAAAAACCGCTGGCGGTGCACGTCAACGACGCCAAGAAGATGATTGCCGCCTACGAGGAGGCGAAGCGGAACAAGCCGGACTTGCAGTTTGGCATCATGTTTCAGGAGCGCACCTACCCGTTCTATCGAAAATTGAAAGATCTGCTCGATCACGGCGATCTCGGCCGCCTCACCCGCGTCACCTGGATCAACACGACCTGGTTCCGCACCCAGGCTTACTACGACAGCGGCAGTTGGCGTGCCACGTGGGCTGGCGAGGGCGGCGGCATCCTGACCAACCAGTGCCCGCACAATCTCGACATGTACCAGTGGTTGTTTGGATTGCCGGCGCGGATCAGCGGCTTTGCACACATTGGCAAATACCACAACATCGAAGTCGAGGACGAAGTGACGGCATACTTCGAGCACGACAACGGGATGATTGGCCACTTTATTGTCACGACGGGCGAATCGCCTGGGACCAATCGGCTGGAAATTGCCGGCGAATACGGGAAGGTCGTCTACGAAGATTCGAAGATCGTCTTCTATCGAAACCGCGAATCCATGTTCAAATTTTCGGCCGAGTCGAAACAAGGGTTTGCGCATGTGGAGAATTGGTACACGGAGATTCCGGTGGACGTGAAAACGCCGACCGGCCACCACGTCGTCGCCGAACGGTTCATCGACGCGATCCTCGGCGGATCCAGCGAGTTGATTGCCCACGGGCCGGAAGGGTTGAACGGGCTGATTCTCGCGAACGGCATTATGCTGTCGTCGTTCAAAAAGCAAATGATCGATGTGCCGTTTGACGCGGACGAGTACGAAGGCATTCTTCAGGAGCTCATCAAGAATTCGAAATTTGTGAAGCAGACTGCGGAGAACGCGGTTTTGAACATGAGCGATTCCTTCAACGTCTAGGCCGAAAGTCTGTGTGATAGCGATGCCGGAGGGACATCAGAGACCGACTATCGATTTGGTCGCGCGCCAGGCAAACGTTTCGAAGACAACCGTTTCGCGGTTTTTGAACGGGAAATTTGAGTTCATGTCGGAGGAGACGCGCAGGCGGATTCAGCGGGTGGTGGACGAACTGAACTATCGTCCGAGCCAATCGGCCCGCAGTCTGAAGTCGAAGCGAAGCGGGCTCATTGGCGTGATCGTCGCGGATATCGGCAGCCCGTTTTCCTCCATTCTCGTCAAGGCCATCGGCGATCTCTGCAACGAGCTTGGCTTTCACATGATCATCGCCGATGCCGATGAGAATCCTGCCAAAGAGCGGGAAGCGCTCGAATCGCTCGTCGGCGACGAACGGGTGGAAGGGCTGATTGTCAACACCACCGGCTACAACGATGACACCTTGGTGGAGTTGGGGAAGCACTGTCCCATCGTGATCGTCGAACGCGAAATGGAGACACTCGTCTTCGACACGGTTGTCAGCGACAGCTACTCGATGACGATGGAAGCGATGCGGCACATGGACCGGGCGGGCTTCGACGCCATTGCGTTTTTCACACAGCCGATTGGCCGAAACAGCGTCCGGCGCAATCGGCTGCAGGCGTACCTGGATTTCTGGCGGGCCAACCGGACGGGCGACGCGTACGTGTTCGAGTCGCCGACATCCGACGTCCAGCGGGACTTGCAGGCGTTTCTCGCCGCTTCGCAGGGGCGCAGCCGTTCCATCTTTTCCGTCAACGGCGTGACGACGCTGGCCATCCTGAAAAGCGCCGCCGCACTAGGCGTTCGCATTCCAGCGGACATCGGGCTCTGTGGCTACGACGATTGGGCGTGGGCGGCGTTGATTGGCCCGGGCATCACCACCATCGATCACCCGACGTACCAGGTCGGTTCCCTGGCCGCCAAACGCCTGGTCGCGCGCATCATGGGTGCGAAGGGGAAACCGAAGCGCATCAAGGTGCCGTCGACCCTGCACGTGCGCGGATCGACGGCGCGGTGACGAGGGCGGCGGGAACGGCGGGAACGGCGGGAACGGCGGGAACGGCGGGAACGGCGGGATCGCGGCCCGGCCGCTCGCATGTTCTGTGGGATCCCGGGAGCGTCGGAGGCGAATAAGCGGCCCGTGGCCGCTTAAGTGTGTCGAATCGTCGGAGTTGCGACGAATAAGCGGTCCACAGACGCTTAAGTGGGCGATACCGCTCCATTCCGAGGGCATCGGAGGCAAATAAGCGGCTGTGGGCCGTCTATTTTTCTTCGATCCGGCCATCTTTCAGAAATAAGCGGCTGAGGGACGCCTATATGCCCCGGCACCTCGCCAGCCTCCGCCTCCGCCAACCCTGCCCCGGCACCTCCGCCGCCTAGGCAGCCAATTTCCTTTGATAGCTCCGGGGTACATATCGCTCCTTACTCTTCTCGTCTAAGCTGTCCTGGGGTCTTTCCATATTTTTTCTTAAATGCCTTATTGAAATAGGCATAATTGTTAAATCCGCATTTTTCGGCAATTTTATCGAGTGTCGCGGCAGTATAGTTCATTAGTTCAACCGCATAGGACAACCGGATTTCCAACGCGTATTCGATGATTGTTTTCCCGGTGTGTTTTTTAAAGAGACTGACAGCACGTGAGGTACTTAATCCAACATGTTGCGCGACATCGGCTATTTTCAAAGGGCTCAATGCGTTCTCTTCAATGTATCGCATCATTCGGGTGACGATGGGCGGACGATTGAAAAAGGGGGAGGTTTCGGAAACTGCGAGTTCAAAAGTTACGCAGAGCGCTTTAATTAAATAATCAATCAATTCGTCGTTTGCTTGAGACGACGGGCGCCTGTCCTCCGCGATAATATGCCGCCACAAGGCGAGTATTCGTTCGTCGAAATCCAGTCGGTAAAGGC
Organism: Alicyclobacillus acidiphilus NBRC 100859; assembly: GCF_001544355.1. GTDB lineage: Bacteria > Bacillota > Bacilli > Alicyclobacillales > Alicyclobacillaceae > Alicyclobacillus > Alicyclobacillus acidiphilus. The sequence continues at coordinate 10,546 of NZ_BCQI01000041.1, forward strand.
TGGGCTTGGTTGATCGGTCCCACCAGTCATCGATCCATGTTCCCCGGCAAAATAAATAGAGATCGCCACTGTTGTCCCCTTCGTCAATTCGCAATTCATAGCTGTCCCCTGGTCGGAGCAGCAACAAGTGCCCTTTTTCTAAGGTGGCTTCATGCCCATTCACCGTGACTCTCGCTATACCTTCCGTTTGCAAACGAAAAAGATAGTCTTGTAATCCGGACTTGTGCAAGTCGGAGAATTTGTGGCCGTGATAAAAATATCCGCAGCTTCCAATCTCAATCATGGAGGTCCGCTCCAATCACACAAAAAGGTCAAATAGTATACTTTTTAATCATATCAATCATTTGAAGATAGGGCATTCATCATTAAGATCTGCGTAAATAGGAAAGATTCACTTGGCAGCAGCTGCATATGTGAGTCGGTGTGCTTATTGTCGTCAGGAGTCATTCAAACACGATAGTAAACGCTTTCTGAAAGCGTTGTCTATAACTGAGAGGACAACGCTTCACCATCAAATGTTGTTTACGCTTATACGTTTGTCTAAAGGGGAGAGTTCTTGTGAAACGACGTCACGCGAAATTGATTGCTTCCGCAGCCGTATTGTGTACGATGATCACTGGGAATTCAGTGATGGCAGCCTCGACCAGTTCGAATTCGGCGCCGCCTTTGACTGTGACAACCGGGCCGGACGGCAACTTTCAAGCCAACTTCAATCCATTCGTATCGAATCCAGATCCAGGAACGCAAGGATTGATGTACGAGACCTTGTTTTACTTTGACACCGTATCAGGGAAGACCTTTGATATTTTAGGTACGGGATACAAATGGAGCAACGGGAATAAGACGGTGACAGTGACGCTTCGAAAGAATGCAAAATGGAGTGATGGCACTCCGTTTACGTCTTCGGATGTCGTGTTTACATTCAATCGTATCAAAAAGTATTCAGACGCAGATCTCAATGACGACTGGTCGCAACTCGTGAGCGTGAAGGCTGAAGGTTTGTACAAGGTGGTATTCAACTTCAAGCAAGGTGATATCCCGTTCGGAAACCAGTTTGTCCTTGGCGATACCTATATTGTCCCTAGTCATATTTGGTCAAAGCTCGGAGATCCAAGTAAGGCCATCGTGACGAAGCCTGTCGGAACTGGTCCGTATTTGCTCAAATCGTTTTCCCAACAGATGTTGACCTATACCGCCAACAGCAAGTACTACCTGGGGGCGCCAGCCGTCAAAACAGTGGACTATCCAGCTTATGCGAGCAATGAAAGCGCTGATCTGGCACTGGCGAATGGGACACTCCAGTGGGCGGGCATTATGATTCCGGATATTCAGAAGGCATACACCAGTGTAAATTCCCATAATCACTACTGGTTTGCGCCGTCGTTTCTCACCAACCTTCTTGGGAACCTAAGTAATCCGATACTGAAGCAACTTCCTGTGAGGAAGGCGATCAGTCTGGCGATCGATCGCAATAAAATTTCCGTCGCCGGCGAAGATGGATACGAACAGCCGGCTAGTCCGACCGCATTGGTGCTGCCGAACGAGAAGTCCTGGCTCGATCCCAGCCTTCCCAAATCGGATTTGACGTTCAAGCACGATCCAGCGCAGGCTGAGAAGATTCTTGAGGCTGCGGGATTTAAGAAGAACTCCAAAGGCGTGTTTGAAACGAAGTCCGGAACCCCACTGTCGTTTACACTCCTTACGGTTTCAGGGTGGTCGGATTGGGACACAGACGCTCTTCTCATTAAGCAAGACCTGCAACAGATTGGAATTCAGGTTACTGTGCAAGAGCTCACCTATGGTGCGTATCTAAACGACATTTCACCGAAGTCTGGGCATTATCAGCTTGCGATGGCGTCGATGACGGGAGGTCCCACTCCGTTTACTGCGTACTACAATATGCTCGATCCCAAGGGAAACTCCGATTATGAAGGCCTGAACAATGCCACGCTCAATCAGTTGTTCAGCAACTATACGGCTTCAACCAGCACGTCGCAGCAAAAGAAGGACATCTATCAAATTGAACGATACTTTATCAATCAACTGCCAGGTATTCCGTTAACGGATGGCGCGGATTGGTATGAATACAATGACGCGCATTATACGGGATGGCCAACACAGAGCAACCCATGGATTGAAGGTTCTCCCTACAACGGTCAATCGGCGGCGATCATCCTGAGGCATTTGAAGCCTGTTCACTGATTTACGCAAATCAACTTTACGTGAATCAACCCTCCCGAAGATTCATAGACATTAGCAACTGAGTTCGGGAGGGACATGCGTTGGCCGAGAACATTCCGGACACCGTTCAGGATGCGGTGGACCAATATGTGGAGTCGTACCAGGTGTACAAGCAGTTGGAGGAGAGAATCCAATCGCTGCGCAAAGTCATTGAGCCATTTATGAAAGAGAGCGGGATCGACGTGATTCCGGATCGGAAACGAATTGGCAGAGTTCAGTTGACAGTGCAGGAACGCGCGAAGTTGACGTCGAGATACACCACCTACGAGGTCGAGCAACTGAGACAGGTGCTGGCGCCGGATTTGGTGGAGAAGTGTCTTGTCGAGGTGGTGGACAAGGACAAGGTGGAAGCCCTGTCCAAGCTGGGCGAAATTCCTCCTCAGACGTCCGAGTTTAAATCGGTGACACCAACGTACAGTTTGTCGGTCCGGTTTGAGAAGTGAGTCAAGTGAGCCAAGTGAATCGAAGTCTGTCGCGAAACCGCCTCGAGAGGCGGTTTCTGCTTTTCCTGATTTTCGGAGGGGCAGGTAACCGGCCCAAGTGTCGCGAATGGTTTGGGTAACGAGTCGTCGCCTCGGGACCGCGGGTGCTGCGGACATCGCCGGTGCCGTGGACACCGGGTGCAGCGGGCACCGCGCGCATCGCAGGCGTAGCGGGTGGCGATATGGGAAACGGGGAGATTGCATGCGTATTTTACATACGGCGGACTGGCACTTCGGTAAGACGCTGGAGGGGCGTGATCGAATCGGGGAGCAGCGGCAGTTTGTGGATGAATTGATTGCCCTGTGTGACGAGGAGCGGATCGATCTCGTCCTTATGGCGGGGGACGTCTACCAGACGGTCAATCCGAGCGCCGAGGCGGAAGCCTTGTTCTATCGGGCGTTGGATGGGTTATCGGCTGGCGGGACGCGCGGCGTCGTGGTTATTGCGGGCAATCACGACAACGCCGAGCGGATTGCTGCGGCGAGGCCGCTGGCGGACAAGTTGGGCATTGCGCTGATGGGCCTGCCGAAGGACGTGCTGGCGCCCACGCCGGCGGTGGCTGGGCAGGTTCACCGCGTGCGGGCGGGGATGGGTTTTGTGGAGCTGGAGATTCCCGGCTGTCGAGAGCGCGCGGTGATCGCCGCGGTGCCATATCCTTCGGAGTCACGGCTCAACGAGGTGCTTGCGCAGACATTGGATGAACGGGAGTTGCAGGCGAATTACAATCAGCGGATTGGGGCGTTGTTTGCTTCGCTGGCGACGCGCTTTCGGCCGGACACGGTGAATCTGGCGATGAGCCACGTTTACGTGACAGGCGGCATGGAGTCGGATTCGGAAGTGCAGATCCAGATTGGCGGCGCGTACGCGGTCGATCCGATCGTGTTCCCAGCCGCCGCTCAATACGTGGCCCTGGGCCACTTGCACCGGCCGCAGGCCGTGTCTGGTGCAAAGGTGCCGGTGAGGTACGCGGGATCGCCGCTCTGTTACAGCTTTTCGGAGGCTGGGCAGACGAAGTCGGTGGTCATCGTTGAGGCTCAGCCGGGCGAACACGCCACTTGGCGGGAAGTACTCTTGACCAGCGGCAAACCATTGGTTCGATGGCGGGCGACGGAAGGGCTGGCACAGGTGCAGCGCTGGGTGGAGGAAGGGCGGGACGCGAACGCCTGGATCGATCTCGAGGTGCACGTGCAGACCGGTCTGCAGTTGGAAGAGATCCACCGTCTGCGCGATTTGCATCCAGGTTTCGTCCACATTCGCCCGGTGCTGCCGGCGCAGGATCGAGCGGAAGAGGAGTCCGCAGGCGCGGTGGATGCACCGTCGATGGGTGAGTTGTTCAGCCGATTCTTCAGCGAAAGGAACGGCGTGGTCCCGGATGACGCGCTGGTCCAGTTGTTTCTCGAGATGGTGGCTGAGGTGGACGCCGATCCCGACGCGTTGGACGAGCCCCCGGCCGACGAGGAGTCCGAGGGGGTGGGCGCATGAAACCGATCCGCTTGTCGATTGCGGGGCTGCACAGCTTTCGCGAACCGCAGGAGATTGATTTCAACGCGTTGACGGAAATGGGCTTGTTTGGCATCTTCGGTCCAACTGGGAGCGGCAAGTCCACCATTCTCGACGCCATCACGCTGGCCTTGTACGGAGACGTCGGCCGCGCGGGGAGAAACACGCAGGCCATCCTCAACCATGCAGAGAAACGGCTTGAGGTCGTGTTCGAGTTCGATATCGGCTCGGCTGGGCGGCGCAAACGGTACCGTGTGGAACGGGCGTACAAGCGGGGCAACGGATTTTCTGTGGAGCACCAGACAAGCCGGCTGCTGCAGTTGGAAGTCGTGGACGGGGACGATGACTACGGCGTGATCGTGGTCGCGGATACGAAGAACGCCGTCAACCAGGCTATCAAATCGATCCTCGGCCTGGAAGAGAGCGATTTTACGCGAGCGGTCGTACTGCCTCAAGGAAAGTTTGCGGAGTTTTTGCAGCTGACGGGATCGGATCGGAATGCGATGACCGAGCGATTGTTCGGGTTGGAGAGATATGGGCGATCTCTGTTGGAGAAGGTGAACACCAGGGCGAGACAGGCGGCGGAAGATCTTCGCACCATCGTCTCCAACCAACTGGAGTTGGGCGACGCGTCAGAAGAAGCGGTGCAAGCTGCGGAGGCCGCGGTACAGGAAGCGGAGCGGCAGTTGAGCGCCGCCGAGCGGGTGCGGCGGGAGGCGTTGGCCCGGCTCCACGAGGCGGAGCAGGTGCACAGCTTGATGACCGAGCGCGAACAGGCCTTGGTGGAACGCGATGAACTTGCCGCGCGGGCGAACGAGGTGGATCGATGGCGGAAGTCGATCACGCGCAGCGGCCAAGCCCACGCTGTATGGCCGTTGGTGCAGGCGTGGCGCGAGGCGGAAACCGGGGTCGAGCGGGCGCGGCAGACGCTGCGGGCGGCTGAAAGTGCGTTGGAACAGGCGAGATCGACACTGGCGAAGGCTGTACAGCAGCAGGAGCAAGCCGATGCAAAGCGGGCGGCGATGGAGCCGGAGTTGCTGCAGAAGCAGGGCAGGCTGAAGGACGCGCAGGAGCTGGAGAAGCAGCTTCTGCAGATGCAAGGCGAATTGGCGCAGGTGGAGACAGGGCATGCGGCGGCGGTGAAAGCGCGGGATGCGGCCATCTTGCAGCGCGACGAGCTTGGGCGGCAAGTGGAGCGGTTGAAATCGGCTCGGCTCGCCGCGCAGACGCAGTTGACGAAACACGCCGTGTCGCCGGAGACGCGGCAGCGGATCGGGCAGCTGCGAGCCGCATTTGACGCGTGGACGGCCTGCGTGGAGGGCGAAACGAAAGCGAGAGCGGCGTATGAGGAGCGGGCGGCAAGCTTCCAAGCCGCCGAAAGCGACGTGCGGCGCGCAGCGGAGGCCTTCGAGGCGCTGCTTGCGGAACACACGACGTTGACGCGGAAGCTGAACGATCTGGCTGCACAGGCGCCTCGATGCACGGAGGAGGACCTGCGGGAGCTCAGGACGTGGAAGCTGCGTGTGGAGCCGCGGGTGCAAGCTTTGCAGGCGGCGGATCGGGATCTGGCGGAAGTCGAAAGCCGGCGCGAACGAGCGGCAGCCGTATGCGAACGACAGCGGACGGTGACCGAAGCGCGGCGGGCGGCGGCTGAACGCCAACAGCAGGTGTTTCGCGATTTGGACGAAGAACGCCGCCGCCGGGCGGACTTGAGCGAACACGCGTTGATTGTGGTGATTGCGGAGCGCCTGCAGAACGGCATGCCGTGCCCTGTCTGCGGCTCTCTGCACCATCCGGCCCCAGCCCAGGTGGATGGCCTCGCGCTGCCGGACGAGATCCGGTGGTCATCGGACGATGAGGCGGCCTTGCGGCAGGCGGAAGTCGCGTGGCGCGAAGCCGAGGCCGCGCTCCAGTTGGCGGAAAGGGAAGCCGGCCAACACGAGACTGCGTTGAGGATGCTCGACGAGGAAGCCGGGCGCAAACGGGCACATCGCGACAGCGCAATCGAAGCGTTGGCGGCTTGCTGGCCGCCTGCGACCGGCCCGCTGGCGTCGAGTGGACTGCCGGTGCCACATGGCCTGATGGACGGGGCGTCGATCCCGGAGAGCGCCGAGGCGTGGGAGTCGTTTCTGGATCGGTTGGAAACCGCACTGGCGGAAGCGGAGGAAGCGTTGCGCGACTGGATCGATCAGCAACATCGCTTGGCCGAGCAGGAAGCGCAACTGAAAGCGCGGGTTCAGCAGGCGGAACAGGCCTTGGCGTTGGCCTGTGCGGCGGCGAAGACGGCGGAAACCGAGGCGGATCGGCAACGGCGAACGGCGGATGCTGCGGCTGCGGAGGTCGAGACAGCGGCGCTGGCCTTGAAACGGGCGATGGCGGCGCTTGGACCGGCTGGAAGCGGCGCCATCGACGGTGGAGACGTCACGGACGACCTGGCGATCGCGGTGGAACAGCGGCTGCGCCGTGTGGACGAGGACGACAGGCTGGCCAATGAGGCGCAAAGCGCGCTGATCCGCCTGAATGGCGAACTTGCGGAGTTGGAGGCCCGCAAAGCCTCGGCGGACAGCGAGGCCCAGCGGGCGGAGTTGGCCTTGCGCGAGCTCGCGGTGCGCCTGGATGGGGTGCGCGGCGACGTCGTGGAGAGGCGCAAGCAACTGCATCAAATCACGGGCGGGGCGACGGTCGTTGAGGCGATGCGGGAGATCGAGGGGGCTTTGAAGGGGCTGCGGGACGCGTCGGAAGCCGCGAAGCTGGTGAGGGATGCCGCCGCTCGGGACGCGGAGTCGGCCGAACGGACCGCGACGCGGGCGCAGGCCGATCTCGATTCGCGAGTGGCCGCCGTCGAACTGGCGGATCTCCGCCTCGCGGACGCGTTGGCCAAGGCTGAGTTCGCCACTGTGGAAGCGGTAGCGGACGCGCTTCTCGATGAAGCGGAGGTGAGCGACCTGTCGGCGGCCTTGACCGCCTACGATGAGGCGGTCGGCAAAGTGAACCACCGGATCGCCGATCTCGATCTCCGCCTCGCCGGACGCACCATCGACGAGGCCGCGTATACCGCCGTGCGCGAGGCGGCGGCGCAGGCCGAGGAAGCGTACGGGGCTGCACAGCAAGCGAGCGGATCGAGGCGACACATGCTGGAGGATATGTTGCGCCGCCGGGATCGCTGGCGGGAGTTGGACCAGAAGCGCCTCGAGGTGGAGGCGTTGGCCACCCGCTTGTCGGCTTTGCAATCGGTTTTGCGGGGCAACGGTTTCGTGCAGTACATCGCGCGGGAACAGATGGAGCGGGTCGCCCGGCAAGCGTCGGAACGGCTGGCGGCACTGACGCACGGGCGGTACGCCTTGACGCTGACCGAGGACGGCAGCTTCCTGATGCGCGACGATCACAACGGTGGAGCCGTCCGCCCCGTGTCGACCCTGTCAGGCGGCGAAACGTTCCTCACGTCGCTGTCGTTGGCGCTCGCGCTGTCGGCGCATATCCAGTTGCGCGGCCAGCATCCGCTCGAGTTTTTCTTCCTCGACGAAGGGTTTGGCACGCTCGATCCCGATTTACTCGACGTCGTGATTGGCTCGCTGGAGAAACTCAACCTGGAGAAACTGTCGGTGGGGCTCATCAGCCACGTGCCCGAGCTGCGGCAGCGGTTGCAGAGGAGACTGATTGTCGAACCGGCTGTGCCCGCCGGGCGAGGCACGCGGGTGTCGCTTGAGAAGGCGTGATCGGAAAGAAAACCAAACATGTCTCCTTCGTCGAATGACGGATGCAAAGAGACATGTTTGGGTCAAATGCTTCCGGTGAAATTCCGGCTGTATGTGGTTCGTTACCTGATTTGCACTCGCGTCGCGAATGAGAGAATGGCGGCAATCACAAATAGAATGAGGACGATGGTCATCCACAATGCTGGCTGGGAGAGCACAAGCGGGCCAAGAACGACAGGGATGATGGCGACACCCAAGTTTGACGCCATGCTGTAGCCAGCCGTATTGAGTCCGGCACTTCCGTCGTTGGCAGCCCGCCGCGCGGCTTCTTCAAGCGTCAGCGTGTACCACCCGTTTCCAAACACGCCGGCGAGGAAGAACATGATATCGAACATAGCTTTTGAATGCCCTAGATGTCCGGTCATAAGCAGTGCGACAAGCAGCACGGATACGAGCGACAGAATCGCCAATGCGCGAATCAGCGGCTTGGCGTTGGTGACACCTTCCCCGACGGCACCAAATAATCCAGCGCCCACGGCTGACCCGAGGAATGTCAGGCCGGACAATAATCCGCCCAACGTAGCCGCGCCGCTGATGTTCAAATGCTCCAGGGCCGATGTCGTCACACCGCCAATCATGACGCTGGTCGACGAAACGACGAGTCCGATGATCCACCAGTTTGAATAAGTCATTCGGATCCGGACGAACGTCGCCGTTTCGGGTCGCGGAATGCCGCGAAGCGCGAACAAGAGCCAAATGCCCACGACGAGGTTGAGGATGAACCCAACCCAGAGACCCGTCGAGACGGTGAAGTAGGAAGCGATGATGGCGCTTAATCCCATGCCGAAAAACAGCATTCCGATGGTGAAGCCAGTCGACATTTTCAAATTTCGAACATGTGACATTCGAAGGACTGAACCAATCGGAGCTATCAGGAACGGGTAGGCGAGAGCGGCAATGGCTTGGGCGACAAAAAAGAAGGCGTACGTGTGGGCAAATATGCGAAGAAACAACCCGATGATGGAGAGGATGACCGCACAGGTCAGCACGGGACGTGGTCCTTTGCGGGCGGTCCACAGTCCAGCCGGGATGGAACCAAGCACCATGGCGTAGCCGTAAAACGAGACGAACAAGAGAACGGACGATAACGATGCGTGAAGCTCCGTCATGATGTCGGGGACCATTGGGGCGAGCATAAACCACGCGAAACCTAGAACAAATGCGAAAATAACGTACGGAATTAGGACGTTCTTGCTGCTATTCAACCAGGAAATCCTCCTCTACGATGAACTCCATCGTAGTTTATTTCGATACGTCGAAATCATCACCTCCCCGTCGACGCGACGATACGCTGCAGCGTTCTCTGACTCCACCGTCTCGGACAACCTCTACAACGAGATGTCCCGCAGTGGAACCTGATGAAACTGCACAAACTCGCGATCCAATTCGAAACCCAGCCCAGGTTCCTCCGGTACCGCGATTCGCCCATCCACGACTTTGACAGGTCTTGTGAAGAGCCGTTCCCGCAGCGGATTGGGGTTGGCGTCCAGTTCGAGGATGGTATTGCCGGGCAGCGCGGCGGCGAAGTGGATGCTGGCGGCCAGGCAGACGGCTGCTCCGAGAAAGTGTGGCGCATACGGAACCTCCCAGCTCGCAGCCATCTCCACGATACTGCGGGATGCCGTGATCCCACCCTGCTTGCTGAGGTCAGGCTGAATCACATCCAAACCGTGTTTTTCCAATGCCTGCCGCACTTGTCGGACACCGTACAGGTTTTCCCCTGCGGCGGTGGGGATGCCAGTTTGATGGCGAACGATGGCCAGTCCTTCAGGATCGTCGCAGCGCAGTGGCTCCTCAATCCAGGTTAAGCCGTACGCGCGGTACTGCTGCAACACGCGAATCGCCGTGCGGCGGTCCCACGCCTGGTTCGCGTCGATCATGACCCGCGCCGTTTCAGGCACCAGCTTTCTGAGCCGCTGCAGATTGGCGAGATCGAGCTGATGATCCTTGCCGACTTTCAATTTGAACGCGTTGACACCCATGGCAAGATGCTGCTCAACAAAATCCTCGAACGGGCCCGGACCAAGCCCGCTCGCGTATACTTCGACCGATGGCTGCACTGGCCCGCCAAGGAGTTTCGCGACGGGCTCCCCGCGGTATTTGCCAAGCAGATCCCACAACGCCATGTCGATGCCGCTCACGCTGTGGTAAATCGGCCCCAACGCCCCCCACTGCAGCCCCACCACCGTGTGGGCCCGCAGAAGTTTGTCGTGAATGTTCGAGATCTGCGTGGGATCCTCGCCGATCAGCAGTGGAATCATGCCGTATTTCAAGGTCGCCAGCTTTTCGTAGAGTCCCCAACTGGGGAAGTTGTTCCAGATCTCGCCAATGCCATACACTCCCGTATCGGCCTCGATGCGCACCAGGACAGTCGTTCTTGAGGTCATGGAGCCGAAGCTGGTGACAACCGGCACATCGAGCGGGACCTGCAGGATGATGGGCTCAACGTCGACGATCTTCATGCCTCTGAACCTCTTGTTGACACCGGCTGATTGAAGAGTTTGTAGACCGCCGCGCAATCTTCGTCGCCAAGACCGGCCTCGACGGCTTGTTCAAAGTACGTCAACGCGAGCTCGCTGAACGGAGCCGGTTGGTTCAATTCCTTCGCCATCCCCACACCGAGATGGACGTCCTTGCGGGTCAAGTGGATGGAGAATCCAGGTGTGAAATCCCGGTTTAGAATCTTGGGGCCGCGCAACGTCAATTGGTACGAGTCTGCGCCCGTGGTGGCCAACAGTTGCTGCAACTGCACCGGATCGATACCAGCCCGTTCCCCAATGCGAAGCCCTTCGCTCAGGACCACGGCGTTGGTCATGCCAATCAAATTGCTGACAATTTTGAACGCGGTCGCCTGCTCCACATCGCCCAAATAGTGAACCGACGTGCTGATGTCCTGAAGCAGATGCTCGTACTTTTGGTAGACCTCGGGCCGTCCGCCGGCGTAGATGGGCTGCGTTCCCTCTTCTGCCTGCGCTGGCCCCTTTCCCAGTGGACATGCCAGAAAATCCACGCCCTCCTGTGTGGCGGCATCCGACAGGCGGCGTGCGGTAGATGGATCGATGGTACTGACGTCGATCACGACAGCACCGTCCTTCATTTGCCCAAACAGCCTCTCTTCGTCAATCAGCAGGTCGGTGAGATGCTTGGGCATCGGCAGGCTGGTGAATATGACATCGGACGCGGCGGCCAAATCCGCAGTCGAAGCGGCCGCCCTGCCGCCGATTTCCAGCACACGCTCGATGGCCGCCTTGTTCAGGTCAAACACCGTGACATCATAGCCGCGTCGAACCAGATTCCGTGCCAATCCGCCACCCATTTTGCCGACACCGATAAATCCAATTTTCATCTATTTCGCCTCCATCTTGTTCTGTGTCCATTCAGCGCGACAAACCGATAGACAGGTACTTGTACTCCAGGAACGCCTCCATCCCGTAGTAGCCGCCTTCAGCACCCACGCCGCTCGACTTCCACCCGCCAAACGGGGCTTGGACGACGGCGGGGAGCGGATCGTTCAACCCCACGATTCCGTATTCCAGCGATTCGCCGAGGCGCAGGGCGCGTTCCAAATCCCTCGTGAACACGTAGGCCGCGAGTCCGTAGTCCACACGGTTGGCCAGTTCGACGACCTGTTCCTCGGATGCGAAAGGGATCAAGGGCGCGACGGGGCCAAACGTCTCTTCTTGGCACACCCGCATGCTGTCTGACACTTTGGTTAAAATCGTCGGTGCGAAAAAGGCGCCTTTGAGCCCGGCTGGTTGAACGGGCCCGCCGCCCAGCACGACGCGTGCGCCGTGTTCCACTGCGTCGTCCACCTGCGCCTGAATTCGCTTCAGTGCGCCGGCGTGGATCACAGGGCCAATGTCAACGCCCTCTTCCAGGCCGCTCCCCACCTTCATTCGCTCGACCCGACGTTTGAGTTTTTCCGTGAATTCTTCGATCACGTTCTCGTGCACATACACCCGATTTGCACAGACGCAGGTTTGGCCGGCGTTCCGGAATTTGCTGGCGACGCACGCTTCGACCGCGGCATCCAGATCCGCGTCGTCGAACACGACAAACGGCGCGTTGCCGCCGAGTTCCATGGAAACGCGCTTCACCTGATCGGCTGCGCCCTTCATCAAATACTTGCCGACGCGGGTCGATCCGGTGAACGTGATCTTGCGAACCCGCGCATCCGCCAGGATCGCCTCCCCGAACACGTCCCCTGGATTGGTAAACACGAGGTTGACGACCCCCGGCGGGAACCCTGCCTCTTCAAATACGGAAAACAGCGCGATCGCGGTAAGGGGAGTGTACTCAGACGGCTTCAGCACGACGGTGCACCCAGCCGCAAGCGCTGGCGCTATCTTGCGAGTCACCATCTGCGCGGGGAAATTCCACGGCGTGATCGCAGCGACGACACCAACCGGCTGCCGAATGACTATGATCCGCTTGTGCGGCGCCGCCGCGGGAATGGTGTCCCCGTAGATTCGGCGCGCCTCCTCCGCGTACCAGCGAAGGTACTCGGCCGCAAATTTGATTTCCCCTGCAGCTTCGTTGAGCGGTTTCCCTTGTTCCAAGGTCAACGTCGGCGCAATCTCATTTGCTCTCTCTAACAGAATTTCGTAGGCGCGGTAGAGCAGGTTCGAACGATCCAACGCGGTTGTTTTCGACCATGCTGAAAATGCCCGATGCGCCGCGGCAACGGCGTTGCTGACATCTTCCTGGTTGCCGGACGGTACCCTATCGATCACGTCAAACGTCGCCGGATTCACGACATCAAATTGTTCACCTGACGCGGACTGAACCCACTTACCATCGATATACATGCTCTGTGCCATGAACTCACCACCGTTTTGAGATGATCTTATTTACATTTTTTACACTTCGGTTCCAATGATCACAACGAGACAGAATGGGAATCGGCAAAGGTGGTTCCCGAAAGCTCTTGCTCAAGGTCTTTGCCGGTTGGATCCCAGCGAATGAGCAGGGAAGTAACCAGCCCAATGACTGGACAAACAATCAGAATCAGCAGTGTGGCGGACAGGCCTAACGCGGACAAGATGATGGGAAAGAAGAAGATGCCAATGATATTCCCTACGCGGCTCGCCGCTTCGGCTGCACCTGTTCCAAGGGGGCGCAGATCCGTAGGATACGAGTTTGCCGCAATGGTTTTTCCTTGTGCCCCTGGACCTGCAGAGTGGCCGAAGATGAAGACGGCGATCGGCAATGCGGACAGCCACAGCACAGAATTGTTCGTTTTCAATCCAGCGAACAGCAAACTCGCGATGACGAGCACAAAGCCCCATATCGCCAATTTCCGCATGCCGTATCGCGAAGTCAGATACGCGCCGACGAATCCTCCCAAGATTCCAAACAAGTTGAAGAGAATCGTTCCGGAGATGCTGTTGATCATCGCCTTCCCGAAGATGAGGGCCGAGATCGTTGGTATATAAAAGCCAATCGCATAATACTGCATGGCCTGTGTGGCTGAAATCACGGTACCAATCAGCGTTCGTGCCCGATACTGCTTGGAGAGAATCGTGGAGTATTTGGGCTTCCAGACTTTTGGCTTTTCTTCCTTGATGACGTCCACGACGGTTTGGATGTGGTATGTTTTCTCCACGATGCGAGCGGCTTCTTGAATGGAGAGGTTGTTGGCCGCCCACATGGGGCTCTCGTTGACATAAATGAATCGCAGGATCAGGACGATGATCGCGATCACGCCACCAAATCCCACAGCGTATCGCCACAGTGACACGCCGACGCCAAGCTCGTAGAAAACCAAATCCACCAATCCGGTGGACACCGTGGCGACGTACCACAACGCCTGCCAGAAATTTGTGTACTTGCCCTTGCTCTTGAGATTGCTGAATTCCGCGATGAAGCTCAGAGCCACTGGCATATCAATTCCAACACCGACACCCATCAAGAAACGGAAGACTAAGAGTATAGGAAACAACGTGGAAAGGCTTGCTCCAAACGTCGCGACAATGAGCAGCAGGAGATCGATGAGGAACACCTTGTTGCGCCCAAACCGCTCGGCGATATACCCGCCAAACACCGCGCCTAGCAACGCGCCCAAAGCCATGATTGCGGTCACTGACGCCATACCGAACGCGGACAGGTCGAAGACTTTCTGAATTTGCGCGTTGCCGATGCTGATACTTGTAAAATCGTATGCATCAATGAATATTCCACCAAGCGCAACAAAGATAATCAGCAACCCGCCTTTGCGGTTTGGCGCATGGTTGACAAAATGGATAATGTCGTCCTTGGATCGGATAAGCAGTCGGTCATCATTCATCGCTGTGCTCCCCTCTTCCCAATTTCAAACCGTCTTCTCGCACACCCTCACAACGATCTATATTCGTGTCGATGAGTGAACACGACGTCTGTGAACGCTGAGGCGGCTGCTCCACACCTCCTTGTCGGAACGCAAAAAGGCCCATCTCGCCTCTGATCTCCTGCAATGGGTCGTGCAACATGTCAGGTAGTAAGAGACGAAAATGAGCCTTCGGTTGACCGATCGACTATTGTGTAATTTTTCACTCAGTTTAATGTTGATTATTCCTGTTTGTCAACTATGATTAAGCGGCGACTCCAGATTTACACGCTACTTTGACGATGTCGTCAAAGCGAGTAGCACTTCAGGCCCGGGGCATTCCCAATCTTCCTGACTGGCGGGGGTGTGTCAACTGTGATCGTTCGACAACTGACACAACCTTCCCGTATCGGTGGGGGCCGCGAGCATATTTACCTCAGTCTCTGGCTACGACAATGGTGTGTTCCAGCCGATAAATCAAGAATCGCTCGTAGGGGTTGCGCTCAAACAGATTTTCCAATGGAACTTCCATTTCCAATACAAATGGGGTCTCATGTTCCATAAAGTAGATATAGTCGTCTGACGGATAGTACAACAGAACGTCCAGTGGTCGGGGCGCTTGTTCAAAAGACCGCAGGATATTGCGAATCACCTTCATGTAGATTTGGACGGAAAATGGGTTGAAAAAATAAAAGCGATCATCAGACGGATGAACAGGATAATCTTCCGCGAGGCAGTGATAGAATTGAATTTGATCTGCGTGTGTCCTTCGCGCCCTCATATAGTTGTTCAGATTTTGCTGCGACATGTGATACAGCGTTTCGTTCATTTCGACACCGACAACCGATGCCTGAAAGAGATAATGCATGAAGAAGTTGAGCCGCCCTTTTCCACAACCGAAATCAACGAGGCGGTTGCCGCGTTTCAATTCGTATTGCTTCGCCAGCTGTTCCAATGCGCTGTATGGGGTGGGCTCGTAAGGATAGTAGTGGAATCCGATCGGAGATTCGTGTTCTCCACCAGTCTTGATATGCAGTAGTTTGTCATAGTCAGGTTCCTTCATCTCAGGGCGTATCTCCTACATACGAATTCACGCGTTAGAAGCTTCATCTATGTACGAAACTACAACAATGAGGTATCGTTGTCGAATCGACTGTATCCCCATATCGACGACGAAGCGGTCTCCCACATACTTCAGTACCTTGCCGTTTCCATCACTCACACCAGCATCCGCCAGAAGCAGGTCGCCATTCGGGGCGAATACAAGGCTGATTGGACACGTCAACCCGGAGGCGAACACTTCGATCCGGTGTGACACGATGAGTGAACGCAAACGTAACGCAAGAATGCAACAAATTCCGAGTTGACGATAGAATATGGATTGGCTGATGATAGCCTTGGTTTCAGGAGGTGGCATGGTGACAGAAGCGGAACGACACTGTCTCGTCGAAGCGAGTCTGCTGGCTGGACAGTTGATGCTTGAGAACGGCGCGGAGACGAGTCGCGTGGAAGACACGATGGAACGGATGATTCGACACGGCTTAGGGGCAGACCGGGATCCGTCCGTAACGCATACCTACGTCACTGTGAACGGCATATTCGTCCAATTGGATCATCGTCGGGTCACGAATTTTCGTCGTGTCGACGTGCGCAGTCACGACTTGGGGAAAGTGACGCAGGTCAACCAAATTTCTCGCTCCTTCACCGCAGGTGCCATCACGCTTGAAGAAGCGCTTCATTCCTTAA
>NZ_BCQI01000042.1 GCF_001544355.1 Alicyclobacillus acidiphilus NBRC 100859
TGGAAGGAATCCAAAGAGGCCGCGTAGACCTGATAATTATCGGAATAGAATGGCGTTATCTCAAAAAATTATGCACATCTGTCTTGACAGAACGGGGTTCAATACGACAAGCGTTCCATTTGCCCGTTCCGCAAAGGTGCGTTCGATTGCGCTTACTATCGACTTCATGGAAGCAAGCTTCTCAATATCCTGGTCTGTAAGTACCTGATACACGTCTACTCATCCCTTCCCGTCGGCAATGGGTATTTTTCGCCCTGCTATCCTTCCAAACTCACCCCTGCCTTGCGCCTACCACTCCACGTACTCTGGATAGTCCTCCACCAAGCTGATATCCTCCACCGAGCAATTGTGCTCTCTTGCCATCGCTCTAACTTCCTCTTCGATTTGACGGTACTCCTTGCCCTTCTCCACCATTCTTTTGACGGTCGTCGAAAGAGCCTTCGCCCTTTCATCCTTATCCCCGATGTTCAGATATCGGATGTTCAACATATCCAGGTATTGGGTCGCATACCCATCCACCCATGTATAATCCTTGTGCATCAGGTTCAGGATTCGCTTGAATGAAGGCTCCGTCACTACTTCCTTCACACAACTCATCACCAAGGACTGAAACAATCGAGTGGTCGCAATGTGCGTATCCCACAGATTTTTCTTGTCCAGCAAAGGAAAAGTGGCTGACTTTGCCTGTTTTTTCGCATAAAGGCGAATAAAATCGTTCAGGGCAATGGTGACGAAAAGGGCTTCGGGGAAATAAACCTGGCATCTATAGTACAGATTTTTCTCAGGGGTAATCATCTCCAACATCCGCATTCTGTCCTCGTCCATGCCATTTCGGACAAACTCAAATTCCCGATCTCCTTGAAACGCATGTCGGATGTCATAACATACTCCCAACACCCTTAAACGGGCACCTTCGTAGTCGCCATATTCGCCTTCGTCCCCGATAATCATGAGCAGGGACATGTAAAGGGTGTCGAGATCCTGGAAATCGCCTAATATTTCGATACCAGCGAGATTACGTGTGTTATTGAGGGTTAGCATGTGTTTCACCTGCGTCGAAGTTGATAGGGTCAACGTTAGTATATCGGAAAAGACAGGGGTATAGGTTGGATTGAGCAACGCAAATGCATTAGAGATGTTAATAACATGGTTGATTCGCAGGTTTGGCTTACCGTTTTGTTTTGAACGGCATGCAGAGTTGCCCGTTTTGTGATCCATCCAGTAATACTTGTCCCTGCGCCTCCAACCCGTTCCACATTTTGCTACAATTATAATCAAACCTACGATTTGACGGAACAGAGGAGGATGTGCCTCATGATGCGAGTTCCCTACGACCATCGCCTAAAACCGATTGACGAGCAACTGGCGAAGCTCATTGCGGAACGGCTTCGGATCAGCCAAGGTACCAACGGTTATCCAACAAAAGAACAGTTTGATCGATGGTGTGAGGAATACCATGTTGATCGGCACATCATTGCATCGGTGTTCGCCGCGATGAACAATCCGCGCCGTCCCCCACGACTACCCGTATCACCACAGAACTTGTCTGGCATTGTTCCCGTGATGAAGAAGGTACAGTCGGACGGAATCACCTATCAGATCACTCGAATGGAGCAATATACGGATTTCAGCCTTGTATACGCGGAGATTTACACGGATGAGGATGCGGAAACGGCGGAGTTGAACATACAGCTTATCTTAGACGTGGAGCCGAACGATGGACGGCAGATCCAATTTCATCGTTCCCTGGGGCACACCAACCAATCTTCCTTGGTATACATGGTCAGCCCGAGACTACCCGATGACCTCAAAACTTTCTCATTCCGACTTGTTCCAAATCCCATTCCTCACCATCCGCGTCCACCAGAGAAGATTTTGGATCAGACGGTGGTGTTTGATTAAGCAAAGCTATGGACGTTTCCATTGCCGTCTGTCCTGTCCTATTGATGCGGAAAATGTCCAATTACTGACGGATAGGTTGTCCAGTCCATGTCTAAAGTTGAATACAGCTACTTCCTAAGCTTCTGGTGGGTCACTGTGTTCGTCCTCTTGTTCGTTGGACAAGAACCCAGGATGGGAGGGACCTTTCTCCGTCCTATTACTGAGACCCTTGTACACTTCCTCAAACATATAGTCCATCACGGCAGTCTTAAAGTCACTATCTTCGAGGATTTTCATGAAAAATTTCTCGTTCTGACCCATTCTGTCGATCACGATGTCCAGAAATGCCTTCTCGTAGCTGAACTTAAAGTTCTCCTTGGTATTGCTCCTTGCCTTCTGAGCCAGGTCGTCGTTGTTGATAATATCCTCTTTGATTTGTTCGTAAGACAGGCGGTCTGTTTCAGTAAAATCCGTACCGAACCGTTCATTGAGACGATTGATGATGGCTGAGAGTCTATCCTTCGGCTCTTCCTTGCCGCCCCCTCCACCATGTGATGTCGGATTCAGTTCAGCTCCACCCTGAACTTCAAGCGAAATGCTCCCCTCAAACACCATCGTATTCCGATAGTATTCAAGTGCAATCTCATCTGCCAGGTAGACAACTTCAGACTGATTCTTCGGCAACTTTTTGAGCAGATAGTTGAGGTACACGTACAATTTGTGTAGCTCCACGTCAATGAAAGGGGCAATCTGCAAGACAAACGAATAAGTCCGAATAAACTTCATGCCCGTGCTCTTGAAGTCTTCCTGGCGTTCCTTCGGCAATTCCTTCTTGTATCGTTCGACCGCCATATCAAGGATGGCGTTCAGTTTCTCCTGCGTTTTCGTTGTTTTCTTCTTTCCGCTGAACTCCAACTTTGAGACTTCTATCACTTCACCAACCGTGTAGACTTGATAAGCATCCAGTTCCCGCTGTAAATCGTACAGGATGTTCGGGTTTGTCGTGTCCGAAAGTCCTGTCACCTCATAGTAAGGTTGGAACGCCTTCTGAATGTCCTCAGCATCATTGACAAAATCGAGGACAAACGTGTCGTTTTTCCCTTTGCAGGTGCGATTCAGTCTGGAAAGTGTTTGGACTGCCTTAATGCCATCCAGCTTCTTGTCTACAAACATCGTGTGAAGAAGCGGTTCATCGAATCCCGTCTGATACTTCTCAGCAACGAGCAACACCTTATACTCATCCGAGTGGAATTTTTCAGGTAGCTCCTTCTCACCGAACCCATTCATCAGTGGTTCCGTATAGGGCACACCCGAATCCTCAACAGTCCCAGAGAAGGCAACGACAGCCTTCATGTCGCTGTACCCTTTGCTCTCGATGTACTTATCGAATGCTTGCTTATACTTGACCGCATGCAATCGACTCGCCGTGACAACCATCGCCTTGGCACGTCCGCCAATCTTATGTCTGGTCACACGTCTGAAATGCTCAATCATGATCTCGGTCTTCTGAGCGATGTTATGAGGATGCAGGGAAACATACTTCGCGATCTCTTTGGATGCCTGTTTACTGGACACTTCGGGGTCATCTTCGATCATTTTGGCGACCTTGTAATACGTTTTGTAGGTCGTGTAGTTTGCCAGCACATCCAGGATAAAGCCTTCCTCAATGGCTTGCCGCATGGAATAAACATGAAAAGCATGGGGCTTCCCATCATCACCCATCCGCCCGAACTTCTCCAGCGTCTTTGCCTTAGGTGTGGCGGTAAAGGCGAAGAAAGAGATATTGTCCTGCTTGCCGCTCTTCACAATAGTCTCAACGATTTTCTCGTCAATGTCCTCCATGTTCTCTTCGGCAATTCGATCCGCTTCCAGAGCTTCCTCCAACGTCTTATTCGATAGGATGTTAGTCATTGCGGTCGCCGATTTCCCGCCCTGCGAACTGTGTGCCTCGTCAATGATGATGGCATACTTACCCCGCGGAAATTCCCCGACCTTTTCCATGATGAACGGGAACTTTTGCAATGTTGTAATGATAATGCGGGTATTGTTCACCAATTCATGTGCCAGTTGATTGGAGTCCCTATCAATCTTGGCGACCATCCCAGCCCTGTGTTCCAACTGATACACTGCATCTTGCAACTGCTTATCCAACACCCTGCGATCCGTAATCACAATGACGCTGTTGAAAATTGCGTTATCGTCACGGTCATGAAGCTTCGCGAGTCGGTGAGCAAGCCAAGAGATACTGTTCGTTTTGCCACTCCCTGCCGAATGTTGGACAAGATAGTTTGTCCCAACGCCAAACAGCTTGACATCCGCCTCAATCTTCCTTACAACATCCAACTGATGGTACCGTGGAAAGATGACCGTTTCCTTCTTGTCGATGACTTCCCCTGTACTGTCCAAAATATCCTCTTGTTGCACGAATACGAAGCGAAACAAAATATCGATTAAACTGTGCTTCTGGAGGACTTCTTTCCACAGATATGCCGTCTTGTAGTCATTGGCAATAGGCGGGTTTCCTTTGCCCCCGTTGTTCCCCTTGTTAAACGGGAGAAAGAACGTGTTTTCCTTCTCCAATTTCGTTGTCATATAAACTTCATCGGGATCTACAGCAAAGAACACGATAGCGCGTTTTTTAAACTGGAACAACAGTTCCTTCGGGTCACGATCCCGCATGTATTGCCGTTTGGCATCGTCCACCGTTTGATTGGTCAGAGGGTTCTTCAATTCCAGAACGGCAATCGGAAGCCCATTCAACGATATCAGCATATCAATGCTGTCGTTGTTCTGGGCACTGTAGTACACTTGACGACTGATTGTGAAAATGTTCTTCTCATACAGTTCTGCAAGTGTTCGATTCATATAGCTGACAGGCTGGTTATAGGCGAGTTTCAGCGTCACGCCGTAATCCTTGATGCCATGGCGGAGGCAATCGATCATACCTCGACTGCCCAGTTCCTTATTGAGCCGCTCCAGAATCTTCTCTTTGGTCTGATCCTTGTACACCCTACGGAGTCGTTCCAGGGATTTTGACTGGGTGCTCTCCAGGAACTCAAAGAGAACCTCCACGTCAAGGGCATATTTTTTGAAAACTTCTAATGCGTGTCCCTCAATACGCCTGCTCCTATATCCTGACTGAACAAGCCAATCTTCTATATTGGTCTCAAGCCCTTTTTCGGTATGGTCGATTGCCATAATATCACTCCTGCTTCACCCGTTTATGCAGTTGCTATGTCTTCCAACTTGACTTCCCTAACGTCAATTTTTCCAGTTACCGCTTCGAAGATTAACGATTGTCGGAATTCCTTAAGTAATTCAATCTGCCTATTAACAGATTGTAGTATGTCATTGAACTCTTCCATTTTCCCCCTTAGATACTCTACAATCTCTTGTTGCTCATCAATGGGCGGCAAGAATACTACGAACTCCTTAATCTTATCCAAGTGTAGGTTTGTGATCGTACTCTTTTTACCCCCATATGCGATTTGTTCATCCACCAAACTACTTTCAAAAAAATATCGCCCAAAATCGGGAGTGATTACTTTTCTATTGAGCTTCAGTAGACATAGGCTCACAAAAATACTAAACTCAAAATCCCAATCAACTACCTTTGGTATACCAATTGTCCCATTTTTCGAAACCAGTAAGTCTCCCTTTTGGGGGTGACACCTTCTGATAAGTTGTTTGTGCTCTTCTTCTGAAATAAACTTCACGTTTTCTAAGTCGATTTCTCTATCTCTCGCCCCTGTAATGTCTGTAACACGCAAAAATGGAATTCCGTCATATTGATAATCGGGAGTGCTATGTGTACCATCAATAATCTGATGTGTGACATATTTTAGTTTTTTAGTCTTCCAGTGTTGTGGTATTTCTCGAATCCACTCCACACCAGAAGCCTTAAGCCTAACATCAGGATTCAATCCCCTTGTCATCGTTTCAGTGATTATCGCCTGCCGCTGTTCTTCCAACAGGGCAATCAACTTTTCTTTGTCGGCGATGAGGGAATCGATTTCGGCTGTTTTCTGGTCGAGGAAATTTGCGATTTCGACTTGTTCGTTGATCTGAACTGGATAAGCAATTTTAAGCCTAATTAACTGTTCTGACGTAATCGCTGGATAACTGACACCAAACGAATTCGCGCTCACTTCAGAGATAAAACCTTCGTTTCTCAATACGTAATACAGAAATTTGGGATAAATCCTTTGCGGTGTAATAACAGCAAAACCAGTAGATGCAATCCAGTTATTTGTATGTTCAGGAATGAAAGCTACTGCTTTCAGATATGTTCTAACCGTCGAAACAATTGTATCGTTTTCTCTAACAACTCGTCTTGCTCGTGAAGGAGCGTCTTCGAATGCCATTTCATCTCCTAAGTTTATTTGACCATCGGATGTAACAGAGCTTATATCGATATATTGGAAACAAAAATCGTCATCCGTACCTTCACCCAGTGTTTGAATATTACATCGTGTTACATATTTGATCTTTTCCAAATCCCATCCCAGAGGTATTTCCCCAATCCACTCCACACCGCTATCTTTATACCGTTCGTATCTCCTGTACTGTGCCATCATCCCAACACCTTCTCCAACTTGGCAAGTATGCTTGTCTCCAATTCCTTGATTTCACTCAAAATCTCTTTCGAACTACGAAGCGGAGTATACTTGTAAAAATGCCTTGTGAACGGAATCTCATAACCGACTTTTGTTTTGCTCTCGTCAATCCACGCATCGGGCACATGCGGCTTCACTTCTCGCTCAAAATAATCATGAATATCCTCTTTGAGCGGGACATTTTCTGTATCCCTCAAGTCGGGATCTGGCTCAGGATTTCCTTTACTGTCCGTGCAGATATCCGCCGTCTCATCCCTTTCACTAAGAGCGGACAAGATCGCTTTCAATAGCGGTGTTGGAATCGTTAGGTTATACTCCTTAAACGCCTTTTTAAGCTCCCTTATAAACGTCTCCCTATTTTTGTATACTGTGTGATCGTTCAATGACTGCAGAGCTTCTATGATTTGCTGTTGCAATTTCTTTCCCGCCTCAATCTCATCCAGACCCGCTTGCCCTTTCTTTTTGGACGTTGCGAGGTTGATAAATGCATTCTGCTCCCAAAGCCTCTTCATCCGCTCTTCACTTATCAGGAAGTTCAAACGGAGGGGACGTTCTACAGTGACTTTCCTGTATCCAAAGTCTTCGTTGTCAAAGATTTTGCAGTGTTCTCCTGGCTTGAGACTGCCATAGATCCGCACAATTTCTTCGATGTGTTCGTTCGAAAGCTCATTCCGTTTGTTGCCGAGGCTCTTTTTCATCTTTTGGTAGAACGAAACCGCATTAACAAGCTGAATCTTGCCCTTTCGTAGCGGATCTTTGTTGTTCGTCAAAATCCAAATGTACGTCGAAATCCCTGTATTATAAAATAGTTGGTCTGGTAATGCCACGATTCCCTCAACGAGATCGTTCTCAATGAGATATCGACGAATTTCACTTTCTCCGCTTCCCGCATCCCCAGTAAACAAGGGGCTTCCGTTCATGATGATGGCGATGCGACTCCCCTTTGGATTCTCTGGCGTGACAGGCTTCATCTTG
This sequence comes from Alicyclobacillus acidiphilus NBRC 100859, assembly GCF_001544355.1. Lineage (GTDB taxonomy): Bacteria > Bacillota > Bacilli > Alicyclobacillales > Alicyclobacillaceae > Alicyclobacillus > Alicyclobacillus acidiphilus. Next base: position 7,473 of record NZ_BCQI01000042.1, read on the forward strand.
GATACCAAGTGTTGCAAGAAGAGAAGTTGACCGTCACTAATCCGAGGCAGTCCCGCACCGAATCGCCCATTGAACCCCTTTTGTTCGTGTTCATCCTTAACTGCTTTTTCGGCTGGTTTCCACTCAACGCCATACGGCGGATTTGTGATCATGTAATCAAACTTCATGTTTGGAAATGCATCGTTCGTCAGGGTATTTCCGAACGCGATGTTCTTTGCTTGTTCCCCTTTGATCAAGATGTCGGCTTTACAAATCGCGTAAGACTCCTCATTAAACTCCTGTCCGAAGAATTCAAAGCTCGCGGTCTTGTTCAGTTCCTTGAGATACTCTTGGGCAACAGAACCCATCCCGCCCGTACCAGCACAGCAATCATATAGGGTTTGAGTAATCCCTGGTTTAATCAAGTCCTCCGTGTCTTCGTTGAGCAGTAGACTGACCATGAGGCGAATGACTTCTCGCGGCGTGTAGTGATCGCCCGCTTCCCCATGTTCCGAGAATCGACGGATCAGTTCCTCGAAGATGTAGCCCATCTCGACGTTACTTACAATATTCGGATGTAAATCAATCTCACCGAAACGCTTGACCACAAGATACAGTAGGTTGTTCCGATCCATCTTCTCGATTTGCTTGTCAAAGTCGAAGTATTCTATGATATCGCGTGCCACTTTCGAAAACCCGTTTATGTAGTCGCGAAGGTTGTCGGCGATGTTGTCAGAATCAGCCAAGAGCTTCTCAAAGTCGTATTTGCTCACGTTACTAAAGTTTTGCTTGGCAATTCGGTTCAAGATTTCATCCCGTGACTCTTGCGGCAAATGTTTGTACTTTTCATATTGAGCCAGAACTTCGTCCTTCGTCTCGGCTAATACACAATCGAAGCGTCTTAATACTGCCATCGGCAAGACGACCTTGCCGTAATCCTCTTTCTTGTACGGTCCTCGTAGAATCTCGGCAATTGTCCATATGAAGTTCACTTTATCTTGGAAATTGTTCATACTTACGGCTCCTCAACGGTGAAATATAAACCCGGATTTCGACGGTTTTGAAGCTCGAAAATAATTGAAAAGGCGCTCCATATCAGGCTAAGATGAGTTTGACGAGAACAAATCTCAAGCCAGGAAGGAGCACCTTTTCGGTGAATATAAACAAGCATACACCAAAACTACAACGTCGGAAAAGATGTAAAATACATACTCGATTCCACGATTTGCGGCATACATCGGCTACGCTACTGATCAACCAGGGCGTTCACGCCAAAGTCATTTCAGAACGCCTGGGACACGGCTCCATCACGACCACGATGAACGTATACGGGCATGCTCGTTCAGCAGATCAAGCGGCAGCCGAAAAGTTTGAATCATTGTTCACCACGAAATCGACAGTGAAGGCAAAACGCTGACTTGAATGTCCACAGGGGGTAAGAAATGAATCCTGGATCAGATATGCCAAAGTTGAAGATGCTTGACCTTTGCCAAGGACTCCGAGTATGGATCTGGCTCGATATCGGAAACTATCTCATCGCAAGCCCTCGGCGCTGGTCAGGACAAAATGTTCCAACCTATCTGGTGGAAATCGTCGAAACCACGGAAGACAGCATTGAAGGGTCTCTACGGGAACTCGCGGAACACGACATTGCCGATGTACGGATACACGACTTTTCTGCCAAAGGTGATTACGAATACGGTGAGAATCACAATGAGAATTTCACCCGTGGCGTGCGTGAAGTCGAAGCAATCTTGAACGATGGGCTGTACCGCTATGTTGATGTCTATTTGTTCTGCTGCCAAAAAGAATTATCCGTTAGAGACCTACCGCATGATGTCCGCGACTATTTTCGCATAGACGCTGAATGGGCTGAGACAGCAGACTTCGACGATCTCTTTGGTGAATTGTACAGCGGCATATATGTGTGGCCGTCACTCCCGGAGGACGAGAACCCGCATTACAACATCCGAGCCCTAGACGAATATTGCAAACAGAAAGGTATAAAAGCCATTGATTTATCCGAAGAAGAGTTGCGACAGTTCCGCACAGACCTATAAGCTCGCCCGCTTCTTCTTGAATGCCTCATTTGCAGACAGTATCTATGTGGAAATTAATGTGATTCCTAAGTGACTTTCCAAAATGACGGAAATTTTTCAGCGTGGTAGCACACGAAAAAATGGGGGTACCCCTCGATAATCTGACGGGGGTAGGGAGTACCGAGCGCCGGGCATCAAAAAAGGCAGCTCCAGGCTGCCTGTCGGGAAGGACGATATTTCGTCCTTACAGGATGAGACGTTCGAACGGTCATCATGTGGAGCATAGCTCAACAAGCTCTCGTTCTCATTCCGTCGTGTGCCACCGCCCCCCTTAATATCACACCTTCAATTAATCTTTCACATCAAATTCACATCAACGCACCAGATAAACATCTGTTTCAATCAATGTAAAATCACTGTTACATCCGAAACACACTGATATACCAACGATTTCTCACCCTGTATCATCCTGTTCCCATCAAAAAATCCTCTGACATTTTTCCCGCCTCCATCCCGCATTCTACCGTCCTCAATTGTGAACAGTGATAATAAAGTCTCGCAAGCAGTTCCCTTTTTTCTCGCCTTTACCCTTCTTTTTCCTGTCAAAACTTTATTCTTGGGATAATAAAGTTCGGGCATAAAAGACGGGAAAAGGGCTTGTGGGATAAGGATTTCTCCGTTTTGCCTCACGCCGTTTTCCCGCTTGTATCAGGTGTTTATTTGGGCTGGATCAGATGATTATTCGAGTTTGCGAGAGAATTTTATTTACCTACATAGTAAGACTGGGTACAGGGGTTAGGGTCAAGGAACTGAAAACTAAATCCCCTTTCCGCCTAAACGGAGTTTAATTCACTCCACTACACAGATAAGGGTTGATGCGCGGGTCGGGAATGCGTCTCACGGTGACTTATCCCCCAACGCACATGAATTCCTATTCTTTCTTGAACTTGGCAGAACCGTGACCGAAATGTTCCGATAAGGGTTCATCACATTCGTGAATGACTTCATCAGTTTCTTTGTCAACTACCTTTTCAAAATAACGATCATTTTCTCGGTCGATGATTCTATGCTTGAAAACCCATTTCTTCTTGACTTTAAACAACTCATCCCCACTGATAAATTCTCGTATGGGTTTTTTTCTACCTTTGACCTTCACCTTACCCTCTACTTGATCGTGTAGTGACAGAGTTTCGGTAAACGATAGTCTATAATCGATGTTCGTAGAACCACAATAGGTACACGCCGAAAAATCCGCATGTACGTCTTCGGTGTTTAGAATTTCCCCACAATCTCTGCATTGAACAATTCTGCTCATGGTGATCACCTCTTTTTAACCCAATAGGACAATCATAACACGCGGCTTGCTCCGAATTGGACTGGTCTTAGTCCGACTCGACAGTTTTTTTACAGGAAATTACATCGAACACGTCGAAAATGTCTAAAACTAACGAGCGGCGGTGTTCGGAATGGCAATCAATTATAGAAGAAGAACAGATGGCGACGAGACGTAGAATAGACTCAAGGAATGGGTCAAAGGGCAAAAGTCGGCAGAGAGGCTGTCAGGTCGCATACTTCAATCTGAGGGATTCAGTTCGATTGATCCGTCACACCCTTTAGGGGGCAGAGACGGAGGTAAGGACTTCCTTTGCTTGAAAGAGGGATTCAAATGGGTTGGAGCAGTTTATTTTCCCAGAGGACAGCAATCCTTTAACGCCATCAAAACGAAGTTTCAAGCAGATTTCGACGGTGTAATAAAGAATCAAGCTGACGCTTTTGTGTTTGTAACCAACCAAGAGTTAAGCGTATCTGAACGCAAGGAACTCATGACGCTCCACTTGGACTACAGGATTGAAGTCCACCATTTGGAGCGTATTGTAAATATCCTGAATACCCCGTCTAACTATGGAGTTCGGTTGGAATTCTTAGATATCGAAATCACGCCAGAAGAGCAACTCGCGTATTTTGCGGAACGTGACAAAACCTTTCTTGCAATGATGGAGAAGTTTGATAAGTTTACGGAAGCTCGGATGATGAGACACGATGACGAAGAGTGCGAAGGTAGAACCGTCGAAGAAATTAGCGGTGCTAATACAGAACTGTTGGACAAAATATGGTACGACAGACACCTCAGTTTGAAATATAGAGTAAGAACGGGTCAGGAAACAGTCGATCCAGAGATATGGAAGGGTGCCTTAAAATCTGCAAGAGCAGTTGTACGAAGATACGGGAGAGAAAACCTTGGTCCGTGGACTGACTTCGAATGGGGCATGTTAAACGGAAAGCTGTCAGCATTACGATGGGTTCTCGGAGATGACTGGGATATGTTAGATACATAGAGTAAATGATCGAAATGGTGGGGATTTTTCGTTGGCTTAGATTCGGCGTTCATTATCCCTTGTCACAAACATACTCACCCACCAAATCTTAATTTAAAATACAGACTTCGCATGCTACTCCGAACATGGGATTGACACAAATAGATGTAATCATGATACGATTGATATCGCCCTTCGATATCATATTTCGATAATGGAGTGAGTATCATCGAGGATCGAGTGCTTAGAAAGCTGTTCTTGGGGTTCATACAAATTCACATCTTGCACCACGCGAACATGGAACCCATTTACGGACTGTGGATGTTGGAAGAGCTTAGTCACCACGGATATAGCATGAGTGCTGGTACGCTCTACCCCCTGTTACACACCATGGAAAAGGAGGGGCTTTTGCTTAGAGAAGATCGGCTTGTGGAAGGGAAAATCAGAAAATACTACAGCACGACACCGCTTGGAGCAGAAGTCCTTTTTGAAGCCAGAAAAAAGGCATACGAACTGTTCAAAGAGATCAAAGATTAGGGAGCATATGGAGGGATAAGTGGTGTCCGTTGAAGCGGTTATTCTTGTAGTAATTGTTCTCGCATTTGCGTGGAGTATCGGTGCCCACTATACAGGTGCATGCATGGGTATGCCTTATGGGTCGGGTTCAATTAAGCTCGTGCCAGCCCTGGTTTTGATGGCTATTCTGGCACTTATCGGCGCAGTGTTCGCAAGTCACCGTGTCGAATCTACTGTGGGGCTGAACATTGTGAGTGCATCTAAAGTGACGGTTGTTGGAGCACTGGTGATTATCATTGCGGCTTTTGTGTTAACCACCATATATACAGCGATAAAAATCACCACTTCCACGATTCAAATTCTCGTTTTTTGCGTGGTTGGCATGGCTTTGGGTGCAGGTATTCAAGTCCATTGGCTAACTATCTTGAAGCTGGCAATTATTTGGGTAGTCGCACCACCCATTGCTTTCTTTCTTGGCTACCTGTTCACTCATGGATTAGACCGCATTGTAGGGTTCCAACCGAGTCAGCGTGACAAGCAAATGGCTGTCATTCGTACACTGAGCATGATTCTTGTTACGGTCGGCGCGGTAGCTTCGTTTGTCATGGGAGCTAACGATGTATCTAACGCAACGGGAGTCTTTATCATGACGCATCTGTTCAATGTATGGATTGCTGGTTTAATCGGTGGGATTGGGTTATTGATTGGTGTTCTTACGTGGGGTAAGCCCCTGTTGAAAAAAGTTGCGTTCGACGTTGTGCATGTAGACCTTTCGATGGCAAGTGCGGCGCAGTTGGTTCAGGCTGTTGTAGTGTTCTTAGCAGTCGCTTTCGGTTTCTTCACGTCAATGAATCAAGCCCTCGTTGGTGCTATGATGGGCGCAGGCATAGCGCGAGGAAATGGCACGATTCAGTGGAAGGCGATCTCAAATATCGTTAAGGGATGGATTATTGCTCCAATCTCAGGTATTGTCATTACATTTTTGCTTGCGAAACTGTCTGGGATTTGGTTTACGCTTTAACAAACGCATACACTGTTTGGAGGATAGACCATGACTGAATTCATAAAACCTGTTGATTTGCAGGAAAGGCTTAATTCGGATGATCGACCTTTAGTCATTGATGTCCGTTCGTCAGATGAATACAACGAAGGACATGTCCCAGGAGCCGTCAACATACCGATTGACGACTTGCCCAATCGGCTCTCTGAAGTTCCAAAAGAACGGCAGATTGTCTCTTATTGCAACATGCATCATCGCGGGAATTCACGCGGAGAGCGAGCCGCCCAATACCTTCGAGAGAATGGCTTTAAAGCAATCGCCATTGACGGTGGATTTGTTGATTGGAATAAAACTGGGCTACCTGTAGAACGCGGATGAAATTAACCTATTGTGTAATAAACCACGGGTTTATACCCGTGGTTGTTAGTATTCATAATGGAATAATGTATCGCACAGCCGTGCCATAACAACGATCACGTTTGGTAGTTCCTTCGTCTTTTTCAACACTCAATCATGGCAACATCCACAACCACATGCATCCTCTTTACCACGCGCTTCTTGTACTGCTTCCCAACCTTCTTTGACGACATAATACACAAGTGCCAGTGCCGCGATAGCGTCAATCCACCACCAACCGAGCAATGCCGTTAATATCACACCCGCCAATAAAATCCACGACATATAAGCACATACCATACTACATGATCCATCTGAACGAAGTGCCTTACTACCAATTTCGGATCCAATGCGTTTTTTCGTCCGTGACAAATACGGCATGATAATACCAGAAGCAATCGCCAAACCGATGCCTGTGAAACTCGTTTCTGCTCCTTGGTGTGTAAATAGCTTAACCAGCGACACCACAACGATATAAGCCGCCAGACATAAGAGGGCAATCCCAACTACCCATGAAGATGTCTTCTCTGCCCGTTTTACCCGTGCAAGACTCGCCCCGCGTGCTTCAATGGTCAAGCGCCATAACAATACACCGCCCGCGACAAGTTCAATGATGCTATCAGCACCAAAGGCAGTGAGTGCAATTGAATGTGCAACAATCCCTGATCCGATTGCCACTACAGCTTCAATCACCATCCAGATGATCGATACAATTTCGATATTTACGCCTTTGCGAACTGATGTCGTATGCGAACCAGCTTGAGCAGTAGCCACAATTCTCGCCCCCTTTATTCATCGTTTGAGCAGTAATTCACGCAATCAGCAATACGCTGTGCATTATCCGCCACCACTTCATCGGCAACATTCAACAAATGTAATATCTTTTCATCAGCAATACGGTAGTACACATGTCGCCACTCTTGGCGATTCAGCACCAGTCCACAATCCTTCAAACAAGCCAAGTGGTTAGATACATTGCTTTGTGAAAGACCTGTTTCCGCGCTCAACGTGCTAACAGTTTTCTCCCCTTGCCGAAGTGCCAAAAGTAATGCCAAACGTGAAGGGTCAGCCAATCCGCGAAAAAACTTGGCTCTGACGGATAATGCGGTGTCAATCGTCGCGCTCACATCTCTCACCTCACATCATCATTTCATGACTTAATGATATGAAAACACCACTCATTTTGCAATGGGCTGATAACATGCCGATTACCTTTACTACATTTCAACCATCCTCAAGGTTATCGCTATTCCACAATCGTCACTCGCCGAGTATTACGCTTGCCATGAATATGAAGTGGAAAACAGATGGAATACCACTTGCAGACTACATAACCGTATGGTTATATTGTTTACCGAGGTGATTATATGGAATTTGACCAACTTGCAGAGGCGTTGAAGGCTCTCGGCGACCCAACTCGTTTAAAGATTGTCGCCCTCCTTCAGACTCGTGACTGCTGTGTGTGTGAACTTGTTCCGATGTTCGGGATTTCACAACCAGCCATATCGAAACACATGAGTCGTTTGAAGACTTCGGGTCTGGTTAAGGAGACGCGAAAAGGCATGTGGGTGTTTTATTCCTTGAACAGAGAACGTTTGAATGAAATTGGGTTGTCTCTTGCGAATCTCCCCGATTTGTCCGAAGAACTACGGCAACTGGAACAAAAAGGTATGCTCGTACAGTGTGAATAAGGGGCGTGTGAAACAATTGGTTAAGCGGTTATCTTTTCTCGACCGTTACCTCACTATCTGGATTTTTGCGGCGATGGTGATCGGGATTGGTTTGGGGTATGTAGCCCCTCATTTCGTAAACGGACTAAATCAATTGCAAGTCGGAACCACATCCATTCCCATTGCCATTGGCTTAATTCTGATGATGTATCCGCCACTTGCGAAGGTACGGTATGAAGAGATCGGTCAGGTGTTTCGAAACGGTAAAATCTTAGGGCTTTCTCTCCTCCAAAACTGGGTCATCGGACCTGTTTTAATGTTCGTTCTTGCCCTGGTGTTCCTTCGTGGATATCCAGAATACATGGTTGGTCTGATTATGATTGGTCTGGCGCGTTGTATCGCGATGGTCATTGTCTGGAACGATCTTTCTAAAGGCAATGCCGAATACGCGGCGGGTCTCGTAGCGTTTAACTCCATCTTTCAAGTCCTGTTTTATTCAGTTTATGCCTACATTTTCGTAACGATCGTTCCGCAATGGCTCGGATTTCACAGCATGGTCATTCACATTACCATCGCCGAAGTAGCAAAGAGTGTGTTCATCTACTTAGGCATCCCGTTCTTATCGGGTGCGATTACCCGTTACATCTTCGTCAAAGCAAAGGGGCGTTCGTGGTACGAGAAGAACTTCGTACCAAAAATCAGCCCGATTACACTCATTGCACTGTTATTTACCATCATTGTTATGTTCTCTCTCAAAGGGAACTTGATTCTTCGCTTACCAATGGACGTCGTTCGAATTGCGATTCCGCTCCTTATCTACTTTGTTGTCATGTTCCTGGTGTCGTTCTTCATGGGTAAACGTGCTGGAGCCGACTATTCGGTGACTTGTACCCTATCATTCACAGCGGCAAGCAACAACTTTGAACTTGCCATCGCTGTTGCCGTAGGTGTGTTTGGCATCAATTCAGGAGCCGCCTTTGCCGCAGTCATCGGTCCTTTAGTGGAAGTGCCTGTGATGATTGCACTGGTGAACGTCGCACTCAAGTTCCAACAGAGATATTTTCAAAAGGCAACAGCCTAAACGGAGGGAATTCTCATGACAAACAAACCGTTCATTTATTTCTTGTGCACGGGCAACTCATGCCGAAGCCAAATGGCAGAAGGTTGGGCAAGACATCTCGGTGGGGATAAGATTGAGGTTTACAGTGCAGGAATTGAAACACATGGTCTCAATCCAAGAGCCGTCTCTGCGATGAAGGATGCGGGTGTGGACATCTCCCATCACACGTCCGATTTAATTGACCCTGAGATTCTGAACAAAGCCGACTATGTAATCACCCTTTGTGGTGATGCCAACAACAAATGTCCCGTCACTCCACCACACGTCAATCGCTTGCACTGGGGATTTGAAGACCCTGCGAAAGCAACGGGGTCTGAAGAGGAAATTACCGCGAAGTTTCATGAAGTGCGGGATGCCATTAAAGAGCGCATTGCAAAATTCTTGGAGGAGGAAATCAACCGATGACCATTAAACGCATGCACGTTGCCGTGAATTGCACCGATTTGGAAGCATCCTTGAAGTTCTACCGTGCCTTTTTTGGCGCAGAACCAACCAAGGTCAAGGATAACTACGCCAAGTTTGAACTTGATGAACCAGCCCTTCACTTTTCCTTAAATGTTCGTCCATTCGAGAAAAACGGTGTACTCAATCACTTGGGTTTTCAAGTCAACAATACCGAAGAAGTTTTGGCGATGGGCGAACGCCTACGTCAGAACAATTTAGTGTTGATCGACGAAATGAATACCACCTGTTGTTACGCCGTTCAAGACAAAGTGTGGGTGTATGACCCTGACGGAAACGCATGGGAAATCTTCTATACGAAAGAGGACAGTGAGCTTGAAAGTGCAGAAGACGCTCGCCATAACCTTGCCCTTTGCTGTGCACCACCCGCACAACCGAGCTTTATTCAAATTGACGTTCCCGCAAAAAGCAAGTAACGGGAGTGGAGAAACATGCGACAAGTCGTTGTCGTTGGAACTGGACCTGCAGGACTGACTGCCGCGATATATCTTGCGCGGGCAAACCTGAACCCACTCGTCATTGAAGGCAATGAACCAGGTGGTCAGCTAACACTCACTACTGAGGTCGAGAACTTCCCTGGCTTCCCAGATGGTATTATAGGTCCCGAACTGATGGAAAACATGCGGAAGCAAGCAGAAAAGTTCGGAGCAGAATTTGTTCGTGGGTGGGTAAACAAAGTAGACCTTTTAGGGGATGTATTTAAACTTCACGTCGATGGAACGGATGAGTTGGAAACTAAGACCCTGATCATCTCAACAGGAGCCTCCGCGAAAATGCTTGGTATCCCAGGTGAGATCGAAAACGTGGGGCACGGAGTCAGCACTTGCGCTACATGTGATGGGTTCTTCTTTAGAGGGAAGAAAATCATTGTGGTCGGTGGTGGAGATTCAGCGATGGAAGAGGCAATCTTCTTGACGAAATTCGCGTCAGAAGTTCGCATCGTCCACCGCCGCAACGAACTGCGTGCATCGAAAATCATGCAGGATCGTGCACGCAACAATCCCAAAATCAGATGGAGCTTAGATTGCAAGCCTGTCGAAGTCGTATCGGAAGCCAATCGCGTGACGGGGCTGAAAGCCCAGCGCAACGAAACGGGTATTTCAGAGATTCTTGAGACGGACGGAATATTTGTTGCCATTGGACACAAGCCCAATACCTCCTTTTTGAACGGTCAGATTGAAACCGACGACCTCGGATACATTGTTGTGAAACCTGGGACAACCGAAACCAATATTCCTGGTGTCTTCGCCTGCGGCGACGTACAAGATCACAAGTTTCGACAAGCCATTACCGCCGCTGGTTCAGGGTGCATGGCGGCGTTGGAGTGTGAGCGGTATTTAGAGAACATTGGGGTACATGAAGGGAGTGCGGTATGATGCAGATCACAGACGCAGGAAAAAGATTTATCGATGGTTTGTTAAAAGAACATCAGTCCGAAGGCATACGAGTCATATTTGCTGGTGCGGGCTGTTGTGGTCCGAAACTCGGTTTGTCACTCGATGAACCACATGACGATGATATCGTCGGAATCGTCAATGGCATCAAAGTTGCCATCGAAAACCGTGTCGTTCCGCATACACAAGCTGTTACGTTAGATTTTCAAAGTACGGACGCTGGATCAGGGCTTGTGCTGGTTGGACAAAGCAGTTGTTAAGTTCCCTCTTAATACAAATGCGCCACGCTTATTCCAGAGGAGGCGCATTTCATTTTGGGTATTTTACCCTTAGGATTTCAATGCATACCTGACTCCCGCCAAGCCTCGCACCATAGGTTAAAGTAAATGGATTAGACCGTCTGCAGGATTTCCCGTAGCCCGAACATCACCTTTTTAGCAACATGACGAATACCCCAACCAAGCAAATCCCCGCGCCAATCCATTCGCTCAGATCAGGAATCTTTCTATCGACAAGCCAGCCCCAAAGTACAGCCATCACGATAAAGATACCACCGTAAGCGGCGTAAGTCTTACCAAACGAGAACTCCTGGCGAGTTGCAACTACCCCATACACAACCATAACAACTGCTCCCAGTATTCCAACCCAAAGTGGTTTCCCGTTCCGCAACCATTGCCAGATAAGATATCCAACACCAATTTCATCCACCCTCGCCATGACAAACAGATCCATCGCTTTAAATAGCATCAAAATTCATACCCCTTGTTCTCATTTAATGTGTATGCCTATAACTATCAACACTCACCCCGCCTTCTCAACCTTACAAGTGACAACTAACGTTAGAAAACCATTGTGCTAACGTCCCAATTTTAGATCTGGAATGTAGTTCACGAAAGCTAATTAAGGAGACAAGTGCCCGATATCCACAATTCTGGAAATCAGTTTCGCAATTTCTTTGTTATCCCCGCCAAATCCTGCCCGCAACTGGATTTTGTAGACCGTCAGGCTCACCCCCTCACTTTCAAGTTCACTAATCGCCCATTTGATTTTTCTGATCCGATATGAATTGATGTCCTCCGTGACCTGCTGGATAAATTGCCGTGTTCTCACAAGCTTCCGATTATCAAACCATCGCCTTACACCAATTTCTTGCCGAATGGTTGCGGGTAAAACTCGAATTGGTTTTCCTTCCCGATTCAAAATAGATTCAACTGCTTGTTTCGCCAGAGCCAAACACTCTTCGTCCCTCTTCGCCCAGTCAATCACTGGGGAACGCTTCTTCCTTTTCCGAACCCGTGGCGTTACCTGGTCGTACCACTCTCTATCGTGCTTATATATCCAGGTGTGTAGCCCTTTCCCAATCTCTTTTAGTTGACTTCTGTTCAGCCCTGGATTGTCTTCGATAATCTTTAACCATGCAGTTCGCCGCTCTTCAAGATCAAAGGAGGGGGTATGGTTCACCCGTACCGCAATTTTTCCCGTTGCAGATTGTTCATGAAAAAACTCGTCTGCGCTGACTCCAAGGAACTGCAAAACCAGAAGGTGCCGTAGCGGGCTACGATTCTTTGCGTTGTTCCGAACGAATAGTCTCAACCAATTCGCCTGCTGATTCAAATCCACATTACTTTGCATCAAGTTTAGATAGTCAGCAGGATAGAAGCGAAGGAACTCGTCTACGAAATCCTGGATACGGATGAAGCCTTTCGCCGAAGCAAGCCTCCTCTCCCGCAATCGGTCAATGTAAAAATGAACTACATCGGACAGTTCCTTCTTCTTGTAAGCACTATTCATCAGAAATATCACGTTCCATATGTATTGGAGATTCAGTTCCTTAATTTGTTCGTCATATGTATCATCCTCAACGTCAGCACTACACATATCACTGTCAGCGCACCAATAGTCTGCATACTTCTCTGTTGATGGCACGATTGTGCTTTTCAGCGATACCCCATGTTTCGGGCAATACAGCACACCTGGAACTTGAAAAAGTCTCCGCCAAAAACTCTCTCCATACTCTTCGATATCCTCCGAATAACACATGGAACAATACCTAAGTCGGCTATATGGCTTCACCTTCCCGCCGCTGAATCCCAAAATATTCTCGATACTCTTACCACAGCCATCGACCATCATGCTGTGGATACTGTCCGAACGCTCTTTAGAAAGAAAGGCGGTGTAGAACGGGAACATGGTGTGATTCCATATCAGTTCATTGACTGTAATTTTGGAATAAGGAGGCATATTCTCCCGTAGACTCTCAAGATACTGCGGGAAGAATATTGAAGTAAGCATCTTACTCTCTCCGTACACGTCTTTCAAAAATGCTCTTCTGCTCACCATCCCGCACATGCGTTTGTATCGCGCGAGGACGGAATAAAGTAATTCGTCGCTGTAGATTTGCGGGATAAAATTCATCATAGCTTGCCACCCTCTGTCCACACTTTCATGTCGTCAATGTATCCCTCACGCTCCAGAACAGTCTCAGGGGCAACATTTTCTTGCTTCGCTACCCGAAAGAACCTTCTCAAATCTCCATCCCTGTAATCAACGTTTCTCTTTGGTTTCTCTATAATTGGGGGTGGGTTCGTTGCTTTCGTTTCCTTTTTCACACCGTTCGTCCTCTTTTGAACTGGCGGTGCGGGATGTGGTGATGATGCCCGTTCCTTCGCATCCAGTATTCTCAGATCATCAAATTTGGCAATTTTATAAGGATTACCCGTCTTCAACGCATCGAGCATGGGTTTCATGAGCCTGAAGTGATCCTTGGCAACCCTTCGTATGATTTCAGGAGTAATCACCTCAAAGCTACGCTCAATAGAGAACTGTTGGGCGTAGAGGTATAGCTTTATCACCAAATCCGATATCCCCTGTGTTTCTTCAAATATTGCCGAAACCAGTTCATCGGAAAGCGGAGTATAGTTCCTCAACCACTGGTAACGCCAGATCCCCTCCAAAAACAGGCGAAAAGTTTCATCGTTTTTCATTGCATTCCATAAGATTTCCTTATTACCTGTAAGCCGACGTGCGATACGAAATTCACCTTCAAAGAGCGCATACGAGGAAGGGGTACCTATGAGCAAAATGCTCAGTCCGCCGTTAATCAGCGACACGAGAAAATCAACGAGTTGACTCCCCCCACGCTTGGAGAGGAATTGCGATTCGTCCAGAACTAAAAGTCCCAGCCCGACGTTCCTGCTGGACTGTGCGATGTAGGGCACCATTGCATCGACCGAAAGGTTCCTGGAGACCAGTTTCTTCAGGTTATTCGTACCTAAGACTTCATCCAACTTGGTAAAATACTGAAGGCACAGTGCTTTCACACTCGAATTGTAAGGGGTTTCTAATTTCATCCACACCAATTGGATCTGATCGAAACGCTGTTGCTCATACTCATTGTGAATGATAACCTGCGGAATGTGGCTGAGAACGCGATTTACTGTGGTCGACTTCCCCATACCTGAAACCCCGATGAGAGTGCCAGCGCAAGCAGTCGAACGGTAGTTAAGGGTCGTGTGCACGTTGTATTTCCGTTCGATAATCTGTTTACCCGTGCTGGACACAAATTGCTTATAGGTCGCGTCAAATGGGTTCCTTGACACGTAGCTCTGGATTAAAAGCGAGTGTACAAGCTCCCACACTTGGACATTGATTGGGAGTGGTGTATACACATCGAATAAGCGTTGAAGCAAATGAACCCGAATTCCAGCAGGTAACATTCGCTCACTTGGATTAAAGCGCGGCATGCGAGTCATCTTCTCAATGATCTCAGGCTTACTGACCATTGGCGGCAAAGCTTGAATCAGCGGATTACGGAATTCGTCTATCTGAGGTTCATGATAGCCCGCCATTTGAGCTTCTGTACCATTGGGCAGGTACACCTTATTCTCCATCTAAGCCACCCCAGTTCCGCTCTTGAACCGTTCTGAATAGCTCCAGATCATCCCCGTCATCGTCGAATTTGAAAATTGATGAAGCGTCTTCCACCCTCGGATTGGTACGCATCTTCTCCCGCTCCAATTCCCGTTCTCTCCGTTGGTTTTCTTTGATCCCTGAAAGCCGTTTCGTCTTACTTATCGTGGTATCCCTTTCGGCTTCCGTCTTTGTCCTCGCATCCTGGACAATACTATCAATCTCCGCAAACAGCTTGATTTTCTCTTGCAACTCCCGCTCTTTGCTTTGCTTGGTTCGCTCGCGTTCGAGTACCTGGATTTGCTCGACCTCTTGCTCACTTTTCATGCGATACTGCTGTAAATGCTCCAATAGCGTTAACTTGTGAACCCCAAGCCCATCCTCATCGCGAATGTAAATATGGGTCATATCCATCGGATTGTAGCTGACTTTTACCTTCCAACTGCCCTTCGCCCGCGCTCTCTGGAACCACCCTTGACTAAGTGTGTATTGTGATGCGTAGAGAAGCCCTCTAAACGATATACCCCTGCTCCCTACGGTAGCCTCATCGCTGGGATACAACGCCATCCACACTGTTTGTGGTGACAATCGCCGAAGTTGACCCTTTTTATGTTTCAGCCCATGTCCCCAAATCTTGATGGGAATTTTCTCGACCCCTTCTTCAATCATGCCTGCGTCCAAAGGGTAATCATCTAAAACGTGATGTTTATTGTGGAAAATAATGAGCTTTAAGATGATTTGGTTCATCGACTCCAATGTCAAATTACCGCGTAACCGATAATCTACTTCTCCTCGCTCTCTTGGGCGGTTCCCCTTTACAACTACCCCGTCAGCAAAAGGTTTGATCTTCAAGTGAATTTGATTAAACATTTGCTCAATGACACCCTTGAGGTCTGCGCGGTAAGGCGGACTGTTCTGAATGGTGATTCCAAGTTGTTCGACGGCATTCTCAATGTGAGTGCCAATTAGCTCTCCGCGATCTGCCAATATGCGATTTGGAACACAATAATCCCAGTCCTCATCGGTGATATTGATTCCGAATTGAGCACAGAAAGCGACTTTGCTGGTCATTGACATGGCGAGTGCCAACATCGCCGAAGAATAGGCATTTAGCGATTCATACGTTAGCGAGTACCCCATTATCTGGCGACTGAAAACGTCGGTACACAATATCAAACGCGGTCTTCCACAAACTACATTGGAATTCAAAGATGAGACGAGCCATACATCCAGAACTGTGCTGTCGATTTCCCATAAGTCGGCACATCCCAGGTCAGCGTCCATTGTGGCATGTCCAACAATAGTACGACTGCTCTGTTGATACGCACGCGCTCCATGCCGTGTAATGATCTCACGTTTCGGGTCATTCCACTTCCGTGCCCAATAGAGAAATTGAGCGTATGACGGTATTGACTCCAAGAGTACGGGATACGTCGTCCCATCGTCCCGCACTTGCCGTGTTGAAAAATAGTCTCTAAGAGTTAACTCGTATGCGACCCGTAAGTTGTTCTGCCTCTGGCTGTAATAGTGCTTGTTCAACCCAGCCCTAATCGCTTTTTTCATTTTGTCATCCACATTGACCCCTTGATTCCCGTCACGGATACGAGGTCGTCCACGTTTCTTATCGCTGATCTTTTTCTCCTGCCCTGGAGCACCACAGTTTGCAAACCGAGGTAGAACACTGTTTTTGACACCACCTCCCGACCAATATCGAACCAAGTACGTTTTCACGGTGTTGTAGCTGATGTGGAACGTTTCGCATGCCTGCTTTATGGCTTGCTGACGATAGCGAGGGACAAACGCATACTGTTCCCCTTCGACCACTTGGAAGAAAAATTGCACAACTTCCCATGCGAAGTCCCGCTTCGCCCTTTGGACATCGGTCAAATCATTGTCGGAGTCCAGCCGAACAATGTTGTCATCAACCATCTGCAGTTCTTGGTTTTCAACAAATTCCTCAAACTCCAGAAACGTCATGGGGCGCGGGAACAGGTTCTTGTCTACAGTGATGACATACACCATCGATGTGACTTTATTTATGAAAACAATCCTAAAGAGCCTTCCTTTTCCGTCCGTAAACAACTGATTTACTACCATGTGCATCGCCGTCCCCCACCCTTCACTGAAGAATATCCTTGACCTTCCTTGCCACCTGGACACTCTGATTCATATCGATGCGAATCAACTTCTTGGCGATTAAATATCTAAACAGGTACAGTCCCGTTCCCTGAGACACCCCTTCTCTGTGGTCGAAGGCGCTGAGCACGTCTTTGAGTTTCAAATCTGAGTGTCTTACCAAATCATCATGCAACAATCGGGCTTGTTCCGCCTTTTGATTGGCATCCATACCATCGTCCAGCAACGTTTCGCGCACCCACGCAATGTTCTTCGCGAACTGTTTTGGAATTTGCTTGTCAGTAATCAACTTCCAATCGACACCCTTTGCACTCCAATATCGACGTTGTATCTCCAAGTTCTCAAACGTGGAAACCCGTCTTAGTTCGGACGCATTTTTCACGCTTCGTGCCATAAAGGTCTCTTTCCCGTTGGCATCTCGAACGGTCAATAAGAAACTTGT
>NZ_BCQI01000043.1 GCF_001544355.1 Alicyclobacillus acidiphilus NBRC 100859
CACATTCGCGACCGGGCGTGACGGCGCGATCGCGAGGGCACAAGCGCGAGGGCGGGCAACGCCTATGTGGCACACATCTGCCGATTCGACACACTTAAGGCCTGCAGGGGCTTATTCGCCACCACACCACCACACCGCACTCGCCGCCCCCGCTCCACCGGCGGCCTCCTTGCGTCACCGGACCGACCAGTCGAACGCAAGTTCGACGCGGGTCGAGGGTGAGGATGGATCGCTTGACAGCCACATGATGTACGCGAGGGACAGAGTGCCTCCGTTGCGGCGAACATCCACACGGAGCGATTCGGTTTCGGTGCGAATGTCGAGAAGTTGATGGCCCAAGGCCATCCTCGATTCAAAGATTTGGCCGGCGCGGAACGTGTGGCTCCAATGGACGAGACCGTGGCGAAGCCACGTAACGGCGTCCGCTTCCACACGCAGGGTCGTCCTGACAACTGCGGACGCATCTGCCGCGGGCCCGGACGACAGGTGAGGCGCGGGTACGCCGCGCGCAACTCCCGGTCGCCCAACTCCCGGTCGCCCAGTTCCCGGCCGGGCGGCGCCTGATCGCGCCCCCATGCCGCGCACAGTCCTGCCCCGCGCGGCATGCTGGTCCGCAGCTCGCAGAGCCTCCGCGGGCGTGGTGTCCATAGTGTCATGGGTTTCGGCGGATGAGGGTTCGGCGAAACGCAGAAAATGCGATCCGCCGCGCGTGTACCAGGTGGCATCGCCAATCGTCTCGCGTTCGACGTGATCGGCAGCCCCGCCCCGGTCGGCGCCGCAAGCCCCTACCTTCCCATCCGCTCCGTTCCGATCCGCTACCTTCCCGTCCACTCTCGCTCCATCCCCGTCCATCGTCGTTCCGCCCGCGGGCGATGCGTCCGCGTCCCACGTTTTGCGGACCCATGTGAGGCGGCATGAGCGTGGCGCGCTTTCGGGAGTCGAGGGTAACCAAAACATCTGCGGAATGCCCCTTAGCGCGTGAACGCGAGGAGTGCTTCGCGGATGATTTTGGCCGCGAGGATTTGCGTTTGCTCGGTCGGGTCAATTTGCGGCGCCACTTCAACCAAATCGAACCCGACGATGTTGAGCGATCGCATGTATTGAATGGCCCGAAACGCTTCCGGCGCGAAGATGCCGCCGTGCTCGGCGGTGCCGGTGCCGGGGGCGGTGGCGGGATCGAACACGTCGATGTCCCAGGTCACGTAGATGGGCTTGCCGTGCAACTCGGGCAGGACGGAGCGGAGCGGTTCGGCGAGTTCGAATGGCGCGAACCGCGTGTTTGCGCGAGCCCACTGGAACTCTTCGCGGGTGCCGCTGCGAATGCCGAACTGATAGACGCGATCCGGCCCGATGGCGTCGCAGACCTTCTTGATCACGGTGGCGTGCGAGTAGTGCTGGCCTTCGTAGTGATCGCGAAGATCCGTGTGCGCATCGATATGGATGACGCGCAGTTCCGGATACTTTTCGACGGCGGCGCGGATGGAGCCCCAGGACACGAGATGCTCGCCGCCGAGGCCCATGGGCAGCTTGTCCGCGGCGTAGAGGGCACTGACATATTCGTAAATCCGATCCAGGCTCTCCTCCGCGTTGCCAAACGGCAACGGAATGTCGCCCGCGTCAAAATAGGTGATGTCAGACAGGTCCCTGTCGAGATATGGACTGTATTCTTCCAGGCCCAGGCTGACTTCGCGGATTCGCGTGGGACCGAGGCGCGTCCCGCTGCGGAACGACACGGTCCAGTCCATGGGCATGCCGTAGATCACGGCCTTGGCGGACTCGAAATCCAGGGTCGATCCTATGAACACGTTCCCGCTGTACGCGGGTGAAAACGGTTGGGTCACATCGAATTCGAACGTCATTCACTCACGAGCTCCTTCACGAAATTCGGCAAGGCGAGGCACGCCTGATGGACGGCGGCGTTGTAGTAGCGCGTGTTGGCCACGCGCACGTCCTTCACGTCCTCGGGACGATGGACTTTGCTGCCCATCGTGAAACTCCACATTCCCGTTGGATAGGTCGGGATTGACGCGAGATACAACTTGACAATCGGGAACGTCTTGCCAATGTCGCTGTACACGCGGCGGATCAATTCCTGGTTGGCGAACGGAGACTCCGTTTGAGCGGCCATGATGCCATCCGGCTTCAGCGCTTCGGCGACGGAATCGTAAAAGGTCTTGCTGAACAGGCCGACAGCCGGTCCGATTGGATCGGTCGAGTCGATGAGAATCACGTCGAACTCGCCCTTGTGATCTTCCACGTATTTGATGCCGTCCACGATTTGAACGTCCACGCGCGGATCGCTCAAACCTTGGGCAATTTGCGGGAAGTATTTCTTCGAAGCCTCCACGACAGCGCCGTCGATCTCGGCGAGTACAGCACGCTCGACCGACGGGTGCTTGATGACTTCGCGGATGATGCCGCCGTCGCCACCGCCGACCACCAGCACGCTCTTCGGATTGGGGTGAGTGTGCATCGGCACGTGGGCGAGCATTTCGTGATAGACGAATTCATCTTTGTCCGTCGTCATGACACAACCGTCGAGTACGAGCAAATTGCCGTACTGATGGGTGGAGTAGACATCGAGTGTTTGATAAGGGGTCTGTTCGCTATGTAATGTCTTCTCGATGCGCAAACCAATCGAAAGATTCTCGCTCTGATATTCCGTGAACCACAAATGGGACTGGGTCAACTTGAAACACTCCTTTGTGTACATAGGCGTCCTCTTGATTGCGTCCGTATTATACCACGCTCTGTTCTCATAAACCGTTGAATTCTGGAACAGAACCGAACATGGCAAAAGCTTGCCTCACCCCCGGCATAATTCACCAATTTCCGCGCACACTATTTTCCACAATTCTCCTCCGCTCCACACGCGATCCGGCCATATTGCGATCCAGCCACAGCTTGGTTGTCCCCATCTGGTTCGGATCGGTTTGTGGAGACAGTCAAGAAAGAGGGTGCCTGGATGAAACGCGGCTTCCGCTTGCGACTTGCCCGTCAGAAGGACTCGACCAAAATCTACCGCCGCCGCAGATCGAGCTGGCGGTTGCTGTTGGGCGCCTTTTTCATCCCGCTCGGCGTCGGCTTTACCGGCATGTCGCTCGTCCTCGTAGGACTTCGACTCATGCCGCTGCCAGCGGGCAGCGCGGTCAATCCGACCGAGATCGACAGTGAAGACGGCACGCGCATCGCCGAGTGGACGACCATCGGCGAAGAGACGCAGAACGTGCCGCTCTCCCGCATACCGCCCGCGCTGATCCAAGCCACCATCGCGGTCGAAGACACGAACTTCTATCGCGATCACGCCATCGACTTCAAATCGACTGCGCGCGCGATGGTCGTCAACCTCAGGCACGGCCAGGTGGTCCAGGGCGGATCGACGATTACGCAGCAGTTGGCGAAGAACTTATACCTTTCGCAGGATCGAACGATGTCCCGCAAGATTCGCGAGGCGTTGTTCGCCATGCAGCTCGAATTGCATAAATCGAAGAACTGGATCCTCAACCGCTACCTCAACGTGGTCTATTACGGACACGGGGCGTACGGCGTACAGGCTGCGGCACGGCTGTATTTCAACAAACCGGTGGAAGATCTCGACGTCGCGGAGTGCGCGATGCTGGCCGGTTTGCCGAAGGGGCCGTCCATCTATTCGCCGCTCGATCACATGGATCGGGCCAAAGAGCGCCAACTGGTCGTCCTCCACCGCATGGTGCAAGTGGGCTACCTCACGCCGGAGCAGGCGAAGGCGGCCGCGGCAGAGCCGCTTCATATCGCGGACTACCACTCGCCGACCGTCCAAGCACCGTACTTCACACAGGTCGCGATCGACGAAGCCAAGCGCAATGGGCAATTGTCGACCGAAGAACTGGAGGCAGGCGAAGTGCGCGTGCGGACCACACTCGATCCGCTGCTGCAACAAGCAGCCGAACGCGCCATCCAGACGACGCTGCCCAAGCACAGCGACTTGCAGGCGGCCCTTGTCGCCTTGGACCCTAAGACCGGCGCGATTCGCGCCTTGGTCGGCGGACGGAATTACCAGACGAGCCCATTCAATCGGGCCTTGGCCGCGCGTCAACCGGGCTCGACCTTCAAAGCGATTGTGTACAGCGCCGCGTTGGAACACGGCTGGACGCCGGCCAACCAAGTTGACAGCAAACTGACGACGTTCCTCTACGGACCAGGCGGAGCCAGCAGTTACACGGTGCACGATTACGGCGACATGTACGCGGGGCGCCCGCTGACGTTGCGCGAGGCGATCGCCCGATCCGACAACGTCTACGCGGTCCACACCAACCTGGCGGTTGGGCCGGACAACGTGATCGACATGGCAAGGCGCATGGGCATCTCCGATCCGCTGAAGCCCTACCCTTCCCTCGCGCTCGGCGTCTTTCCGGTCTCACCGGTCGAGATGGCGACCGCGTTCGCCACGCTGGCCAACGGCGGATATCGCGTGACGCCGCACGCCGTCGAAGAGATCGACAAACCGGAGGGGCGCATTCGCACCGACGCGCCGATGGAACGCGTTCTCTCCCCCGAGATCGCGTTTCAAATGAGCGACCTGATGCGCAGCGTGATCGAACCGAACGGAACCGGCTACGCGTTTCACCAGTACCTGCACGGTCCTGCCGCGGCGAAAACGGGCACGACCGACACCGACGCGTGGATGGTCGGCTACACGCCGAACCTGGTCGTGGCAGTCTGGGTCGGTTACGACTCCAATAAGAAGTTGAGCGTCCCGGAGACACACCTTGCGTCGCCCATCTGGTCCAAATTCATGGGCACCGCGCAAGCGCACCTGCCGTACAAGTGGTACACGCCGCCGTCGGACCTGAAGCGGGTCGTCCTCGATCCTATCAGCGGCGAAGTCGCCACCCCGCTTTGCCGCGCGAAAGAAGTGGACTACTTTCAGCCGGGAACCGAGCCGACCCAACCTTGCGAACTGCACAGCGCGCCGACGCCGACACCAAAGAACGCGCCGAGTCACAATCCGTTCAATTGGCTGCGCAGGTGGTTTTAAGCTCGCGGAAATGTCACGAAAACACGGCAAAACGCGTCCGCGTATGCTACAATGTCGGCAACAAATTGGGGGGGCATGAGCGTGGAACAGCGTTTGTCCGCACGAATACGAAATATCAAACCATCGGCGACGATGAGCGTCGACAGCAAAACCAAACAATTGCTCGCCCAAGGTCAATCGGTAGTCAACATGAGCGTCGGCGAGCCGGATTTTGACACGCCAACCGCAGCCGCCCTCGCGGGTGTGAAGGCGATTGCCAACGGTCAAACCAAATATACGGAAGCCGCAGGTACGCTCGTATTGCGAAAGGCCATCGCGGCGAAGTTAATGTCGGAGAATGGGCTGCAATACGCGCCAGAACAAATCATTGTGTCCAACGGCGCCAAGCACACGCTGTACAACGTCTGCATGGCCATTTTGGACGATGGGGACGAAGTCATTCTCCCTGCCCCGTACTGGACGTCCTATCCGGAGCAAATTGCTGTGGCTGGCGGCAAGCCTGTCATCGTCGCGGCCGGCGCAGACACTGGCTACAAGGTGACGCCAAGGGCACTCGAGCAGGCGATTACGCCAAAAACTCGCGCCATTCTCCTGAACAGCCCGTCCAACCCGACCGGAGCCGTGTACCACGAAGACGAACTCGCCGCGCTGGGCGAAGTCCTGCGCCGTCACGATGTCTACATCATCCTGGACGAGATCTATGAACGGCTGGTCTACGACGTGAAGCATGTAAGCCTTGCGGCGTTGTGCCCGGAATTGAAAGATCGGGTATTGCTCGTCAACGGATTTTCCAAAGCGTTTGCCATGACAGGATGGCGCCTCGGCTACGTGGCAGCGCCGCCCGATGTGGCCAAAGCCATCAATTCGTTCCAGAGCCATTCGACCGGCAGCCCCTCGACGATGTCTCAGGCAGCAGGGGTGGTGGCCTTGGAGAATTTCGATCCAACGGTCGTCGACACGTTCAAACGCCGCCGCGACAAACTCGTGCAAGGTTTGAACAGCCTCGAAGGCGTGCATTGCCTGATGCCGGAAGGCGCGTTCTACGCGTTCCCCGACATTTCGGGCGTGATCGGCCGCTCCTATGAGGGTCAGGCCATCAACTCGGCCACCGACTATTGCGAGTTACTGCTGGAGCACGGACTCGTGGCGAGCGTGCCAGGAGAAGCCTTTGGCGCGCCAGGCCATGTCCGCTTCTCCTATGCCGTCGCGGACAGCGACATCGTCGAAGCCATCGAACGGATGCGCCGATTCCATCAGAAGCTGTCGTAAGAAACTGCGGTAAGAAACTGTGGTAAGAAACTGTGGTAAGAAGCGAAAGCGGTCAGCCCCCATCGCCGGCAAACGATGCCGCGTGCGGGGCTGTTTCGCTGATTGCAGGACGATTGCAGATTTATTGCAGGTCGTCGATCGCGTTCGGATGCGATGGATGCTCTTCACCCATTGGATCGAGCAGATGGTGATCGTTTTGAATCTCAATGAGTCCGGCTTCGTTCAGTTCGTGGAGGACCTCGAACAGGCTGTCTCGTTTCTCGTCAGGCAGCTCACGAACGAATTTGTTGATGTCCTGCACCGGCGCCATCTGCATAAAGTGAACGCCGCCGTACTTCGCATAGAGGGATCGTCTGAAAGCCATTCGCACATCCCGCTCCTTTCTCCACGCTTCCTCCGTAGTCTGCTCGCCGCGAGATGGGCTATTCGTCTTGTCTGACCTAGGCTGCCGTCCCGTCCCTATCTGGCATTCGCACAGGGCGTTCGCGCAGATCATAGGATACATCGGAGCGTGGAGAGGAAGCGGGGTGTCAACGATGAGTCCAACACACAAGCGCGCGCAGGCGGCGCATGGCATAGTCCTCGCCAAAGCACAGGCCCAGCGCCCGAACGGAAATCGAAGAAGAAGGCCGGCGGGCGGCAAACGGCCGAGCAGCGCGAAACCAATCACCAGCCCAGACGGATCGGCGGCGGGATCGAAAAAAGGAACAAGCATCGCCCAGCTTTTTACACCAAAAAATTTGCAGGAAACCGTGAAGACCGTTACCAGCCTGCGGGGCATGGTCAAAAACTGGCTTGGCTATCTGCAGCAAGCCGACAGAATGTTGGATACCGTGTATATCACGACGGGATCGTTAAAAGAAAGCGGCGTGCTCGACAAATTGCTGAAGAATCGCGGCAAAAATCTGACGACGGAAGACTACACGAGCATTCTTGCGGCGCTCATGGCGTCGCCGCTGGGCGCTGGACTGTTGAAAGGCGGCGGCAGCGACGATGGCAATTCGACGAGCAACTCGGCTGGCAGCGCTGCGGGGGCGGCCGGGAATCCTTCGGCGACCGTACAACAGCGGCCATCTCAGCCAGGGCCAGGTGCACCGGCGCAAGGGCAACCACCCGCCGCCCCATATCCCCAGGCCCCGGGCAACGGAGGCTATGGCGGTTACGGCGGCGGCTATGGCGGACAGCAGCCGATGCAGCCAGGGTATGCGCAACCGTATGCTCAGCCAAACTACGGACCACCAGCATACAGCCCGCCGGGATATCCAGCTCCCGGTTACGGAATGCCGTCCTACGGGCCGCCCAATCAGTCGCCGCCGTACCCTTCGCCGCAACCGGGGCAAGCCGACAATGGCCAGCAAGGCGGACAGCAAAGCTGAGACGGATGTATGGAGGGTTGGGCTGAGGAAAGAAAACGTCCTCCTTGCGACGGGATCGATCATAAATGCACACAAAGGTTGCTCGATCCGCACGCGTCGGGCAGCCTTTTTCCGTGGATCGCAGGCCGGGGGCGGAATGACCGAGCGGGCCGGGCCTTGGCGGGAGATCGGGCGGCGGGGCGAAAATAGGCAGCACCGGGCCGCGTATGCTGCGGATCGGCCCGATCACACCCACAATGAGGCAGATAGGCCCCTTTGGGCCGCCTGTTTCTCCGCCTCGCTCGCCTCCCACCTACTTTCCCGGCCTGCGTGTGCCTGCCACCTTCGCGGTCAGCGCCACGGCCGATCACGCTATTTCGAAAGCAGTGTCCCCAACGCACATGTCGGCACTTTTGCATAGTTCCTTCCAGAAGGCAGTGTGGTTCGCGCCACAACCCAGCGTGTAAAAAGGAAACAACCATGCGGACTGAGCGTAGAAGTACGTGGTGGGGTATTTTGCCCGACAGCATACAATGCTCTGCGATGTTCCATGACCCTTTCGGACAAATCGCTATCCAAACACCACAAGGACTGTCACAACAAGGGCGACATATAAAATGGCGGTATATCGAATGTGGGCGTCACGAATGAGGATTGACTCTGGGCTCCCACTCAGGTCCGTCGAGTCGATCAGTACCATATACCTGACGATTCCATAGACTACCAAAGGTACGGTACACATCAGAACATGCGAGTGCTTACTTGTCAGGGTAAATACCGAATAGGATAGAATCGTCAGAACAGCCGTCACGATGCTAAGAGCGTTTAGAATTTTGTCAGAATAACGGAAGAGGACTCTTCGTATTAGGCGGTTATGTTGTTGGAAGACCCTGTACTCGTATCTCCGCTTCCCAGTTGCCAAGAACAAGGAAAGTACCAATGTGCAAAATAGAAACCAAGGCGTCAGTGGGACGGAGATGGCCAATCCTCCGGCGGCACTCCTGAACACGAACCCCATTGAAATGGAAAGAATATCAATAACAACCACGTGTTTCAGAATCGTAGAATAAGCTATATTGAGCAAGAAATACGCAGCCAGCACTGCGCTAAACAAATGGCTGATCCTATAAGAAACCAGCATGCATCCAAATAGAAGACATCCTCCAAACACAAGAGCCGTACGAGGCGACAGTTGGCCTGAGGCCATAGGACGGTGCCGTTTTTCAGGATGCTGAACATCGATCTTCAGATCGACATAGTCATTTAAAATGTACACTGTTCCTGATATTCC
This sequence comes from Alicyclobacillus acidiphilus NBRC 100859, assembly GCF_001544355.1. Lineage (GTDB taxonomy): Bacteria > Bacillota > Bacilli > Alicyclobacillales > Alicyclobacillaceae > Alicyclobacillus > Alicyclobacillus acidiphilus. Next base: position 8,933 of record NZ_BCQI01000043.1, read on the forward strand.
TGAAAATAAAACGAATGCGCAGCACGCTCTCAAGAACATGTCAGACGTGACATGGGGCAATGTAAAAACAAATGCGGCAAATACAAGGACGTTCTTCGTCCACTGGCTAGGGCGCAGTTGAGTAAACAGCAGTCGAGCCAACGATCGTTTTAAGTTGGACCCTGTAGATAACATACCGTCCCTCTCCACCATCCGGCTGAAGGAGTCTTGAATCCTGTTTGGCCCAACCATCCACGACATCTCCTTCTGTAGCGACTACGTATTTTGCGTGTTCCGTCAATATCTCTCTCTGAAAAGCCGAATTCGTCTTGGCAGTGATGCGCATCACCGAATTCTCGGCTGATCTCCCAAAGAATACATACGGAAATTCGACGTTTGGCCCGATGAGGAGCATCGTTGGCTGCTTCACTCTATCCATCAGCCGATATTCAGGCACCAGCACGCTCCCACGGTTTTTAGCGGGTGTGACAAGTAGACGGTGGATTGCTCCCCTGATCTGGGAATTCGAATTAAGAAGCGAATAGGCACCCAAACCATAGCCCACGCAAATGGAGCCGATCACGACAACGTGAATTGTTGTGCGTAATCTTTTCGAACGTAACAGATTTACCATGTAAACATACGCCCATCCACCGAGCCCCGCCAGGAACAGACTATATCTCGCCCACCAATTGGCAGGTTGGAAGACGAATATGACCGCTAAGGGCAGGAGGATAGACCACAGATACACTCTCTTTCTCGTCCAACTGTATATGATAAACAAGATTACTGCAGGCAACTCGAGAAACGTCCACTGCACGCCAAATCCGCCAATTCGCATATCATATCCGTACACATTAGGTATCGTCGTCCATGATACCCAAACCCGCCTCCACCAAGGCAAGTCGAGAAACTCTGTAGGTGTGTTTGGGATCATAATCAATTTGGTGACCGTACCCAATCCACGAAATATAACATGTCCTAGCAGCGAGATCGAAAACGGGTAGACCGGATTTCCGAAACGAGTGAGGTTATGGAGGTACCAATATCCTCCTAGCACTACCATAGGAACAAGAAACAAGCAGGTGTCGGCACAAAATCTCTTGATTCTCATAGTGCCACGGAAGTAGTGATACACGTTCTGAACGAGGATAACCACGCCGCACACAGCGATATAGATGACCGCGTCCGACTTGATCCCAAATAAAATTCCTCCCGACATTCCAGCGAGGAATATATACCGTTCATCGGTTGTCCATAAATATCGCAAGTAGAAGAAATAGAAGACGAAAAACATCGATACGAAAGCAACGTCGGTGTAATCGGTGCCCACTTGAAGGAGTACCGTAGGCGTCAGAAAGAACAGGATGGCAGCAATGATGCCATCACGTTTGCTTAGTCCCATCAGTCCTGAAACGCCAACCATGCCACAAATGCCCGCGACAGCGAATATGATTTGTCCGAAGTGGACAAATCTATCCGTGTGATCAGCCATATACAGCCAGCAAAATAACAACTCCGCGTTCCTCGGGTATACGTCAGCCCACAAAAACCCCGAGTCCATGATTCGCTTGTTGTGCACCCACGTAGCAACGGATACCAAATGGTATCCCAGTTCATCATACGCGTACGGTGGGAGGAGGTATCCGACACAAGCAACTATGAGTATCAAAATGATGAGAATGACAGCGTACGGCGATGACACACTGCGAATCGCCTTTCCTAGGCTTTCGATCCCAAGTCTTTTCACGCTTGGCGTATACCCGAAGCGTACTCGGAATACGACGAATGATAGTGCGACAACCACTATATTTATGCATAGTGTGGTTAGATTCGTGAGATTGTGAAAGACTGCTCCCGCAACGAATACATCGAGACATATGAGAAACATCCAGAACAGCGTGTATGTAACGATTTTGTCCCAAGGATCGTCGAAACGAAAAAAGCGCGTTAAGACATACGCTCCAAGAAGGGAGAGAAGCGTTCCCAACGCCCATTCAAATGTGTTCATGAAAGCCCTCTCTTCCAAAACCAGAGGCTTTGCCAGTCCTCTCACCCACCCCAAAGGTAGGCCTAGCTTGAAAACCCGACTATTCTACACCAGAAATCCCGTTATATGAATAATATGATAGAATATAATTCATCTGGTGTCAAATAGAAGTTCAGGCAGGAACTATCACGAACCCAGCACACAGTAGCATAGCACCTGCCTGTATTCGCCTGTGTATTGCGCGAAAGTTTCCCGAGACGACCTCAAGGTTCGAGGGAACGGATTAGTAATGAACATACCCATTGCCGTCCAAATCGGACGGAGCAAGGTTCTCCACTTGCAGGTAGTAAGTACCTGAAAGCATGTCCGTGAAGTAGACCCAAGCGTCGGACGAAGTGTAGGTCCCCGTAACGCGATGCCATGGCGTCGCGGAGCCATCCGTACTTACAAGACGATATTGCGCATCCGCTTCAGTTCCGTTCGATTCCCACTGGACCAAATTGACGCTTGCAGTCTCTCCGCTCGATTCCGCGGGAACCGTAAAATCAAACGGGGACTGCCACACGTTGTTCTGTGGGACTCCAGGCAGATGATAATTCTGCGAAATCGCGTTCGGTGACAGGGTCAGGGAGGGACTAACCGGCTGACCGACAGAACTATTTGCGGTGGAAGAGCCTGGAGCGACCGAAGTGGTAGTGGCGCTTTGTTGCGTCGTCGTGTCCGCAAAGGCAGTGGTGATGGTGCCTAAACCCAATAGAGTACAAGCCACAACGCCGGAGCTCAACAGAACTTTTTTCATTCGTCATTCCTCCAATCACAAATTGTTGTGAATCGATAGTTCCACACAGTGAGCGGATGGTTCTGGAAGATTTCCATCCAATTTGGATAGATCCATATTCACCATTGACAGGACTGCGACTAGCGTCGCTCCGGTTGATATGAATCTTCGCATCCTATTCACCTCCAATCGAAGAATACCTCGGTTCGCTAGTAAGTGGACGCAAAAATTGGTTGAGCCATGTTAACCTCTTAGGCCCGCCCCACCTGCGCCATATGTGACTTTTCGAAGTGTTGGATCCACAGGCAGAGATGTGGCTCTGGGACTGAATCTTAACGAACAAGCGATCTGGCGCAATCAGCGAAGGGCGGATTGAGGCTCATGCAGACTGCGCACGACTCACTCCGCGCTACCCCGAGTAGCATTGCAGCTTGGGATTGTTCACACAATGAGTAACCGTCTCACCCAGGCACCTCGGGAGTCCGTCCGCCGAAACACATTTAATTGCACATTTGGAAATGTGCAGGTTTTTGCAGGATGGCGCCGAATTGTGATTGTACGAGCATCACCTTGGATCGTGAGCAGATGATGATGTTTGCGCAAACACGATTCCTATCATTCCGGACGGATAGCAAAGGATGATTTGGTACGCACGGTCAGTGAAATCGTAGACGGACCCGATTTGACTTACCTCTGCGAGCTCTGTTCGAAACTCCGGAGCAGCACGCGTGAGCTTAACCAACGGCAGCGGGAAGATATGAAGTGGGTTTGGCGAAGTCGGACGAACGCAGACCCGATGCGGATAAGGTGGCACCCGGGCAACCAATTTTGCTAATTCGGATTGGGAGTCATGGGCACAAGGCATCGGACCTTGGAGTTGGATTTGCGGGACGCTTGGCTGCTAGAAAAGAGGGACGAACGATTCCGGAACCTTGGTCCAGCGGCTTGTGACGGAAGTCCCAGTACATGTTGGTACCAACGCTAATTTTGTTTTTCTCAACAGTTTGTCGCTTTGTCGCACCCAAACCACGTCGCTTGACGGGACATCATCCCGAGAGTTGGAGGTTATGGAAATGAGTATCAACTTAGGGGAAATGATTCGACGTGCACGTCTCGAACGTGGCTTGACACAGAGGCAACTCGCAGGAACAGAGATGACTCGGTCATTTGTTAGCCTTGTGGAGGCCAACAAGGCCAAGCCATCCCTCAGGAATCTCATGATCATCTCTCAACGTTTGAATAAGCCAATTGAGTTTTTTCTGTCGGAAGAAGCAGATTATAGAGAGAGCGTTCGGACCTTTTTGTCCACCAGCCGACATTATCTCGATTTGGATGATATGGAGAAAGCACGAACGCATGCTGAACAAGCGGCCAAGATAAGTTCACTATGTAGTGAAAGCGTACTGCAGGCAGACGCTTACCTCGTGTTAGGCAAAATCTTGATGCGGATGCGGGAGCTCGACCCCGCTTTCGAATACCTTGAGGGCGCCCTTGACATTTACCAACAACTCAACGCACGAGAAAGAGTTACCGAGACCCTGCTGTCTATGGGCAATTGTTGCTATCTCGACGAAAATTATCATCAAGCATTAAGATACTATCAAAAATCAGCATTGCGCTCCGAACACTTGAAGCGACAAACTCAAATCTTTGCCCAAGCGATGGTGTACAAGGGAACAACACACTATCGCCTGGGCGAACTTGCCGAATCGGCCCAAGCGTACGAGAAGGCAATGATTGCACTCCAGCCACTAAAGCAGAGCAAGCTTTTGATTGACTGCATTCTGGGACTGGGCTGGACGTGCTTCAAGCAAGGTGATACACACAGGGCTATCGAAATCACCCAACGGGGAATTCACTTAAGTGAAGCATGTGACAGGCACCTTTACGCCGAGCTGAAGCATAACCTCGCAATTTTTCAGTTCCACCTGTCGCATTATCAGGAGGCGTATGCTTTGTGGAATGAGTGTTTGGAGATGTACATAGCCTCCAACAAGGTTATTAAGCAGGCCTCAGTGAAGGAAGACCTCGCCCAATACTGGTTACGTTTCGAACGATATGACACAGCAAAACAATTGTGCGAGGAGGGGTTATCCCTCTTGGATATCACCGACAGTACGGTGCAACGGGGAAGGCTATTTCGGTTGCTATCGAACATATACAGTGCTTTAGGGAACCCAACAATGGCAGCCGAAATCAAACGACTAGCCATTGAATCCTTTAGACGTGTGAGAGCAAAACAGGAACTGCGCGAAACCAATATACAATGCTAAACGACCGGCAGGCGCCCGCATAGAATGCTCGGGCAACGAAGTGTGGTAGTAAGGGCAGCGCCACGCCGTGGATTGCGGGAAACGCAGATCGGTTTTTGGGCCCGTGCAAGTGCGATGGCTCACCGCAGGCGTCGTGCGTACCACAAGGTTTGGCTGTCTATCTTGCCTTGTCGTGAGGACCTCCCAACCCAATCGCTCGATGACCACCAGCCGCAATGCACTGACAACGTCGTCCCTGCGATGGGATCGATCATAGATAGACATAGAATCCACACAAAGGCTGCTCGATTTGCACGCGTCGGGCAGCGTTTTCCGTGTATGGCGGCCAGGGGGCAACCGGTGAGTGGGGCGGGCCGGGAGCAGGGCAGCAGGGCCGAAAATAAGCCTCCCCACGCCGCCTAAGTTTGTCGAATCCTACGATCTGCGCCGAATAAGCGGCATCTGGATGCCTATTTGCCCGAAGTCCCTCCATTGCGCACACATCGGAGGCAAATAAACGTCTGCGGGCCGCTTATTTGCCTTCGACCTCGCCGTTGCGCCGAGATAAGCGGCTGAGAGACGCCTATTTGCCCGCCACTCGCCTACCTCCCACCGCCACCCGCCTACCTCCCACCGCCGCCGCCCGCCATCTGCCCCGCCCTGTCGCTCCTTCCCGCCACGCGATTGCGCGGCGGATGAGGGCCGGGGGCGGGCCGAGGCAAAAATAAGCCTCTCCCAGCCGCTTAAGTGTGTCGAATCGTCTGAGAGGTCCCGAATAAGCGGTCGTGGGCCGCCTAAATGTTGTGGATCGGCTCGATCACGTCCGCTGCAAGGCAAATAAACGTCTGCGGGCCGCTTATTTGCCTTCGACCTCGCCGTTGCGCCGAGATAAGCGGCTGAGAGACGCCTATTTGCCCGCCACTCGCCTACCTCCCACCGCCACCCGCCTACCTCCCACCGCCACTCGCCTACCTCCCACCGCCGCCCGCCTACCTCCCACCGCCGCCGCCCGCCATCTGCCCCGCCCCCAACGCAAACTGGCCGCCGCGCTTTATCAGCGCCGCGGCCAGTCATACTTCCCCAAATTCCATATCGGCACCTAGGCACAGTGCCTTCCCGCAGGCAGTGCGTATCGCAACGCCAACCAAGGTGAGCCTGTCAAGGAGATCCATTCCATCCTTGACAGGCGGTTTGAGCGACCCACACTTGTTTTGGTGGCTGAATCCACATACTTGTGGATTCAGCCCTAACTATAAGGGGTGGCAGTCAGACCGTCACCTGGCGCCCCGGACAACGTGGTTGTCTACAGATAAAGTAGGTCTCCCGCGCAGGCGCGTGGTTGTCAACCAGATATACCCAGCCGTTCGTTCGGTCAGCCCGTCGATGGGCTCAGTCGTCCACTCAACCCTTCGTCTTCGGAACGAATTTCTTGATCTCCTTGAGCGTCTTGTCGTCGACGTTCTTGCCGTATTTCTTGACGATCTCGTCAACGCTTGCGTTGGGACCATTCTTCGTCGCGTCGGAATACGCTTTGACAAACTGCTTCAACCGTTGTTCAGGCACGGGCAAACCGAGTTTGTCGGCAAAATTCTTCGCAAGCGACTCCACCTGATTTGGGTCCTTCCACTGATCCGGAGAAACTTTTTTGACGTCATCCAGAATCTGAAAAATGGCTTTGCGTTTGCCAGCCAAATTGCTCTTCAGGTTATCTAGGGAAGAACCTTTCGATGCGACCGGCTCTACCTCGGGCACCGCTGCGGAAGGGGTGGAATTCGCTTGCTTTACACTGGCCCGTTTCACCGGTTTACGGTTCCGCTTGTTCGAAGTCGCCATGTGATATCCTCCTCTGTCCGATTTGCTCCTCTCGAAGGAGCCTCCTCACACACTATGTAAGTGGACAGTCGGATGTCTCAGCGAACATCGCTGGCGATTCCAAAACAGGCGCATGTTCCATCCAGAATTATTGCAGTTTCCGCAGGTGTGGACTTCGCAGACGAATGTCGATCGCGCCAGCCACAATCATCGATCCCACCATCAGGGTGGCACCAGCGCCTTCGAGCAGGTGATTCCGGGTCACCATGGTCAACAGGAACCCAACCAGCAGCATGGCGCCGAGGCCGAAAAACGCAAAGACAAATTTCCTCATCGCGTGTTGAACCTGTCTCAAACGCAAAGTCCTCCTCATCGACGGGAACGGTTTCGCAACGATCGACCGTTTCAACCGCCGATTTTTGACATTTCTATCCGCTCGGCTGCCGACGTATATTCGTGCCGATGCTGTGAATAGGCATCCTTTCGCACGCGCCACACCTGCTCCAGCACCTGTCGAAGTTCGGAATCGGAGATCCCTTCGCGCAGCCGCTGCCTGAGCGGAGTTCCGCGCGCCGCAAACAGACAGGTGTACAAATCGCCTTCCGCAGTTAACCTGAGTCGTGTGCAACCGCCGCAAAACGGTTTTGTTACGGAATGGATCAGCCCAATTTCACCAGCGCCGTCGTCAAACTGGAATCTCGTCGCCACTTCTCCAGGCACCCGAGGCGAGACAGGGTGCAGCGGATGAACCGAGCTGATTTGTTCCAAGATCTCGTCCGCCGACACAACGTCCGCGAGGTTCCAACCGTTGGTTGTGCCGACATCCATGTATTCAATGAAGCGCAGAATGACACCGCTGTATCGAAAATGTTCGACCATGGGCAAGATTTCCTGCTCATTGTAACCACGTCGGACGACCATATTCACCTTCACCGGCTCCAGGCCCGCATCCTTCGCGGCATGGATCGCGTCGAGGACGCGCCGCACCGGAAAGCCCACATCGTTCATTCGCCGAAACGCGTCGTCGCTCAGCGCGTCGAGACTGATGGTGATTCTGCGCAACCCCGCATCGGCCAACTGTCTCGCTCGTCGCGGCGTCAACAAGCTGCCATTCGTCGTCAACGCGATGTCCTGAACGCCCTCGATGCGCATGATGGATTCGATCACGCGGGCGAGATCGGGACGAAGCAAAGGTTCTCCGCCCGTGAGGCGGATCTTCTCGACACCGAGATCGACCAAATGTCTGGTGATCCTCAGGATTTCGTCCAACGTCAACGTTTCGTCTGCGGAGAGGAATTTGTGATCCGGCCCGAACATTTCCCTAGGCATACAGTACGGGCAGCGAAAGTTGCACCTATCCGTGAGGGAAATTCGCAAATCCCGCAGAGGGCGCCGCAGCTCGTCAAGAACGGGTGCGCGGTCTGATAGTTTGTCCTGCAAGAACGTGCCCCCCCTGTCTGGATACCCTCCAAAATCCATGAACCACTGAATAGAGTTAGTGTACCACGTATCCATGATTCCACCGAATCCTGGTTTGCGGTAAACTAAGCGAGACAGTATCTGCCTAGGGGGCCAACCGCATGAACGTTGCTTTGATTGCGCACGACAATAAGAAGGACGATATCGTCAACCTGGCCGTCGCGTACCAGAACATTTTAAAAACTGTCAATCTGTACGCGACAGGTACGACCGGCAGCCGAATTGCCGAAGCCACCGGCTTGACCATCCATCGCTTTCAATCGGGGCCGTATGGCGGTGATCAGCAAATTGGCGCCATGGTTGCCAACGACGAAATGGATCTCGTGATCTTCCTGCGCGATCCGCTGACCGCCCAGCCGCACGATCCCGACATCACTGCGCTTCTTCGTATCTGTGATGTGCACAACGTGCCAGTCGCGAGTAACCTCGCCACGGCAGAAGCCCTCATTCGCGCCATGGAGCAAGGGCTCATCAACTTTAAACCAAGATCAAACTAGAGGTGCATTAAATGTCTTTTAAACCATCACTATTTGAAGAACGCAGACATCGGCTGATTGAGCAGCTGCCTGATCGGTCAATCGCTCTCCTCTTTGCTGGCCGGGCGCCGTACATGTCTGGCGATCACGCCTACCACCCGTTCCATGTCAACCGAAATTTCTACTACCTCACCGGTATTCCGCAGGAAAACTCCGCCCTCCTGCTGACCAAGTTGGCCGGTGAAACATCCGAGACGCTTCTGACCGAACGGGTCGATCCCGTCGAAGAGAAGTGGACCGGCAAACGCCTCACCGAGACAGAGGCCTCTTCGATTTCAGGCGTGACGAAGGCGGTTGATATCGCCGAACTCGAAAGCACCATCGGCGATCTTCTTTCCGGCGGCCAATATGAAACGCTTTACCTCGACATGGAAGTGGACAGTTGGAAACAAACTGAAACGGAAGCGCATCGATTTGCCGCCGTGTTCCAGAAGAAATATCCGACCATTGCCTTGCGCAACCCATACGCGCTGATTACGCGGATGCGGGCTATCAAGGACCAAGCCGAGATCGACGCGATCCGCCATGCAATTGGCGTCACAAAGAACGGGCTGCATCACATGCTGACGCATGCGAAACCCGGGATGAAAGAATATCAGCTGGAAGCGTACTTCAATTTTGCCTTGCGCTACGAGGGCGTCTCTGAGCACGCGTTTCCGCCCATCATCGCCGCAGGTGAGCGCGCGACCATCCTGCACTATGTCAACAATGACGGGATCGCTGAGGACGGCGACCTGGTCCTGTGCGATCTCGGCGCCGCCCACCTCGGCTACAGTGCCGACATTTCGCGCACATTCCCGGTGAATGGGACGTTTTCGCCTCGCCAGCGCCAATTGTACAATATCGTGCTGAAGGCGATGGACGCGGCTTTCGCCATCATCCGCCCAGGCGTGACCAGAGCCGACTTGCTGAGTGCGGTTCGCGCATCGTACGGGCGCGATTTGCGGGAAATTGGACTCATTGAGAACGACGATGACATCAGCCGCTACTTCTACCACGGCGTGAGCCACCGGCTCGGCCTCGACACACACGACGTCGGCCCAGATCACGTGCCATTCCAGAAAGGCGACATCATCACCGTGGAACCAGGCCTCTACATCGCGGAAGAAGGCATCGGCATCCGCATCGAGGACGACGTCCTGATCACCGACGACGGCTTCGTGAATTTGTCCGACGATATTCCAAAACAGGCGGACGAGATTGAAGCTTGGATGAAGATGCAGCCACTGATGTGAGATTTAACCGAAAGAGGGGGCTGTCCCGGCGCCGCAAAGCGCCGCGGAACAGCCCCCCTTGGTTGTTTGTGCAGAAACGGCTTTACGCCTTTTCGACGGCATGGCCGCCGAATTGGTTGCGCAGCGCAGCCTGCACTTTGCCGTTGAACGTATCGGATTCTTGCGAGCGATAGCGCATCAAGAGAGACATTGTAATGATAGGTGTCGCCGCCTGTACTTCGAGTGCTTCTTGAACGGTCCATTGACCTTCGCCCGACGAGTGAACAACGCCCTTGATGCCGTCGAGGCGCGGGTCGGCACGGAACGCCTTCTCGGCAAGCTCCATGAGCCAACCGCGAATGACCGAACCATTGGACCAGCATTTTGCGACTTCGGCAAAATCGTAGTCGAACGGGCCTTTGTCGAGGACTTCGAAGCCTTCGCCAATGGCGGCCATCATACCGTACTCGATACCGTTGTGCACCATTTTGCAGAAGTGGCCGCTGCCGGCGCGCCCCGTGTAGACATATCCATTCGGAACCGCGGTATCGCGGAAAATCGGTTCAATCGTCTTAAATACCTCAGCGTCGCCGCCAATCATGTAGCAAGCCCCGTGACGAGCGCCCTCCATGCCGCCGGACGTTCCAACATCGAAGAAGTAAATGCCATGTTTCGACAATTCTTCGGCATGCCGAACACTGTCTTTGTAGTACGAGTTACCAGCCTCGATGATGATGTCGCCTTTTGACAACAGTGGTGTCAATTGATCAATCAAGTTGTCGACAGGTTTCCCATGAGGCACCATCAACCAGACGATGCGCGGTGTCGACAGCTTGGAGACCAAATCCGAGATCGACGTCGAGCCAGTCGCGCCTGCTTCTGTGAGGCGGTTGACGGCGTTCTTGTCGAGATCGAACGCAACCACCTGGTGGTTGTGGTCCATCATGTTCAGAGCGAGGTTGTAACCCATTTTCCCGAGACCAATCAAGCCTATCTGCATTGTTCGAATCGTCCTTTCTCGTCCATCCTAGTTTTTGTCTGTTTGTGTTGTTTCGCTGCTCCCTTTTCGGTATACTGCCGAAGTTGCAACAGGAGGAGATGTACAACCATGTTAACCATCGGTATTGCTGGCGGCACAGGATCCGGCAAAACGACGGTGGCCACTTCCATCGTCGAGGCAATCGGGGCCAATCACGTAACGCTCATCTCGCAGGACGCCTACTATCGCGACAGGACCGATTTGCCTTTGGAAGCGCGCCAATTGTTGAATTACGATCACCCGGACTCGTTTGACAACGAACTGCTTTACAAACACTTGCAGCAATTGCGCAACGGACAAGCCATCGATATGCCCATTTACGATTTCAAGACACACAATCGACGGCCGGAAACGATCCGCGTCGAAGTTCGTCCCGTCATCATCCTCGAAGGCATCCACGTACTCGTCGAACCATCCATTCGCGAGTTGCTGGACATCAAAGTCTTCGTCGACACCGATCCCGATGTCCGCCTGCTCCGCCGAATCCGCAGGGACATCGAGGACAGAGGACGAACGCTCGATTCCGTATATACGCAATACCTCAACACCGTGAAACCGATGCACGACGCCTTTGTGGAACCGTCCAAACGGATGGCTGACCTCATTATCCCCGAAGGCGGGGAAAATCAAATCGCGATTGCCCTATTGACCACGCGCGTGCAGCAATTTATCGATGAGTTCAGGACTCAAGCCAATTAGAACGCGATGGCGGTCTCCAGCGCAATCTGCATCATCTCGTCAAACGTCGTTTGGCGCTCTTCTGCCGTTGTCGCCTCACCAGTCAGGATGTGATCGCTCACGGTCAAGATGGACAACGCCCTTGCGTCAAACTCGGCCGCCAACGTGAAGAGTGCAGCGGATTCCATCTCCAGTGCTAGAATACCGAACTTTGCCCAACGCTCCAAATCGACCAAGCCTGCGTTGTAAAACAGGTCCGTGGTAAACACGTTGCCCACTTTCGCATCGATGCCTTTGTTTTGCGCTACGGTGTACGCCTTATGCAACAGCCCAAAATGTGCCGTGGGCGCGTAATCGATATTGCCGAACCGCATCCGGTTCACGCTCGAATCGGTCGACGCGCTCATCGCCAGGATGACGTCGCGGATGCGAATATCTTGTTGAATCGCGCCGCATGTCCCTACGCGAATGAGCGTCTTCACCCCGTACGACGCCAACAACTCGTGGGCGTAGATCGAGATCGACGGAACGCCCATTCCGGTCCCCTGAACCGATACCGGAACGCCCTTGTATGTACCCGTGAATCCGTACATTCCTCGAACTTCGTTGTAGCAAACACTGTTGTCGAGGTAGGTCTCCGCGATATACTTTGCACGAAGCGGATCTCCAGGGAGAAGGATGCGTTCGGCAACGGCCCCCTCGACAGCGCCAATGTGGACACTCATCAAGCTTCCTCCTTTTCACGCCATCTATCATAACAGGACAAAGGAGCACATGCATATGAACACGGCCGAAGAGATTATCCAATTTATTTCCGAGAGCAAGAAACGCACGCCGGTGAAGGTCTATCTGAAAGGTCAGCTCGGCGATATTCCCTTCCCGGACAGCGTACAAACGTTCATTCAAGGACAAGCCGGGGTCATCTTCGGCGAATGGGCGGACATTTCGCCGCTGATCGAAAACCATCGCGACAAGCTGGACGATTTCGTCGTGGAGTCGGATCGCCGCAACAGCGCCATCCCGCTGCTCGACACGAAACATCTGCACGCTCGCATCGAGCCGGGCGCCATTATCCGGGACAAGGTGACCATCGGCGAAAATGCCGTCGTCATGATGGGGGCGCTCATCAACATCGGCGCGGAGGTCGGGCCCGGCACCATGATTGACATGGGCGCGATTCTCGGCGGACGAGCGACCGTCGGCGCCAACTGCCATATCGGCGCGGGCGCTGTATTGGCGGGCGTGATTGAGCCGCCGTCGGCGAAACCCGTCGTCGTGGAGGACAACGTGCTGATTGGCGCGAACGCGGTTGTGCTTGAAGGTGTGCGGATCGGCAAAGGATCGGTCGTCGCCGCGGGCGCCGTCGTCATCGAAGACGTGGAACCTGGCACGGTGGTGGCTGGCGTGCCTGCGCGGGTGATCAAACGAATTGAAGAAGTCGACGCGAAGAAAATCGAACTCAAAGAGGAACTTCGCAGACTATGACGGCCGGACTGAATCTCGTCGAAACGCGAAAGGCCCTCCATCGCATTCCCGAGCTTGGCTTTGCCGAATTCGAGACGCAGGCCCTTGTCTTGGAACGTCTGCGGGCCATGCCTCAGGATCACATGGAGATTGCGACCTGGCGCACGGGCGTGTTGGTCCATCTCAAGGGGCATCATCCAGAGACGCGCGTCGGCTACCGCTGCGACATGGACGGCCTGCCCATCCGCGAAGAGACAGGCTGCGACTTCGCCTCCACGCACGACGGCATGATGCACGCCTGCGGCCACGACGTGCACATGACCATCGCGCTCGGACTCGTGGATCACTTCGCGCGTCACCGCCCAGCGGACGATCTCGTCGTTCTGTTCCAGCCTGCTGAAGAGGGGCCCGGCGGCGCGCTGCCGATGATGGAAAGCGTGGAATTTCAGGCCGTGCGGCCAGAGCAGATCTTTGCGCTGCACGTGCAGCCAGATCTGCCCGTCGGCCATATCGGCATCCGCCCCGGCGTCCTGTTTGCCAACACGTCCGAGTTGTTCGTCGATCTCGTCGGCCGCTCCGGCCACGCCGCGTATCCACACCGGGCCAACGATATGATCATCGCCGGAGCGCACCTCATCACGGCCTTGCAATCGATTGTGTCCCGCAACATCGATCCACTCGACGCCGCAGTCATCACCATCGGCCGCTTGGAATCCGGCACGAAACAGAACATCATCGCCGGCCGCGCCCGCCTCGAAGGCACCATCCGGACCTTGTCGGCCGACACGATGCCGATCGTCAAAGCGCGAATCCAAGCCATGGTCGACGGCGTGTCGAAGATGTTCGGATGCGACAGCGAGATCGACTGGGGATGCAATTATTATCAAGTGGAGAACGAAGCCGCGGTGACGCGGAAGTTCATGGAATTTGTCCGATCCCGGAATTTGGCCGTGATCGAAGAAGTCCCTGCAGCGATGACTGGCGAGGACTTCGGATACTTCTTGCGCGACATCCCCGGCTTTTTGTTTTGGCTCGGCGCAGGCACACCGTACGGGCTGCACCACGAGCGCATGCTGCCCGACGAAGCCAGTATCGAGGCCGCGCTTCGCGTCCTGATACCGTTCTTCGCCGAGCGCGCATATCGGTGAAGGCCAGCCGTGTACCCTGCCGCTGGATGGTTGGCGGATCGCCAAAGCCCTGCAACCGGCTCCCTTACATCCGTGACTGGACAAACGTTTCGATCCGCCGCAAAGCCTCATCCAGCACGCCTTCGTCGCACGCGTACGACAGTCGCGCGTAGCCCTCACCGTGCGGTCCAAAGGCGTCTCCAGGGATGATGGCGACGCGAGCCTCGGACAACAGGCGATCGCACAGCGTCTGCGAGTCCATGCCCAGCGCGGCGGCGATGTGCGGGAACGCGTAGAAGGCGCCGGTCGGTTCGACGAGCGGAATGCCAAGTCTGCGAAACGTCTCGACGACGCGATCGCGATTGCGCCGATACGCCTCCCGCATCGGCCTTGCGTCGTCGGCCCCATGGCGCATGGCCTCCAGCGCCGCATGCTGGCTCACGGATGACGCGCACGTGACGCTGTATTGCAGGACCTTCACAAACTCGTCCGTGAGATTCGCCGGCGCCAGCGTGAACCCAATCCGCCAGCCAGTCATGCTGTGCGACTTCGACAGTCCCTGGATGACAACCGTTCGCTCGCGCATGCCATCCACCGTCGCGATACTGGTCACAGGTTCTTTTGCAAACGACAGTTCGGCGTAAATTTCGTCGGATATCACCCACACGTCCGTGCCCCGCAACACCGACGCCAGCGCTTCCACATCCGCCCGGCTGTACTGAACACCCGTCGGATTGGCCGGCGACGCGAGAATCAATATCTTCGATCTCGCCGACAACGCCCCAGCCAACGCCTCCGGCGTCAGCCGAAACCCGTCCCGCGCGGTATCGACGTACACCGTCTTCGCGCCCATCAGCGTGACGATCCCCTCGTATCCTGGATACGCCGGCGCTGGAACGATCACCTCGTCCCCAGGCTGCAACAGCGTCCGCATGGCAATATCGAGCGCGTGGGTCGCACCCACGGTCACGAGAATTTCCGAATCAGGCTGATAGTCATGGCCGAGCAAGCGCTGATAATATGCCGCAACAGCCTGCCGAAGCGCAAGTTCCCCCCGGTTTGGCGTGTAGACGGTGTACCCCTCCGCGATCGCCCTTTGCGCAGCTTCCCGAATATGCTGCGGCGTCGGGAAATGGGGTTGCCCGATGGTCAGCGAGATGGCGTCTGGATACCGCTTAACCAGTTCTGTGAATTTTCGGATACCGGATATCTGAATATCCGCCGTCCGCGAGTGAAGTTGCACATCAATCACCTCTTGGCTTTCGCGAGTCCAGTATACCGGAATGAGTCCACACGCCGCCAATGTTCGGGGGCGTGGGGGGCGTGGGGGGAGGGGGAGGGGGAATGGGGG
>NZ_BCQI01000044.1 GCF_001544355.1 Alicyclobacillus acidiphilus NBRC 100859
TATCTTAGAATTCATTTATGGAATTTAAGAATTTCGTAAGACGCGATTAAAGTTATGTAAATTGCGGCAGCGCGATCGCGAGGCAGGCGGAGGCAGGCGGGGCGCGCGCACGAGGTGGCAAATAAGCGGCGCTGGGCCGCTTATTTCGACAAATTGGCCGGATCGAACGCCAATAAGCGGCCCCCAGCCGCCTATTTGCTCCCACTCCCCGCGAAATTGGACCGTTTCAGTCACATAAGCGTCTGTGAGCCGCCTATTCGCCACCGATTATACGATTCGACAAACTTAAGCTGCCCTGGCCGGCTTATTCGCGTACAATTCCACCCCTCCCCCCTCCACCCTACCCCCTCCACCCTCCACCCCTCCGCCAGATGCTCGGAAATCACTCTTGTCTTCGGTGGTTTGATCGACAATTCTCAGTATTCCAGGTAGTTTATACAGAATATTGTCTGTTATAATTGAGCTGAATTGGGATAATGCAACCTTTGAACACCCTGCACGGACGTCCGTCCACACGCGAACAGATTCTTCAGGTCGCAACTCGACACGCGTACGGCAGCGAGGCGTCGGTCACTTCACTCTGGACGCCGTCGCCGAAGAAGCATAAATCAGCAAAGGGGGATTACTGTACCACCTTTCCGACGGAGGAGGATCTGGTGATGTCCATGATCAACAGCATCATCGACGAATTTGCCGTCAATATGGTGCAATCGGCTGAGGCCGATCCCGTTGAAACGGGCAGGTGAAGCCGCACCTACATCCAGGAAACGCTCAAACGTCAGATGGCACTCAGAGCATGAGCTTTAGCCTGCTGTCGATCAGTTCCGAGAATCCGGAACTGGTCAAGCCCGTTCAGCATTTTTCGACGTGGCAGCGCTACATTGAACAGGACGGACTCGCCCCTGTCAAGGCTACCATCATCCGATTGACCATGGATGGTCTGTGGTGCGCAGAGTTGCTGGGGTGCCCTACAGTTGCGCCGGAACTGCGAAAAAAAGTTCTTGAAACATTACTCCAAATGACAAAAGAGGATTTGACATGAACGCGTACTTGATGCTCGGCATCGCCATTCTCAGCGAGATCGTCGCAACATCCTTGTTGAAAGCGACCGTAGGGTTCACAAAATTCTTGCCGAGTGTCGGTGTGATAGCCGGATACGGGGTTGCATTTTACTCAATGTCCCAAGCCCTGAAATCTCTTCCTTTGGGTATGTCGTACGCCATTTGGTCGGGCGTCGGCACGGCGTTCACCGCCGTGATCGGCCTCGTCGTTTGGAAGCAGCCCCTCAACATTCCGATGGTCATTGGCCTGTTACTGATCATCGCAGGTGTCGTGATCCTCAACGTGTACAAACCGTCATGACGCTGTGAGACAAGCCGACAAGGCCGCCCCTGAACTCAGTGCTCTGCGGAATCCTACTTTACGGTGGACCTGAAAACATGTCTAAGGCCTGATGAAGACCAGCGCGACGGCTACTCGGCCGCATCCTCCTGCCTCCCATCGTTCCCGCCACCCACGATCACCCACGTCGTCGACCCGTTCCCGTCCTTGCGAGGCCTCTTCTCCGTACGCCAACCACCGCTGCCAAACAACCAATTCAGGAATTCCCTGGTATGGTGGTGCGCGACCTGTGAGCGATCCGTCATATAGTCGGGCAACCGCTTCTCAATCTCCACTGACACGGCCTTCCACGGCATTCCGTGACCTTGAAGTCGTCGAACCACGTCGTCGCTCCCTCTGAGTGAATTGAACGCGTTATTTATAATTTCTGCAAAACTGTCCACATCGCCGTCGGCCGTCTCGAGTTCGATCTCGTCGCCATTCCCAGAACTCAACTCGACGGTACTATACGTCTCCACGTGCTCGCGAACGCTTTCCGTCTTCTGGTGAAACTCTGCCGCCATCACACGGGCATAGGTTTCCGCCGCTGGCTTGTTGTAGCCGGGATCGGCAACCGAATACGCCTGCTCGAAAGAGAGTACGCGAATGGGAATAGGATACGCCTTACCTCCCGCGCTGCTCCAAAATACACCGTGACCCGGAATCGGTTCATTTAGAAGGACACTGAGAATGTCATCACTGTAGTGGGCATTTGCACGTTTAACGGCCTGAAGATCGCCTGCAGATAAGAGATGGAATACAAACCAGTTATCGCCTTGACTGAGAATCTCGTTGGGGATGCTGCCTGGTTGTTGGGTGATTAGAAGAGCGCCGAGATCGTACTTTCGGCCTTCCTTTACCCAAGCCACGTATGGCCCGTCGGCGGATGTTCCCGCTCCGCTGCCGAGTACGGATTGCGCTTCTTCGAGGACGGCAATCGTCGGGATTGTTTCCGGATATGGCCTTGTGAATTCCTCTTGGTTATGTTCGAAAATCTTATGCAGAATGAGCCCGGACAGGACAAATGCTTGCGACCCACGGATCTGAGACACGTCCACGACGCAAATTTTACCCGCCTTTAGCGCGTACAGGAGCAAATCGAGCATCTGGCTCTTCGGATCATGCAACATGCTTACAACCGTCGTCATATTGGCACGGGCAGCGTTCAGTTCCGCATCCTGGTTGTCGCGCAAACCAAGGATGTCCTTCAGCAAATTGTCATCGGCCGCGTTCTTGTTCCGATAGATTTCATCCACGAGTTGGCGCCACGCCGTGTCGCTGAGACCCTTGAGCTTCCGAACGTTCTGCTGATCCTGCTTTTCCGGCGACAAGGCAATGGCGAGCACGTCGGCCGGGCGCAGCCGACGGATGTCAAGCTTGATATCGCTCGCGATGAAAGAGTCATAAAACGGACTTGGCCCCTTTTTCCGGGTGAACACCACGAGCTTGTCCTGCAAGTGGGGGACGTCGCATAATCCTGGCCGATTCTTGTCATCTGGCCAAAAGTACTCGCCGTCGGGATCGAAGACGATGCTGCCGACTGGCACGCGACGCCCACCCCGCTTGTCAACTGTCGGAGTCTCGTGGTACAAATTGCTAAACAACAGTTTTACGAGGTTGGACTTGCCAAAACCAGCCCTCGCAAATACAAAGCTGCGCCTTGAAACCAAATGTTCAGCCTTAAACTTCGGGATGACGGCAGTATTGCGCACCACCATCCAGTCCTCGCGTTTCAGCCGCTGGTCCGATCCGGCGTAAATAAACTCGCCAAGCGCCATGAACCCAATCTCGGCGCCTTCCAGATTGTGCCCAGCTACTTCTCGCAGAATCTCGTCCGACAAAAACGCGACTTTGCTTCCGACATGAGGCAACCGCCGTTGGGACGCAGCGAAGACGAGTTTCCCTTCCACCAATCGCACGACACCAAGAACGCGAATATTCACCTGGTAACGGAGGTACTGTTCACGCAGTTCCTCTGGAATCGCCCGCTCTTCCATAACGGCGCGCAATCCGTAATCCTCGCCTTCCGGCGCCGACAGTCGGCCTTGCGCCTGGATGGAGGTGATGCGTCCAAGGACAGCCTCTTCCTCATGTTCCAGTTGCACGAGAATAAATTGCCCATGCATCGGCGTACTCTGAAATTCGTTCTTGTACGGCAACACGAGATCGGCATGAAACTCCATGCCGCCTTGGCTGAACCCTCGAAAAATGCCCACCACTTGTGCTCTGTCAAACAATTTCACCCATATCGCCTCGCTGCCACGTCGGTTTTGAATTGCATGCTGTCAAAAGCGTCATGCCGTTGAGGAGGGACGAGATCCCGGATCCCCCGCGAGATGACATCCTGAAGAAGGGCGTAATCAAAACCTGCAATTTGCGCATACTCGTGAGCCTTCTGCAGACATTTCGGGTATAAGGGCACGGGAAAGCCATCCACAGCGTCGGCCAGAAGATAGCCGAAGATTTCGGGAGCAAACCTGGTTTGCGAGGAGAGAATATCGACCGCCCAGATTGGATCGCCGCTTCGAGCGCCGAACCGAACGAGGTACATGTCTCCTGCCACGAACTTCGGAGCCTCTCGCTCATCTCCTTCCGTCTCCACACCTCGCGCATACTCCTCCCAGATATAGGATTTCGCCTCAAGATCCCGAGGAACACGCACGTAGCGGGCATCACCTGTCGCGAACAAGGATTCCAGCGTGATCGCAAGATGATAACGAGTCAACACCTTGCTTTTCTTCGCAATTCCAACCATGAACACACGCCGCCTGTGCTGCCGGTATATCTGATCGATGGATGCTTCAAGGTTTTGACGCAATTTGATGAACAGGTTCCCCCGAAAAATCTTGCTGCGCAGCAGTCCATCGCGAACAATCAAGGTGTCCGTGGAAAACTCGGCTTGTCGAATCAGTTGATACAGCACGGCCCACTCACAAACGTCGCGATAGGTTTGCACCCACGAGGGTGAGACTCTTTCGCGCTGAGTGCGTACAAATTCACCCGTAGGGATCATATGGCTGAGTTCTGACAGCTTCATTTGCTTCAGCCCCAGCTCCTTCATCATGAACCCAAGCGCCGTTTTCGGCTTGCCACTGGTGTCGAATTGATCTGCGCTAAGTTCATCCGGATCGGTCGACGGAGACACGACGTCGAAGCACAGTTGCTTGCCGTAGGAGTCCACCACGCGAACGACATGGAGCAAGAAAGGATCGAAGATGAGTTCATTGTTTCCGCCATCGCTGCCCACCAACGAGATCGCAGTGGCGGAACGCGGCTTGATTGGGCGGACCTCACTGAGGAGGGGGCGAATCTCCTCCCTGAGTTGATCCAACAGCGGATAGTCCGCCCGCAGCCGATCCCGAATCCGCATTCGCAGTTGTTCATAGTCCTCCGGTTCGAACATAGCGTCAGCCTCCCAGAACCGCAAACACATCGATTTCTTCTATTGGCGATTTCTTCACAGACTGAAACTGCTCCGCCTGACGCCTGCCTGCGGTCGCGAATCCTGCCGGACGCACTTCGCGAATCACCCAAGGAGTTCCGCACAAGCTCTCCGCGATTAACGCAGCGGGCTCGGTGGGCATGCTCGGCAACGCACCAAACCGCACCACGAGGTTGGCACCTTCATGCGAAACTTGGGAAACGCGATTCCACACGTTTCTTAGAGCCGCCGTAAACTCAGTCACAGACCCTCTGCCCAACTGTGCGCCCGGATCATACACCACGTTCGGTGGTCCACCGACAAACCAGTGGCGAAGCCACTGATCGGGCACATATGTGACCATGCCAAGATACGGCGGCGAGGTGACGATCCAATCAAATCGACGGCCCAGGCTTCTGTAATCGAACGTCAGACTGTCGCCCAAAACAATGTCTCCATCGACAGCATCAGGTACGTCTGCAAGTACGTAGTTCGCTCGCCTACTGACACAATCCAACACATCGACACCCATCGGCGTCATGCCTCTGGATTTCCAGAAACGAACTGCCGAAGCAGGTTTTGACGCATAGGTGCGAGGCATTTGGTTTGAGAGGTATGTAGGGGCACCTTTGTTGACCGGGCCATGCAAAATGCCCATGACTATCGCACGGAGAGCAACTTCCTCCGGACTCTCGCACTGTTCCAAGAAATACTCGCGAAGTTTGCAGATGTTCCGCAACGTCACTGGGTTGTAGCACAAGCTCCAGAAGTCTCCCGCAGGCACATCGACGGGTTCACGACAAGACAAAATTTTTTCGCAAAGTTGAATGACGGCTCGAGGATTTGTGGAAACGAGTTTAGCCTTCGCCATAGCCACGGCAATCGGGCTGGTGTCCACTCCAAAGGTAGGCATTCCGAGCAGCCGCGCGGCAAAGTTGGTTGTCCCGCGGCCGCAGAACGGATCCAGGACAGCGTCTTGCGATTCCGCAGCGCTCAGCACTTCCAACGGAAAGCTTAGAGGGAACATCGTGTAGTAAGGACAGACAGCGTTGAGGCGTGGTCGACCCTTACGGGACTTGATGTCTAGAATTTCTCTTTGATTGCTTGTTGGCAGTACTCCGGCATCGGTGTCCACGATTTTTCCTCCCGCACGGATGATTCGATCACAAGTTCGACAAATGCCGAAGATTCCCTTTCGTGGCATGGTTGAACCGCGCTTGGACTTCTTTCTAAACGCTGTATCACGACAGCTGGTGCAGGACACAGGCTATGTTCCTCGACGCGGCTTCAATGCCCCTATGCATCACCCGATTCCGATACAACCTGCCAATCGTCAAAACCAGTCAATCGAATCTCCCCCGCCTTGAGGAGCACCGTCGCCGCACTGCCGTACGCAGCCGCGTCCTCGCCTAGCGACGCCAAAACAATATCGCACGGCATCGGCGACAAGCGGCTGACACCCGACTTGATCCGCTGAATCAGGGGCTCTCCGGCGCGGGCAACTCCTCCGCCGATAATGACGACGTCCGGATTGAGAAGTGTCACCATATTTGCAATGGAAAATACTAAATGAGAGGTTGCGCGTTCGACGACTTCCCGCGCCAACGGATCTCCCGCTTGCTCTGCGGCGAAAATCTCATCCGCCGTCGCCGTGTCAGTCAATATCGTGTGGGGGTAATACGGTCGCTGTTGCAATGCGTAGTCCTGCATTCCCTTGCCCGAGGCAACCCGTTCAAGCGGTCCATAATCTCCGAGACTCCGCCGTTCAGTGACGCATGACGGATCGATTTGCAGATGTCCAAATTCACCAGCGAAGCTGTTGGCTCCCCGATAGATTCGTCCATCCAGGATGAATCCAGCACCGATTCCGGTACCCACCGCAATCAGTACGACATTGTCCCGGCCGACTGCGGCCCCCTTCCAACGCTCGCCAATGACCGCCATGTTGACGTCGTTGTCGACCCATATGGGAGCTGGCAAATTCAAAAAGAAGTCGCGCGCCAAGAAATTCTTGATTTCCAGGGGATTTGCCTCCACGACAACGCCCTCGTTTGCCAGGGTTACGCCGGGAAAGCCAATCGCGGTGCCAATGATGTTGTTCCTTGGGATACTGGCGTTCTGCAACATCCGTTCCAATCTGGCGTGAATGTGGGCCATCGGCATCACTCCGCTCTCGTGGGACCAGAACTTTTCGCGGTAGATGACGTTTCCCGCTAGGTCCGTGAGCAACGCGATCGTCTTCGTGGCTCCAATATCCACCCCGAGCGCGAACCTTGCGTCAGGAATGTAGTGCAAATCGACGGGTCGGCGCCCTCCAGCGGATGTCGATTCCCCTGTCAGTCCCTCTCGAACCCGCCCCTCGCGAATGAGCTGATCGACAATGGATGAGATGGTGGACCGACTCATGTTCAAGGTCTTTGCGACAGACGCTCTGGAAATAGGACCTTGATCTTTAATGAGGTGGAGGACGTTCGCCTTGTTTGCCCGCCCCATGATAGACGGTGTTTTCTTCTCTATACGCACGGTTGGTGTCCCCTCGCATCTAGGGATGTGCTTTCCCTATTCCGTGTAATCCAATTCATCCTGCCCTGCATCCACGCTTGACGCGCCATCGTGAAGAAAACACGCGACCCATCTTTCATCTCCCATGTCGCTCAACGTTGGAGCCCCTTCGCTGCACTTCTTCATGGCGTGCGGACACCTGGTTTGGAAGACACAGCCGCCAGTGGAAGCGCTGCCTGACTTAGGGCGTTCCGACGCACTCAAATGGACGTCTTCAGGTGCCCAAGGGTTTGGAATGGATTTCAGCAGCAGTTGCGTATAAGGATGCATCGGTTTTCGCACCACATCGTTTGCATTACCTTTTTCGACCACCGTCCCTCGATACAGCACGACGATTTCATCCGCCAACATCCGGGCAGAAATCAAATCGTGTGTAATGTACAGAAACGCGACCCCTTCTTTGTCGCGAAGGTCAGCCATGAGTTTCAAAATCTCCGCGCGGATGGACACATCCAACATAGACACCGGTTCATCCGCAACAATCAGCTTTGGCTTGCTCGCAATAGCCCTCGCAAAGACGACCCGTTGCAATTGTCCGCCAGACAGCTCAAACGGATATTTCTTCACGAATTCGTCGACAGGCGTCAAGTGTACCGTCTCCAACACGCGCAACACCGCTTGTTTCAATTCCCGCCCAGACAGATTGCGGTAATTGACCAGCGGTCTTTCTACAGCATACTGAACCACGCTCAGAGGATTGAGTGCCGCAAAAGGATCTTGAAACACCATCTGCACATACTTGCGATACGTGCGGCTTCCCCCCCTCAACCACGCGTTCGTCGACTTCCCGTCAAACACGATGTCGCCCCGATCCGGACGTTCAATCCCTGTAATCAATTTCGCCAAAGTTGATTTTCCACTGCCGCTCTCGCCCACCAAAGCGACGACATGCTGCTTTCGCACCTGAAAGGAAACGCCGTTTGTCGCCTTGATCTCTTGGCGTTTTCCATCTCGTTTCCGGGTATACGTTTTACACACGCCGTTCAGATCCAGGATCACGTCATTCATGGGCCGTTCCTCCCGCAGCGCCGATAACGGCGACGTGACAAGCAACGCCCGTTCCGCCGAGATCGACAAAGGTTGGTTTGACAGTGCGGCAGTTAGGCATCGATTGTGTGCACCGAGGTTCAAACGGACATCCCGGAGACGGCGATTTCAAATCTGGAGGCGTTCCCGGAATCCCTGTGATCTCCAGACGTTCAGTCTGTGGATCCGGGAAGCACTTTAATAGCGCCTGCGTATACGGATGCATGGGCTGCTGCAACAATTTCTTGGCGTCTTGTACCTCAACGAATTCCCCGGCGTACATCACCGCAACCCGGTTGGCGATTTCCAGCACTGTGCCAAGATCGTGACTGATGAACAGCGCGGCAAAGCCGTGCTGACGTTGCAATGCCTTCAGGTTCTGAACAATCGAACGCTGGACGACGACGTCGAGCGCTGTAGTTGGCTCGTCAAAAATGATGAGTTTGGGACCGAGCGCTAACGCCAGAGCGATGGATACACGTTGTTTCATGCCGCCGCTCAACTCATGTGGAAATCGATGCATGAACGCCGGATCGATCTCGACCATGCCGAGCAACTCGCGAATCCGCGCTTCAATGTCGCGGCTCGGCATCGTTGCATGGGAGAGAATGGTATCCTCGAAGTGGCGCTTAATCGTCAGTACTGGATTGAGCGCGTTCATACCGCTCTGCATGACGATGGACAATTCCGCCCAGCGCAATTGCTTGAGCGCCCGTTTCGGCAAATTCAGAAGATCTTTGCCGTCAAACAGGACGCGTCCGCCCACAACCTGGCCAGGGGGGCGCAAGAGATTGCTGACGGCATAGCCGAGCGTCGACTTGCCGCTGCCACTCTCTCCCACGATGCCCAGGAATTCGCCAGGTTCAAGTTGAAACGAGACGCCGCGCACTGCCTTGACCCCCTTGCCCGCGCTGCCATAGGCCACGGTGAGTTGCTCGACTTGGAGTAAAGTCACGGCTCAATTCCTCCTCAAACGTGGATTTGCCAGTTCATCGACCGCAAAATTCATCAGCACCAGCGCTGTCCCAAGAAGCGCGATACACAGACCAGGTGCGGCCAGCCACGCCCACTGCCCCTGCAGCATGGCACCACTGTTCTGGGCCCAATAGAGCATCGTTCCCCAGCTGTTGATGTTCGGATCTCCAAGACCCAAAAACTCGAGACCGGCTTCTCCGAGAATCGCGGAGATGGCCGCACCCAAAAAGCTCGCTGCGACGAGTGACATCATGTTCGGGAAGATTTCCTTGAACATGATGCGCATGACACCATCTCCCGAAAATCGAGCTGCGACAACGTAATCCCGGGTTCTGAGCGTGGTGACTTGCGCTCGAAGGACACGAGCTCCCCACGACCAACTTGTCACGATGATCACAATCACAATGAGATACTCGCCTTTCACGGGAGCGTACGCGGCCAACACAATCATCAGCGGCAGTGCGGGCAGTACTAGAAAGACATTGGTCACATAGCTGAGAACTTCATCGACAACCCCGGGCATGTATCCCGCGAGGAGACCAATCAACAGCGACAGAAGGGTCGTGCCCAACCCGGCAACAAATCCCACCAGCAATGACACGCGGGTACCGTAGATCAATTGGGACAACACGTCGTGCCCATCCTGTGTCGTGCCTAGCGGATGCGCCAAGGTCGGAGACAGCATCTCGGAGAAATTCGAATCCTGCGGTGAATACGGCGAGATCCATGGAGCCACTATGGCCATGAGAATGAAGAGGCAAAGGATGATGGTACCCAACCGGGCAACGCGATTTCTCCAAAATGGAATCAGCGAGGCGCGAAACGCGTTCATGTCATTCTCCCGCCCTTCTGACACGCGGATCGATGAACACGTTGACGATATCGGCCGCAAGATTTGCAACGACCACGCAGATGACGATGATTAAGAAAATCCCTTGCATGAGTGGAAAATCTTCATTCTGCACAGCGACATACAACAAATTCCCCATGCCTGGATATCCAAAGACAAGTTCTGTCAAAACCGAGCCGCCAACGATAAATCCAAGTGACATTGCAAAGCCCGTCATGTTTGGCAAAATAGCGTTTCTGGCAGCATATGTGAGTGCGATTCGCATTTCCGACAACCCTCGCGCCTTGGCCAATGTCACGTAATCTTCCGAGAGCGCCGTCAGCATATTGTTTCGCATACCCAACTGCCAACCTCCAATCGAGCTCACCAAAATCGTCAATGCTGGCAGGATCGAGTGGTAGGCGGCACTCGCCAGGAAGTTGAAGTTCAGCGATGGGGTCATGTTGCCTGCGTTTCCACCGCTGAGAGGAAACCAATTGAGGACGTAGCTGAGAAAGAACGCGCACAACAGCGCAAACCAGAAATATGGAAAGCTGGACGTGAACGTGAAGAGCGACGTGATCGCCATATCAGAAAAGATCTTACCCTGGCGCCACGCCGACAAAATCCCGAGCAGTGTTCCCACGACGAAACTGATGACGGTGGTGACGCCAACCAGCACAAGTGTCCATGGCAGTGTTTGAGCAATCATATGTCGCACAGAGTATGGGAAATACGTATACGAAACACCAAAATTGAAATGAAACACATTTACCCAATATTGACTGTATTGCTTCAACAATCCCTCGCTGGATATTCCGAGCATCACTTCGATGGAATGCAGCGCCTGTGGACTCATGGGCCCCTTACCGTGAAACTTTGCCAGCATTGCTTCCGCTGGATTGCCTGGCATCAGACGAGGAATGAGAAAATTGATGGTGACAGTCGTCCATAACGTAAGCAGCAGGATAATCAAACGCCGCAAGAAGTGCCGCACTGTCATTCCCTCCCCAATGATGTTGGATGCGATGCCCCTCTCTTCGCGGCGGTGTTACGGCCATGTCCACGTTCCACCGCCGCTCTGCTCAGTGAGCCAACTTCAGGTGAGTCATGATCAACTCGTTATCGTTGAAGAGAAAGTCAGGCGTCGCATACGGATTGGAGGCATCCGGCCAACCGACGAAGTCTGCCGTGCTGTACTCATTCCAGTTGGCATTGTAGAAGAGTGGAATGAGCGGAACTTGCTTAATCATGGTTTCTTGCAACTGATTGATAACCTTGTGTTGAACCGTCGGACTCGTCGTTTGTTCAAATTCGGTCAACAATTTGTCTGTCGCAAGATTCTTCCACCGCTCGAAATTTGAACTCGCCGCTTTGCCAATAGGCGCAGTATTTGCGGAACTCAGAACCGAATCGTAATAGAACCATGGATTGTTGTAATTCACACCGTATGTCAGGCTCATATCGTAATCGCCAGTTTGCAATTGGTTGTACCAACCAGTGTCCGACGGAGTTTGAAGATTCAGTGTGATACCGAGTTGAGCAAGATTTTGGGCAATGACTTTACAACTCTGGATCCAGTCTGTGTAATCCCCTGGCACCGTGATTGTAAACGCCACAGGCTTACCGCTCTTGTTCACCAGCTGACCTTTGGAGTTTTTCTTATAACCGATGCTCGCCAAGAGTTGGGCGGCCTTTTTCGGATTGTACGCATATGCGTTTTTCAGAGACGGATTCAGCCACGACTGTTGACCTGGAAGCATCAATCCAGTGGCATTGGCTGGCGGTTGATATCCGTATTCTCCCTTTGCGCTAACCTCCTGCTTATTGATGGCATACTCCATCGCTTGCCGAAAAACCGCATTATTGAACGGTGCCTTCGTCAAATTCATGACGAGATTCGACGGACCGCCCGGAGCAAACCAATAGTGATTATCCGCTTTGTCCCGATCAACATAGGTCTTTTCGATATTGGGGACGAACAGGTTCGCCCACGTGTATTTACCTGAAGCAAGATTTAAGTCAGACGTGTCGTTACCGGTCAACACTGGAAAAATCAACTGGGTTGCGACGACTTTTGAAGCCTTCCAATATCCTGTGTTTTTCGTGAGCACATACTGCGTGTTGGTATAGGAAGAGAGCTTAAACGCGCCCGTCCCAACGGGATTGGTATTCGTATATGTCACAGGATTGGATACGTTTTTCCAGATATGTTCCGGCACAATTGGCGTGTTGCAGATGTACGTAAATATGGGAATTGCGGCTGTCTTAAACTTGAACACGACGGTGGTCGCGTTTGGCGCAGCAACGCTTGACAAAACACTCCAGACCGAACTGGTGTCGAGTGCCGGATATTTTTTCAGCAGATTGAACGTGAACGCGACGTCACTTGAAGAAAACGTCTTTCCGTCATTCCATTTGATTCCTTTGCGAATGGTAAACGTCAACTGTTTGGTGCCATTCCACTTGAAAGAACTGGCCAACCATGGTGTTTGAGTGCCGTTTTGGGCATTGATGGCGTAGAGCGTTTCATAGATGAAGTAAGTGCCGGAGCGCAGGTTCGGTGAAAATGGGTTAAAATTTTCCGTGAAATCCGGAGAGCCGTTGTCAATACCGAGTGTCATCACAGTGTTGGCGCTTGCCGTGGTCGCGGAGTTCACCGCGCTGGGCACGTTTGCCGACTGATTGGCGGAAAGATTGCCATTCGGGTAACCGACTAAAACCATTCCACAAGCCGCAGGTACGAGGCATAGAGTTCTTTTCCACTGTTTCAAGCAAGGACCCCCCATATCGTTGTGAGATACAAAGTTGCGTCCTCGCCACTCCTGTCGCGATCTCTTGCATTGCCCTTATCGAGAGTCAAGACGCTGATGGCAATCATGGGCACTGCAAACTCGCGGTGTTTGTTTTTAGAACGAACTTGCTTGACAAGCAAAATATAATTATCCAAATATTTTGTCAACTATTTTATCTGATTTGTTTGAAATGAATTCATTTCGAGACCGAACATCCCCAAAACCGCTTTCGCGCAGTTGGGTAAACTGTCCAGGCGATCGTATTTCTGATTCATCGGTGTTGTCATTGTAATGTTTGACACCAGCCTAAGCGGCAATCTTGCGTATGCCCGGATCTATTTGGACACAGCGAGGCAAGGCAATTGGCCCGGTGCCATCAACCGCTTTTTTGCAAGTATGAATCACCACAACGTCCCAAAGAGGGGATTCGTTTTTCTCGGCATCGGCAACGCAATATTGTGTTACTTCACCTCGTTAAACAACTTGGTTACGTTCACTGGTGTGATTATCGTCGTCATCTGCTTGCTCATTGCCACT
Source organism: Alicyclobacillus acidiphilus NBRC 100859 (assembly GCF_001544355.1). GTDB lineage: Bacteria > Bacillota > Bacilli > Alicyclobacillales > Alicyclobacillaceae > Alicyclobacillus > Alicyclobacillus acidiphilus. Next base: position 13,526 of record NZ_BCQI01000044.1, read on the forward strand.
TCGGCGTTGATCCATCGGTATAAAAACCAATCGGCCGCTCGACCGTTCCGTATGCCAATATCAGGCCGCTTCCACCTGTTATCGCCATCGCCGGTGTGATTCTCGCACTCACACAACCTCAACTCCCCATCGCTTTCGAAACCCAGGTTAAAAGACCTGCAGATCTGTGTGGGGATGACGCCGCCCAGTTTTAAACCGAAAGGCCCGCGAGATGTGCCGCAGATCCTTTGCCCGACTGTGCCCCCGGGTCATACTCCGGATGTCTGCCGACAAACGGTTGGCGGAGCCATTGGTCGGGCATTGTCACGGTGCCGAAACAAGGCGGAAAGTGAAGGCTTAGTCAAATCCATGCCCAGCCTTGCACGATCAAAGGTCGAATGGTTCGTATCAGATGGGCCATGTCTGTTCGGCGCAGCCAACTGGCCGGGATTGACATCTGCGAGTTCTTGTTGCCTTCTTGAAACGACTAGCCGCCAATGTCTTCGCATCCACAATGCCAGGACGAGGACGAGGCGCCGCGTTCCAGGCGTGTCGTTGGTTCGTGACACGTCTCGCACATTACGGGCGCCCAAGCGGACGCAAAGGGATAATAGTGAAGTACATAACTGAAAGTGTCTGCCCTCTGCTGTAGTTGCACTTCGACGCAAACAATCGGTAAACGGTAGAGAATGGCTTGATCAAGATGTACATCAACTGTGACTTCGTAAGCGCGCGCGATGTCCTCCATACGATGATCGCGATCGAGTATTGTCGCCTCAATCTTCTTCCGAATGCGTTCCGCCTTAGCGGCATCCAAGGTTGAAGACAGTTGTTTCTCAAGCTTCAGGATGGTCGTTTCGTAGTAATGACGGCTCTTTGCCAGTTCGTCCTCGCGCGCCGCGCGATGCTCCAACTGAATCCTCCCGATGACCTGTTCGATTTGCGGTTGAAGCGCGCGACACGCCCGGGACACACTCTCTGTCAATCGATAGGGGGTGGAAATAGGATACAGCCCAGGATCTGCATTGTGGGTGAACCAGTGTTCATCAAGCCTCGCACGGAGGTGGGTGACGTCCGCCAGTGTTTGGCAATCAATAACTGTCGTCATGCACGCTTCCGTCACCTCATCACCGTGAAACGTCACGACGAACTGACAGAGCAGGAGAAAGCCCTCTTCTGTCCAAGTTCGGCTGACTTTCGGCGGCTTACACTTGACAAAATGCACTACATTGGTGACCTTGTCATCGAGATTTTGCGGAGGGTCACTGCGTGTATCCAGCCGCCGCACCTGCAGTCGTCCAAGCGTTTTCGCATACCCAATCATGGACTCAAGGAACGGGGTTCCATAGGTCACCAGTTCACAGTCGTCACGTTCTTGAGATATCTCTGGATCAAACGTGATTCGCTGAAATTGTTCGCCAGGCAGCAAGACGTCATAAACGCCGTACTCGGCGATCTCGACAGCCGCACCGAGCACGTCCAGTGTGTCCAGCACAAACGACTGGATGGCGTATCCTGCACCGTGGCCCGCGCCGTCGGAAGAAATGTGATTCAGGACTTCCGTACTACTCATTTTCAATCAACTCCGACAAGAGTCTATCGTCGAGATCGCGTACCTTTTGGTAGTGCGTTTTCGCTGCGAGAAGTTCGTCGCCTAGCTGCTCCACGCCCTGCACAAGCTCGTCCTCATCCTTGGCTTTGAGCCAAATGTCCATCAGAATATCCTCGAACTCGCGTTTCTCGTCAAGCGTGCCCAAAATCATGTCGAGTTCCCCGATAACCAATTGGAACAGGTTCACCTTCGCGTCGAGAATGCGCAAAATGTGTTCCTCCATCGTCCCTTTCGCCGCAAGGTTGTAAATCGTCACATCCTGTTGCTGGCCAATGCGGTGGATTCGCCCGATACGCTGCTCGATGCGCATGGGATTCCACGGGATGTCGTAGTTCACCATACAGTGACAAAATTGAAGATTTCGGCCTTCACCGCCTGATTCCGTACTCACCAAAACCTTAACCCCAGCCCGGAATTTTTCAATCGACTGCTCCTTTTGGGCGCGGGACATCCCGCCATGGAACGTCACCACGTCGAGCCCCGCATGTTCCAGAAATTTAGAAACCGCGTGTTGTGTCTCGACGAAACCGGTGAACACCACGACCTGATCCGGCGTATTCTTTACGATCTTCAGCAACGCATCTTCTTTGCCAGACATCCGGATACGCTCGCCGATGTCGATGACCTCCTGTATTCCCGGTATGGACAAAGACTTCCGAAGTGTCGCGAGGACACACGCGGCGCTACTGCCAGCCTGTCTCAACAGTTGCTTTACAACGAATGGCTGGAGACCCCCTGTTCGGCCTTCATCCGCAAGGCGATCTTCACGAAGCTCGGTGCTCTTGCTCCGAGAAGCCGCATGAACACCTGCCTGCAACCGATCTTTCACGAACTGCGAAAGCCGTGTGTAAAACAATTGTTCGTCGGGACTTTGGGGAACGAGAATCGTTTCCGCGCTTCGGGTGGAATGAATCACGCCGGTGGTGCTCCGCCGATTGCGTATCATCACCCCCTGAACCAACTTCTTGAGTTCCGCGACATTTTTCGGCTGCAACGGATCACTTTTGTCGATAAAGCGGCGTTTGTACTCAGCCTCTGTCAACAATTGACCAGGTTTCAACAGCGTGATCAAATTGAAGAGTTCGCTCATATCATTTTCAATCGGCGTTGCAGTCAGCAGCAAAATATACTTTTTCTTCAACTGATTCACAAACTTCCACGCCAACGTTGACTTGTTTTTCAAGTGGTGGGCTTCGTCAACGATGACGAGATCGAATTCGGTGGCCAGAATCTCGTCCCGATGCGGCTCGCGCTTGGCCGTGTCGAGCGAAGCAATGATATGCTCAAACGTTTGCCAAGGCTTGTCCGCCGCTTTGAACCTTGCCTCGTCGTAGCAGACAAACGCTAACCCCAGCTTGCGCGTGACCTCCTCTTTCCATTGCTCCACCAGGGATGGCGGCGTCAAGATAAGAACACGCTTGACCAATCCACGCAACAGGTATTCAGTCATCACGATACCGGCCTCAATGGTCTTCCCAAGCCCCACTTCGTCACAGAGCAGGGCACGTCCCCGCATGCGTCGCAGCACTCGTTCCACCGTTCGAATCTGGTGCGGAAACGGTGTGATTTCATGCAGCAGTTTCAAGGACAGGAGTTCCTCAAACCCACTGCGCAAAGAGAGTCTAACGGCCTGCTGGTGCAAATCGACTTCACGGGTGGAAACAGCAGGGAGCCGCGCCAACAACTCGACGAGTTCACCTGCCTGTTCCACGTGGTACGTGACAGCCCCATCGTTCGGAACACGCAATCCACCGTCGCCAGTTGCGGTTCGGGACTTGACTCCATCTAACAGCCACGGTGGTGGATACACGAAGAGGGCGGCTGTCGAAGCGACACCGGAGGTCGAAGAAGTTCGTTCCGCCACCAACAGAGATTGACCCGAAAACTCGGAGAGCGCCTTGCCGAGACCGCTTCCAATCAGCATCCGTGCGTCGTGATCGACCACGCATGGAATCGGGTCAAAAAATGGAGATTCGGGACTGACCTTCGCTCCGTCTCGCGACACGAAAACGAGCACCTGCCCTTGCGTGGGAATGTCGCGCAAGGCAAGACACAACGACTTGTCCATTTCCAGGGCATCCAATTCCAACAAGGCATCCAATAATTGAAAGAAATAACGTTCCGCCATCGTGAGAGTCCTCCGTCACCGCAATGACCTACGATCGGTTGAATTATCTCGCCATTTTAACACGATCACGGAAATGACAGCGCAAAATGTTTATACATGTCGTGGCGCACGAAGGCAATCCACCTTCACATCCGCTGAATCCATTTCAGAATGCTTGACGTCTCCCTTCACGTCGGAACGCTCATGACCCTGAGCTGGATTGCTTGGGGTATCCTGTATACCATACAAAAAAAAAAAAA
>NZ_BCQI01000045.1 GCF_001544355.1 Alicyclobacillus acidiphilus NBRC 100859
GAACAATTAAGTGTTTGGTACTAAGTCAATAGAATAGACACCCCAAACGGAGAATTTGTAAGTCTACTATTTCTGATGCGTACTGGCTCAACTTACTTCGATTTTTCGGCTGTACAAGTCCATTAGGCTCGCCAAGTAGACCCAGCCCTCCCGACGTAGAATGGCAGTCATGTAGCGGCTGCCTGAGACTGGCCGTTCTGTGTATATCTCGTCGATGCGACGTCGGAAGCGTAGCTCTTCCTCTGAGACGTCTACAGGTCTGTAGTAAAGGCTCGTCCGATTGAGGCTGAGCAAGTCTGCCTGCCTAGAAATGCTGATCTTGTCACTGTCGTACTCGACCATGGCGATTCTTTCAGCTCTAGTTCGGTTTGATGCCAGATTTTTTTGAGCCACTCAATCTCAGTGGGTAAGCGACCAATTTTAGCATAGCATTCGCACGTTTCCCTTTCATGCTCCTTCTGAACGGCAGCGCTGTTTTTCTTGCCCTCGTTCTTGAAGACACTCGACAGGTTCTCTGAACCAGTTTTTTCCTACGACGGAGCACAGCGGCGTGTACGCCATACTCTGATAAAATTTGGGCGGTGTACAACCCGGCGTCCTGGAACAGACGATCCACCACGCCGTCGAAGGCGTGGTATCGCATTCTCACACTGCAGTTCCGGTTCGCGTCTCGAATGTGTACGATGGCCATCACGGCCTTGATTGGGCGGGGCTTTGGTTGGTGGGGCACCCAGAGCCGCCTTTGGAGGGGGGTGCTGATCGTTCAATGACAACTCGAACGGCGCATCCCACCCCGAACGGTGGCGACTGCAGCGGGCTCAAACGGATGCGAACGTCATGTCCCACAACTTGTCCGCCACAGATGGATGCGCCGCAATCATGCCAATGCCTGCCCCGAATCGGTCATCTCCCAGCGCGCTGCGAACGGTGGCGCCTGCCTCGGTCGCGATGAGAATGGCGGCGGATACGTCAATGAAGCTCGATCCGCCGAGCATAGCTCCGATTGCTCGCCCGGCTGCGACTTGCACGATGGACAGCGCCGACGAGCCCATGATGCGCACTGTGACGAATTCGTCTTGTAACGATTGCATGGCTGCAGCCATACCTGACCAATACAGGTGGTTGGACAGTTCCGAGGTGACGACGCCGCCAGGGAGTATGATATGATCGGGGGGCAAATTCAGCCTCTTGTCATTCAGAAAGGCGCCCACGCCTTTGCGCGCGTGAAACAATTCGTTGGTGAAAGGCTGCATCAGCGCGCCGACAAGCGGCATGCCTTCATAGGTGAGGCAAATGCTGAAACTGCTCCACGGAATCCCGTTTGCGTAGTTGCACGTGCCATCGATCGGATCGATGTACCAACGCATTGCGCTCGACCGACGGATGGAGCCGTGTTCCTCCCCGCTGATACCGTGTGTCGGGAATTCCTCCATCAGTCGCTCGCGCACGAGCTCCTCCACGCGAATGTCGACGTCTGTCACCCAGTCGGCCGCGTCCGATTTCGACCAACGCGACGTGCCTTCGGCAAAGCCTTTTCTCATTTCGATCGCGGCGATTTCAGCCAATTCCTTCGCCACGCCGTGCGCGCGTCCGAGTGTTTCATCCAAGTTGGCCAGTTCGCTTTCAGATAAGAATGGTGTCCTCTCTGCCGTCAATGCGTTCACCTCGTCCCAGATGTCTGATCTCGGAGTGCGGTGACCATGTCCGACGCCCGATTGGTAATGATGGCATCGACGCCGAGGCGGCTCCAAGCTCGTCCAATTTCCATCTCGTCCACCGTCCACACGGATACTTGCATCCCCCGATCGTGCATGGCCCTGACCGTCTCGGGACCCAGCGTCTTGAATCCTTCTGCCTCCGGGATGTCGAAGCCAGGGAGCAACAGCCACCACGGCGGATTCAAATAATTCGGTTTCAGTTCCGCAAGCAGTTCGTCAGCGGGCAACATGCTCTGCGTCCACGTCAAGGCCGCGTCGGCATCTGGCAAATACGTCCGAATCCGTCGATGCGCTTCCAGATTGCCGCCACTGAATAAGACTTGTTCTTCCGCATGCAACGACTTCAAAACTTCGACAATCGGAATAATCGCGTCCGCGGCGGTGACGTCCACCATCACGGGGATCTCGATGGCGCGAAGGACGTCGCCCAGAAGGGGGATCTCGTACTCTTCCGCTTGTGTGGCGCGGCGAATTTCGTCATAGGTCAGTTGAGCAACCTCAGCATCGACGTTCCAAAGGCGATGGAGTGTCGGATCGTGCAGAATGACGCACTGGCGATCCTTCGAAATCTGCACGTCGAGTTCAACCATATCCGCCCCAGACTCGACAGCGGATCGAAACGCGGGGATTGTGTTTTCGCGATGCGCGATCGGATCTCCGCGGTGTGCAATGACCAGGGTCATGGTCTTACCCCTCCAATGCCGGTTAGGTGAAGGTCTACGTTTGCCACGTAGGTATCAAGCAACTTACTGTCGCTGTACACGAGCACGCGCCGGAATGAAAAGCCGGTTGTGTCGGATACGGAATATCCATTGGGCACAAATGCCCGCATCTCGCCCATGGCGGTTTCCAGGATGAGTTCCGCGTAATGGCCACGGGGAATTCGACGCTTGATTGCGCCCGAAGGGAACGCTGGCGATGAATCGTGCAACTCGACATCCTCTGGACGAACGGCGATTTTGACGTCGTTGATGGATTCCGAAATCCGCGAAGGGAAGGCCAAGGACATGCCATTCACCTCGATCCGGTGGTTCACCAGGCGTCCTTCAAACATATTCATGCTGCCGATGAAATTGGCCACAAACTCGGTTCTGGGATACGCGTACAGGTTGTCCGGTGTGTCGAACTGCTCGATCTTGCCCGCAGAGAGCACGGCCACTCTGTCCGAGACGGACATGGCTTCATCTTGATCGTGTGTCACAAAAACCGTCGTAATCCGTGAATGTTGTTGAATCTCGCGTATCTCGTCCCGCACCTTATGCCGTAGTTGAGCGTCAAGGTTGCTGAGTGGTTCGTCGAGCAGGAGCACTTTCGGCTTCAGAACGAGGGCGCGCGCCAACGCGACGCGTTGCTGCTGGCCGCCCGAGAGCTGCGCAGGGTAGGATTTGGCTTGCGCGCGGAGATCGACGAGATCGAGAACGGAATGCACCTTCTCCTGAATCTCGCGCCTCGGTAGATTGCGAAGCTTGAGTCCGAACGCTATATTTTGGAAGACGGTCATGTTCGGCCAAAGCGCATACTGCTGAAACACCATCGCGGTCGGCCGTTTGTCGGGCGTTGCCTGAGAGACGTCCACGTTGTCGATGAAGATATGTCCCGTATCCGGCAAGATGAAGCCGCCGATCATCCGCAGGGTCGTCGTCTTCCCGCTCCCGGACGGTCCGAGCAGACAGACCATTTCGCCGGATGAAACGTGCAAGTCCAGATCTTCGATGACGGATTTCCCGCCAAATCCTTTGCCGATTTTTTGTAACGCAAGCTCTGCCATCGCGTTATCTCCTCTCTTGATTCGTGCCAATCAGGCTTGTCTGACATCCACCGCCGGTACTCATTTCATCCGAAAGCCAGCAGCGAGGTACCCACCGACGATGTACTTGCGAATGAGGAGGAGTAGAATCAGGGACGGCATGCTCAGCAGAATGGAATAGACTGCTGCAGCTTGCTGAGGATAGTTCGTCACCATCGAATACATTTGAACGGGCATCGTGATATAGTTCGGCGCGCCTACCAAAAATGTACCCTGCGCTTCGTCAAAGGAAGCCAGGAAAGCCTGAATCATCGCGACAATGATCCCCGGTCTCGCCATCGGCAACGTGACGTGCCAAAACGTGCGAAATGGACCAGCGCCAACGTCCCGAGCGGCTTCTTCGAGCGATTTGGGCACAGCGGAGAACGCCGCAGCAGGGATCCACGTCATGACGACGACGGTGTTCATCAACTGGATGACGATCACGCCCCAGAATGTATCCATCAGGTGGGTGGCGTACAGAATGCCCGCGATCGCGATATACAGTCCCATTTTCGGAAACGCGTTGGTCGCGAAGATGCCGATGAACATGGCGCGGCGTCCAGGAAACTGATACCTTGAGAACGCGTATGCGGCTGGCAGGCAGATGCAGGCGGAGAGAATGGTTACCACGGGCGCGAAGATGAACGAAAGCAATACCGAGTGGCCAAAATGCGAATCGGAAAGGACCGTCGACCACCAGGACAGCGAGAATTTTTGCGGAATCAGCGACGGATAAAACCACTCACCCGCAAACGCCCATAGGACGAGAACGACCAGCGGCCCTAACACAAAAATGAGCAAGGCCAGCACCAGTGCGGTCGCAAGGGATCGAGACAAGGCCTGGGACGGCGAAACGGTCCGACGGATCGACGGGATAGGCAAGAAACCGGATTGTACGGAATTTTGATTTGACATCATACACTACCCGACTTTCTATCGAGTCTAAGGTTCGCTATCACATACCATGTGCCGACTGCCGCAGCGAGAATAAACACCATGACCGCCATCGCTTCCGCTTGCTGAGGCTCGTTGTAGGCGGAGAAGTAACTGGTCATGGCGACGCCGAGCAATTGCGGCGCGGTTGGACCCATCAAGTAGGGTACGGTGTAGGCGCCGAGAACGCCGATGCAGTTGAATGTCGCGACGATGATGATGGGCAGCGTGTTCATCGGCAACAGAATTCTCAAGGAGACGGTCCAAGCGCGGGCGCCGACATCGCGAGCCGCTTCGATGTACGAATCGGGAACATTGCGAAGGCCAGACGCCAGCATGAGGACGGCAAATGGCAGGCCGGTCCAGACATTTCCGATCACGACGCCGAAGAGCGTATAGCCAAAACTCGGGAAATTCGGGTCCCCGAGGTGTTTCGCGAGGGCATCGACGAATCCGCCGGAGTTCCAAAAGGTGACCAGTGCGTACGATGCAATCACGCTCGGAATGAACATTGGAATCAGATAGAGCGACGAGGCAACCCGTGCGAGCCATCCATCGGAGAACCGCAAGTACAACGCGATCACCCAACTGATGACGAGCAGCAGGGCGACGGATGCGATGGTCACCCAGATGGTCGCGATGAAATCAGCGCGAAATGACGCCATCTTCCACAATTCTGTGTAGACGCCAAGTGTTGCGCCGTGATGTGACACCACTTGGTTTTGGGCCATTTCACTCACGACTGCGTTCGGACCCCCTGTATATCCGAACGTATAGAAAAACGACTCTACAGTCGGCAGGCCCACGAAGGCAAGTAAAAACGCGATCGGCAGGGCGGCCATCAAAAAACCAATCCAGCGTCGATTGACCAACCTAGCTGCACTCCTTCTCTGGCAAAATGACGGGGGAGCCCAGTTCCCCCGTCGCGCCGATACCGTTCGGGCACAAGGCAGATAACTCTACCTGAAATCCGGATCGTCGATCATCGACCTTAGTTGCTTTGTGCGGCAACTGTCGATTGCCAAGCCTGGTCTAGGTCCGCTCCGTAGAACGAAGACCATCCGGTTGCATAGGATTTTGCGATTGCAGAGAATTTCTGTTGAACGGATTTCGGAACGTATTTCCATTCAACGCCCGGATATCCGTTCATCTTGTTGACGACAATGGTTTGAGCTTGCGGGGTGAGGAGCCAATTCAAGAAGGCGTATGCAGCCTGCTTGTTCGGGCTGTTTTTCACGACACCCATGTCAGCAGGCCCGCCAGCGAACGGAGGCGTCAGTTGAATCAGTTTGATGGTCGATGGCAACTGTTTGTCCTGCAGTGCGCTGAGCGCCATATCCGACCACACCGGTGCGACCCAAATGGATCCGTTGGCCAATAGGTTCAACGTTCCGGTATTACCGTTTGCATAGTAACCGTGGCGATAGATATCGGGGCCAAGGCTCTTCAGTAGATTCAATCCAGGAGTCCATGTGCTTTCCAGACTCTTCGACGAAGAGGTAATCAGTTTCGCTTGATCCTGTTTGGGTACCTTCGAGTTGACGACGGCCATGACGAAGTCGTCGCCGGAACCGCCTGTGCTCGGCGTGTTGTAGGTGAACTTGCCGGGATTCGCCTTGATCCACGCGAGGAGGGCGTTGAGCGTCTTCGGAGGGTTCTTTACTTCTGCCGAGTTATACGCCAAGACGACGGAAGAACCGCGGTACGGAAGACCCTCGTCATTTGTCTGCTTCAACAGGGCCGGATCGACGTGGGACATGTTCGGGACCTCTGTCGGGTTCAGCTTTTGCAGCATGTTTGCCGTGGCGAGCGTTGGGACAATGCCGGAGTCCAGGATATCGTAGCCGGAGTTTTTGCCGGCCTTCTCAGCGGCGATGATTTTGTCCTGAACCGAGGTCGAATCCACGCCATGCGCGTCGAAGACCACGTTGATCTTGATGTTTGGGTGAGATTTCTCATACAGAGGAATCAGGTCTTGCTCCCACAGATCCTGTACGTTGACGTCGCCGTCCGTGTACAGGGTCAGTGTCGTCGTGCTCGTTTGGGCCATCGCCACGGTAGCACCGCCTGATAGGCCTGTGACCATCGCTGCAGCTAGAATTGCCTTTGACAACTTTCTTTTCTTCATCAATGTACCCTCCTGTTTATGATGACTCTCAATCAACCCACGGATATACAGTTCACCTGACTTGAAGGGACCGCGATCGGACGCTGTGAGCGGGATTTTGCCAGGATGGTCGGCGGGAATCACCCCCCTTTTCGGTTGAGAACGATCAACGCTGCCGAGTAACCTGAAGCGAAAATATGTCCATATTGAGATAGTCGAACGATAGAAACAGCGGTCGGTGTGTATTGTCAAAGTGCACTTGTTTGAGGATGACGACAGGAGGCATTCCGCCTTCCTCGTCATCTCCTTCGCGCAACAGTCTCAAATCGGGATCGGTTGCCGTCGGCATAAT
>NZ_BCQI01000046.1 GCF_001544355.1 Alicyclobacillus acidiphilus NBRC 100859
TGAAAGCGAATTTTCTCAATCAGGGCAAGGGCTCGTAGCCAATCTTTGAATCCCACAAAATGGATATGTGTCTCGTTCACCTTTGTTCCTAGCCTCAGAGCATATATGGACCCATCTACTGATTTTCCGTGTTCTACTTATGCCTTTATATACACAAAAACACTCACCACTTTAGCATTGAACCATAGGTGGCGAGTGAAGTTGTATCACTTGGAATATTTCGTTCAATAAGTCTGGTATGTGCTTAGTCGTATCTCAATCTAAATCACAACCCCATAAAACTCTCGTCGATTCTTCCCCTTGACCTCCACCATGACCTCGTCACCGACCTGTAAAATCCGGTACATCCGCGGTGTGGATATACTGATGCGTACGCCTGGTCGAATTTCCGCTTTGAAGAGTCCATGATAGATATGCGTAATCCGCGCCCTCACCCGTGCTCCCCGTTGAATCCGATCCCCGACTGCATGAAATGGATTGGGCAGCAATTCACGCCGGGAAACAATCGGACCGTTGTTCCCGATGGATACCACTTGTACATTGAATCCTTCACCAATGTATCCAACAAGACTTGTATCCCAATCATAGAACGATCGTGGCATCAAGGCCTGAAAACCTGCCACGTTCATGATATATCCACCGCGAATTTCAGCTTGAATTACACCATAGGCTTGTCCACCTTCAACGACACGACGCGCGTTAATTTCTCGCAGGCGTTCGAGTGCCTTCTTACGATTGAGGACAAGAACAGGATTCGCAGCATCTTCGAGATCAAAGTCATCGATGACGGCAGAGATCCAGTAATTGAGCAAGCGCTCCGGGTTATCCGCAGCAGCGACTCCTGAGTATTCCTCTTCCACGGGCAAGATGATTTTCGCTGAACCGATGTCTCCGATGAGGAATTTTTTTCGCTTCCCGTGAAGTGATACCGATTCTGTACCAAATAATCGATAATGCACGACGGCCGCGTTTTTCTTCCATGTACGAGCGACGGCTGGGAGTTGTGTGTCGGTAATCTCTTCAGGGTTCCCAATGAGCGCCCCTTCAGCAAAAGTATTCACATAAACGACTTGGCTGTTTTCCATTTCCTTGCTCCTCTCGGTTCAGACTGTGGCATCTGTCGTCACCGTAACACGCAGGAAAAAATGACACGTGCCAACATCGTGTCACCTATGCACGATTCTTACGGTCAAATCCGCACTTCGGGCACCGCCACTTTCGTTCGTCCGCGGTCAACTCAAGATACGATGCCTGACATCCTGGGCACTGTTTCCCCTGGCGGCTCTCGATAGGCATGTCAGGTATTGATCGGCGGCGTAAATCAAATCGTTGAACAGATGGAGTGGCCTGATCCTGGCCAATTTCGTCACTCGGGTGCTGTGCGGATGCGGGCTCATCTGTGGATTCAACCAACTCTGTTTTCGCCACAACTGACTTACGTTGAGGCGATATAACTTCCTTAACTGATTGGTTTGGATTCGTCAGCACCAGGGTTTGAACGGATATTACCTCGTTTGAATTCGCAGTCGGCTTTACGAATGTTGCTTTTAACACAGCCACGTCATCGGACGATTGTAACTGATAGCTTGAAGTCGAGCTAGCCATTTCCGCCTCAGGTTTGTCTTTCACAACGTGAGCTGGAACGGTCTCATCCATACGTCGTATCCAATGGACACCAGAGTGCACGGTACTCAGCCTTCGATTGTCTGAAGGAGAGGCAAGGAACCCCCGTTTTTGCTTGACCCACGAATCGGCAACCGATGTAAACCCGATAAACGGCACCTGCGCCTGGTTATCGACGGTCATTAAAAACACAGCCTCGTCTTTGCTCAGACCAAAAGATAAGTCCTCAATGCGAAAGCGCGGATCGACATCTTCTCTCGTGCTAATCCTTCGATCTCGGTTACGATTGTCAAATCCGAACCAGCTCAGCTTATTCTCCATATTCGTCTCTTTGACGTTCACCACTGTGCCTAGCGCATCTTCAAAGAATCTCGCATCGTTCGATGACGGGGCCGGAAAAGACGATTTTGTTCCGACAGTTCCCTTCCACGACCTCAAGAAACTTTTTACTCACGTCCTGTAGTTGCGATCGCGCTTGAATCGCCAACATCATCGCAACTCTATATTTGCGGATTTGCGAGAACGCTTCGATAAACGAATCAGTTCCAAACACGCCAAACTCATCTGCATAGAGGTAGACGGGGCGGCGTGTCCATTCGCTGCCACTGCGGCTTAGAGCGTATGTCTTCATCGTAATGAGAAACAACTTGCCGAATAGTTTTCCGAATGTCCGATTGCCGGTGATGACCATAATCAACCGACCAGGTTCTTCTTTGCCCGCCTGAAAGAACGACTGAAAATCAAACATCGGCAATTGCCCACGACGAAGGACTTGTCGCATTCGTTCATTTGTCGCAAGCTCGTTGACGACAATTTTGAGCCCCTTCGTGATTTTCTCAAGGTGTTCAAGTTTCGCTTCCGTACGCGTATCCATCAGGAATGACCGAGCAGCAGACAAGACCATACTTCGATGATGCTCTTCCATCTCATCGTAGCGAGCCTCAACATACGGACGCTCATGCATCCATAAGTCTGCCACGCCACCGTTCTCATCCTTCTTGCCCTTACCACGCTCCGGCCTCCGATGCATGGCATGGTCGTAGACCATGGAACACACAGCTCGGAAGTGCACGGGATCCGTCACCAACTCGGAAAACTGAACAAAGTCTGTCTCTGGCCATAGCGGGACTTGCACCTGAATGACACTGCGAACCAAATCGTCCTGTGCATTTTGGAAAAACGAATCCTGTTCACCCATCTGCTCTTTGAGAACAACGCGAACATTATCTACAATGTCGGCGATATCACCGCCTGAAAACGGATTGAAAGACACCGTACTGACGTGTCCGATTCCGCCCCGCAAGTCAATGACGTCCCGCTTCACATTCATTTTCTCAGCAAAGTCGAGGGCGCTTTGTGCAAAGCCGCCATCGGGATCGAGAACAATGACATCCATCGGATTGCCTAACGCAATTTCACGGATATCCTGGTACACACCTTTGGTCAAAATGCGACTCGTCTTCCCCGTACCCGTACTCCCGACGACAAGCGTATGCAAGAATCGATCACGCCCTTCGAGAAAGACGGGACGGCCATTATCTTTGCGAACGCCTATTTCAATATCCGATAGGTGAAAATCCCTATCTTCCGTGTCACGTTTTGAAGATGTGGCGACGCTTGTTGCTCTGAGGCGATGAAGTAGGATAATTCGTGTTCTCGACGGTATGACTCGAACAATGAGGAATAATAGCGTCGAAACCATCGCGACCACGATGACTGCTGCAATTAACCAAGAACTCTGATACATGAGCGGATTCATAGCATTTACATTAGGGAGCGACAACTGGGGGTGCATGCCTTGGGCCAGCGGATTGGCAATTTGCGATCCGTTCGTCGGCACGTGAACCGTGCCTGCGTGTGTTGGATGTGAAGTGGAATGAGTGACAGTTGTTTGCCACTTTACCACGACACGTTGAATTCGTACAAAGACAAATCCGACACCGCCAAGAGTGAAAATACTCGCTATCATGGCTACCATGCCGAATAATTTATAGACGAGTTTATAGATGAGAAATACACCCACCAGCGCGCCAAACATGATCCAAATCATCCTTGGAATGATTTCGAAAATGTGCGCGATGGTGGATACCGGCAAGATGTTTGGTGGTTGCACGCTGTTCTCCTTCCCTCGTTTATGTACATTTTGAAGCGGCATTCTACCACTTTGAAATTTTCGCTTGTGTTCGCTAACATAAAAGTTGACCACGTGGAGGTACATTGATAACCGAAAAATTGACCACCCCGACATCCCCTTCCTGTACGCTGTAGTTGCTGAGACTACACGAGCGGGAGGAAAAGGAATGATCGAGATGGTCACTAAAGAATATATCCGTAAACGTCGCTTTGTGGATGGTTGGTCCATTCGAAAGATTAGCCAACAGTGCGAAGTGTCGCGCCAGACAGTCCGCAAAATGCTGTCTGACGCAGACATCCCCAAATACACTTTGAACAAACCTCGCCCGAGACCGAAGATGGAACGTTGGCTCCCAGTCATTGAGCGCTGGCTGGAAGAGGACAAGAAACCCGGCGTTCCGGCCAAGCAGCACCATACCTCAGTACGTATCTACGAGCGGCTTGCCGATGAGTACAAGGATGAGTTCGATGCTGCGGAGTCTACTGTCCGCCACTGGGTAAGTCGCTTGAAGGACAAGTCCAAAGAGGCGTTTGTTCCACTCACAGCGGATGCTGGTGAGTTGGCCGAAGCTGACTTTGGATCCGTCACGATTTATGTGGGCGGCAAGCGGACGGTCGTACACATATTCGTGATGCGCCTACGAATGAGCGGAGTCTTGTTTGCCTATGCATTTTCCACGGAGAGACTGGAGGCGTTCCTGGAAGGACACAGATTGGCGTTTGAGTGGTTTGGCGCGGTTCCGGCTGGCGTGCGCTACGACAATCCCAAGACGGCGGTGACGAAGATCCTTGCGGGGCCAGCACGTGAGGAACACACGCTTTTATCCTCACTGCGTGCGCACTATCTATTTGACAGCGACTATTGTCGATCAGGGGAACCCAACGAGAAAGGTAGCGTAGAGAATGGCGTCGGGTACGTCCGTCGACACGTCTGCGTACCCGTCCCCAGAGTGGACAGCCTTGAAGAATTCAATGACCAGCTTCTGGCTTGGTGTTCAAAGAAGCGTGAGCAGAACTGGTCGATGTGGGAACAAGAACGCGCCGGGATGCGGACGTTGCCTGAGCGCCCGCACATCTGCGCCGTTTCACATTGGGTCACGGTGAACAAGCTATGCTTGGTGACTTTCCAGAGAAATCGATACTCCGTGCCAAGTGAGTATGTGGGGAAAACGCTGCAACTGCGCGCGTTTGCGGAGAAGATCGAGATTGTCGACAGGGACCGCATGGTCGCGACGCACAAGAGGTCTCATGACCGACAACAGACGCTTCTGGAACTTGAGCATTACCTGTCCGTCCTTGAAAGAAAGCCGCATGCTGTTACACACGCTGCGGTTGTACGCCAACTACCGGAAGTCTACCAACAGGTTCGCCGCCGCATGATGGCGAGCCGGCCAGATGGCTACAAGGACTTCGTGCCTGTCCTCCAGTTACATCGCTCGTTCCGAGCCGAAGAGATTCTACAAGCCATTCAGGAAATTGGCCCCGATCACGTGAGCGCCGAACAAATTCGCAAGCGCCTCTCACCAGTTGAGAACACAAGCGGCACAGTTGTGATCCCGGATGAACTGAAAGCCTTCCGTCTCAGTAAGCAAAGCCTTTCTCGCTACGATTCCCTAGCCAAAGGGGTGGTGCACTGATGGACGACAATATCCAAGCCGCTAAGATAGACCTGTATTGCAAGGAATTACGCCTTCCGGGTCTGCGCAGGTCCTATGCGTCGCTTGCACGAGAGGCGGTGGACAATGACTACTCGTTGACGCGATTCCTAGCCGGATGCCTGGAGGAAGAACGGTTGTCCCGCCAACAAAGCCGTCTACAGACGTACACACGGCAGGCCAAGTTCCCGGTAGCAAGGACACTCCAAGAGTTTGACTTCACGGCGATTCCGAGCCTCTCCAAACCAAAGATCCTGAGCCTTGCAGAAGCGAATTTCGTGCGGGACAAGGAGAACGTCGTGTGTATGGGCGGAAGTGGCACTGGGAAGTCTCATGTGGCTGTCGCGCTGGGACATTGTGCGATTGCGGCCGGGTACCGTGTCCGATTCATCCCGGTGATGCAACTTGTCCAGGAATTACTGCAGGCAGAGTCCGAGTACCGGTTGCCAAGGTATCTGCGTATGTGGGACAAGTTCGACCTCGTGATTGCAGACGAGCTCGGCTACGTCTCACTCACCCAGGGCGGACCGCTGTTGTTCCAATTCTGCGCACACCGTTACGAACACGGCAGCTTACTGATCACCACAAACCTCGAATTCGGCCGCTGGGACGAGGTGTTTCATGACACGACGATGACTACGGCGTTGCTGGATCGCCTGACCCACCATGCTCATATTCTCGTGTTTGAAGGTGAGTCGTACCGCTTCCGTGAGAGCCAAAAGCGCAACGCAATCGATAGGGGGACTGCATGATGAAATGGGGGACCGGTTTGCTGCGAAACGATGGTATGAACGGAATAGGCTGGTGTTTTGACATGGGATACCAAGTATTCCCTCTGTTCACAGGCATGACGATAGGCGTCCGAGTGACAGAGTGCTACGAACGAGGACAAGTGCTCGCAGTGACAGACAACCAACTCACCATGGAGTTCGGGACCCGCCGAAAGTGGTTGTACACCTTCCACCAAAATGAGCAGTGCTCAGCAAGACTCACTGCAGAGGCAGCGGAAAAAATATTGGATGAAGCGATGGAAGCCGAGTTACACCGACCGGTGAAGAGTGTGGAGCAACATGGACACTTAGAAAACAACGATAACTTCTACTTCTAAGCCCCGGGGTGGAAAGGAGGTGAGATAAATGCACAGATCCCGTCTCTCATACCAACCAAATATGAACAGATGGGTTGTAACGACGGGAACCACGGATTATGGACTTCACTGCGGTGAAACATTTGAGTTACTGCTTGGCCGCACGCGCTTCCCGTGTAGGCTGGAGATGGCCGACAGCTGGTACGTTGTGATCGCTGACACTACCCTCGCTCTCAGACAGAGAGAGACCTACACCATCTATATGTAACCCTCTTCCGAGCAACGGAAAAACACACCTGACTGCTGGCTAACGTTTCGCCCGGGGTGGTCAACAATTCGGTTAGCAAGGTGGTCAACTTTTCGATTGACAAACACACTTACGGCATAGAATGTCTTTTCTCGCTGTTTAAGACGACGAAAGTACAAAAGCATCTGCCGGATATGATAATCCGAGAAAACCTCGATTTTGACATCGGTTCGGAATCTTGAAATTTTCCGTATTGGATTACTTTTCTCGTCGTAGAGTTCCAATTCTGATTGGGCATAGTTTAGAAATGCACGGAGGTTTATCAGCTTGTGGTTCAGGGTTACAGGGCTGTTGTCTCGCTCACATTGGCAGTGGATGAAATAGCTTTTAACGAGGAGGTGGATAACATTGGACATGTCAATACGCTGATTTTCGACACAAAACTGATGGAATTCATCAAGTGTACGCTTATAACCTTGGAGAGTGTGGGGAGAGACGTTTTTCAACTTTCGATCATCAATAAAATCTTTAATCGCAAATTTGATCAACAAAAAAACCACTTCCTTCCTGAATCCTATCTCAGGAAACAAGTGGTCACAGCTCAATGAAAACGTGTCAGGCTACGGCCACACGGTTTTCACAACTCGAAAATACGCCGTTTTCCCGCATTATTACTACTCTGGTCGGAATGACAGGACTCGAACCTGCGACCTCACGGTCCCGAACCGTGCGCTCTACCACCTGAGCTACATTCCGTCGTGATCGACCGCTTCGCAAAGCGGACAAATGACACTATAGCAGGGTATTGGCGGAGCGTCAACCTCTCCCTGAAGTAATTTCATGGATGCGAACAGATGATCGCATGTCTGGCACAAGACTGATATACTTGAAAGGACGAAGGTGACGGAAAGGGATGAGTTTGTGTCACTCATCGAAACGAACGAGCAGACGATTTTGCAAGGCCTCAATCCTGAACAGCAGCAAGCCGTTCAACATACGGATGGCCCACTCTTGATTTTGGCGGGGGCGGGGAGTGGAAAAACAAGTGTTTTGACGCGAAGGATCGCCTACCTCATCGCGGTGCGGCGCGTTCCTCCGTGGGCGATTTTGGCCATCACGTTTACCAACAAAGCGTCCAGAGAAATGACAGAGCGGATTGAACGGTTGGTGGGGCCAGCCGCCGCAGATATTTGGACGTCGACATTTCACTCGCTGTGCGCTCGAATTTTGCGCAGGGACATTGCGCACATTGGCTACTCGAACTCGTTCACCGTTCTGGATGGCGCGGATCAACTGTCGGTTGTAAAGCGCGTCATGGTCGACATGAACATCGATACGAAGAAATATGAGCCGAGAGCGGTTCTGCATCAGATCAGTCAACACAAGAACGAGTTGAGATCCGCGGCAAAAGTACAGGACAGTGCGGGTTCGCCGTACGAGAAGATGGTGGCGAACGTGTACTCGGAGTACGAGCGTCGGCTCAAGGAAAACAACTCGCTCGATTTCGACGACTTGATTATGAAAACTGTCGAGCTCTTTCGATCACAGCCCAGTGTCCTGCAGTATTATCAGCAGCGTTTTTCTCATATTCACGTCGACGAGTACCAAGATACGAACCATGCCCAGTACGTGTTGGTGAAGTTGTTGGCGGAAAAGCGCAAAAACGTGTGCGTCGTAGGCGACTCGGACCAATCCATCTACGGTTGGAGAGGTGCCGATATCCGGAACATCCTCGACTTCGAGCGAGATTATCCCAACGCAGCCGTCATTCGGTTGGAACAAAATTATCGATCCACCGGAACCATTCTGCGAATTGCCAACCAGGTGATTTCCAAAAATCAGGTTCGACGCGACAAACGGCTGTGGACCAGCGCCGGCGATGGCGAAAAGGCGCGTCTGTTTCACGCCGCCGACGAGCGCGTGGAGGCGCAGTATGTGGCGGACCAAATCTTGGAGCTGGTGTCGAACGGTGCTTCGTATGCGGATGTGAGCGTCCTGTATCGAACGAACGCTCAGTCGCGCGTGATTGAGGAAATGTTTCTGCAAAGGGGCATCCCGTATCGGATTTACGGCGGTCTCAAGTTCTATGAACGGCGCGAGATCAAGGACGTTCTTGCCTATTTGCGGCTTGTTTCCAATCCCGACGACGACGTCTCGTTTTCGAGGGTCATCAACGTGCCAAAGCGCGGCCTTGGAGATACGTCGATTCGCAAGCTGGAAGAGTTTGCGCGTCATCACGGACTATCGCTTTTCGCTGCCGCAAGCCGCGCTTCGGAAGCAGGGTTGAGCCGCAAGGCGGCAGAGACCGTCGCGCATTTTGTTCAAATGGTTTTAAACCTGCAGAGGCAGCGCGAGTTCCTCCCGCTTACGGATTTGACGGAGGAAGTGTTTGCAAGGACGGGTTACCGTGAAGCGCTGGAACTTGAAAAGACCTTGGAAGCGCAAAGCCGATTGGAAAACTTGGATGAGTTCTTGTCGCTGACGAGAGAGTTCGATGAAAACGGAAGCCGGGACGACGGAGTTACCCCATTGGAGCAGTTCTTGACGGAAGTCGCCCTGGTCGCGGATACGGATTTGAACAAAGGTATGCCGCAGGGCGGGGAATCTCAGCGAGACGAAGTGACCATGATGACGCTCCACGCGGCGAAGGGTTTGGAATTTCCAACCGTGTTTCTGGTGGGTATGGAGGAAGGTGTGTTCCCGCACAAGAGGGCTCTCGAGTCACCCGAGGAGATGGAGGAAGAGCGACGTCTCTGCTATGTTGGAGTTACGCGGGCGAAAGAGCGCCTGTACCTTACGACCTGCAGCAACCGAATGATCTTCGGTGAGCGGAGATCGTTTACGACATCGAGATTCCTGGCTGAAATGCCAAGTGACGCCCTGGAACAAGCAGGAACGATGCGGCAATCATTTCTCGTGGAGCGCCGGGATCCACCGAGGCGCCCCGCGGAGTTGGCAGGGAACGGGTCGGGCATGGTGGTTCCTCAGTCTTTCGGGGCCGACCTGTCGCTTTCGTACGATCCCGGCGATGTCGTCGAACATCGCAAGTGGGGGCGGGGCACCATTGTGTCGACGAACGGCCATGGGGAAAGCCTCGAACTGATGGTTCGGTTTGAAGAACCCATCGGCGAGCGAAAGCTTTTCGCGAAGTTCGCTCCAATCGTCAAAGTATGACCCTTTTCGGACAACCTCTTAAAAGGGAAATGGTGTGTCGGAGGATGGAACCATGGGATTGACGTTCGAGGAAGCCAGAGATCGGGTTGAAGCCCTGCGGCGAGAGATTGAGTATCACAATCGCCGCTACTACACGGAGGATAATCCATCGATTTCGGATGCGGATTGGGACGCGCTGATGCGTGAACTGATTCATCTCGAATCGGAATATCCTGAGCTTCAATCGGACACATCGCCAAGTCAGCGGGTGGGTGCGCCGGTGGCGGCAGGGTTCGCCAAAGTCGAGCACGAGATTCCCATGCTCTCGCTTGCCAACGCGTATTCGACCGAGGAACTGCTTGAGTTTGATCGGCGCGTCCGGCAAGTGATCGGCAGAGATGTCACGTATGTCTGTGAGTTGAAGATCGACGGTCTTGCCGTTTCACTGCGTTACGAGCAGGGGAAATTGATTCGTGGCGCGACGCGCGGCGATGGCGATGTTGGCGAGGATATCACCCAGAATATCCGGACCATTCGCAATGTGCCACTGCAGTTGTCCGAGCCAGTTTCACTCGAAGTTCGCGGTGAAGCCTACATGCCAAAGAAGGCTTTTGCGCTTCTGAATGAACAGCGCGAGGCGTCGGGCGAGATGCCGTTTGCCAATCCGCGCAACGCCGCGGCGGGATCGCTGCGCCAGCTCGATCCCGCCATTGCCGCTTCGCGACGCTTGGGCGTGATCGTCTACCAATTGGCGCAGGCTGAATCGTATCCCGTTGAATATCACAGCGAGGCTTTGGAGTGGGTGAGCCGTCTCGGTTTGCCGGCCAACGGTGAACGGAAGATCTGCCGCTCCATCGCGGACGTGATTGCTTACATAGACGAGTGGGCCGAGAAGCGCCACACATTGCCCTACGCAACAGACGGCATGGTCATAAAAGTGGACAGCCTGGCTCTGCAACAGGAACTGGGCTTTACCGCGAAGAGCCCGCGTTGGGCCATCGCCTACAAATACGCGGCGGAACAGGCTGAGACCATCCTTCGGGACATCGAGTTGAGCGTTGGCCGTACGGGCGCGGTCACGCCAACCGCCGTGTTCGATCCCGTTCAGCTTGCCGGAACCACCGTCTCGCGCGCGTCACTCCACAACGAAGATTTGATTCGCGAGCGTGACATTCGCGTTGGCGATGTCATCGTTGTGCAAAAAGCCGGTGATATTATCCCTGAGGTGATCAAGTCGCTTGCGGATCGGCGAACGTTCGATTACCCCACGTTCGCGATGCCCGAGTGCTGCCCCCAGTGCGGAGAACCGCTGCGGCGTTTGGACGGCGAGGTCGCCTGGCGTTGTGTCAATCCGAGTTGTCCTGCGCTGATTCGCGAAAGCCTGATCCACTTCGTCTCCAGGGATGCCATGAATATCGAGGGCCTCGGGGAGCAATGGATCGCCATTTTGCTCGAGAAGGGGCTCATCCACACGGTTGCCGATCTCTATCGGCTGACGAAAAGCGATTTGTTACAACTGGATCGAATGGGCGAGAAACTCGCGGATAAACTGTTGGATGCGATTGAACAGAGCAAGCGCAACTCGTTGGAGCGCCTTCTGTTTGGTTTAGGAATACGGCACGTCGGGGAGAAGGCGGCGAAGACGCTCGCGCAGGCGTACGGGACGATGCAGAATCTGATGTCCGCCACCGTGGATTCGCTGGTCACGGTTCCAGACGTCGGTCCGAAGATGGCAGAGAGCATCGCCGGCTATTTTGCCACGCCAGGCGTACAAGAGCTGATTCGGGATCTAGAGGATTTGGGATTGAATATGGATTACCTGGGCCAGCGGATCGAGAAAGTGGAGAGTCCCTTTACTGGCAAGACCATCGTGTTGACGGGGACGCTTGCGCAAGCGGATCGAAAGACGGCGACAGCTTGGATTGAACGATTGGGCGGGGTCATTACGGGCAGTGTAAGTGCAAAGACCGATTTTGTCGTCGCCGGCGAAAAGGCCGGAAGCAAACTGGAGAAAGCGCAAGATCTCATCCGCTCCGGCAAGAATCCGTCGCTGCAAATTCTCGATGAGGGTGCGTTCTTACAGCTTGTCGACGCGGCCGGGTTGCGCGACTGAGGGCTCCGCAAAAGCAGAGCCCGACCCATTTTGCGCGCGCACGTCATTCTTTTGACTTGAGAAACTCCGGCACCGTCAGCTTTTGTTCCGTCTGAGCGTGAAAGAATGCGATACGATTGGAGAATCGGCCGGCAATGAAGGCAATAGGCAGCGCAATCAGCAATCCGATGATGATGTCGTTCGAAGCCAATGTGGTAGGCCCCCTCGCGTAGTATAATGAATTTGCATGGATTCGGTTATATATCTATGTAACGAGAGGACTTGCCATGCCTAGGGTTATCCGAACTGGTTTGGGAAACAGTTTGTGAAGCAATCAAACCCTCTGCTTTTGAAAAATTTTTCAATCTTTTTGCGTTATTTTTATAGAAGTAAATGGTATACGACGATTCGACTGGAGGCTGTTTGACCAGATATGATCCCGATTTGGTCCCTATTCATATGTTTTGCCATTGCCATCGCGATCTCCTTGGCTACAATACCGCTTGTCCGCGTGTTCGCGTTGCGAACGGGGTTCGTGGATCGGCCGAACAGTCGAAAAATTCATCGGGAACCCATCCCTTTGCTCGGTGGACTTGCTATCTATCTCGCGTTTGTGGTCGCCGCTGGCTTGGTAGGGCACAAACACTCCACGTTTTGGGGTATCACCGTTGGCGGGTTGTTGATTTTCTGCATTGGCGTGATCGACGATTTCTA
The DNA here is from genome assembly GCF_001544355.1 of Alicyclobacillus acidiphilus NBRC 100859. GTDB lineage: Bacteria > Bacillota > Bacilli > Alicyclobacillales > Alicyclobacillaceae > Alicyclobacillus > Alicyclobacillus acidiphilus. The sequence goes on from NZ_BCQI01000046.1 coordinate 12,705, forward strand.
TAAGACGCGCGGCAAGGATTTTAAGGCTTGGCCGAAGTTCCTCACGCAAATCCTCGCTTCATTGATTTTGGTGGTGTACCACATTCGGATTAGCGGCGTCAATTTGCCTCTGTACCATTCCTATTTCACATTTCCTTTGTGGTTGTCGGTTTTGGCGACGGTGTTTTGGGTCGTCGGCATGACCAATATGATGAACTTTCTCGACGGCGTGGACGGTCTGGCGGCTGGGCTGGCTTCGATTTCTTCCATGACGCTGGTGCTTATCGCGTTGATGAAAGGTCAAGACACCATGGCGATATTGGCGGTATCCCTCGTCGGTGCGTGCCTCGGTTTCCTGAAATACAATTTCCACCCAGCCAGAATTTTTATGGGTGACGCCGGCGCCACGTTTCTTGGATACGCGTTGGCGGCAATCGCGATTGACGGGGCGTTTAAAAGCGCGACGCTCGTTTCGGTGGCTGTACCCGTGTTGGCGCTCGGCGTGCCGATTCTCGACACCGTCTGGGTCGTCTCCCGCCGATTCAAGGAACGGCGTCCTGTCTACGTCGCCGACAAGGGCCATACCTTTCACATGATGATGAAGTCTGGTCTCACCCAGATTCAAACAGTCGCGATTCTGTATTTGGTCGGTGTCTGTTTTTCCCTCGCCTCCATCCTGGTTGAGATCGTTTCCCACTGAAGCAGTGAGCGAGAGCACGTCCGCTGTGCTATAATCCCCACAGAACCCGCCTGGCAAAGTGCGACCTCGTTGGAATCTTTGGACAACCTCTGCAGCGAAGATCTGTGACGAGATCGGACATGCCATATCAAGGAGGACGTACGTTGAAAATTACGGAAGAAACAGTCAGTCACGTCGCCCGGTTGGCGCGTTTGGCGATGCCGGATTCGGAGAAGGCGCTCCTGGCTCCGCAGTTGAGCGACATCCTGGACTATGCGGAAACTTTGCAACGAGTGGACTTGACCGGCGTCGAACCGACGAGCCACCCGTTCCAACAGACCAATGTGTTGCGTGACGATGTCGTGCGAGACAGCCTTCCACGCGACGCGGCACTGATGAATGCGCCTGACAGCGAAGCGGGACAGGTCCGTGTGCCCGCCGTGCTCGAAGGGGGAAGCGAAGCGTGACGTTACATAGTTTGAAAGACATGATTGCATCCATCCGATCCGGCGAAACCAGTCCCAGTGACTGGGTCAACGAGTCGCTCGACGCGATTGAACGGTACGATGGAGCGCTGAAATCGTTTTTGACAGTGACAGCTGAGGAAGCCCGCGATCACGCCAAAAAGCAGCAGCTCACCAACGAGTCGGGACCGTTGTTCGGGATTCCGTACGCGCTGAAGGATAACATGATTACGAAGGGAATTCGCACGACGGCGGCTTCCCGCATTCTCGAAAACTACATTCCGCCGTACGATGGCACCGTCGCTCAGAAACTGCGCCAGTCTGGCGGCATTCTCGTCGGCAAGACCAATATGGACGAGTTTGCGATGGGTTCTTCGACGGAAACATCCGCGTTTCAAAAGACGGCCAACCCCTACGGGGCAAACTATGTGCCGGGTGGTTCCAGCGGTGGTTCGGCGGCAGCTGTGGCTGCCGGACTCGTGCCGTTTGCCCTGGGATCGGACACGGGTGGATCGATTCGTCAACCCGCCGCATTTTGCGGCTGCTTTGGCATCAAGCCGACATACGGACGCGTTTCGCGTTATGGCCTCATCGCGTTCGCTTCGTCCTTGGACCAGATTGGGCCATTCACTCGTTCTGCGGAAGACGCCGCCATCGTCCTGAACGCCATTTGCGGCTACGATCCGATGGATTCGACTTCCGCCAAGCTGCCTGCCGAGCAGCAGGTCGACTTTACGGCCGGGATCGATGCCGGCGTCAAGGGCATTCGGATTGGCATCGTGCGCAATCTGCCTGAGGAAGGACTGCAGCCTGCTGTGAAGGCCGCGGTGGACGGAGCGGTTCGGGCGCTGCAAGGTGCCGGCGCCGAAGTCGTGGAAGTCGAACTTCCGCATATGGAGTACGCCGTTGCGACTTACTATTTGATTGCGCCGGCTGAAGCCTCCTCCAATCTCGCTCGTTTCGACGGGGTACGTTACGGCCGTCGGGCTGAGGCGAGCGGCGTGATCGACATGTTCGAGCGCTCCCGCAGCGAAGGATTTGGCATGGAAGTCAAACGCCGCATTATCATCGGCACATACGCCTTGTCGTCGGGCTATTACGACGCCTACTACAAGCGGGCGCAGCAAATGCGAACGAAAATTCGCCAAGACTACGAGCAGGCGTTTGCATCCTGCGACGTCATCTTGATGCCGACGGCGCCCACGACGGCGTTCCAATTCGGCGAAAAGGCGGACAATCCGCTGCAAATGTACCTGAACGATATTTACACGATTCCGGCCAACCTCGCAGGCATTCCCGGCGCGAGTGTGCCCTGCGGATTTTCTGATGGACTGCCCATCGGGTTGCAAATCTTGGCCAAGCCGTTCGACGAACATTCGATTTTGCGCGTCGCGCACGCGTACGAGCAGTTGCGGACCTTTACGTGGCAAGCGCCGGTCTTGGGGGTGGCACGATGAATTGGGAGACCGTCATTGGACTTGAAGTGCACGTGGAGTTGAAGACGGCATCGAAGATCTTCTGCGGTTGTAAAAACGACAGCAAGTCGGAGCCGAACACCAACGTCTGTCCCGTGTGCATGGGACATCCCGGCGCGCTGCCGGTACTCAATCGCAACGCCTTGGAATTGGGGCTTCGAGCGGCGATGGCGCTCAATTGCCAAATCAACCAGAAGTCGAAGTTCGACAGAAAAAACTATTTCTACCCGGACTCGCCAAAAGGGTATCAAATATCGCAATTCGATAAGCCGATTGGTGAACACGGCTATATCGAGATCGAGCTGAATGGCGAAACGAAGCGCATCGGTATTACGCGCCTGCATTTGGAAGAGGACGCTGGAAAGTCCACGCATGCCGCGGACGGATCGCACACGTTGGTCGATTTCAATCGCACGGGCGTACCGCTGATTGAAATCGTGTCTGAACCCGACATTCGATCCCCGGAAGAAGCTCGCCTCTATCTGGAGGCGCTGAAGAGCATCATGCAGTATTGCGATGTCTCGGACTGCCGGATGGAGGAAGGATCGCTGCGCTGTGACGCGAATATTTCGCTGCGTCCGGTTGGGGAAACGAAGTTTGGCAACAAGGCCGAATTGAAGAATATGAACTCCTTCCGCAACGTCCAACGCGGGTTGGAATACGAAGTGGAGCGGCAGCGGGAACTTTACGAAAACGGCGAGGCCGTTGTGCAGGAGACGCGTCGATTCGATGAAGCGACGCAGACGACCATCTCCATGCGTTCCAAGGAAGAAGCGCATGACTATCGATACTTCCCGGAGCCTGATTTGGTCGATCTCGACATCGACGACGCATGGCTCGCCGAAATTCGGGCATCCATTCCGGAGCTCCCAGCCGCGAAGCGGCAACGCTACGAAGCCGAGTTGGGACTTCCGGCGTACGATGCCGGCGTGTTGACTGCGGATCCGCAAACTGCGACATACTATGAGCAAGTCATTGGGTTCGGCGTCGACGCAAAGGCTGCGAGCAACTGGGTTATGAGCGACATTCTCGGCGCATTGAACAACGAAGGTAAGACGTTTGCCGAATGCCCCATCACGCCAGAGAATTTGGCGGGGTTGATCAGCGAGATTTCGAGCGGCAAGATATCGTCCAAGCAAGGCAGGGACGTGTTCAAGTCGATGTGGGAGACAGGGAAATCCGCCGCGGCCATCATCCAGGAGCAAGGCATGGAGCAAATCAGCGACGCGAGCGTTCTGGGCCCCATTCTCGATGAGATTATCGCGAATAACCCCAAATCCGTTGCGGATTATAAAGGCGGCAAGGATCGGGCAATCGCCGCATTGGTCGGGCAGGCCATGAAGGCGACGAAAGGCAAAGCCAATCCGGGCCTCGTCAACCAACTGTTGATAGAGAAGATCAACGCGATCGACTGAGCAAAATTGAGCATCTATGAACATATAGAGATGAGCTTACCGAGGTAATCTAGGAGGAACACGATGTCTGAAGGAAAATCTCTTGAACTCGGTGCGTTGCATGAAACGATTGCTGTGCGCCTCAACGACGACGGCGACGGCGTCGCGACGATTGACGGGATGACTGCGTTCATCCCGTTTCTTTTGCCCGGAGAGCGCGCTGTGGTTCGCGTCACTGCGCGGGAGAAACGGTTTGTTCGTGCCGTGATCGAACAGCGGTTGGATGCGTCACCGGATCGCCAGGACGCTCCGTGCCCAGTGTTTGGGGCCTGTGGAGGATGCCAGGTGCAACACCTGAGTTACGAGGCACAGCTCGCGTGGAAGGAAAACCGCATCCGCTACCTCGCTTCCAAGCTTGGCCCGGATGTGGAGACGTTCGTGCGGCCAATCATCGGATCGACGCGCGAATTTCGCTATCGCAATCAAGTGCAGATGCCTGTGCGATACAACGAGGATGAATCCCGCGTTGAAATGGGATTCTTCGGCCACGGCACGCATGACATGGTGCCCACTGATTCATGCCATCTGCTCAGCGAGCCGATGCAGGAAACGTTGGATAGAGCTCGCAAGTTCCTGACGAGTTTGGGGCGCGACACCGCGGCAGCCGTCCATCATGTGATTGTGCGGGAGTCTCAGGCAAACGGCGAGCAGCTCGTGGTGTTCGCCGCGATCCACAACGACGAATCGCTGCGCCGCGCGTTGGCGAGATTTCACGCGAAGCAGGTCAAGACCGTTGCGTTCACCGAACAAGACCGTGTCGACGGCCCGGTTTGGGGACACAAGGTCGACGTGCTGAAAGGCGACGGACAGTTGATGGAGGAAATTGGGGGCATACAGTTCCGTGTGTCTCCGCGATCGTTTTTGCAAGTGCAAACGGACATGGCAAGTCGGTTGTACGACATCGTCCTCGATTATGCGCAGATTCGTCCCGAAGATACGGTGGTGGACGCGTACTGCGGCATTGGCACGATGACGCTGATGCTGGCCCAAGGCGCGAAGAGGGCCATCGGGATCGAGGAGATTGCTTCGGCGGTCGACGACGCGAAAGCGAACGCTGTTCGGAACCGCGTGACCAATGCGGAGTTTCATAGAGGCAGGGTGGAAGCGTGGCTGCCGCAATGGGTGCAATCTGGCGCGCGCCCGAGCACAATCGTCTTCGATCCGCCGCGAAAAGGCATTGATGGCCCTGCGCTGCGTGCTGCCATCCAGGCGAAGATTCCGCGGATTGTCTATGCTTCTTGCAATCCGGCCACACTTCGGCGCGATCTGCAGATTCTTCTGACCAATGGATACGAAATTGCTGCCATTCAACCGATGGACATGTTTCCTCAGACGGCGCATGTGGAGTGCTGTGTGTCGCTCGTCAGAAGAGTTGTAGGTAAATAAAATTCTCTCGCAAACTCGAATAAACACCTGCTCCAGACATAATAAACACCTGATACAAGCGGGAAAACGGCGTGAGGCAAAACGGAGAAATCCTTGCCCTACAAGCCCTTTTCCCGTCTTTTTTACCCGAACTTTATTATCCCAAGAATAAAGTCTTGACAGGAAAAAACAGGGTCAAGGCGAGAAAAAAGGGAACTGCTTGCGAGACATTATTATCACTGTTCACAATTGAGGACGGTGGAATGCGGGATTGGAGCGGGGAAAATGTCAGGGGATTTTTTGATGGGAACATAGTTAGAAATGCAAAATAGGTAATTTGCAAATTTCAAAATCAGAATTGGGAAAAGGTTACAGGAGGGTATAGGGAAAGGACTGTGCTGGAGAGAACGGGAAGAAGCTTGGTAACGGCGCGGTTTCGGGACATATGGGACTATGCCCGATAAGCCTTACCGACCACCAGGCAGTCTCTAATCGCCACTTCATGAAGAGTTCTGGTGAGTGGCAAAGTGAAATGCAGAATAGGTATTGTTCATTTTCAAAATCGGAAATGGAATGCTGTGGAAAACTAAGGTGAAAATCGTCCAATGGCAGGACTGTGACATGGAGAAATCATTCGTTATTGAGGTTGATTGCCCCCTTTCCCCTTAAATCTGTAATTATCTGGTGTAAACCGTTTTGAAAAATGCACAATTCAAATTTGCGATTTTCGATTTTGAAAATGGAATATGATTACAATCAGCAAGTTGGGCAGAGATGAGTTATCCACAAATAGGAGCGATGTTGTGGGTAACATTCGTTGATGACTTTGAAGATGCCAACGGAACAATGAAGGATCGAAATATCCCTTGGAAGGTCCAAAGGGCACAAGGGCGGCTTGGTCGATTGTAAACATCGACAACCAAGGCAGACCTGCTATTGCGTCTTAATCACAATACCTTTAATCACTATCTAACAAGTGCTTATGTGCAGGATTCGACATGATAGACCAAGAAGTTTAAAGGCAAATAGCTGGGCACGGAGTGCTCATCCTTATTTATGTGAGGAGAATGACACACCTCGACCCTTAAGCGGTTTGCTCATCCCTGTCTTTGTGAGGTGTGAGACCATGCATGAAAGCAACATCCAGTCACTTCAACAACAGGTGACTTCTCTTCGAGCGAAGGGAAAATACAAAGAGACCATCGAGGCTTGCTTCGATCTTCTGAAACGCGGTGAGGAGATTGGCGATTATAAATCGATCCTCGTTGCCCATTTGAACAGTGCGGCATCGTACTACTGTATCGGCGATATTGAGGAAGCGTTTCGTTGCATCAGTGCTTATGATGAAGTCTGTCGAGAACATGGGGACGAAACTGACCATTTGAATCGACACAATGTCCTATTTTTGCTGTACGAATACAACAAGGATTATGACAAGGCAAAGTCCACCTTGGACAAAGCCATTAACCTTGGTACACGGTTACGAAAGTACAACATTGTGAGCAATGCGTACAGCAATTACAGTCACCTACTCCTCGTGGAAAGGAACTTCGCGAGTGCGCTTGCGATGGGGAAGTTGGGGCTTGAGATGGCAAAGATTCATTCTCCGTCCAGCCCGATTCTGAAAGTCAGGGTCAAGCTGAATATCGCCGAGGCGTACATAGGGCTTGAGGATTTTAAGGGGTCGAGGTTATTCATTGAAGAAATCGAAAATGAGTCTGTCCTCGATTCGGATACATACATCAGGGAACAAGTTCAATTCAGCATGTTGCGAGGGAGTTGGTACTCCCATCAGGGTCACTATCGGGAAGCGTTCGAATGGTTGACCCATGCCAGGGATTTGGTCAGCCATTACGATGACATTTATCTTCTCGAAGAGATCCAAAGAGAGCGTTGCAGGCTGTGTGAACAAATGGGAGATATCGAGACGGGGTTCTATGCTCAGAAGGAATACATTTCGGTGCTTTTAGAAAGTCGAAAGAGAGAGCTGGAACGAACCGCCTTACAACTTGAAGTAAAGCACAGTTTGGCAGATTTAAAGAAGAGGGCAACGACCGACCATGCGACGGGTTTAGCAAATCGATATCGACTGGAATCAACCGCAAACGAATGGCTCAGAGAAGCGGCGGATCGGTGTGAAAACATCGTTTGTATTGTCGTGGACATCGACCATTTTAAGCGCATCAATGACCAGTACGGACACTTGTTTGGTGATGAAGTCATCCGTCAGGTCACAGACGCATGTACGAGCGTCTTACGAAAAGAGGACTTGATTGGTCGCTATGGTGGGGATGAGTTTGTTGTAATCTTACGTGGGGTTACTCTTGATGTAGGCGTAAGGAAAGCGGAGCAGATGTTAGAGGCGATTCGAAACTTGAATGTTAGCTGTGGCGAGACCCCAGTACCTATATCCGCAAGTCTGGGTGTTGCAGATAACGGGGAGGGTACGGTGTTGCAGTTTAACGACTTGTTTCAGCTTGCGGATGTAGAACTTTACAAAGCCAAAGCAAATGGGAGAAATCAAATTTCTGTTGAGGGTCTGTTAGACAGTCAGCGGGTACAAAATTAGTGGGATTTGATTGACATATCCCTTGAAGCTGATTCAACGGGGCGGTTCATGTTGAGTCATGGCACAGCGAGACGTAAACGAACACGTTGTTCAACATGCTGAAATGCAAAAACGCCCCTCGGAATCCCAAGGGGCATTTGCTGTATGTGTTTCAGTGAAAGTCCACGTCAATCTGACGACCGATTTGCTTCTGGCTCTTAGGAATCCTGACTTCCAGTATCCCATTCCTGTATGACGCTTTTGCTCCCGTGTCATCCACTGCAGTCGGCAATGGTACAGTGCGCGAGAATTGTCCATAGTATCGTTCCATGCGATGCACGTTCTCGTCCTTTTGTTCGCCCATCCGTTCGATTTTACCGCTGAGATGAAGATGGTTGTCGTGGACGGTAATATTCACGTCTTCCTTCTTCTCCAGCCCAGGGATTTCGGCGGTCACAATCACTTCGTTTTGGCTCTCCCGAACGTCAACTCGAATCCGTGGCATATTCGCAAAGTGACTGTCGAACCAATCATCATCGAACAGCCGCGGGATTGAGCCAAAGTCACGTCTCATGATATTGAATGGGTCGTAGGGGACTAATGGCATCTTGATTTCACCTCCAGATCATAAATGTCAGCAATTATGGTTCCCCGTGGCAGGGTGAATTTTGCATATAAGATCGGAATTTTCATCATATGACCGTGAAACGAATGTTCCTGGGCGTAAGTTACGGAGGCACTACCTTTGCAGTCCTCTTCTTCTCCCGTACAACCTCACGAATCGCTTACTTTCTCTTTGTACTCTCTCTTCATACGGCGAGGGGGTAGGCATTGGAGCGACGATACGGGGGCGTTTCCAAATGATTCTCGGTCTCGTGCCTGGTTTGTTCTGTTTTGAAGCTTCATCGGGATTCCGAGGGACGACGAAAACGCCATCGGGGAAATTATCGTCCCAGTCTTTATCAGCCATCACTCATCATCCTTTCGTTGCTTATAGATATTTCTTAAACTTGCTGATCGCTTCTTGATGTCTTTGGATTGCACGTTTTGTACTGACCGCCATAGGGACTTTTGTGTTGCAGATTGGTTGATCCAGCAACTTTACCCTGTGAGATGGTCTGCCGTTTGACTGTTCCCTATTAACTGCCCCCTCTGACTCAGACCGCCTGACCAGAGCCAACACCTGCTCGACAGTCATATCGCATACATTGGCGATGGTCGGAACGGGAAGGAGGTCGAACAATTGAATCGCGATTTCCTGTCTCACTTGTTGCCGAATCTCATCGACGGACTGCTCCCGTTCACTTGTTATTTTTGCTCCCTCCGTTTCCGCCCTTTCTCCGAACGACTGGACTCTGGACTATCGATTCACTCTGTTTTCACCATGATAACTCAAGAGTCGCTATATGTAAAAATGTGGTTAAATAGAGTTTGGATCATAACAGGATTGGGTAGAGCAGGAGACTGGACGAACTTTTCGTACCAAGAATAATTGGCGCACTTAGTAATGCGGAGCACTTCATCCTCTATAATGAGGACATTGGTGGATGCTGTTTGAAACAGGCGACGAGGCGGGGAATAGCGAGGAATGTGTATACATATGAGGGCGCGACCTTCTGGATATTATTCTACGTGTGGTTTGCGTTGGAGATGTCACTCTGGAAGCGTGCACGTTTGCTTCGGCGCGGGCAACCAAAAAAGCAAAATGATGACCGTGGTTCTGCGGTACTAATTATACTTGGAATGTATGTGCTGATTTTCATATCGATTGCTTTCTCGATACGTCACCTGGGGATTCTACCACGATGGACGCAGTATATAGGCTACGTTTTGATGATTGCGGGCATGATCATTCGATTCACTGCGATAATCCAACTTGGACGGTTTTTCTCTCCTGTTGTCGGAGTGGTGTCAAACCAGGAAATCGTGCAATCAGGACTGTATCGTTCAATTCGGCACCCAGCTTACACGGGTGGGTGGATTACGGCGGTCGGAATCGCCTTTGGTCTCCGTACATGGTGGGAGTTCTGTTATGTGGTATCGGCTTATTGCTCATCTATGCGTACAGAATTCGAGTTGAGGAGAAGGTCTTGGTTAGGCATTTTGGGGGAGATATGTGGAGTATCGGAAGCGGACGAGGAGGATGTTTCCTGGAGTATGGTAACGAAGTGACAGGGATTAGTAAGGGACAGAAAGGGGAGTCAGCAATTACCGAATTTTAGTTGATATTATGGCGGTGAGGAGATGATGCCATTGAGAAGATGGGTAACGCTTGTAATCTTGGTTGTTGTGGTAATCGTGGGTGTTACGTGGCTACGAAACGAGAATGCGTTGAACACACCTAACCCCCAGCCATCTGTTACAGTAAATGGGTGGAGCAGTGGAATTGGAGCGGTGAGTTCAAGTGATATGGGTTTTGATCAACAAAAGATGTCTTTTTCAGCGACGATATGGAATAACACGAACCGCACCGTGTATGTCACAAATGTAAGAGTAAAGTTACCGAATTCGTTACAGAACCATATTCTTTCAGGTAGCACCCTGATTACCGTAAACAAGTCTTTGGCACCAAACACTACTTATAAGATAGCAGGACAATTCATTCTTGATACCAAAGGGATGACGAAAGAACAAATCGTAAAACTTGGACATATTGAAGGGTTTACAGTAAACACCAAATCTTGAAGAACGACGAAGTGTTTTGTGTGATTACATCCAGATAACAAACACTCCCACATATCCCTGACACCTGAAGTTCCACTGGAGGATTGTTCATGGTTTCTCCTTCAGATGATGTATTCGTTGCACAGTGGCTCGTGAACAGCCTGCTTCCGTTTGACAGCCACTTGGCGGGGGCTGTCGTTCCGCCAGGATTCGAAGCCTATGCATGCATCCTACATCCTGCACAAAGTACGTCTGGGTATGTGTCTTGGGCTGAGATTGCGACATGGGCAGGATGTATCTATCATCCTTCCATGCAATTTGAGTCCATTGCTACACCAGTGAACGGGAGCGGAGCCGATTCAAAGCCGTGGGATGGTCAAGTGCCCTATCACTTGCCACTAAGTCATGCAGACGCGCTTGCACATATACTTCGCCCCTTCACGACAACTCCAGAGAAGATACGGTATCTGGTGTGGGATGGATATGGGAGCCTACCAGCAACGTCGCGACCCCGCGTACAGAGACTCCATCGCAATTATCTGCTGTACTATGGTGGTATTGATGATGCAGAGGATCTGGGTATTGGTGAACATCGGGAACCCCCTGAATATTGGTTTCCTGACGATAAATCATGGTGCGTTGCCACGGATGTGGG
>NZ_BCQI01000047.1 GCF_001544355.1 Alicyclobacillus acidiphilus NBRC 100859
ACAGGCCGAGTTGCTCGGCGCGATCGCGCTGCCGGGCGCTGACCGCCGGGCAAATAGGCGGCCTGGGGCGGCTTATTCCGCGAAACGGTCGGCGTCGCTGACTGGTTGTTGATGAACTAGGTTGCAAAAATCGGCTTGTCGCTTTGAGCGTATCCCGTGTTCTCAGAACCTATCTCGGCCAATTTCGGCCTCACTGGCGACGAATTTCTTCCGATTAGATTCCTTGAACTCCGTGAACTCCTACAATCGATACCACGGAGATTCAGGGCCCGAAAGGGGCTCTCCTCAGGTTCCGCCTCTTTGACGCATCTCCATTTGCCGTAACCTCAGTTCACAACGTCGGTGCCCATCGTCGAAGAGGCTTCCGTGCACTTATCTCCATTTGCCGTAACCTCAGTCCACAACGCTCGGCAGGTCCAGCGGACACTCATGCACGCACATGCACTCAATTGAGCGACAGTCTCTTACAATTACTTGTTGCGGATATATAACAATGTAGTACAATACATTACAAGGTACTGATTGAAAGCTGATTCAGTATATGGGTTTGTTCAGGTTGCCTCCGAGGTGGTCCAGCTTGTGAATGTTCAGTTTAAGAAAGGTATTTTGGAGTTGTGCGTTTTGGTTCTTGCCATCCACCAGGACCGTTACGGGTACGAGTTGGTGAGTTCGATATCAGAAAAGTTCGAGATTGCGGAAGGGACGATTTACCCTTTGCTGCGACGGCTCACGAAGGAGGGGTATTTTTCGACGTACCTGGTCGAGTCCAGAGAGGGTCCTCCACGCAAGTACTACCGCCTCACTGAGCAAGGAAGGCGATACGCCGACGAACTCGTGGCGGAGTGGCGGGAGTTTGCGCAAAGCGTGGCGAGGATCATTGAGGAGGGTTTGAGAGGTGACTGACCAGGTGTTCATCAAGCAGCTCAATCGGTTGTTGAAATCACTGCCTCAGGAGGAGCGGGACGACATTCTCGCCGACTATGCGGAGCACATTCGGATCGCCCGGGAGTCCGGCAAGTCGGACAGCGAGTTGTTTCGGGACCTCGGCGATCCGTCGACGATTGCGAAGGCCATTATCGCAGAGTACCACGTTGGTGTGGCATCACGCACGAAGAGCGTTGCGGCGCTGCTTCGAGCGATCTTCTCGGGCATTGGACTAAGCTTTCTCAACTTCGTGATTCTACTGCCGCCATTTCTTGTCTTTCTGGTGATGTTTGGCGTCGTGTACGTGATATCGTGGCTGCTGATTCTTTCCCCTGTCGTCGCTGTCTATGGCGTGACGCAGGGAGTCAGCATTGGTGTGATATTTCTCTCCTGCATCACGTTGGGCGTTGGTATCCTCGGTGTTTTGGGCGAGTCCTGGTTCATCAAGAAGCTGTTTGCCGAGTGGGTCATTCGGTATTTGCGGTTCAATCTTCATCTTGCAAAGAGAGGTGTGTGACATGACCAATAAACTCGTCTGGCTGGCACTTTCCTTGATTGTGATTGGTTGCGTTGGCGTTGCGATTGAGCGTCCGACGGTGAATATCGTGGACGGCCGTGTCGTACAATCCACAGCCAGCTATATGACAGGCATCCATGGACGGATTCCTGTACAGCATTCCATCACCAACGTCGTCGTGAATACAGCGGATACATCTGTGACGGTGACGGGATCGACGGGAGAGACAGTGACGTATACCGGAGAAATCCGAGTGCCGGGTCACGAAGGGCAGAACAATCCTCATCAAGCGGTTCAATCCGAGTGGAGCACCAAGGTCGTCGGCAACACGCTCCACCTGACGTTGAAGCAGCCTTTGTCCACAGCCTTTGGGGGCGACTGGTCTGGGCAAGCTCCCTATCTTCATGTGGTTGTGCCAAAGGGTGAATCCGTTCAGGTGACCACGACAAACGCGGATGTTCAGTTGCGTTCCCTGTCGCACAACGGCACGGTGCAGACATCCAACGCCGATATTGTTGTATCGGACATCGGAGGGACAGCCAACTTGGTCACTTCGAACGGCTCTGTCAACCTGGACAACGTGCTGGGCCCCGTCACAGCCAGCGACAGCAACGGTGAAATCTATGGCACATCTCCCATCGGAGGCGACTGGAGTTTGCGGACATCGAATGCTGGGATTTCGATCACGGTGCCGAGATCCACCAATGCCGTCATCCAGGCCTCCACATCCAACGCGTCACTGAATGGCAACGTGGGCTGGAACAACGCCGGGGTTGGTCAGGGAACTTGCAGACTGGGTACAGGTTCGCGTACGGTTGAACTTGTGACGTCGAACGGCTCCATCACAGTGAATCAGTCGTAGGCGTTCTGGCACCGTTTCGGTGAGTTCATCAGTGAGAAAGTCAGGGACGGCATGACGAAACGACAGACAAATCGCAGTCAGTTGTGGGCTCTGGGCTTGGGCGGATTTCTCGTCAACGCGGACAATCGAGCCATCTCGCCGATGTTGCCGGCCATCGCGATGGCGTTGCACACCTCCACTTCGACAGCCGGACTGTTGGTGACCGCCTACTCCATCCCATATGGATTGTTTCAATTGATTTACGGTCCCATCGCGGATCGAATCGGAAAAGTTACCACCATTCTCGCTTCACTATGTTTATTCGCGATAGGAACGGTCATTTGCGGTGCGGTCCACACGTTTGCATCACTGCTCATTCTTCGCGTGATCACCGGGATGTTTGCCGCAGGTATTATCCCGACGACGTTGGCCCAGATTGGAGACATGTTCGATCTCGCCGAGCGCCCTCGCGCCATCGCCTTTTTCATGTCCTTTTCGACCACGGGGCAGGCGATGGGAATCGTGATCGGCGGCATTGTGGCGCAGTATGTCAGTTACCGCGTACTCTTTTTCATCCTTGGCGTCGCAGCGCTTCCCACCATCTTCACGATGGCGAAACAGCGCGCAAGCGCAAAGGCCGAGGCTGTCGGTCTGGAACCATCAGAGTCGACCGCGGTCTCAGCGCAAGCGACTAAAGCCATGTCGGCGCTTTCACTCAAATCTCGATATCAGACGCTGTTGCACAGCAGGCGAGCGTGGTTGGTGTATAGTCTGGTGCTCTGCGAAGGACTGGTGTTTTACGGCGGCTTCACGTTCCTTGGGGTCTACGGCGTGACCATGCTGCACGCGTCGTATTTGACGATTGGATTGCTCACAGCCACCTACAGTCTCGGGGCGTTTCTCGGCAGCCGCACCATCACCGCCGTGCTGAATCGCATTGGAACGCCGCGCATGCCCATCTTTGGCGCTGGTTTGATGACGCTTGGCTTTCTCGCCGTCTGGGGCGTGCACAGTCTCATTGGGCTGACACTGGGACTGATCCTGCTGGGGTTTGGATTTAGCTATTGCCACTCCACGCTGCAGACCTATGCCACCGATCTCCTACCCAACGGCCGCGCCACAGCGATTTCGCTGTTCGCCTTTTCCTTGTTCTTTGGCAGCGGGCTTGGGCCCATGCTATCCGGCCAAGTGCTGGACGCGTACGGCATGCGAGCGATGCTTTTGACCATTGCGGTGTGCATGGCCGCGTTCGGGTTGGTGTGTTGCATCGTTGCGAATAAGGCATATCGGAAATCGGAGGGTTCGACATGAGTGTTCAAGCGGAGCGGCTCTACTATTCGGACAGCTATCTGAAGGAATTTGTCTCCATCGTGATCGACGTCAAAGAGGATGAGGGCGATACGTGGGTTCGGCTCAGGGAATCCGCTTTTTATCCCACATCAGGCGGACAGCCGTACGATACGGGGGTCCTTTTCATCGAAGGCGGCTCCGAAGCCGTTCGAGTGACGGAGGTCCAGGTGGAGGAAGGCCAGGTGTGGCACAGGCTGGCGGGCAGCCTGTCAGTCGGACAAGCTGTGACTGGACGCATCGATTGGTCCCGACGGTTCGACTTCATGCAGCAGCACTGCGGACAGCACATTCTGTCGGCCTGTTTTGAGCAAGCACTTGGCGCCAAGACGTCGAGTTTTCACATGGGCGATACCTATTCCAGCATCGATCTCGACAAAGACCTGACAGACGACGCCGTTCTGCTTGTCATGCGGCGGGCCAACGAATGGATTTGGCGCGATGTACCCGTGCGGGCGCGGTTTGTGACGGAGGACGAGCTGTCCACGATGAAGCTGCGGAAGGCGCCGAGTGTGAAGGAAGACATCCGGATCGTCACCATCGAAGGGCTGGAGGACAACGCTTGCGGCGGTACCCACCCAGCGTCCACTGGTCAGGTTGGACAGATTCTGATCACAAGAACGGAGCGCATGCACGGTGGAACTCGGGTTGTCTTCGTGTGCGGAGGGCGGGCCCTGTCGACCGCGAAACAAGCAATCGATACGCTTCGCGGCCTCGCGAACGGATTGTCCGTCGGGCCAGACGATGTACCTCTCGCGGTAACTTCTCTGCAGGAACAGTTCAAGGAAAGCAAGCGGAAGTACGAAGCGCTTCGCGGCCAGTACAGCGGTTTGCTCGCTCGCGATTACGTCAACACCCAGCTTCAGACCATCGATAGCACATGCGTCCTCGTCGCCGAGATCCCCGATCTCGACGAGGTCCACGAATTGAAGCGCTTGGCCTCCTCTTCGGTGACATGGATCGCAGATGCACATCCAAACGCTCCATACATAGTCGTTTTCGTCGGAGGATGGATGGGACGCGCACACGTGGTCATTCAAGCCGCGGAGAATGCGCCAGTGGCAGCCAACCAACTCATTCAAGCTGCGCTGCCGCCCCTCAACGGAAAAGGCGGCGGCACCGCAGTGGCCGCGCAGGGCTCTGCGCCCGTGGCAGTCAAGGAAGCGGCGGACAGTTTGGCATCGTGCCTGCGTGCTAATCTTCCTTCGTTTTCTCGCGAGCTTCATTGAGCTTCTTGACGAACTTCCCCAGATTTTTTTCGATGTTGTCCTTAGGCAAGCCATTCATGGCGATGGAGCCGTCGAGCTTCGGATCGAGCATGGCCGCAATGAACAAATCCTCGATCCGAACACCTTCTTCTTTGACTAGACACGCGGACATCTGTTCTGCGAGGCGAGGCTGGGTCTTCAGGTGCAGGATGACTTCCACGTCGTAGGTCATACCTGTGTTTTTGCTTTTGACTCTGGTCGATCCCGACCACCGGAACGTCTCATTCTCACGCTCGAACGGGGATTTGTTGTCGCGAAACGCCTTCGCCATAATCGATTGCTGTACTTCCAGTCGCATTGTTCTCACCCAAACGTAGGATGGACACATTTGGCAAACGGTATCCAGCCAATCTGTGCTCCTTCATGCTTCCACCATAACTCATCTGTATTGACAACTTGTATTCATATGTATACGTTTGTGTTGCACGAGGGTTTTGCGCAATGGGTCGTGAAAGGGTTGTGTGAAAGCTCGATACATTGGCATGCGGAGGCTGATTTTCGTGAGACATGGAGAACATGGCGGCCGTAATCGACACATGAAGTGCGGGGACGGTCGCGGCGGACATCCCAAACACGGCGGCGCCCAGACGTTTCGCCGCGGTCGGGCACTGGAATTTCTGCAGAGGTTGGATATCAAACGCGCGACGCTCAGCCAACAATTGGCTCAACGCGAACTTGCGTCCATACACCCCGTCATCAGCGGGGAACTGAAAGCCATTGAACTGGTTCGGAATGAGTTCATTGAATTGTTTGAATTGTATGAGGCGACGGCTGCTGGCCGAGACGATGCGCAGGGCGATGCGTCGGGTGCTGACGATACAGATCGTCGATCATCGCCGGATGCGATGGACGGAGCCTCGTTGGATGCGATGGACGGAGACGCTTCTCAAGAATCGTGATCCGGGTTCGGGACGTGATTAACCGTACGATGAACCGCACGATGGGCTTCATATCTGACAAATAGCACATGAAATAAGGGTGGATGGTCTATGGGTATGCCTGGAGCCGGATTCGGCGGGCGTGGCGGCGGTGGCGGTGGCGGCAGGCACCACTGGGAGATGCGAGAACTCGCCAAGCAGGAGCATTTCGATTGGAACATCGTGCGGCGGGCAAGCGCCGCGTTTTTTCCATATTGGCGCAAGGCCCTCGTCGTGTCGATCCTGTTGTTGGCCACATCGGCGGGCGGCACGCTGCCAGCGTGGTTGACGCAGCGGATCATTGACGAGGGAATCCTGAAAGGCAAAGTGTCGGTTGTGATGGAACTGACCGCTTCGCTAATTGGCATCGCGCTCGTTACGGGGCTGCTCGGGGTGGCGCAAACTTGGCTTAGCAACTCGGTCGCGCAGGATGTCATGGCGGATTATCGCTTGACTCTGTTCAAGCACATCCAGCGTCAAACGGTCAGCTTCTTTGCCTCTCGGCAGGCTGGCGATCTCGTTTCTCGCGTGATGAATGATGTCACAGCCATCCAAAACGTCATCACGTCGACCATGATGGGCTTCGCGAGCAACGTTTTGGCCATCGTGACGACACTTGCCCTGATGTTCGAAATGAACTGGAAAATGACGGTCTTGTCGTTGATCGTCGTTCCTGGATTCGTGCTTCCAACGCAGCGAGTCGGCGGCATCCGGCAAACGCTTCAAGGACAAATTCAGCAGAAATTGTCGGCTTTGACCGTACAGTTGAGTGAACAGTTCGGCGTGAGCGGCGCCATGTTGACGCGCATCTTCAGCCGCGAGACCGATGAAATTGCGAAATTCAGCGAAGTGAATCAGGATTTGCGCAACCTTCAGGTGAGGCAGACCCTCGTTGGACGCTGGTTGTTTATGTGGATTGGCATGTTCTCATCCATCGGGCCGGCGTTGTTGTGGGCGTATGGCGGATGGCTGGCCATCCACCATCAGATGGGGCTTGGCACGATTGTGGCGTTCACGGCATTGCTCGGACGCCTGTACAGTCCGTTGAGCCAACTCGCGCAGCTCCAGGTGAATCTACTGTCGTCCATCGCGTTGTTTCGGCGAATCTTCGCCGTGCTTGATGTCGAGCCGGAAGTTCAGGACGGCCCCATCACGATTCCTGACGGCAGCGTCGAGGGACGCATTCGCGTGGAGCATGTCTCGTTCGCCTATCGAAAACGCGAAGACAATACGCCTATTGAAATTCTCAAGGATATTCAGTTGGATATCGCTCCAGGACAAATGGTCGCTCTCGTAGGACCAAGCGGCGCTGGCAAGACGACCTTGCTCAACCTCATCCCTCGATTTTCCGATCCGCACTCGGGACGCATCGTGATCGACGACTACGACAGCAAATCGCTGACACTGTCCTCGTTGCGCGGACAGATGGGACTGGTGCCGCAAGATCCGTTCTTTTTCCACGACACCATCTACAACAATCTGCTGTTCGCGAAACCTGTGGCGACGCGCGACGAGATCGAGCAAGCATGTCGGGCAGCGCAAATTCATGACATGATTGCGAGCTTGCCGGAGGCGTACGACACGGTAGTCGGAGAGAGGGGATATCGGCTGTCTGGCGGAGAACGCCAACGTCTCGCGATTGCCCGAGTTCTGTTGCGCGCGCCGCGCATCGTGCTGCTCGACGAAGCGACCAGTGCGCTTGACACGTTGGTTGAACGACAGATTCAGGAGGCATTGGCCGTTCTGATGCAAGGACGGACTGCGATTGTCATTGCCCATCGGCTTTCGACCGTGCTTACCGCAGATAAGATCGTCGTGCTGAATCACGGCAGAATCGTTGCGGAGGGCAAGCATCATGCGTTGCTTGAGACAAGCGATCTGTACAAAGAGTTGTACGAGGCTCAGTTTGCTGTACAAGGGGGCTGACGCGACGGTCCCGATCGTGATCCAACAAAGCAATTGACAAAAGGTAAGTTAATAACATATCATCTATCTTGTTCGCTTACGAAAACAAAGTATATTACAAGGTGGTGTGCTGCTATCGTCAAATGGAATTGACCAGAGCGGCGTATGCGACTGGCGTGACAGATGGAAACTAGCCTGGGAACGGAAATCGCCCATGCACATAGGATAGCGAGGTAATCGTCTTGGATTTCATCCACAAATACATGCCTTCGCCAACCGGAGTGAACGATGTGACACTGTTGCTTCTCCACGGCACCGGCGGAAATGAAGAAGATCTGCTTCCGTTAGGCCAGTTCCTATTCCCGGATGCCGCTTTGTTGGGCGTGCGAGGTAAAGTTTTGGAAGGCGGTATGCCCCGTTTCTTTCGAAGATTGGCAGAAGGCGTGTTCGATGAGGAAGATCTCATTCTTCGCACGCATGAACTCGCGAGATTTGTGGAAGAAGCCGTTCAAACGTACGCGTTGAACCCGAAGCGTATCATCGCCGTCGGCTATTCCAATGGAGCGAACATTGCGGCTAGTCTGCTGTTTCTAGAACCAACCGTTCTGTCGGCCGCCGTGTTGTTGAGGGCGATGGTGCCCCTGCAGCCGAAGGTGCTGCCCGATTTGACTGACAAACGGGTGCTGATGTTGTCTGGCAGGCAGGACCCTTTGATACCATCGCACAACACGGAGAAACTCGCGGATTTGTTTGGACAAGCTGGCGCCGATGTTACGTTGAAGTGGCAAGATGCCGGCCATGGACTGACGAATCCACAGATCGCGATCGCGCAAGCGTGGATGCAACAGTTTGCACTGTAACCGGGTCGTGACAGCATGCAGACATCTGTCCAAAACACGGCCTTGCTATCGATGCATGATCAGGACGCATTCTGTCAATAACGTAGTTGGCAGAACAGTCATTCGCTTTCAAAACATATTGGGCCATTCGGCCAACGAGGGAGACGAGATCCATGTCTAATGTAAAACTTGCGGTGGTCTATTACAGCTCGACAGGCACCAATCACAAAATGGCCGAGACAGCTGCGGCTGCAGCAAAGGAAGCTGGCGCTGAAGTCAAAGTCCTGAAGGTGCCTGAATTGGCTCCAGAAGAAGCCATCGCGGCGAATGCAGGATGGAAAGCTCATTACGAGTCGACACGGGATGTTCCAACCGCAACAGCGGCAGATCTCGAGTGGGCGGACGCCATTATTTTCAGTGTGCCGACACGTTTCGGAAATGTTCCGTCTCAATTCAAACAATTCCTTGACACCATGGGCGGTCTTTGGGCACAAGGAAAAACGGTCAACAAAGTGGTCAGTGCTATGTCCAGCGCCCAAAATCCCCATGGAGGACAGGAAGCAACCATCCTTTCTCTGTACACAAGCATGTACCACTGGGGAGCTATCGTCGTTGCGCCTGGGTACACTGATCAAGTGTTGTTCGGCGCCGGTGGCAATCCGTATGGGACGAGCGTTACAGCCGTCGAGGGCGGCACGATTGACGACGCTGCCATCGCCGCCATCCAGCACCAGGCAAAGCGCGTGGTCACCATCGCTGGCTGGTTGAAGAAGGGGCAGGCGTAACAGCCGTCCCATTCACCGAGCGTTTGGCAGTGGAGGAGGCGCGCGGGCCGCGGCCCAAGGCATGCGGCCAAATAGGCGTCCCCGGCCCGCTTATTTGCCTCCGCCGCCTCCATCCGCCACTCACCAATAAAAGCAGCCGATCCGCAGGCGGATCGGCTGCTACTTTTTCAGCCAAAAGCTGAGTTCAAGCGATATCTGCGGTTTCTGCCACGATGTCGCACGATCGCCAAGATTTATGAGATCACAACGGTCAATAGGTCAAAATTGTACCATTTTGCGTCATGATAATGCCATTTGGATTCTCAGCGTGCAATTATACTCTTAGTTGAGCTCAGATGTGCAAAGTGCAGGGAGAAGTCGTCCCAGGTGGCTTTCTGTCCTGGATGTAAACGCTATCATACTACTTCTATCTGTTCTTTGACAAAAGCAGATGCATGGAGAAAGTATTTGGGGGGTTGTGAACGATGGCTACCATGAAAAAGCGACTGGCAGTCTTGACTGCGGTTGCTACGGCTGCTGCAGGGGTTGTAATCGGCTGCGATCAATCGATTACTCCTTCACCGACAAACACCACGGCCGCCAACGACGCGACGGGCGCAGCGAGTACGACAGCTTCGAGCGGAACCGTGATCGTCGCTGGACCCGCGGGAAACAGCATGAGCACCCTGGACCCAGGACAGTGGGGCGCGCAGATCCTGATTGATCAGGGCACCATCATGGAAGGGCTCTATGGCTACAACCAGAAAAATCAAATTGTCCCGAAGATCGCGACGGGCTACAAGCTTTCCAATGGCGGGCGGACATGGACTTTCACCCTGCGGAAAGATGCCAAATGGTCCAACGGCCAACCGGTTACGGCGGAGGATTTTTACTACGCGTACATGAGACAACTTGCGCCTAGCAACACGGGTGGACAACTCTGGCTCAGCGTGTTGAACGACGTGAAAAACTCGTACGCGTATCATGCAGGGTCTGTTCCTGCCAGCGCGGTCGGGTTGAAGGTCATTAATAAGTACACGCTGCAAATCACGACGGCTGTGCCGCACTATATACTGGGTGATCTTGCGCAAGCCGGATCGATGCCTATCAACGAACAGGTGGCCAAAGCTCACCCGAGCAATTGGTTCTTGCCGCCGTATTTTGTGAGTGACGCGCCGTATACCGTGAAATCGTTTACCACGAACGGAACGGTCGTGCTTGTTCGCAACCCGAAGTATGTAGGACACGCGGGCGAAGTGAACGTGGGAAACGCGAAAGAAATCGAGTTCGTGCCAGGCACAAGTGTGCCGGTAGAGGATTTTGAGGCGGGCAAGGTCGATGTGGCGCAGATCTCGTCGACATCGGACTTGCAATATGTGAATACGCACGCGACGTTGAAGAGCCAACTTCACTCGGCCCCGCAGTACGGAATCACGTACCTTCAATATGACAACTCGGAGGATCCTTCTCCGCTTAACAAGGTTGCGGTGCGACAGGCGATTGAAATGGCCATCGAGCGGCAACCCATCGTGCAATCCGTGTTGAGCGGGATGGGTGGTGTGACCGACACGTTCTCGACACCGGGATGGCCGACAGCGAAGTACGAAAAAGGTCTGTCCACCAACATCGCCAAGGCTCAGGCGTTGTTGAAGCAGGCTGGCTATCCAAATGGCAAGGGCTTGCCGACTGTGTATCTCTACGCGGAAGTACCGAGCGTCAATCCGCAGTCTGTCTCTGTTGCGGAGGCCGTTTCGGAAGAATTGCAGAAAAACTTGGGCATTCAGACCAAGATCGTTCAGTTGAACCAGACGGACTATGGAAATGTCACCTACGGCGGTCCGATGAAGAATATCAAACCTGGCTTCAACGTGGCGACAAGCGGAGTCAACAATTTGGATCCATCTTCGTTGAATCTTGGCGGAGATCAAGGGATCTATTGGCCGGGTGACTACGGTGCGTCGACGGCATTCGTTCAACACGTGTATCCTTGGTACAATACGCCGTTCGATCCCGCTTCCATCAAAAAATACGGCGATCCGAACGATAAGAGTGAGGGCGTCAAGTGGAGTCAGTGGGCGCCGCTCTTGAAAGCCGCGCAATCGGACATTGCGTATATCAACAAGTGGGTTTCGCAGCAGCCTGCGAAGTGGCAGAGCATTCTTCGGCCGCCCGGCGTTCCGACGCTCAATCAGCAGTGGACGCAAATCGTAAATTCGTGGAAGACAGCGAAGACGCCGGCAGAGAAACACGCGGCGTACGTGACGGCGTGGGAATTCGTGGCTCCGTACTCTCAGGGTGAATCCTCTGGCGGTATCAATACGAGCAGTTTGGACGTTCAGGTGTACTGGGACAAGAATGAGTCCACTGATGTGCGAAATTGGCGCATGTGGCAAGCTGAGTACCAGAACAGCCCAGACATGTTCTCGTCGGCTCCACTCGCCGCGAAGCTGATGACGCAATTGATTCAACAGGGCTACACCATTCCCTTGTATTACGGCAAGACCTACTACCTGGAACGTTCGAACGTGACCGGTGCGCAGCCAAACCCGTGGTCCTGGAGCAATTTCTATCAATTGCAATACCTTTCGACAAAGTGAGCGGTTGACTTCGACGAAGGACGACTTAGGACCGCCCTGCGTCAGCTTGACAGGCTGAGCAGGGCGGTTTTTTCTTGCACATCCTTTTTTGCGCACTATTACCAGTACATGGGATCTATCATGTTTCAATCTTTCGGTGTGCCCCCAAATACTAGAGAAAGCAATCGAATCTATAAAGGCGCTATATCTTCCAGCACACTCAGGAATGGCTGAATTTCGTGGAATCGGCGGTTTGCAAAGGCAGTCGCTCATGCATGGCGGGTCCACGAAAACGGGGGAACCAACTTAT
Organism: Alicyclobacillus acidiphilus NBRC 100859; assembly: GCF_001544355.1. Classification (GTDB taxonomy): domain Bacteria; phylum Bacillota; class Bacilli; order Alicyclobacillales; family Alicyclobacillaceae; genus Alicyclobacillus; species Alicyclobacillus acidiphilus. Next base: position 12,209 of record NZ_BCQI01000047.1, read on the forward strand.
CGGGGTGAATTAACAAGCTGCGCTCGCAGACCTGTTATAGGCGCTATGTCGCCGAATCCGTCAGCTAACCTCGTAAGCGAATACTGTAGGAATGCTGTTACACCTTTGGCATTCTTCACTTTGATTCCAGACCATAGGTAGTGTATGGGACCGGTGTCCTGCACGAACAACGTCACCAGTCAAACATGTGCCTTTGCATGATCGTGGCCGCAATTGTGCCGTCACAGGTCATGTGTTTCGCTGTCTCGCCATGTTTCAGACATACTAAAGGAGTGCATGAACCGATGCATCTTGTTGCGGATTTGGGTACATCGAATTTCTACGCAGGCGTGATTGGGAGCGAGAACGTATTGCATGAACCGTGCGTCGTTGCGTATGAAAAATGGGGTCAGACGATCATTGGGGTTGAAGCTCACAAGATGCTCGGACGAAATCCCGATATCATAGAATTGATCAAGCCTATAGACGGCGGCTGTATACAGCATATGGATTCGGTGATCGAAATTCTTAAGCACTGCGTCAGAACCTTGACGCCAAGGCGTGTTTCCCGAAAGTTCGAGTTGACATTGGCCATTCCCTCGGGTCTCACCAAAGTGGAGGAGCGGGCTCTCGAGGAAGCTGGGAAATCGGCTGGCGCGAATCGTGTGCAGCTCCTGAACGCGACGGTCGCAGCCGCGGTGGCTGCCAATCTGCCCATCGAAAGTCCGACGGGGTGCCTTGTCGTGAATTTAGGTGCCGGGGTGACCGAGGCTTCCCTCCTTTCCATGCGCGGTGTCGTGTCGAGCCATCGCATGCGGCGTGGTGGAAGCATGATCGACCAGGCTATCGTAGAACGTGCAAAGAAGGAGCACGCCTTCCACATTGGTTCTAGAACCGTTGAAGAACTCAAGCATGAGATGTGCAGAGACTTGGAATCGCCCGGGGCGGAAGTCCGTGGAAGAAACCTGCGTACCGGACTCCCCGACGCGTTGTTCGTTCCGCGTAAGATGATAGAAGAAGAAATTGACGCGTACTGCGATTCTATTGTCGATCTCATTGGGCAGGCCTTGTCTTCGTGCCCGCCGGAATTGGCCGGCGACGTGGTCGAGCGGGGCGTGGTGCTGGTCGGCGGGGGCGCGCGGATGAGCCAGATTGAAGGCAAGTTGGTGTCACGCCTGAATATCCCTGTCGTCATTCCAGATGAACCGGAACTCTGTGTGGTCAAAGGTCTTCTGCGATCGCGTTGGATCCAGAACAACCGCACTTCCGGATCGTATTTCCGGAAGTTGGTGGCACCTTCCCAAGGTGCTCAAGACGGGCACTAAACGTTCGACGATACATTTTACTCCATTTGGCCATTACGAGGATAGCCAACATAGTGACGTCAAGGGTCCGAGGATGAAGAAATCCTTGTCGAACCTTGACAATCTATGTCGCTCATTATTAAATAACAGTTAGTTAGTAAGTCGGAGGTGCCTATGAAAGGGAATCCGGAGCTGTTGAGGCAGTTGAACGAACGGCGGATTTTCAACACGATTCGGCTCAAGGGACCGATATCGCGCGTGGCTTTGCAAAGGCAAACGAATTTGACCTTGCCGACCGTCTCTCGCGCGGTCGAGACGTTGTTGGAGCATGGATGGGTTCGATCCATCGGCGTCGCTGATTCAAGTGGCGGCAGGCCTCCGGAAATGCTGGAAATCTGTGCTGGCGGAGCCGGAGCCATTGGGGTGGAAATCGGACGTCAGGAAGCCAGAGTGGTCTATGTCAATCTGGTTGCCGAAGTGGAAGCGGAAACATCCATCGACATCCACGAATTGGACGGGCCCAATCACTTGATCGCGTACCTGCAAAATTTCATAGAGACATACGGCGTCGACAAATCCCGGATCTTGGGCGTGGGCGTCGCGGCTCCAGGCACGGTGGATGCGCCTGGCGGTCGAATTCTCTACCCGAGCGATCTACCGGAGGCGTGGCATGGCGCGGAAATCGTGCAGCAAATCGGCAATGGTCTGCATTTGCAGGCGTGGATTGAGAATGACGCCAATGCAGCCGCGCTCGGCGAGACGTGGTTTGGCAAAGGTCTCGACAAGCGGCACAGCATCTTCATTCTCGCGGACGCTGGCGTCGGAGCGGGTGTCGTGATCGATGGGAAGATTTACAGCGGCTCAAACAGCACGACCGGCGAATTCAGCCACACCATCGTCGATATCCACGGGGAGACGTGCATCTGCGGGAGGCGTGGCTGCCTGAACACCGCGGTATCCATCTACAACATCGATCGCGCCATTCGAGCCGGACGTTCGAGGGCGGACGGGGAATCGTTCGATACCGTGATCGCGAACGCCAAACGGCAGCTCAATCCGGATGCGGATGTGCTGCATCGCTTTTTTGAGTACTTGAGCGTGGGCATTTCGAACTTGGTCCAAGTTCTCGATCCGGGCATGGTCATCCTCGGCGGCCGCATGCTGTTGGCCGATTCATTTATGACCGACTCGGTGATCATGGGCGTTCGAGAGATTTGCGGCGACGGACACTTTGAGATTTTACCAACGTCCTTCGGGATGAACGCGGTGGCGGTTGGGGCTGCCACGCTCGTACTCCAGAGTTTGTTCGATCACACGCAGTTGGTGGCCCATCCGTGAGGTCGGTCGAGTGACGATCGCGCTGTAAACGCATTCAGATACGCCCGGAACACAGAGCGTCCAACGTTTAAAGGGGGTGACTGCCTGCGAGCCAAACGAGAGGGACTCGAGAAACAGACTGAGTCAAGCGATTTATGGTGTTCTTTACGAGAGGAGATTGGTCAGATGAAAGCGTTACCGAAATATGCGGCTCTCGGACTTTGTGGATTGCTGTTTGTTTCGACGACAGCATGTGGAAATCAAAACAGCGGCAGCAGCGGCGGTTCCAAACAGGGACCTGTCACCATTACAGTCGGGACCTGGGACGGTGCGCAAGAGCAGGCTCAATTGCAACAGATCATCAATAAAATCAACGCTCAGCACAAAGGTGTATTTCAGATCAAGGACGTCAACGTGCCATCGAATTACGATCAGAAGCTCAAGACGGAGCTGGCCGCGGGCACCGCGCCCGACATGTTCTATCTGACGGACGGGGAAGCGTCCACCTACGCGCAGGACGGTGCGATTCTCAATCTCGATCCGTATTTAAAGAAGTATAAGGACAAGGATCTGGTTGCCAATACGAGCGCGTATTATCCGAGTACGTTGCAGAACGACAAGTACGACGGATCGTACTATGCTTTGCCGTGGATTGGCCAGCCGACCGTGATGTACTACAATCCGAAGCTGTTCAAAGAAGCCGGACTTCCTGAACCAACGGCCAATTGGACCTGGCAAGATTTTTTGAAAGATTGCCAGGCTATCAAGCAAAAGACGGGGGCATACGGATTTCTCTTGGCAAACGGGTGGCCGCCAGTGTATGACTTCATCTGGTCGTTTGGCGGAGATCTGTGGAACAGCACCATGACGAAGAGCACATTCGATTCTCCCCAGACCGTCCAAGCGTTGACATTTCTCCAGACGTTGGTCAAGGACAAACTGGTTCCGACGCAGGCTGAGTTGACCAATGTCAACATCGAGGATTTGTTCCGCCAAGGGAAGGTTGCCATGTTCATGGGTGGCGCAGCTGACGGCAACTACGACGCGCAAGGCTTCACGGCGAAAGTCCAAGTGCTGCCGAAGGGCGTAAAACAGGTTACTGACTTGGGCATTGACGATATGGCAATCAACAGCCATACGAAAGTCGACAAAGATCTGGTCTTTCAAGCTTATATGGCCTTATTGGATGCAACGGATCACTGGAAAGTCGTTCCCCCTGTGAAGAAGTACGCGGCAAATCTTGAACAACTGGAGGTATCCGATGCGCCGGGCGGACACACGCCAAAAGATCGAATTCAACCCATACTGACCTCGATGAAAATCGCGCGGGTCTATGAGCAACCGAAGGATCCAACCAAAATGCAAAATGTCGCCAATGTCTTGGCGAACGACGTGTACGAGCCGTTGCTGCTGGGGACATCCACACCTGAACAAATCGCGAGCAAGACGCAGAGCGATCTCGATGCGGCCATCAAATAAACGGAGATTCGCGGAGAGAACGTCCCCCCTGGTTTGCGAAAGCTGGGGGGAATACGAGGTGATAGGCATTGAAGATGAGGCAAAGGGAAGCCTTGCTCGGATACGCGTACATCAGTCCCTGGCTGATTGGTTTCATCTGTTTGACGCTGGGACCGTTTATCGCATCTTTTATTCTTGGATTTACTCAGTATGACTTGTTGAATGCGCCGAAGTTTATCGGTTTTCAAAACTACATTCACGCAGTCACAGATCCTGATTTTTGGCAGTCTCTGTATGTCACGTTCTATTACGCTATCTTTTCCGTGCCGCTGGATTTGGCGGTGGCCCTGGTCTTAGCCATTTTGTTGAATCAGAAGGCCAAGTTCATGAGGATGTTTCGGACCATATTCTACTTGCCTGCGGTATTGCCGCCAGTCGCGACAGCGATTCTGTGGAACTGGATACTCAATCCGCAGTACGGCATCTTGAATCGATTCTTGGCGGTCTTGCACTTGCCTCAACCGCAGTGGTTGATCACGCCGCAGTGGACCGTGCCGTCGTTCATCGTCATGAGCGTCTGGGGCGTCGGAACCTGGATGGTGACGTTCCTTGCGGGACTGCAGGATGTCCCCGTCAGTCTCTACGAAGCTGCGATCATCGACGGAGCGACGCTCTGGAAAAAGTTTTGGTATGTGACGCTGCCCATGATATCGCCCGTGCTGTTTTTCAATTTGGTGATGGGGATCATAGGCGCGTTCAGTTTCTTCACCCAGGCGTTTGTGATGGGTTCCGGTTACGGCGGTCAAGGCGCGGGCGTCAACAACGCAGGCTTGTTCTACGCCTTAAACCTGTACATCCAGGGATTCACAGAGTTGAACATGGGTTACGCCAGTGCGTTGGCGTGGATTCTTTTCCTCATCGTCCTGCTGCTTACGCTGTTGGTGTTCAAGAGTTCCGCACTGTGGGTCTACTACGGAGGTGAAAAGGAATGAGGTCGGAGTCTGCGCGCCTGCAATCGGCAAGAATCGGTGGTTTGGCGGGGAGCAACGCCAGGATGAAAAGCCGGCTCTACCGTTTGGTGATCTATTTACTGTTGATTGCAACGTCCATTTGCTTCTTGATCCCGTTTGCCTGGTTGGTGCTCAGTGCCTTTAAGACAAGTGACGAGATTTTCGTGTATCCGCCGGTGTGGTGGCCAAAGCACTGGGAGTGGGGCAACTTCTACCAGGCCTTGACGACTTTGCCGTTTGCCCGGTACGCCTTGAATACCATCATTATCGCGGGGCTCAATGTCATCGGCAACGTGCTGTCGTGCTCGCTGGTCGCGTATGGGTTCGCCCGATTCAGATTTCCCGGCCGTCGGATCTTGTTCATCGTCCTGTTGACCACCATGATGGTCCCGAGTCAGGTCTTGCTCGTGCCGCAGTTCATTATGTTCCATGACATTGGCTGGACCAACAGCATTTTGCCGTTAACCGTCCCGGCGTTTTTCGGATCGGCATTCTACGTCTTTTTGTTGAGGCAATTTCTCATGACCATCCCTTTGGAGCTGGAGGAAGCGGCGACGATCGATGGAGCCGGAAGTCTGCGAATCTTCTTCGAGATCATCTTGCCGCTCATCAAACCGGCTTTGGTCGCGGTGGCCGTGTTCGCGTTTCAGGGGGCGTGGAACGACTTTCTATCGCCGCTTATCTATCTGAACGATCCAAGCAAGTTCACGCTTCAGTTGGGATTGACCCAGTTTCAGGGCACGTACAAGACGGAGTGGAACTTGATTATGGCGGCAAGTGTTGTCGTGATGTTGCCGATGCTCGTGATTTTCTTCCTTGCTCAGAAGTACTTTATCGAGGGGATCACGATGACGGGGACAAAAGGATAATCGGACTCAACGAATTGATCATACGAAACAGAGACTCGAAAGCGGAGTGGAGGAACTTCTAGCATGGTTTTGTCTGTCGGCAACTTTCCCATAGCACCCTTTGCGAAACACGAGAACAATCCAATTCTGGCGCCAATTGGCGATACCTGGGAAGCCAAGGACGTCTTCAATCCGACGGCTGTCGTCAAGGATGACAAAGTGTACATGCTGTACAGGGCCGAGGATCACAGCGGTGCAGGGAAGTGGAACGGGACGTCGCGAATTGGACTGGCGGTCAGCGACGATGGGATCCGGTTCGAACGCCACCCCGATCCTGTGTTGGTTCCCACGGAGCCGTACGAGTTGCCGGGCGGATGCGAGGATCCTCGCATTACACAAATTGACGACACGTATTACCTTACGTACACGGCTTTCGATGGGAAAAGCGCGTACCTGTGTTTGGCTACATCGACGGATTTGTTTCATTGGACGAAGCACGGCATCCTGTTCCCGTCCTGGACGGGCGGCTTGGACACCGTGTGGTCGAAGTCCGGCGCCATTCTACAGCAACCGGTGAACGGAAAGTATGTGATGTATTTTGGGGATACGAGTATTTGGGTCGCGTATTCGGAAGACCTCATTCATTGGACGCCCGATCCGAATCCGGTGATATCGCCCTCTACCGACCAAACACGGTTTGACCATGTCTTGGTTGAGCCGGGGCCGCAGCCAGTGCTGATAGATGAAGGCATTCTTTTGATATACAACGCTGCGCAACGGATTATCGCGCATGGTACGCCAGAGCATGGAAAACTGCGGTACTCCGCTGGACAAATTTTGTTGTCGAAGGATCAACCTTCGCGCGTACTGAAACGCACCGAATTGCCGTTTTTCGTTCCAGGCACGATGGACGAGACCACCGGGCAGGTTGACAATGTGGTATTCGTGGAAGGCCTTGTGGCCTATCGGGGCGCCTACTATCTCTATTACGGGATGGCGGATTCCAAAATTGGCGTCGCCATTTATCGTCCATAGGTGCCCGCGTGATCAGGACGATTTCACACGGAAGGTTAGATCAATCTTCAACAGGAGGAACATTCGATGAATGTATACCGCTATGAAGAAAATCCTCTGATAACACCCGCAGACGTGCGTCCTCTACACGAAAACTTTGAGGTGATTGGGGCGTTCAACGCTGCGGTCACTGAACTCGACGGTGAAGTCATTATGTTGTTGCGCGTCGCGGAACGCCCAATCATGGAGGAGCCAAATATGGTCAAGGTGCCGTGGATCGACGTTGAGTCAGGGAAACTCACGGTGCATGCAATCGACACCAGGGACAGTCGCTACGATCTTCGCGATCCGCGAGTGGTACAGGAGCGCGGCAAGTCCACATGGTCGTATTTGACTTCGATTTCGTACTTGAGAATCGCGCGCAGCAAGGACGGCCGCCATTTTGACATCGACGACGGCGCGTTTCTCTACCCCAGCGGGAATTTGGAAATATTCGGCGTCGAGGACCCACGTATCACCGCGATCGACGGTGCGTATTACATTACGTACAGCGCGATCTCGCCGGCAGGCGTCGGCGTCGGACTCGCCGTCACCCGGGATTTTCGGTCCGTGGAACGAATGGGAATGATTTTTCCGCCTGAAAATAAGGACGTCGTCCTGTTTCCGGAGCGCGTTGGCGGAACGTACTACGCGCTGCACCGGCCGGTTCCAAAGGGTGTTGGGGGTCCAGAAATTTGGATAGCCGAGTCACAGGATCTGCGGCACTGGGGTAACCATCGTCATCTGTTGCCGTTGCGTCCCGGACAGTGGGACAGCACGCGGATTGGCGCTGGAGCGCCGCCAATCAAGACGCCGAGCGGCTGGCTGGAGCTCTATCACGGCGCGGACGAGCGCAATCGGTATTGCATGGGCGCGATTCTGTTGGATTTGAACGATCCCACAAAGTTGCTGGCCCGCGCCGAGCAACCGATACTCGTGCCAGAGGCCGACTACGAGAGGGTAGGATTCTTCGGAGACGTTGTATTTTCCTGCGGAGCGCTCGTTTCTCGGGATATCGTCAAGCTGTATTACGGCGTTTCCGATACATCCATGGCATGCGCTGAACTTCGGCTCTCTGAAATATTGGGAGCCTTAACATACTTGTAACCTCACATGAATTGGAGGCGTTTGTATGTTTGAAGATGTATCCAATCTGCCCGCTCACGCACCAATCAACTGGAAGGCGCAGGCAGACCGGTTCGTGGAGTATATACGCCAGGAGAGCAACGGTGTCATGCATCGCCTTCCGAACGGACATGTGCATTTCACGGCATTCCTGGAAGGAGAAGGGCAAGAACTGATTACCTACGGCGCGATCACGCTGGGGCAACTGCTGCGGGGAGAAGATGTGGAATCGCTTCTTCCGTCGCTCGCCGACTATTTTCAGGACGACTACGGAATCTATCAGAATCGCATTGGAGATCGGCGTTCAGAGTACTGGTACTTGATGTACGTCAACGCTTTGGCGGCCAGCATTACGCGTCTCGCCTTGGCTGACGATCGTGGCAGCGTCGATCGCGTATATCGAAGCATGGTGAGACTTCGGGAACTTGCTCATCAGATTGACTACAACTTCGATGATCAAGGATACGACTTTGAACATGGTCGTCCTTTCACGGACAACGACGCGTTCAGGCAGCCGGATACCGTGGGCGGCTACGCGTTCCTGATGCAGTTCGCCTACGAGATGTTCGGCGAAGACAGTTTCCGCAAGGAGGCGGAAATTGGTCTTGATAAGTATCTATCGTTCGCTGAAAACCCTTGGTACGAAATACCAAGCGGGGCGATGGCTTGCCTCGCGACGGCGCGCATGAACGCTACGGGATCCAAGTTCCCGATGGAAAAGGCGATTGGCTTTGCGCTGGATTCAACGCAAGGAAGCTTGCACAAGGGCAAATGGGGCAGTGAAGAAATCAACGGCCTGATGCGCGGTTGGCGCGGTCATACCCGTGAGGAAGCGTCGTCCATGGCCTACAGTTTGGAAACATGGGTACTGTTGCCCTATTTGCTTCCGGTCGTGCGCTATGAGCCATCGCTCGCGAGAGAAATTGGGAAATATGCCCTCCATGCGTCATGCAACGCTCGGATGTTCTTCAGCGACCAACTGCCGGAGGGATCGCAGGCGAGGCCGGATCTGTCCGCCGCAGTTCCTTACGAAGCGCTTCACAAAGAGCGAGACGGGCATTCCCCGTACGCTGCAGGCGACTTCTTCGGACAAAAGTCGATATACGGCGGCGCACTGACTTTGTGGTGGGGAGCCATCATCCGGCAGACATCCGATCCGTATGTCCTTGGCCTGAACGTGACGAAGACCGATTTTCTCAACCCGTCGGCCGACGAGATTTATCTGTACTACAACCCGCACGGCGAACGTGTCGAGATTGTGGACGAAATTGGCGACAGAGCGGTCGATCTCTACGATTTCACGACCGGAACACTGCTTCACAAGGGTGTCAGTGGCCATGCCACCCTTGTGATCGAGCCGGACCAAGCGCTCATTGTCAAGTGGCTGCCAAGCGCGTGACGCCTTGCGTCTGGTAGGGCTCTGCGGCATCCGCGACCGAAACAGACAACGTCTGAACTGACATATTTATCAATGACCATAGTTCAATTTACAATGGCGTGCCAATTGGCACGCCATTTTGATTGTCAAACTTCATGTCGCTTGGCGATGATTTCATCTGTCATTCCCTTTTGGCACCTCAAAACGGAACTCGTTCATCCAATAGGTGCCTCGCCTCTTAGGGCTGAAATTTATTAGGCTTTCTTCACAAACTTCCTGGACATGTCGATGTTGGCGTCGACTGCAGCTTTATCCCCAATGAGCGCAGACGCGATCGCGGAAGCGATGGACAAACCGACGGATATGATAAATGCCAGACTCAATCCGTGCATGAACGACGGGCCGATCAAGTTTGGAAAGAACGAATGGCCTGTAATATTTGAAACTGTATGTTTCGGCAATGTTGTCAGCAGTTGGTGAGGCAGCATCGAAGCTAAAGGATTGTAGCCCAACAGAGCAGCGAACAAGGACGCTGTTGGCGGGAGTGACGCAATGCGTTGGACGACATCCGCTGGCAGTCCTTGTGACGTGAGCCCTGAAGCCACCGCGCTCGGCAAACTGGTCGCCAAGCCTGCGATCACGATGGAAAAGAACACGCCCATGCTCATCATCTGACCCGCATTCATGAAGGTGGCCCGCATGCCTGAACCGACACCGCGATATTTGACCGGGATCGAGTTCATGATGGCGGCACTGTTTGGAGAGGAAAACAGCCCCATTCCGACACCGACGACGACCAGATAGACAGCAAATAAGAAGTAGTGAAAATCAACGGGCAAGGTGTTTAACAAGTAGAAACCAACAGCAGACAACACCATGCCAATCGTGGCAAACGCGCGGCTGCCGAATCGATCAGACAGCCAACCGCTGATCGGGCCCGCCGCCAGGAATCCGACCATTTGCGGCAGTGTGTCGATGCCGGCGAGAAGCGGTGTTTGGGAAAACGACACGCCGTGAAGCGGCAGCCAGATTCCTTGGAGCCAGATAATCAGCATGAATTGCAAGCCGCCTCGCGCGAGAGCTGCTAGGAAGTTGCTGAAGTTACCCAGTGAAAAGGCTGGAATTTTGAATAGCTCCATATGGAACAGTGGTTCTGACACAACCCGCTCGACAATCACAAAGGCTATCAACATGAGAACCCCGATGACGAGAGCGCAAATGACGAACGGATTTTCCCACCCCATCGCGTGTTTGCCGTATGGCATGATACCGTAGGTGAGCCCAATCATAATTCCGAGAATGCCCAATCCAAGCGTTACGTTGCCCGCGATATCCAGCTTGGGGGATGTCTTTTCTCGTTCAATTTCATGCAGTCCGATGTACGCCCAAATCGTTCCAAATAAACCGATTC
>NZ_BCQI01000048.1 GCF_001544355.1 Alicyclobacillus acidiphilus NBRC 100859
TGGCGTTTGTCGTGCTGGCTCTGTATACGTTGACCAGTGGGTTGCGTGCGCCCGCGCTCATCGCGGTTGTGAAGGATTTGATGATTTACATTACGGTCATTGTGGCCGTGGTGGTCATCCCCATCAAGTTGGGCGGTTTTCATCGCATGTTTGCCGCGGCGCAGGCCGCACTGGCGACGCACAATCCGCCAGGTGCGTTAATTCTCCCGAATCAGAGTGCTACGTTGTACGCGACGTTGGCATTGGGATCCGCCCTCGCAGCGTACGTCTACCCACATACACTCACGGGCATTTTCAGCGCGAACAGTCGGAGAACCATCAAGAAGAACATGGCGTTGCTGCCGGCGTATACGTTCGGCCTTGGTCTCATCACCTTGCTCGGGTTGATGGCACTTGCTGTGGGCATTCACACGAGCAACACCAACCAGGCCGTTCCGCTTCTGTTCCTCAAGGAGTTTCCCGGGTGGTTTGCGGGCTTTGCCTTCGCCGCGATCGCCATTGGAGCATTGGTCCCTGCAGCCATCATGTCGATCGCCGCATCGAACCTGTTCACGCGCAATATCTATCGGGCATTCTTTCACAAACGATCCTCGGACAAACACGAGGCGAATGTGGCCAAAGTGGTATCCTTGCTGGTCAAGGTTGGCGCGTTGGTGTTTATTCTCGGATTTCCGCAGCAGTATGCCATCTCTCTGCAGCAAGTGGGGGGCATTCTCATCCTTCAAACCGTGCCCGCGCTCGTATTTACACTGTATACGGGATGGTTCCATCGCCGGGCGCTGCTCGTTGGCTGGCTGGTCGGAATCTTGTACGGCATTTATATGTGGGGAACGACCGGTTATAAATCGACGACCTACGCCATTCATTGGTTTGGAGCATCTGTCTCCGCGTACGCCGGAATTTGGGCATTGATTGTAAACATCGTCGTCACGGTCGTATTGACCCTGGTCTTCCGCGCGGCAAAGGTTTATAACGGGGTAGATCAGACTATCGCATCGGATTATGGTCCAAGCGCGTGAGGACGAGAAATGTTGGCGTTCGCTCAGTCGGGCGGGCGCCCCCCCCCTAGTCGATTGAATCGCTGCTTCGCTGTGGGTGAAAATGCCCAGATTAACCTCTAGCCAAGCCCGGGTTCGACATCCTATGATAAGAAGATAGTCTAGTAGTGCCGACTTGACACAAATCGAGCGCTCAATGCAGGAGGAACGAAGGTGAAACGTACTCGGAAGGCGATAATTCGAAACATAGGTGTCGGCGTGATCGGATGTCTGATGGCAAATCTCGTCGATGTATCGCCGATCGCGTTCGCCTCATCCGGGGCGTCGTCGTCACCCCAGCCAACGAAGAGCGCCGCGAGCCGCAGCGTGCCGACAACGGTCCCGGTCGCGGAGAGTGGACAGCCGCAAGAGGTGCTCAACCAAGTCTCCGGAGACGTTCCTTACGTCGATGGCGAGAATCATTCCGACTGGCCCGCCATCGTCTCACAGGCCGCCGTCGTGATGGATATGAATACGGGGACGATTGTCTATGGCAAAGATCCGTTGACGGCGCATTACCCCGCGAGCATTACCAAGATCATGACCGCCATGTTGGCGTTGAAGCTCGGCCATTTGAACGATACCCTGACGGCCAGCGCGAATGCGGCGGGACAACCGCCGGACAAGCTGTACTTGAAGGTCGGCGAACAGGAAAAATTAGAGCCACTGCTTTACGCGATGCTGCTGGATTCAGCCAACGACGTCGCGGTCGAGATCGCAGAGCATTACGGAGGCACCGTGGCGCACTTCGCATCCATGATGAACGCGGAGGCGAAGGCTTTGGGGGCAGATCATACGCATTTTACGAATCCCAACGGTCTGCCTGATCCCAACCACGTGACGACGGCCTACGATATGGCGTTGATCGCGCGGGCTGCGATGCAGTATCCGATGTTTCGCAAGATCGTGGACACCAAGTACTTCGACTGGAAAGGGCAAGCCTGGCAGGCGAAACTTTCCAACCTCAACTCGATGCTCTTCTACTACCCAGGCGCTATCGGTATCAAAACGGGATTCACCAGTGTCGCACACGAGACCATTGTCGTTGCCGCGAAGCGAGGGAACCAGGAGTTTCTGGCCGTGCTGATGGATTGCCCGACGGATGGACAAATCAGGCAAGACGCGGCGAATTTGCTCGATTACGCTTTCGCGCACTACCAAACGCAGGTGCTCTATCAACCGAATGAACTTGTCGGCGTCGTTCCAAGCGCGGGCGGCGTAGTGCCATTGATTACGCGGGAGCAGGTTGTGGCGACCGTGCCGAAGGGCGAGCCGATTGCGTTTCGCGGCTCTCTTGTGAAGGAACTGCCCAGTGCCGCGGCCGCGGCAGACACTCGGGCGGGCGATATCGTGGTCGATTCGACGCATGGGCAGCGTTTAGGAACCGTTCCGGTGTACTTCGGGAAACCTTGGAATCCCATCATCGTTGCGAGCAAATCACACCACACTTGGCTCTATTGGCTCGTTGGCGGATTGCTGTTTGCCATAGCGGGCTTGGCTCTGCGTCGCAGAGCGGTCCGGCGCCGAAGGCAGCGCCAGGCCGTACGTGTGCAACCGAAAACATGGCGGATGCAGTCCTATCGCTGACCGGCGAGCCCTTGGAGCCTGTCCGCCATCTGCTGTAATTGCTCAGTCCCGCTCCGTCAATCGGGCAATCTTTGTCAAGGACTCGTGCGGTCCTACGAGGACCAGAATGTCGCCCTCATACACTTCATCCGTCGCGGAGACGGGAAAGATGGTCGACTTGCTTCGGATGATCATGACAACCTGAACGCCAAATCTTCGTGTCAGGTTCAGTTTGCTCAGCGATTTGTCGACCAGTTCGCCTTTGGCGGTCAGCTCCATCATGAAGACTTCTTCATAGAGTTCAATCATGTCGAGGACCGCTGACCGCGTCAGCAGTCGCGCGAGGCGCATCCCGGAATCCCGCTCCGGATAGACGACGCGATCCGCGCCGAGCCGTTCGAGAATCTTTCCGTGTGTTGCGTGAAACGCCTTGGCGACGACATACAGCCCGAGATCCTTGCAATTGATGGTCGCGTGGTTGGAGCTGGTCTCACTGTCTCCAATCGCGATGATCACGGCGTCGACTTCCTTGATCCCCGCTTCTTCCAGAAACGTGATGTCCTCCGCGTTACCGACGGCAACCTCGCACCGAGATCCGAATGGTTCCAGGCAGGTTGGGTCTTTGTCAATCAACAGCACCTCGTGGCCGTGCCGCAGCAGTTCCACAGCAGCACCGCTCCCGAACCGTCCGATTCCAATGATACCAAACGTCATCTTGCGAGTTCGTGGCAAATCCATTCGTCTCCTTATCCGCCCATAATCACTACGAGCGTACTCTCAAGCCAAGTGGTTGGCAAGGACAATCCGTCAAGAGGCAATTTCCAGTGGACGCGATGTCTGTCAGTCATCCTGAAAATTCCGCGATCGCGATGCCGTCGTACGCAGGGAGCAGCGTCGCCTGCCATTGTTCATGATGCAACAGACATTCGTTGAACCGCCGGATCGCAACGGGGGTTGGATTGTGATTGTCGAAATCGGCTGCGCGCCCCTTTGCGAGCACGTTGTCCGCCACCAGGATGGCGCCTTTCTTGGCGAGCCGCGTCGCCCAGATGAGGTATTCCGGGTAACTGGTCTTATCCGCGTCGATGAAAAAGAAGTCGAACTGGCGTTCTTCCTCGCACATTCGCTTCAAACTGTCGGCAGCGTGGCCGATCACCACGTCGATCTTGTCTGCGACACCCGCCAAATTGAAATGCCGCCGCGCCAAATTCGCGTGCAATTCGCGTTCTTCCAAGGTCGTAAGCCGTCCTGTGTGACTGAGGCCGCGGGCGATGCAGATGCCGCTGTAGCCGACGAATGTCCCTATCTCCAAGGCGGATTCGCAGCCTTTGAGACGGACAAGCGTGGTGAGCAGTCTCCCAATCATCTGCGGCACGCTCATGGAAGGCAATCCGGCGCGCTGAATCGACTCTTCGATTTGTAGTACAATCGGATCGGTAGGTAATAAACTATTCACATAGTGAAGCAATTCCAAGACGCCGTATCCTCCAATCTGATTTTGAGAATCTGATGTTATAGTGTAACGCACGGTTCTTAATTCACAAGGTTATCCAGAAGCTTGACAATTTTGACACAAATCGCGTGAAATCGCGGCGAATAGTTGTACGGAGCAATTTTGCGTTTAGAATGGTAGGGAGTTATTCAAGCCTATTCAAAATTCTACTCCCATGATTCGGTACACCTGTATTGCAATTCCGACGACCTTAGACAAGTAGGTGCAGTGATTCTCTATGGATAAAAACCATCAACCACGAACGCGGCGGGAGAAGAAGGCCGAGGGCACTGCCCCGAAAAAACGTCTGCGGCCTTTGCGCTGGCTTGCATACACGGCCTTTGCTGTTGTCTATATTTATGTTTCGACTATATTGTGGATTTTTGTTGGGCCTTTTCACGGCTTGCGAGATTATCTCATTCAAAGTGTCGACGCGACCAGGCACGCGTACCTATTGCGGCCGCTCTCGCTGTACACCGTATCGGAAGCGACCGTCAAGAAATACGCATTGTCGTCCAATCTCAGCGGACCAACGATTCCGGTGGCCGACATCAAGCGCGAGAACTACACCAATATTAAGGACAATACCATCAAGGTAATTACGTATCAGGCGCCGACATTCAAGGCGTTTATTTTACTGGTTCGCGATCCCAAGCGAATCCGAGTCGTCGCGACCAAGTACTTGCACCAACGCGGTGAGACAGTCCAACAGATGGTTGAAGACGCACACGCGGTCGCCGGGATCAATGCCGGCGGTTTTGTCGATACGAATTGGCAAGGCACGGGAGCGTATCCTGAGGGCATCACCATTACGGATGGGCATCTGGTCGCGTTAAGCGGTTCCAAGACGGCTCCACAGCCTGTGATTGCGTTTACGAAAGAGGGCCAAATGATTGCCGGCTCGTACTCGCTCAGCCAACTGCGAAGCTTGGGCGTCGTACAGTGCGTCGGCTTCGGTCCGGTACTCGTCGAAAACGGAAAAGAGGTACCCGTGCAGGCGGGATGGGACCGGAATCCGCGGACCGCGATCGGCCAAGCCAAGGATGGCACCGTCATTATGATCGTTACAGACGGACGTTATGCGACGGGGCCGAATGACGCAGGCGCGACCTACGAAGATGTCGCCAATCTGATGCTCAAGTACCATGCGGATATCGCCGCCAATCTCGATGGCGGATCGTCGTCCACGATGGTGTATGAGGGCAAGGTGCTCAATCGGCCCGTGGACATCCTGGGTGAACGCAGTGTCGCGACATCCATTGTTGTGATGCCAAGTAAAGGTGGTGCCAACAGCAATGGTTAAGCGACTGTGGAAACCGCTGTTTTGGTTCGTCGCAATTGTGACGCTCTGTCAAATGCTCGTATTCTATCACTACAACGCCTTGTTCACCGACGTGACCGATACGCCGTCAACCAAAACGAGCGCAAACGCCATTGCGGCTGAAACCAAGGCGGAGAATCGCGAGATCGCCAAGCTGAAAGCGAAATACAAGTTTGTCACCGTCTCGGACGACCGCTCGTACGTCGCTTACTTGGATTCGAAAAATATCCTTCATATCATGGATTTGTCGACTCGAAAAGACGTGAGTGAGGCGAGCAATCCATACAAAGTGGAGTACGTGAAATGGATTCAGGATGAACGGGTGTTCGTCGGAGAGCAAGTCGAACCAGGGGATCTCGAATTGAAGACGGTGGACGTTCCGACGGGACAGCAAACCATCGTCACGAGATTTCAAGGTCTCTCTCCCGACGCCGCGTTCGTAAAGATCACGTTCAGCACGTTGACGAACGACATTTATATTTTGATCAACACGGCCTCGACGTCGGCCATCTACCATATTGGAACGATGAGCCACGTCACGCTGGTGCCCTTGGGAGGCCGTTTCATCAAAAATATCGCGCTGTCGGAGACCGGAGACAAATTGTATTTCGAGGACGCGCTGAACGGATCGTATAACGTGCTCTATTTCGACAGCCAATATGTCGTACACCGCGTTCAACTGAATGCAGCCTTGGTCGACGTCGTCGGAGACACGCTGTACTATGGCGACATCAACAAGGATGGTCTGGTCACATCGGTCTATAAGTACAATCCGGACGGTCAGTCCACGCTGGTATCGAAGTTGCAGGAACCGACCCTGGCGGCCGATTTGTCCATTTCCAATGCGGGAAGGGTGCAGGTGAATTCCTGAGTCACCGCGAGCGGCGATATTTGACTGAACATCATTGGAATGAACACAAGAGGAAGGCGGCGCACCGAGGCTTATGCTCGGTGCGCTTCGTATTTGGCGGCGGGGAAGGCGTCGGACAACTTGCGAATCTCTTCAGCGGTTAGGGACGGCGCGGTACAGACGCCGAGGTTTTCGCGAAGTTGAGCAAGGGAACTGGCGCCGGGTACCGCCGTCGCCACGACCTTGGGATACATGGCAAACGCTAGGCTCAACTGGGTCGCGGATCGACCATCGAGCATTTCTTGTATGCTTGCCAAGGCTGCATCGATGTCCGCTTGCGTCCATTGCAGATACGTTTCCCCGTCGGCCATGCGTTTGCCGCCGCCAAGCAGGCCGCGCGCCACGGGCCCGCGAGCGATGACCGACACCCCGGCTTCCTCGATTGCCGGGAACCATTCCTCAGGGCGCCTGTCCAACAGGCTGTACTGCATCATCACGCTCGCGATCTGCGAGTGCTTGAGGTAGTGCAGAATCACGTTCGGCCGGATCGAAGAAATACCATATGCGCGAATGAGGCCGCGCGCTTGCAGCCGTTCCATGGTTTCCACGATCTCGTCGAACGGATCGTCCATGGTTCCGCCGTGCAACTGGTACAAATCGATATAATCCGTTCGGAGCCGGCGCAGGCTCTGTTCGACGGCTGTCTCGATGTAGGCTGGCGACGGGTCCCAGGTCCATCCCGCCTGGCCGGGAATGATTCGATTGCCGACTTTGGTGGCGATGACGACTTCGTGTCGACAGGCTTGCAGCGCTTGCCCGACTAGCTCCTCGTTTTTCCCCGCGTCGTACAAATCCGCAGTGTCGAAAAAGGTGACGCCCGCATCGAACGCCTCGCGCAAGATGCGAGTGGATTCTTCCGGCTTGCTTGCGTCCAAGGACATGCAGCCAAAGCCCAGTTCACCGATTTCGATCCCGCTTTGGCCCAGCACATTCCGCTTCATCATCACCCGATATCCCGCCCTTCCTGCGCAGATTCGTACGCGTCGTCGAGAATGGCCCGATACGCTTCCGCCGTCAGCGGTCGGACATTGCTGCTGGTCGATCCGTTCGCCATCGCCAGTTCGACGATGCGGTCGTCATCCGCCCTGTTGACGCCGTTCAGTCGCGTGATCGGCGGAATGTCAAGCTGCGCCAGCCACTGTTCGATCTCGTCGAGCAGTCGTTGCACGGCGTCACCATCGCTGTCGGCCTGTGCGGCGACCCCCATGTGGCGCGCGATCTCGGCGTGAATCGCTTCGTGTCCGACGACGTTGTATCGCAGCACGGGCAGCAGGAACACCGCGTTGGCGATGCCGTGCGGCGTATCGTACAGGCCGCCGAGCGCCTCGGCGAGACAGTGGACGGCTGCGACATCGGCGGAGCCAAAACAGAGTCCGGCAAGCAGACTGCCAAGCAGCATGTCGCTGCGCGCGTCGAGATCGTCCGGTGTGCTGTACGCTCTCGGCAACGCCCGGTAAATGAGGCCCAACGCCTGTGCGCCAAAGGCGCGCGAAATCGGCTGTGACTTTGTGCAGCTGTAGCCTTCGATGGCGTGAACGAGCGCGTCCACACCGGTTGCGGCGGTGACGGATGGGGGAACGGTGACGGTGAGTTCGGGATCGAGCAACGCAAACGCCGGTCGCAGCCATTCGTGTTTGAGCGTCATCTTCCGGTGCGTGTCGGCTTCGGTGATCACTGCGGATCGCGTGACTTCCGATCCGGTCCCGGCCGTGGTCGGAATACAGGCCACTGGCGCAGTCTCTCCGTAGCTGCGCAGTCCGTCGGCGTACGCGCTCGGCGTGCCGCCTTGCCTCGCGAGCAGCGCGATGGTCTTCGCCGTGTCCATCGCACTTCCTCCGCCAACGGCGACGATCGCGTCGCAGCGCTTTGCCGCGAACTCTTTTGCGCCCGCCATGCAGTCGCTGTCGCGGGGGTTGGGACGAACTTGGCTGAACAGCGTCGTCGAGAAGCCGGCGCCATCGAGCACCGATTTCAATCTTTCCGGAATGCCTGCGTCCAGCAAGCCCGGATCCGTCACCAGGAAGATACGTCTGCCAAAGCCAAGTTCCGTCAACTTGGCAGGCAGGCTGGCGACAGTGCCGTTGCCAAACACGAGGTTTGTGGATATGGCGTACGAGAATGGCGGCAAGGTATTCACCTCAATCGGGTTCATAGATCATTTTGACGGTCATTCCACCGTCGACCACAAAGTTCTGGCCTGTAATGAACGATGCCTCGGGAGATGACAGGTACAGGCATAACGAAGCGATGTCGGACGGTTTTCCAACGCGGCCGACCGGGTGTTGCGACAGGTCTTCCGGGCGATGGACTGGAGTCTGTCGATTGGCCGATTTTTGCCAATCCGCCACTTCAATCCATCCAGGCGAGATGGCATTGACGCGCACGTCTGGGCCGAGACTCACCGCCAAGGCGTGTGTCAGCGCGACGATCCCGCCCTTCGACGCGGAGTAGGGGAATGTGTTGGGCTCCGACATCAGGGCCCGCGTCGACGCCAAGTTGATGACGCAGCCGCCCCCTGCAGCCTTGCGCAGCCACGGCGCCGCAAATTTGGTCAACATGAACGGCCCGCGCAAGTTGACGGCCAGTACCCGATCCCAGTCGGTGATCGAAAAATCCTCGATGCGTTCGCGCGGTGCGGAAATGCCCGCGTTGTTGACAATCACGTCGATCCGCCCGAACCGATTGGCCACATCGTCGACCAGCCTTCGAACCGACGTTTCGCCGGCGACATCCGTCGCGATCGATATTGGCGGGACGGTGGAATCTTTGAGACTATCGACGGCTTCGAGCGCCGCCTCTTCGTCGATATCCGCGATCACGACTTGATTGCCGCCTTCGGAAAAAGCTTTGACAATGCCAAGGCCAATCCCTTGCGCGCCGCCTGTAACGATGACAACACGGTTATCGGTCACGATACTCACCTCGTGAATAGGGGGCTTGTCCAAAACACTCAATGTCCAAGATACGAATGGAGGAGGCTCGCCGCTTGACCTGGCGTGTACGCGATATACAGCAGGATGAAAACGGCCAGTCCTGTCGCGGCCGTCACAAACCACGTGACAACCGTCCATGGGCCAATCTTGCGATGCCGCCCGAACTTCGCCCTTGCGGCGTACGTCAGCGTGATGATGCCCATGATGGCCGCGACCGTCGCGAGAATCGAGTGGGCCTGCAGAAAGACGTAATAGAACACTCGTACCGATTTCGGACCGCCAAATTCGTTATCGCCGATGATAAATGTCTTTAAAGCGTATATAATAAAGAATAACGCAGCAAAAACCACACCCGTGAGCATCCACCTACGATGAACGCGAACCCGATTCTTTCGAATTTGTCTCCAACCAATCGCAAAACATACTGCGCTGATCAGAATGCAAGCTTCATTGATGTAAGAAAGAACTATCGCCATGCCGTACCACCTTTCTCCTTTTGGTCGAATTGTAGCAGAACTATCACACCGAACGCACGTTGTATCCGCTTGAATGATTCGCTCGGCGGATGTTGTCGTTCTTTGTTCATCAATATCGACAATTGCGTCTGGAAATCATACTAAATTCTGTATAATGGAACCGTGTATTGTTTGCCGAATGGCTTACTTCCGGCGTTGTCGTTCGTCAGATCGACTCGTTTAGTGAAAGAAGGACAGGTCTTTGAAAGAATTGTTTGAATTGATAGAGCAAACAAGAAAGTGGACATGCGCCTTGCGGGGAACGGAATTGCTGCAGATGGCCCAGTCAGTCCTGTTCGAACATTTGGATGTGGCTGCGGGGGTGTTCTTCTATGAGCGCAGATTTATTCCTGACCATGTCGGCCGCTTGGATCGACGCCCTCGTGTGATGAGCGCGTGGGGTGTGCCAGTCGACGTTGAAGAACTGAACCGGAGACTCGATTCCGCCAATCCTGGTCCGATTTTCGAATGGAAGCCAACATATTCGTGGCGTTCGTCAGAGCACATGGAGCCGCTCTGGCAGTCGCTGCTGCACAGCGTGGAACTTCAGGCTTACGGGACCTGGCCGATTCTCGATCAGGGTCATGCGGCAGGATGGATGCTGCTCGGTATTGACAGGGCCGGTCATGACGCGGACTTGATGACCGCGTTTTCTACGCAGTTGTCCATCGTCGCCGAATTGCTGATCGCGAGGCGGCGTGTGGAGGACATCAGCCGACGCGATCCGCTCACTGGCATTTTGAACCGCCGCGGCCTCGAACATTTTCTTCCCACTCTCTGCGATGAGACCCGCGCCACTCGGCGGAGTCTGTATGTTGGCATATTGGATATCGACCAATTCAAACGCATCAATGACCTGTATGGACATGCCTACGGCGACAAGATTCTGACCGATATGGCCCTTACACTTCACGGCTTTGTCCAAGGGCGGGGCATTGCGGCTCGCATTGGCGGGGACGAGTATGTGTTGGTCCTTCAAGCGGACAGGACCCATCCAGATTCAATTCGGAAACAGTTACTCGAACTGTTTGCCGACAAGGAATATCAAGTTTGCGTCGGGATCGTCGACTGGAATCTGAAAATTCCATGGAAAGAGATACTCGACTTGGCGGATTCGCATATGTACGAACGGAAACGAATTCAATCCGTCCAGTGATTATCTAAGGCAGGCGCGCCTTTCGGGTAGCCTGCCCGATGCGTTCGACCACCTATCGTCCTACATGCGTCATGGTTCCGCGTCGAGGAATTGTGCAGGCAGTTTCGCGAAGCCATAGACCAGGCTGGTGGGTACCATCTCGCATGCGTCAGGATTCGGTATGACGACCCCCTGATACCGCTTGACGAGCGCTTCGAGCGCTTGTTTCGCCTCCAACCGCGCCAGCGGCGCACCCAGGCAAAAGTGAATCCCATGCCCAAATGCCAGATGTCGATCCCGACGATCGATCACAAATTCATCCGGATCGGCGTACATGGCCTCGTCTCGGTTCGCGGAACCGATCCACGCAACAAAGTGACTCTCCGCAGGAATTGTCACACCGGACAAGGTCACTTGTTTCGTCGACCTTCGATACATATGTTGCACGGGCGAGCGATGGCGCAGGACCTCTTCGATAAAGTCCGGAATCTTCGCGGGGTCTTGTGCGAGCGTCTGCCACAATGCCGGTCGCTCGTGCAACGTGAACAGTGAATTGGACAAAAGGTTGGTTGTCGTCTCGTTGCCGGCCACGAGCAACAGGATACAGAAGCCCAGGATGTCCATCTGCGACAGGGATTCCCCGTCGACCTTCGCCTGCGTCAAAGCGCTGATCAGGTCGTCTTTGGGATGTGCGGATCGAGCTCGTATCGTGTCCGCGAAATATGCAACCATCTCGCGCTGCGCGTCGCTGTACGTCATGGCCTCGCCCGATTCCGCCTGGCGCGATCCAGCGATGACGGCGTCGGACCAAAGTTTGAATCGTTCCCTGTCCTCGGCTGGAATACCGAGCAATTCCGCGATCACGATGACGGGCAACGGCGTCGTCAGCAACTCGACGATGTCGAGCGCTTGACCGGGCTCAGGCAAACACGCGATCAATTCGTTCGCGATGGCGTCGATTCTTGGCGACAGATTTGCGATGGCGCGCGGTGTGAACGCAGTCGTCACCAGTGACCGGAGCTGCCGGTGCCGAGGTGGATCGGTGCTGATGAGACTTGTGGAGAGCGGATCCGCGCTGGAGCCGCGACGGCTTGAGAAGGCGTCGTGATCGGACAGGACCCGCTTGACGTCCTCGTGGCGGAACACGTGCCAAACTCCACGCTGATCTTGAAATACCGGACTGTTCGAACGCATGTGCGCATACCAGGGAAACGGATTGTGAAGACTGTGTGTCGGAACGGAACTCATCGCATGACCTCCCTCAGGGTTGCCCTTAGTATAGATCAGCACATTCCTCCATGTGGTCCCTCTCAATCCAGCGGTTCCACACTTCAAGAAAAATATAGACATTCCGATCACGAATTTTACAAAAACGACATCATCTCTTTACATTCGACAATTACTCTGGGTTCATGCGGTGCCGCAATCTACTACTACTACCCTGGGAGGGTAACCTGAATTATGACGAGAAAGTATAGGAAGTTGACTACTGGATTGGCTGCGATAGCAACGACTGCCGTTGCCGCTGGAATAGCTGCACCTGTATTCGCGAACAGCACGCTGACCGAAACCGGCTCATCGTTGCTATATCCGTTGTTCCAACAAGAATGGATCCCGGCCTACCAAAAGGTTGATCCGAGCGTTACACTGACGGCTGCGTCAACCGGCAGCGGTACGGGTATCTCGGACGCAATCAGCGGAACGGTGAACATCGGTGCATCCGACGCGTACCTCTCGCCGTCGCAGGTTGCGCAAACTCCTGGCATTGAGAATATTCCGCTTGCCATTTCCGCACAAACCATCATGTACAACCTTCCGGGGATCAAGCAATCGACCCACTTGAAGTTGACGGGCAACATCTTGGCTATGATCTACGAAGGCAAGATTACGATGTGGAATGCCAAGGCGATTCAAAGCATCAATAAAGGCGTAAAACTTCCCGCGAAGCCGATTGTGACTGTTCGTCGTTCGGACAGCAGCGGCGATACATTCCTGTTCACCTCGTTGCTCAGCGACACCAACGCTACCTGGAGCAAGACGGTGAGCTACGGAACGACCGTGTCGTGGCCTGCGCTCCCCAACCAGGTTGGCGCACAGGGCAACAGCGGTATCGTTGATGCACTCGCGGCAACCCCATACTCGATTTCCTACGTCGGTATCAGCTACTTGGACAGCGCGTTGCAGGCATCGTCGTCCATCGGTGAAGCCGAGCTCCGGAACAAATCCGGGAACTACGTATTGCCAACCAACGCCACCATCTCGGCCGCTGCATCCGTCGGAACGCAGAACGTTCCAGCGAACGAGACGTTGTCCCTGATTTACGAGCCAGGCAAAAACTCGTATCCGATTATCAATTTCGAATACGCCATCGTGAATACGAAACAACCTAGCGCGACGGACGCGACCAACGTCAAGAAGTTCCTCGATTGGGCCATCGATCCGAACGGCGGCAACCAGTCGAAGTATCTCTCGCCAGTTCACTTCTTGCCGTTGCCTTCGACGGTTGAGGAACTGAGCCAGCACCAAATCAACAAGATCCACAGCTAAGATTTTCACAGTATTTGTCGAAGGCTGCTCTAGGTCATCTCGGATGACTCGGGGCAGCCTTTTTATTCTTATCGTGGGGGATGACCACTCCGTTTGCTGCGTAACAGGATGGGGGCTACAATACGCGGTAACGAAGTGCTCGTCCAAGAGATGCATCGTCCAGCAAGTGTGTGGAAGGAACGGTACTGGATGAATCCGACCATCAGCGTGTTGATGCCTGTTTGGAATCGATCCCGATATCTCCCCCAGGCCATCGAAAGTGTGCTCGCTCAAACCTGCGCGGACTGGGAACTGCTTGTTCTCGACGACGGATCGACCGAGGATACCCGGAGCGTCGTGACAGCATACGGAGATCCGCGCATTCACTGGTTAACGGCTCCGCACCAAGGATTGGTCCAGACGTTGAATCGCGGCTTGGCTCTCGCCACAGGAAAGTTCATCGCCCGCATGGACTCCGACGATATTTGCCGGGAAGATCGGTTCGACGTTCAACTGACGTTTATGAAGCACCATCCCGACATCGACATTTGCGGAAGCTTCGTGAACATCATCGGCGGGGCGGGCGAACCGCAGTGGACGTATCCCCAAGATCACGAGAGTATTCAAGCAGGTCTCTTGTTTCACAACTGTTTGGCACACCCCACTGTTTTCATTCGACGAGAGACGTGGAACGCCGGTGGATTTCGCTACGATCCGGCCTTCATCCACGCAGAGGACTACGAATTGTGGGATCGCTGCGCATGGTCGCTTCGCCTCGCGGTGATACCGGAAAATCTCGTCGTCTACCGCATGCACGAAAACCAGGTCAGCACCCGACACCCCGGCGCGCAACGGGCGTCCGTCAAACGACTGCATGAACGGCAACTGCGGAGAATGCGCATTCCATTCACCGAAGACGAATTGGAACTCCACTGTCGTCTGAGAGACAACGTTTCGCAGGACGCTAGGGACCAATGGATCGAGAAATTGGTGAAGCACAACGATGTGATGGGGACTTATTCGAAAGAAGCTTTCAGGCGTATCGCCGAACGGCTTCGCTTGGGACAACCAGCGTTGTGAGACGCTGGATTGGCGGTGTGTTCATCACTTGCTGGCCATCCATGGTCTTACTCTGGCGCGCCCGCAGGCAGCGTTAGTCATTTCACCACTGCTAAAGACACGAAAGGGACAATCAAACCATAGTCCCTATCGAAATACCTGATAAAATTGGCTGTATCGAACCTTTCACTGCTTTTCCGGCACTGTTGCTAGGATTCAGTTGGCCGGCCAGGTTCGGTAACAGGGGCTTTCTTAGCAGGGGAAATCTAAAATGGGGGGGCGACCATACAGGACACGAGAAGGGGGATGTCGGTTCGAGCATATTCCATGTCCGCTTTGATGAAAGCGCATACAAAATACGGTGGGGGCAGCACAACAGTCCGAAAGATGCGTATGGAGCAGATGTAACCATTGGATCCCGACGGTAGGAGAACGCAAGGAGGGTGCACTTTGGTGAAATTCTCTATCAAGAAAAAATTGGCGATGATGACGCTCAGCACCACGGCGATCACAGGTGTTGGCGCGACTCTGAACGCGCCCGTGGCTTCCGCCGCCGCAAGCACGGATACGGTGACGATCACGGGGCCAGCAGCTCCTCAAACCATTTCGTCGCTCGATCCCTCTCAGTGGGCAGGCCAGATTCTCGTAGATCAGGGAACCATTTTGGAAGGTTTGTACGGTTACAACCAAAAAAATCAGGTAGTCCCGAAAATCGCAGCCAGCTACTCCGTGTCTAAAGACGGATTGACTTGGACCATCATGTTGCGGAAGAACGCGAAGTGGTCCAACGGTGATCCAGTCACGGCGCACGACTTTTACTATGCGTGGATGCGCCAGTTGAATCCGGCGGACTCGGCAGCACAGCTCTGGCTCGGTATATTCAATTATGTGAAGAACTCGTATGCGTATCATTCTGGGGCGGTTCCCGCCAGTGCAGTTGGTTTGAAGGTCGTCAATGACTACGAGATACAGATTACTACGTCGACCCCGCACGATATTTTAGGTGAGCTGGCGACCGCCGCATCGATGCCTTTGGATGAGAAGGCCGTGAATGCAAACCCTCAGTTGTTTTCAAACGGAAAGGGATGGGTAAGCGACGCCCCCTATACGGTACAATCGTTTACCCCAGGTGGTACCCTCGTCCTGGTAAAAAACACAAAGTACATTGGAAATCCAAATGAGGTGAACTCCGGAAACGCTCAACAGATCGATGTTGTTCCCGCGACGACGGTGCCCGTTGAAGATTTCATGGCCAACAAAGTAGATGTCGCACAAGTGAGTTCATCGTCTGATTTGTCTTACATTAAGACGCACAACTTGAGTAGTGAGTTGCACTCGGCTCCCGACTATAGCATCGAATACTTGGAGTGGGATAATTCGGCCATCGCGTCTCCGTACGATAATGCTAAGATTCGTGAAGCCATCGCTGAAGCGATCCAGCGCGCCCCAATCGTACAGTCGGTTCTCAGTGGCATGGCAGGTGTCACAACGACGTTCTCCACACCAGGATGGCCCACACAACGGCTGTTGAAGGGCTTGCCTGAAAACTTGACCAACGCAAAGAAGTTGTTGGCCCAGGCCGGTTATCCCGACGGCAAGGGCTTGCCGCCAATCTACCTGTACGCTGAAGTTCCCGCGAGCAATCCGCAGGAAGTTCCCGTGGCTGAAGCCGTATCCGAGGAACTGAAGCAAGATTTGGGTATCCAGTCGAAGATCGTCCAGTTGAACGCGACAGACGACAGTTGGGTTACCTACGGCGGGCCAAAGAAAGGCATCCAGCCCGGATTTAACGTGGGAGCGAGTGCAACCAATTGGAACGAACCAGCCACGATTGATATGGGCGGCACGCAGGGCACAATTTTTGTCGGCAACTTTGGATGGACGCAGAAGCAAACGGCGCAGGTGCTCGCTTGGTACAATAATCCGTACGATCCCGCCTCCGTCAAGAAATATGGAAATCCAGCCAATCCGCAGGAGGGCGTGAAGTGGAGCGATTGGTCCCGCCTGATTAAGGAGGAGAAGGTCGACGCCGCGTACATCACGAAATGGACCAAGGAACAGCCAGCGAAATGGCAAGCGATTCTCCAGCCTCCTGGGACTCCGACCATTCAGCAGAACTGGAATTCCATGATTCAGGCCTGGAAGACCGCCAAGACGCCGGCGGCCAAACATGCTGCATACGTGTTGGCTTGGGAATTTATCGCCCCTGAAACGGTCACCGCTTCAACAGGCGGCATCAACAACTCGGCGCTGGACTATCAGGTGTACGAGGATAAATACGAGTCAGCCACCTATAAGAACTGGAGAATGTGGTATGCATACATGACAAACAGCCTTTCGAACGCCGAAGCCGCACCATATGCCGCTGACATCTTGAATCAAACGACGGCCCTCGGATACACAATCCCATTGTATTACAATGAAACCTATTACGTAGAACGAAAGGGCGTCACAGGTGCTCAACCAAATCCGTGGGCCTGGGGCAATTTCTATCAGATGCAGTACTTATCCGTAAAATAGAACTAGCATCGATCAACTTGTTAAAGGCCGCTCCGGGTCATCTCGGATGATCCGGAGCAGCCTCCTGACGGAGTCGACTGGATGCAAATCGTGTAAGGGTGGATTCAGACAAGCCGCACAAACACAGCTTATCCATGTCCAGAATGAGCCGCAAAACCTTGCAGAACAAGAGTTTCGAACGAGTGAAGGAGGACCTCACAACAACGTTGGGCGGCGAGATCGCGATGGCTGACGCGGGCGAGGGTGTACGTTGAAGGTGAACGGGGAAATAAGCGTCGCTGAGACGCTTATCTCCGTGAAATGGCCGGATCGAAGGCAAATAAGCGTCCCCAGACCCCTAATTTGCCTCCGCAGCCCGCAGAACGCCGTAGTTTCAGGCAAATAGGCGTCCGCCGCCCCCTTATTCGCTGCCAATCTGCCGATTCGACACGTTTAAGCGGCTGACAGGTGCTTATTTTGTCCCGACGGGAGTCCCCTCCCGAAGTGTGGACGGCACGACTCTCAGTTCCGAGACTTTGCTGTTTGAGTTCCATTACAATGATCACAAGACAGTCACCCTGACGGGGCCATTTCGAATCGTGAGACAAGACGAGGTACATCTGATGCAAATTCGTAAAATCACTGAGGCTGATGCGGAAGATTATATCGAATTGTGTAAAAAACTCGATGACGAAACGGACTTTATGATGTTAGAGCCTGGTGAGCGCATCACGAATGTCGAACAGCAGAAGAATGCCATCCACTCCTTGTTGGCCGCTGGCAACAGTATGGTCTTTGTCGCGGAAGATGCAGGCAAGCTCGTTGGCTATCTTGGGGCGTATGGCGGCGAATTTCGAAGGAACAAACACAAGGTTTACGTTGTCATCGGAATCTTACAGGAATACACCGGCCAAGGAATTGGTACTGCCCTGTTCGCAGAGACAGAAAAGTGGGCGAGAAAAATGGGAGCGCATCGTCTTGAATTAACTGTCATGGTCCATAACGAGGCTGGCTTGGCGCTCTATAGGAAAGTCGGCTTTGAGATAGAAGGGATCGCAAAGGACTCGCTGTTCGTAAACGGTAGGTACGTAGATGAGTATTATATGGCGAAAATTCTTTAGGGAATGGATTTCCATAATGAGAACGCCCGCCGGAATGAAAATGACCCACCTGCGTTGAATAACTCCCTTCGAGAACCTGACCGTTTTCGGAGAGGAGAATCCAAATGTTACGAGGTGGGTCTATGTTAAGACTACAAGGTTTGCAGGCGGAAGGAAAGGGTTGGCGTGAGATTGCTAGAGAGACGGGGCATTCGAAGAATACCGTGAAGAAGTATCTGCGGGATGGTCATCCGGTGGAGGCAAAGCGACGACCACAGCGCAGGACGAAACTCGAACCGTTCATCCAACAGATTGAGCAGTGGATGAGTGAGGGATTGTTCAACTGCGTCGCCATGAAGCAACGCCTGGAGAAGATGGGCTACACGGGTGGCGTGACACAAATCAAAGCGTTTGTACACCCGCATCGTCCACCACGCCAGGTACAAGCGAAGCGACGTTATGAGACCAAGCCGGGGCAACAGGCACAGATTGATTGGGGCTTTTGCGAGGAGCAGGATGAGAACGGGCGTACACACAAGGTGGCGGTATTCGTGATGGTTCTGGGATACTCCCGCTCCATCTATGTGGAGTTTACGAGGCGATGCGACATTCATAGCTTTCTACGGTGTTTCATTCATGCGCTCGAGCACTTCAGTGGCGTTCCGAAGTTTGGGCTCACTGATCACGTGAAGACCGTGGTCATTGGTCGCAACGATGATGGCACACCCAAATGGCATCCGCTGTTTGAAGATTTCGTCCTGACCGTTGGGCTGACACCAAAACTGTGTCGAGTACGTGTGCCACAGACGAAAGGCAAGATAGAGCGTGGCGTAGGGTTTGTCAAAGACAACTTCTGGCCCGGACGCCGCTTTACTGGAATGGCTGATCTCAACCGTCAGGCACTCACATGGTGTCAACATCGGATGTAATTCCTCAAAAAAATCGGGTCGATTTCCCCAAAAACATCGGTTTTGATTTCCTCAAAATCATCGCGTAAGATTCCTGTATTTGATAGCCTAAAAGTACCCCACTGGAACAATCGAAAATTCCCCCACCCTATGATAGCCTCACTACGGTGAGGTGGTTGAGGAGATGATTCAATTGAAGCAGAAGCAGGAGATTCTGCTGGCCTATTTTCACGAGGGAATTTCTCAAAGGGAGATTGCAAGAAGGACAGGGATGGATAGAAAGACGATTCGCAAATACATCGTCGAATATGAGCAGCAGCGGGAGCGGGTCAACCCCTTCTTATTGGACAATCGCTCTTTTTTGTAGAATGATTTAATATTCCGACACCCATTTATCCGCATCCAGGATTTCTCGTTTGCGCATTAGACGCGAACTGGTTTTACTGGCATCAGTCCGCTCGTCAGATGCCGTTGGTGAAACTCAATCGGTGACAAGTAATGAATGCTTGAATGAATTCGAGCGCTGTTATACCACTTCATGTACGTGTCCACAGTCTCGTACGCCTCTGCGTATGTCGCAAACTCACATGTGGATAGTCTGTCATCCTCCAGCACTCGATGAAATGACTCGATGTGTGCATTCATGTTCGGCGTTTTTGGCGGAATCCGTTCATGCTCGATTCTGAGGTCCTCGCACGCTTTCTCAAACACATGGCTGACAAACTGTGGTCCATTGTCTGAACGAACCACGGGCATGGCTTGTTCACCCGTGAATAACTTTCGTTTCCACAACGCGCTTTGTAGCGTCATGACGACGTCCTTGGCTTCACACCGCAGTCCAATGTGGTACCCGACAATTTGTCGGTCGAACACATCGATGTATGACAAAATAAAGAAGAACTTGTCCTCCCCATGAATGTAGCCGTATTTCACATCCACCTCCCACAGTTGATTTGGTGCGGTAATATCCCGATTCCGGGCTAATTTTCTTGGGTATGAATGTTTTACAGGACGTTGCGGTTTGAGGATCCCCAGCTCCTTACACAGCCGATATACCTTCTTCTTGTTGATGACCAGTCCATGGTGTCTGCGTAATTGGATCATCAACTTGACGTATCCATAGCCCAGTCCATCCGATTCGATCTCTTCCATCAGCCATTCTTTGATTTGTCCGTCGCTGACTTTTCGCCCATCCACCGTCAACGAGTAACCAGGTATAGGTCTCCCACCGCGGTAGACTCGTGGTTTGGGCTCATGTGTCTGTTGGAAATAGTAAGTGGAACGAGAGACCCCCACAATGCGTAGCACCCGGCTTACAGCGTAGCCTTTGGCTATCCACTTTCTTGCGATGTCTATTTTGTCCGCAAGTGAGGGTTCACTTTTTTTAACAGGTCACGCAAGATGGACACTTCAAGCGCCTGTTCACCCAAGGTCCGCTTGAGTTGCTCGTTCGTTTTTTCGAGTTCCTTGTTCTCCGCCACCAGCTGTTGATATTCATCTGTCGTGATATTCGTCGAGCCGGTTCCTGTTTTCCCGATCGAAAATCCACCATTCTTATAGAGGCTTACCCAACGGTTCACCACATTCGCACGAATCTCATGTTTGCGAGCAACGATGGACACATTGCCAGTCTCCAAACATTCCTTCACAACCTGTTCCTTAAACTTCTGGGAAAACTTACGCCTGACCATGAACAATCCCTCCTGAGTCTATCCTTCTACAAACATCAGGTCTTGTCCAATTATATAACGGGGCTTAAGAGGGAGGAGTTAATTCGAACCAAGGATCCAATGAGGATAGGCGTATTGACGGAGGGGATTGTCCAGGCGCCCAAGTATCAAGTCGGTGTTCGTCCTAAGCCAGTTGTCACTGAGGAGGTTGAGGAAAAGATTCGAGGCTTCCTGGCGGAGAATGAGGAGCGCAGGAACAAGGGGCTGCACAAGCAAGTCAGACGGCCTGTGGATATTCATTCTGAGCTTGAGAACTCTGGCGTCTGTATCAGTTATGGTAGCGTGTTACGAACCGTTAGAGCGCTGGAGTCAAAGACCAGAGAGGCTTACATCAAGTCAGATTATTTGCCTGGGGATGTTTGTGAATTCGATTGGGGCGAGGTGAAGCTCGAAATCGCGGGCGAAATGCAAAAGTTTCAGATGGCGGTGTTCGCGTCTGCCTATGGAAACTACCGATTTGCATGGTTGTTCAACAAGCAAAAGAGCGAGTGTTTTCAGGAGGTCCACGTAAAATTCTTTGAGCACATTGGCGGCGTGTATCAGCAGATGGTGTATGACAATATGCGGGTCGCGGTCAAGAAGTTGGCTGGTACCGAAAAGGAGCCCACAGACGCGTTGCTGCAGCTATCGCTCTACTACGGATTTCAGTTTCGCTTCTGTAACGTGTGCAGCGGCAACGAGAAGGGCCATGTGGAACGCAGCGTTGAGGTGGTGCGTAGAAGAGCATTCGCGTCCAGGTACGAGTTCGATTCACTCGAGAGCGCCAACGAGTACCTGATAAGCGTTTGTGAGCGCCTCAACCACAAGGCGCAATCCAATCGCGACGGGCGTAGTGCATGGGAATGTTTGCAGGAGGAGCGTTCGCATCTGCGTGAAAAACTCCCTCCATTGGATGCGGCTCGTGTGGAATGTCTGCGTGTGGATAAATACTCCACCATCTGCGTGGACAAAAATCATTACTCCGTACCGGATTCATTGGTCGGTAAGAAGATCATGGTTAAAATTTACTCGGATCGAATCGTATGTTTCCACGACGACAAACATGTGGCGGAACACCCACGGTCATTGGAGAGTTACCAGTGGATGATTGAACTGGAACACTTTCTTTGCACATTCAAAAAGAAGCCGGGCGCCTTGGCGACGAGCATCGCCATGAAACAGGCCCCGGACGCACTGAGAAAGATATACACGTCCCATTATACAGGGCGGGAGAAGGATTTCATCGTGCTCGTACAGGAAATTGCAACCGGACTCACGCTGGACGAGGTGAAGAAAGCTATTGATGAGTTGCAGTCCATAAGTGTGCGCCACGTGACCACAGACAACATTAAGCTGGTTTGCGCAAGAAACAAGGACAAACAGGTACAGCGTGAGTTCCTGCTTGGGAACGAGAGCAAGGACATCTCAGAACACGCCATCCAACAATTGCGCCAGTACGATGCGTTGCTTCGCACCAGTTCCGTAGAACGGGAGGCGGTGAGTGCATGAGCAGCAGCCACACCACACCGCGCAAGACCTGGCATGACGCGATTATCCAGTACACCAAGGAACTGCGATTACCCATGATCCGGGCGCACCTAAGCGAACATGTCACTGAAGCACAGCAACGCGACATGACGTACGAGGAGTTTCTTGGATTGTTACTTCAACGCGAGTGCGATGCCAGACAGGAATCGTCCGTGAAGAACCGCATTCGTTTGGCGGAGTTCACGTACAAGAAATACCTTGAGGACTTGTCTGTGCCTGACCTTCCGCCAGATGCGCAACAGAAGCTTAAGCTGTTAAAGAGCCTCGATTTCATTAAGGAGGGCCGCAACGTCATTTTGGCCGGGAATCCCGGCACTGGGAAGACCCACCTGGCAATTGGATTGGGCATAAAAGCTTGCATGGAGGGCCACAAGGTGTGGTTCACGACTGTGCCCATCCTCGTGAACCGACTGCGTGAAAGCCGCACAGAACATACGCTGCGCCAGTTTCAAAGCCGGTTCGAAAAGTACGACCTCGTCATCGCTGATGAAATGGGCTACATCTCATTCGACAAGGAGGGCTCAGAGCTTCTATTTACCCATCTCTCCCTACGAGCTGGGCGCAAATCCACCATGATCACGACAAATCTGTCATTCGAACGTTGGAGCGAGATATTCCAAGATCCTGTCATGACAGCAGCCATGATTGACCGGCTGACTCACCAATCCTACACGATTAACATGAACGGAAATTCGTTTCGCATGAAAGAGACGAAAGAGTGGCTTGAAAAGCAAAACCTTGCATGATGCCCAGTTTTAGGTGGGGGATTTTTCGGTGAACATGTGGGGGATTTTTCGCTTGACAAATACA
>NZ_BCQI01000049.1 GCF_001544355.1 Alicyclobacillus acidiphilus NBRC 100859
TTTGTCCGCTATAGCGCCACGGTGCCCCGCCTGCCCGCCCGCTCCTTGGCGCCTGCCCGGGCACTTCATAAAAGGCAACAGCAAATTCCCATTCGAAGGGCAATCAGTCCTCCGGCCCCAGCCGTCCAGTCGTCAAATAGGGTGTCTACTCGAAAATTGATGTCTCTCTAATATCGACGTGTTCGTGTTCGACGGCGGCGTACAGCTGTTGAAAA
Organism: Alicyclobacillus acidiphilus NBRC 100859; assembly: GCF_001544355.1. Taxonomy (GTDB): domain Bacteria; phylum Bacillota; class Bacilli; order Alicyclobacillales; family Alicyclobacillaceae; genus Alicyclobacillus; species Alicyclobacillus acidiphilus. The sequence continues at coordinate 216 of NZ_BCQI01000049.1, forward strand.
CGAGCTTTGTCGATCCGCACCCAGTACACGTCGTCTCCGCCTGCGGAGTCGTAGGTTTGGGCGAGGCTGAGATCGTGCTCGAAACCGAAGCGCACAAACAGTTCCTGCGCCCGCTTGTTGTCAGGCGCGATGTCGTCAATCATCTCTCGGCCGCCGAATTCATTGAAAAAATATCGCAACAGCAGTTTCATTGCAGCTGTTCCGTAACCGTGACCGCGGTGTTTGGCTTCGATGTTCATGCTGTACCGGGCGACTCCTGTGATTCTGTCGTAGCTGTGGAAGCATGCTTCGCCTACCGGGAGATTATCAGGTTGTCGCATGACGAGAAAGTAGCGGCGATCCGGCTGCCCGGGCTCAATCCAGGCGGAAAACCAGCGAACTGCCTGCTCTTCATCCATCGGATGGATTCCTCCGACATCCCGCATGGTGTCTTCATCGGACCAGAGGTATCGGACGTAATTGACCACTTCGTCCCACGTTGGAGACTTTAAGATAATCCGCTGCGTAGATATCTCGATTCACTCCTCATTGTCGGATCGCTGCATATCCCGCTTCGATCTCGTTACCTCCAGCATATATCAAGTTCTTGCATCGATCTAGTAGTTTTTTCCATTCGGTGATATACTCAGGGGACAGCATTTGATTCGGATCGGGGGAGAAGGGCTTGAAGAGGGTTATTTTGGATGTGGACACTGGTGTGGATGACGCGTTGGCGATCATGTACGGGGTCTTGTCAGACAACCTGACCATTGAGGCGATTTGCACAGTTGGCGGAAATACCGGCATTGAACAAGCGACGGAAAACACGTTGGCGTTGCTTGAATTGCTGGACGCCGCGGACGTGCCAGTGTACATGGGGGCAAAGTATCCGTTGAAGCCTGGCGCGCATGAGGGCGCCTCGAACGTGCATGGTCAGCGGGGAATTGGCGGTGCGTCGCTGCGAAGGGCCAGTGTGTCGGCGAGATCGACGTATGCGGCCAACGCCATCATTGAGCATGTTCGGAGATCCCCAGGCGAACTCACGATTGTGACGCTGGGGCGGCTGACCAACCTTGCGTTGGCCGTACAGATGGCACCGGATATCGTGGATTTGGTGCAAGCGGTGGTGGTGATGGGTGGCGCCATCAGTCATCCTGGGAACATCACCGCGGTGGCGGAGGCGAACGTCTACAACGATCCCGAAGCGGCCGACATCGTCTTTCAATCCGGCTGTTCGATCACGCTGGTCGGTCTCGACGTCACGATGAAATGCCTGCTCACCCGCGACCAGGCGGAACTGTGGCGAAATCGCTCCAATATACCGGGCTATCGCTTTCTCTACGAGTCGACGAGCTATTACATGGACTTCTACGACAAGACTTGGAATTTGGGCGGCTGTCCTTTGCACGATCCGCTTGCGCTCATGGTGGCCGAAGATCCGACGTTGGTCCGACGTTCGAAGCTTCCTGTTGCCATTGAAACGACGGGATCGGTTACGCGAGGTATGACGGTGGCGGATCGGCGAGTGTCCCCGTTGCGCGCGTGGTCTACCTGCGATGTGGCGGTGGACGTGGATGCGGCGCCAGTGTTGGAGCGATTCGTTGGCGTGATCGACCGTGGGCTCGAGAGGGGGCGATAACAACTTGGCTCCTGCAAGTGTTACAATGGGAAAGCAATTTGACGAGAGCTATGCTGAGAGAGCGGGAGAGAGTACTTCTGGATCGGTTAGATGAGAACATCCAACACTCTGAAGTCATCAGTCGCTTGGCATCAGTTGGTGAAATTGCGGCTGGTGTAGCTCACGAGATCCGAAATCCTTTGACTTCGGTGCGGGGCTTGCTGCAACTGCTCAGGGAAAGACACGATTACGAGCATTGGGATATTGTTTTTTCCGAGATCGATCAAGCCATCACCGCGGTTCAGAACTTGCTGTCTGTGTCCAAACCCACACTCGAATCAGAGCCCATTAGCGATTTGTCGCTATGTGTGGAAGTTGAAAATATCCTGTCTCTATTTCAACAAAATACATACCGCATTGAGTTCAGGAAGCACTGGAATGACAAAGTCACCAAAATTCGCGGCAAGCGAAATCAAATTAAGCAGGCCTTGTTTAATCTGGTCAAGAATGCTTGCGAGGCTATCGAAACCACTGGCACCATCACCATCGAGCATTATCGAAAAGACGATCACGTCGTTTTGACAATCACCGACGACGGCGTTGGCATTCCTCCAGACATCATAGGCCGGTTGGGTACTCCATTTTTGACGACGAAGCCGGACGGAACGGGAATGGGTCTGGCCCAAGTCTACAGTGCGTTGCGTGAAAACCAGGCGACCATCGAAGTCAGCAGCGTTCAAGGTGAGGGTACCACGTTCAAACTTACGTTCCCGGTATCTCCCCTATATTCGGAGAGTCATGGAGGCGTTCCAAAAGTGAGCGGTGTAAAGCTTGACCTTGCGGACAATATCCGAGATTTCTTCCGTATCAATCAAAAGCGATTTAATGAACTGTTGGAGCAGCACGCTCGAACGACATTTCAAATTGTTTCCGAATCGAAATTCGTAACCAGGGAAGATCTCCTGAATCACGCTTACCAAATTACGGAATTGGTCCTTGACGGTTTGACTCAGAATATTGTCGAGTTTGCACAGGAGCGCGGTGTGGCGTGGGCAAAATCTGATATACCTATCATTTCTAAGCTCGAGTGGTTCTATGCGCTTCGAAAGGTCGTTTGGTACTTTCTCGAACAATTCTATTCCGGCAAAGATCTTGATGCCACGCGGGTATTTGAGATTGCAGGCAACGCGAGCGAAGCGTTGGATACGTTCATCGTCCATTTCAACGTAAGCTTTACGAAATACCGAGAGGATGTGCTGCATGCACAACAGGCGATCATCGAGGAATTAAGCGTTCCTGTGATCCCCTTGTTCGACGGGATCGGCGTCCTCCCCATCGTCGGAACGCTTGACAATCGAAGGTTGGAGACGATTGACAGCCGATTGCTTGAAGAGATCGAGAAGCAAAATATGAGGAAATTGTTCATCGATATGTCCGCCGCCGTGATCACGGACAATATCGATATGAATCTTCTCGATCGCATCTTGATGGGCGTCACATTACTCGGCGCGGAGGCCGTGTTGACTGGCGTAAGTGCCAGATTGGCAAGGTATCTGCTGAACTCCGACAAAGATCTGGTCAAACGGATTCCCGTGGAATCTACGCTGCGGAAGGCCTTGCAAAGGGCGATAGAGGAAGGTGTCAAGGCAGGCGTGCAGGCCCTGTAAGGGGCGTGGGGGATGGCGCGGCGGCGCGATCGCGAAGGCGAACACGAGCGACACATAAGCGTCTCTGGGCCGCGTATTTCGGCGAAATGGCCAGATTGAAGGCAAATAGGCGGCCCAGAGCGGCTTATTCACCGTCGCGGCCCGCGAAATGGAGAGATCGTAGCCATTTAAGCGTCTGTGGGCCGCTTATTCGTCACGACTCAGATGATTCGACACACTTAAGCTGCCAAGCGTCGCTTATTTACGGCAATCGCGCCGCCCCATCGCCGCCCCATCGCCGCCCCATCGCCCCATCGCCGCGGAACCAGTGTGGCGACTGCAATCACTTGCGCTGGATTTCGAAGTGGTTGGTCAATGCGACAATCAGTGCGCCCATGCGCTCGGGGGCGGGCACGACGACTTGTTCCACCCCTGCGTCGATCAGTGCCGCGGCGGTCACTTTGCCGACAGCGGCGGCAATTGGATGGCCTAGGTTGAAACGTTGCGCAATCCCGTCCCATCGATTGACCCGGCGCGCGAATTCCACCAGATACGTCACCTGCTGCGCGCTGGTGAACGCCACGGCGTCGACGGTCGCGGTTTGGATTTCATTCAGCAAGGACTCGACATCGGTCGGGTTGGGCGGCACATGCGCGTAAGGTTGAACCGTCTCGACGTGGCCCGCCCTTGTTGCAAGCGCCGCGACCAAGTCGGGAGCGTCATCCCCGAACAGTTGCAGCAAGACGGAGGCACCTTCGAGCCCGTGGGTCTCCAAGGCCTGGATGAGACTTGCGGTGGTTCCGTCGTCGTCGCGAATCATAGGTTGGACATCAAGCGACTTCAGGTATTTGACTGTCTTGTATCCCCTGGCAGCAACCTTGGTCGTCCGCAGCTTGGCGAAGAAGGCCTCTTCGGCATCTGCCGTTCGGGCGGCCCGATGGAGCCATTCCACGCCAATTCCGGTCGTGAAAATCAACCAGTCCCACGGCGTTCCCAACAGTTTGTCGAGTTCCAATCGCAAGTGTTCTGGGTCGGCGACATCCCTGCCCTGCAGCGAACGGATGACGGCTTCGCCGCCGAAGTTTTCCACCAACTTGGTCATCTCTTCGATCCGGCGCGTACCCGTCAACACGACTTTTTTTCCTGACAAGCCGTTCACGACCAACGCCTCCTTTATCCATGTCGCGTGATCATTGGATGCGACCGTTTCTATCGTGATTTCTGCCGCGCGAGCGTGGGGACCTTGTCGCCGACGATCAGAAACGCCAGCAGCCCGACGACAATCATCGCGATGCCCGCCAAGCAGACCCCTGCCCAGCCCCACGTTGTCCATGCCAGCGAGCCAATGGATGATCCGAGCGATCCGCCGAGGAAGTACGTCACCATGTATACCGTATTGAGCCGATTGCGCGCTTCCGGGTGAAGGCTGTAAATCCGCGCTTGGTTGGAAATTTGTGTGCCTTGCACGCCGAGATCGAGCAAAATCACGCCGACGATAAGTCCAATCAAATGATAACCGAGGAACCAAAGGACGACAAACGACAGCAGCGTCACGATGGTGAAGAGTCTGGAGGTCAGCTGTGCCGGGAGACGATCAGCCAATCTGCCCGCGACAGGCGATATCATCGCCCCAGCCACCCCGACGATGCCGAACAAGCCTGCGACTTGCGCGCCGTAGTGGTACGGCGGTGTGGACAGGTAGAAGGACAGAACGGTCCAGAACACGCTGAACGCGCCAAACGACATCGCTCCGAGCAAGGCTGCGTCGCGCAGGGGCGGCAGGTCCTTGGTGAGTGTTCCCAGTGATTTGAGCAATTCGCGATACGGGGTTTTCGACGTCGGTTCAATCGCTGGCAGTTTCAGGCGCAGGACAACCGCCAAAACCAACATGAAACCTGCGGAAATCAGGTACATCGCACGCCAGTCCAGCGCGGAACCAACGAAGCCAGCCAACGTTCTCGCAAGCAAGATCCCGACAAGCAGTCCGCTCATCACGTTGCCGACGACTTTTCCCCGCTCCTCCGGTGAGGCCAGGTGTACGGCAAACGGGACGATCATCTGCGGCACGACCGTCAGCAGGCCGACGGCGAAGCTGGCGATGTACAGCCACACCAAATTCATTGCAAAGGCGACGGCGATGAGCGCGATTGTAACGCCAATCAACAATCGAAGAATGATTTTGCGCCGCTCGTGACTGTCGCCGAGCGGAACGAAGAGAAACAGGCCGCATGCGTATCCAACTTGTGTCAATGTCGACACGATGCCCGCTTCGAAGGAGGTCGCATGAAACGCGTGCCGGATGTCCGACAGCAGAGGTTGAGCGTAGTATAAGTTCGCGACGGAGATCCCGCAGGCAATCGCCATGATCAGTACGAGACCGTTGGACAAGGCGTGTTTCCCATCTTCTTGGGCAGTTGATGGATAAGACATTGTGGTCACTCCTAGCGTATCTATCTATGAAACGCGGCGAACGCATACCCAATATAGCGTTTCGTTCCTCGAAAGTCACGGAGAAGGATAAGCGGCATGCTAATATGAGACATAAACGATAAGTAAGTCTAATCGCTATGGGGGTGGCCGTGTGGATCAAGCACTCGTCGTGTTTGTCGCTGTAGCCGAAGAACAGAATTTCACGCGTGCGGCGGAACGCCTGCACATTAGTCAACCCGCCGTGACTCAGCACATCCAAAATCTTGAGCGCGCCTGGGGTGTGGAACTGTTTGACCGATCCCGCCGCAAAGTCCATTTGAACCGCGCCGGCGAGGTGGTACTTTCGCACGCCAGGGAAATCTTATCGCTCTATCGCAGCTTGGATCGACAACTCGACGAATTGAAGCAATCGGTGAGCGGCGCGCTGTCGATTGGCGCGAGCCTCACGTTCGGTGAATACGTGCTGCCGCATCTGATCGCCCGGTTTCGCCAGGAGTACCCGGAGGTGGACGCGACTGTCGAGATCGAAAACACGGCGGCCGTTGTGGAGAAAGTGCGGCTTGGGGAAGTGGACATCGGGGTGATTGAAGGATCGTATCGGGGCGACGACGTCATCGTCGAGCCGTTCGCCGAAGATCGAGTGATTGTCGTTGCTGCAGACGAACTCTATCGCGATCTCGCCTTGCCCGCGAGTTCCGAAGCATTGTCGCGGTTGACATGGATGATTCGCGAGCAAGGCTCGGGAACGAGAGAAATCACCGACAGGGTGATGCAGTGGTATGGGCTGCATCCCGCCAAAGTCGTGGAATACGCGAGTACACAGGTGATCAAGGAGTCGGTGGAGGCCGGGCTAGGGATTGCCATCTTGTCGCGTTGGGTCGTCCGCAGGGAGATTGCCTGGGGGATTCTTCGCGAGGTGCCTCTGCAACCGCCAAACGGCGCATTCACCCACGCTCGTCCCGCGGATGGAGAACCCGCGCGGGATGTCACTTCACGCCGGTTCTCTGTGGTCCGCCGAAATTCGTCCTTTCATCCAAAGGTGGTTCACGTGTTTCGGGAATTCTTGTTCGCGGTTGGCCACCAGTTGAATCAATTCGAAGTCTAGGGAGGACAATCCGGAGCCAGTCGGACACATTTACGTGAAGTCCGCCGGGAATGAGCGGGACAGCAAGAGTTTGCTACCAGTCCAGGTGAAGCGCATCGTGAACGGATCGGACGTTCCATTCGGTTGTGTATTTTCGTACTGAACGACAATCGTTCCTTTGCCGTCGGGATACATCGACAGGTTGAGCGCGTGTTCCTTCCATGTGTCTGTACCGAGATAGTGGTCGTCCAGAAAGAAAAATAGATAGCCCTCGTCATTCGCTCCTTTTGAAGCGGTGAAGGCGTATAAGGTCTGTGCCGAGTTGGTGCCTGCGGCGGCGAATCCTTGAAGTTGCTCCGTGTCCGTCGGCGTGACGGAGTACGGTTGGAAGCCCAGCGACTGGATCTTCGCGATGTCGCGATTCTGCACACTCAGCGCCAGTTGGGATGCCGCGCTGTGGATGGACTGCCATAGTGTCCCGCGCGTGTTGATGTCGGATTGAACGGTCGCGAATGGAATATCGAACGATGGAAAGCCGATAGCGTAGGGAGTCCATTCGTACGGTGTGAAGAAGATTTGAATTCCGTCGCGTTCGAGTGCAAATCCGTCTGTAGGTTTGACACCGGAAAATCGCGGGCTCAAGATGTTCTGGGTGTCGCGGGCCTTCACAGCGTTGGTCAACGTTTGCAGATAGTTGGAGCCTGGCTTGAACAGATCCTTCTCGCCGTACGTCTGACCAGTTGCGAGGTTCACTAGGTGGATATCTCTGCCTGGCATACCATGCGCAGCGCCTTGCGTGTAGTCGTACGTGTCATACTCGATTTCCAGAAGATTTCCGGCGAGATACAAGAGTTGATACGTGTTCCAGTATGAGTCCGTCGGATTCGAGCGTTGCAGGTGGTTGGGATCGATCGCCAGCGACGCATTGATCTTTTGTTCCACCTTCGCGTTCGGGAGACCAGAGATCTGGGCATATGTGATATCGTCCTTCTTCGTTTCGATATGGCGGGCCACGATGGTGATGCTCGACGCGAGCGATTCGCTGTTCGGTGAAGCAGCAGGCGAAGTGCCGTTTGCCGCCTTTGCCGTCGAAGGTGAGGTCCATACCGTGCAAGCCGCAACGGCTAGGCTGATGGCAGCCCATGCCAACGCTGAGCGGCGGCGATGGTTCCCCGGATGGTCTGTTCGATATTGGCGTGTGAAGGGCATTCACGATCAACTCCATGGTCGTTGTGCGGATCGTCGTTGGCTTGTGTGCGGCGGATCGAATTCTGCCAAGCGCCGTCACCATTTTTCAACATATACACATATAGACGCAGTGCCCATGCGGAGTGTGACAGAGGTTGGCTGGACTCGGATGAAAGGGCTATCATGGCTCTATTTCTGTATAATGAGACGAGAGAGAGTGTCGTTTTGTCCCATTCGGCTCGCTCGGGACGAATTGCCGCCTAAAGGAGAATGAACTATGGCTTTAGTAGAATGCCGGTTTTTTTCGGAAGTCCTCGGATTGAGCACGTCGATGCAAGTGATTCTTCCCCAGACGACGTCGTCCCAGATTGGCATGACCAACCGCATGTCAAACGGACTGCACCCCACGCTGTATCTGCTTCACGGACTTTCTGACGACGATTCCATCTGGCTCCGACGCACATCCATCGAGCGCTACGTTGCTCCGCTGGGGCTGGCGGTGGTGATGCCGCAGGTACATCGCAGCTTCTATACCGACATGCGGCAAGGGTACAAGTATTGGACGTTTATCAGCGAAGAACTGCCTGCTTTGGCGAGATCCTTCTTCCATCTGTCCTCAGCGAGAGAGGACAATTTTGTCGCAGGTCTGTCGATGGGAGGATACGGCGCGTTCAAACTGGCCTTGCGCCGTCCGGACATGTTCGCCGCAGCGGCAAGCCTCTCCGGAGCGATGGACATTGTGAGGCGCGCGGCCCTTCACGGGGACGACCTGGACAGCGAGTTTCGAAGAATTTTCGGCGATCACGTCCAAGGGTCCGACGACGATCTGTTCGCTTTGCTCGAACAAGTCAGCCGCTCAAACGGTCCGAAACCGAAATTGTATCAATGCTGCGGCACAGAGGATTTCCTCTATGAAGAGAACATTCGGTTCAAGAACGTGTGCGAGCAAACCGATTTGGATTATACGTACGAGGAAGAACCAGGCGAGCACGAATGGGGCTATTGGGACAAGAAGATTCAGGATGTGCTTCGTTGGCTGCCGTTGAAAGGAAGAGACGCATGAACACGCTGAAAGAACCGCAAAAGATGGACAATCGGAATGTCGTCAGCATTTTGGAGACCGTGGACATCGCGACAGGTGAGCGCGAAACGCTTGCTCGTTTCGACGATTTGATTGAAGCGCCCAATTGGGCGATCGACGGCAAAACACTTATCTACAACAGTCGGGGACGCGTCTACGCGTTCGACATCGAGACGAAAAAGAGCGCCGTGATCGAGAGCGGGTATGTGGATCACTGCAACAACGACCACGTCCTATCCCCGGACAACACGAAGATTGCCGTCAGCCACCACACGCGCGAAGACGGCCAGTCGCGCATCTACATCCTGCCGCTTGTCGGCGGCGATCCGGTACTTGTAACGCCGATGGCGCCTAGCTACCTGCATGGATGGTCCCCGGACGGCCGCTATCTTTCGTATTGCGCAGAGCGCAACGGCCAGTATGACATCTATATCATTCCGGCCGCGGGCGGCGTGGAAACGCAGCTCACCGATACGCCGGGCCTGGACGACGGCCCGGAATATTCCCCGGATGGCAAGCACATCTGGTTCAACTCGGTCCGATCCGGCCTCATGCAGATCTGGCGCATGAATGCCGACGGCAGCCATCAAACGCAAATGACGTTCGACGAGCGCAACAACTGGTTCCCCCACGTTTCGCCCGACGGCCGCCACGTCGCCTTCATCAGCTATCGCAAAGGCGACGTTGAGCCGGGCGATCACCCTGCCAACAAGCACGTGGAGATCCGTCTGATGCCATCCGATGGCGGCGACGCGAAGACGCTCGTCAGCCTCTTTGGCGGACAAGGGACCATCAACGTCAATTCTTGGTCCCCCGACAGTCGCAAGTTGGCATTCGTCAGTTATGAGTTGAAGGACTGACGTCAATCTGAAGGAATGACGTCAATCGGATCGAACTCGGCCCTGCATCAGGCTTGACAGGGCCGAGTGCACTCCTGCTCGGCCCTGGTCCGCCCCTGGTCCATTCCTGCTCCGCTGTTCCCTCGACACTTTTCATAAGATTTACCCATTTGTATGGAAATGTTTATCTGCGGCTCACAATATCTCAACAATTCCTCTCTACACTATCGGTTGAGCAGATGCATACATGTCGTCGCGTCCCCTCAGTTGCCAGGAGGGGACGTGTTGAATAGGCGGAATTTCGCGACAATCCAGGCTGAGCCGCTATTGAGAGGAAATGGGGAACATGGCTGAACTGACCTTGCGCAAGGTAGGCAAAGGGTTTGGAGATAAAACCGTGATTCAGGAGCTGGATTTGCATGTTGCCTCCGGTGAGATGGTCTGCCTGATTGGGCCTTCCGGAAGCGGCAAGACGACGACGCTGCGCATGATTGGCGGCTTCGTGTTCCCCGACAGCGGGCACATTTGGATCGATCACGTCGACGTCACCAAATTGACACCTGACAAGCGTCCAACGGCGATGGTCTTCCAGCAGTACGCGCTGTGGACCAACATGACGGTCTATCAAAATGTCGCGGCTGCCCTGAAGCTGCGCAAAGTGCCGCGGCAGGAGATTCAGCGGCGGGTGTACGCCGCGCTCGATCTCGTCGACCTTCGCCAACAGGAAAAAGCTTACCCGGTCCAACTCTCGTGGGGGCAGCAGCAGCGGGTCGCGCTGGCGCGTGCTCTGGTCCTGACGCCGAAGGTGTTGCTGCTCGACGAGCCGCTCAGCAATCTGGACGCGCAGCTGCGCCACAAAGTTCGCGATAAGATCCGGGAGATTCAGCAAGAATCGCGAATCACGACGGTGTTCGTGACGCACGACCAGGATGAGGCATTGTCGGTGTCGGATCGAGTGGCGGTCATGTCGGAGGGAAGGATCGAACAATTCGACACGCCGGACCATTTGTATCGGCATCCGAAGACGCTGTTCGTCGCCAACTTTATCGGCAGTATGAACGTGTTTCGGGCATCGGCGACCATGCGGTCCATCCGTGGCGCCTTGCGCCATATGCCGATTCTCGGGAATTCCGAACTGGCCGATCTCGATCTCGCCGTCCGCCCGGAAGACGTCATCCTCCACCCGCCGTCTTCGCAATGGGCGAGTGCGGCCGTGACGCGAAGGATTTTGCGGGGGCACTACGCGGAATGGCATTTGGCGGTCGACGGTCTCGACATCACAGTCTTTGTGCCGAACGGCTACCCCATATCGGACACCGTTGGCTTTTCATTTCGTCGCGTGCTCGCGTATCGGCGGGGAGTGCTTGTTGATGAGTACCTTCACCCTCCCATCGAGTCGCATGTGCGCGAAGGGGGGTTATAGAGTGGAACCTGATTCGAGCTTGGAACAACGCATATCGTTTTGCCCGTCAATTGGCCGCGCAAGCGTCGCTTGAGATGAGGCGCGGCATCGTCGACGGCTTTGCTCGGAGATCGAGGCGCGATGCGGCGGATTGGGTGACGGATATTGACCTGAAGATCGAACACTTTGTACGTGCGCAAGTTGAAAGCACCTTTCCCGGCCACGCCATTGTCGGCGAAGAATACGGCCGTGCGGACGATCTCGGTGATTACGTCTGGTATATCGATTCAATCGACGGATCGATCAACTGCGCGCACAACCTCCCCTGGAGCTGTTTCAGCATCTCCCTGACCAAGTCGGGAATTCCCATAGTCGGTGTCGTGGCCACGTCGTACGATGCATCGTGGCTGTCGACGTACCACGTCACCGGATCGGAGGACATCGATTCGCCCGATATCGACACGACGACAGGCTGATTCAGCCCGATGTTGTCGACACTTGCGCCGATGAGCCAACTGTTAGGATTACAATATATACCAAGTGCGCATTGGAACAATTTCAAAGGAATTTCTAGAATTCAGCATTATAGTGTCACTGTGAAGGTGAAACAGTTCAAATCCAATACTGGCTGGTGACCAGGATTGAACTGGCGAACGGGTGTCCAACGAATCACATCGTGGGGCACCCGTTCTGCATCGTTTGTCCAATTTCAAGCTTGATTCAATGCACGGTGGCTAGGATGAGCTTGTACACGAAGTTTGGACTGGAGGTTGTGACGGGAATGAGGCTGAAATCTGCCGTCGTAGGCACAGCGCTGTTGATGACCGTGTGTGCGCCTGTGAGTGTATTTGCGGCGTCCAATTCGACGTCTGGCGCACCGTCTGGCCACGGGTTTTCGCATGGGGGCGGGATGTTTGCTGATTTGCCGAAGATCCTGGGCATCTCCCAAGCGACCTTGCAGAAAGATTTAAAGGCCGGCAAGACCCTGGTGCAAATCGCGGCGTCGAAGAAAATCTCAGAGGCAACGTTGATCAAGAAGATGGAAGCGGACTACAAGACCCAATTGGACACGCTGGTGAAGAGCAAAAAGCTGACGTCGGCACAGGAGAAGTCGATGATTTCGCGGTACGACGCCAACGTCAAGCACATGGTGGAGCAAAAGGGCATGGGCGGCGGACCCGGTGGACATTGGTCTGGCAAGCCGGGATCCAACAACAAAAAATCGTAGCAAAACGAGTTGCAGTGAATATGGGTGCCCCATGGATCTCGAGGGCATCCATATTTTTTCTGCTGTCAAAGTGTATCGTTTCTCATGGTTGCGACGTCTAAGTCATGTACTCTATCTAGGAGCGTGTAGACCATGAGACCCATGAAACGAATTGGCGGTTTGACTGCAGCCGCCGTACTGGTTGCTGCGGCTGGTGCCGTTGTATGGAACGTGAAAGCGAACTTTCATCATCCGGCGTTGACGCGGGCCGCGGCTGCGGTGAATCCGACATCTCAACCAAAATTACAAAAGAATCGTGTGACCAGCCACGCGGCGAGTGCATCGACGTCGGCGGAATATTTGCCTCAATATACGAGTGACAAACTTGTTCCAGCCAAGCCGTTGCCCGTGGTGGCACCGAAGTTGAACGGCAATGGCCCGGGACAACTGGTGCCGGTTGTACGAGTGCCTGTGACAGTCGCCATCAGCGAACAATTGTCCATGTCGGCGCCGAAGGCGGTGTATGCCCAAGTGTCGGTGGGGGACGCCAAGCGATTGGCGGCTTATCTGGTTCCGGTCGATCCCAACACATGGATGTACATCCTCGCCCCGCGCGGCATGACCGGGAAAGTGGAACTGGCCGCCGATGGTTCAGGTGTCGTCGAGTTGAAGAGTTCGGATGCGTCGATTGGATTGAGCTTCTCCGGCGGTTCGCCCATCTCGGCGGCCGCGCTCGGAGAGCCGTTTTTTGCAAGGGCCCGCAAAGATTTGGTTTCGGACCAGGTCGGTTCTCATCCGCCCAATCACAATTTGCCGAACACGTCGGTTCAGTATTTCGACAACAACCGTTTGGCTGTCTTCGCCTTTGCGAGCACCAAGGGGCAATCGGTCTACGGATATGACTATTATGGTTTGAATTCGTCCGACGCTGGACCGCTCTGCCAGGGCGCTCTGTTCAGTTATGCGGCCAAAGGCAGCGCGAAGAAACTCGCCAGCGACGTGATGGCTTCCGCAATCGCGACATTGGACGAGATTGGCGAGCCCAACCTCCAAGGTCCAGTCGTTCCGACGATCAGCCAAAGCGCGACGGTCTCGGGCCGCAAAGTTTCACTCTTGGAGCCCAAGCTTGCAGGCTTCACGCCGCAAGTCGAGGCTGCCAACGCCGGTATCGTCTGGCTGTCGCAGCCTCGCGTGATTGCGGTCGATCCCGAAGCGCCGCACGGCGTGATCCCAGAGTACGCCTACTATCTCAACGTCACGAGCGGGCCCGTCGCGGCAGGGGCCAAGTTGAATACCGTCGAAAGCCAGACCCTCACGGCGATTCCTGCGTATCAACTGGGCGATTCCGTGAACAATCCGATGTACAATAGTGTGCGATTGATTGGCGTCACCGGATCGAATTGGGTATTGTACGAAGTGACTGCGTCGCCGTTGGACGCGAACAGCGGCGAGTCCAATCTGTATGCCATCGACGCGAGCAAGCCGAATTCCAAGCCCATCCTGATCACGCCGTTCATGGACGGCGGCGGCGGATTCTTTTATGTCGGGTACGTTGGCACCACGGTGGTGTACGATGTCGCGAACGATCTCAACCCAAACGGCAACATCGTTCACCACATCGCGATGCTTAACTTGGCCACTGGCGTTCGGACGTCGGTGCCTTCGACAGCGCTCAAGAACGGCGTGGTCACCGTGCAGATTGACGGCGTGACGGAACAGGTCGCCTTGCACGAGGAGTAATGGTCTCAATCACGAGGGAGGTCGCATCATTTGGAGATTTGCCGATTTGTTGTATCACCCATTCAAGCCAACTGCTATATTCTCGCTGAGTCGTTGGAGCGTGGGGCCAAGGCCGTGATCGTTGATCCAGGCGACATCCACCTGGATCCCGTGTTCCAATTCATCGACGAAACGGGCCTGCGCCTTGTCGCAAACTGGAACACGCACGCGCACTTCGACCACATCATTGGCGCCGATCTCGTTCGCGAGCGATACGGCATTCCTTCGTACGTGCACATCGACGACGCGGAAGTTTGGAAGCACGCGCACGAGGCGCATCAGACATTTATCGGCACGCCGGCGCCGGCAGTTCGAGAGCCGGATCAGTATGTACACGATGGGGATACGTTCACCATTGGCGACGAGACCTTCACGGTATGGCACACGCCGGGCCATTCGCCGGGGAGCGTCTGCTTCGTCGGCAGCAGCCTCGTCCTGTCCGGCGACACGCTGTTCGCGGGGACGGTCGGTCGCACCGATTTGGACGGATCGAGCCCGGAAGACATGGAGCGTTCGCTCGAACGCATCCTGGCATGGTCCGACGATTTGGCCATCTATCCGGGGCACGGGCATTCCACGAACATGCGCACGGAACGAGCGAACAATCGCTTTTTGGTCGCTGCGGCAAAACGGGACCACGCTTAATCGGCGAGCGGAACTGACGGAGTCGGCGCCGAAGGGGCGTTTTGGTGAAGGCCGTTTGAGTGGCTGCTAGAGACTCTGGACTGGCCGGGTTCCACAAATTGGTTTGCTGGTTAGAGGGAATCCCGTATTGTCAGCGTCGATTTCAGCCGCACGGGGGTGAAATTCTTCGATTGAGCTCCCCAACGTTTCCAAGGCAGTTTCAGGGCCACAAGGGACTCTGGGCTGGGACCCTCTGACACAAAGCCACGGCGGCCGGGGCGGCGCGATCGCGATGAGGGACGAGGGAGGCGGACGGACTCATAGGCGGCCGTGGGCGGCTTATTTTCGCGAAACGGTCGGATGGGAGGCAAATAGGCCGCTCCGCGCGGCTTATTTGCCATCGACGGCCCCAAAATCGCGGGTTGGCGATGAGATAAGCAGTCGACGGCCGCTTATTCGGGGTAAATGAGACGATTCGACACACTTAAGCGGACGTGGGCGGCTTATTTGGCCGCCGACCTCCGGCATGCATGCGGCTGGGAGGGTTCAGGCGGCGCGATCGCGTTGGAGGCCAGGCGGCCGGGGGAGCAATCGCGTCGGCGAGCAACTGGACGGCCCTGAACGCTCTCGATTAACCGGGTGACAAACGGTGGTTCGCCGGGGCAATGACGCCGGAGCAATGACGCCGGAGCAATGTCTATGAGACGGGAAAGTGATTAGGGAGAAAATGAGGCACGAACACGCGCCTGAAGAAGAGAGCTCTATCTTTGAAAAGAAGACAGGCGGAAACTGGGGATGACAAATATTCACTGCGGTGTTTCAAATGCCAAGGACAACATGGATGTGAAATAGACCATACATTTAGGAGAGAAGAAACTGCTGCAAGGGGTTTTACGCAACTGTTGCGGAACAAATCGCCCGCGAAATTTCCTACGTAATTCGCGATCCATGATGTGTGAACTGGAGCGGCGGACAGTTACCGTAGACGCATTGTTGGTACAGGCAAAGCCTCATGCGCTTTCAGCCGAGGCTGCCCAAGCGGAGAAGATGATTGAACAGGTGATTGCGATCCTAAGTCCGCAAGCGGCGATGCAGGCCATCGGCTTCCTTGTGGAATCGCACGGGGACACCGTGATCGATTTCGAGCCCAATTGAGCCTAGTCGAGCGCAGTCGATGGACATTTCAGGCGGGATCGGCATGGGGACCATGGTTTCGATCACGCTGCCTGCGTATACGTCCGCGGATGAGCCGTAACCATCATGGCCTGTCACCATTCGCGCTTCGTTTGGATAGAGACACAGATGGTCAGCGGTTGCGATAATAGGCACAGACCATGGGAATAAACGCCACAGCGATAAATCCGATTGCCATGAGTCTGAAGTAACGGGAGTACGTGTCCATACAAACCCACTCCTTCGGGATCGATCACGGTAACATATGCCCCGGGCCCCGCACGAGGCATCGGGTATACCCGCCTATTTTGCTGCGACTGGCTGCCACCTGCCATCCGTGCGAGGATGGCTTGTCATGGACATCGGCGTCATCGGCGTCACCGCGATGTTGGGCCTTTTGTGGAATGGGTGTTCGAGGGTCATCAAATCGGGAAATTGGGACAGAACGCTGTAGCGTGTGGGTCACGTCTCGCATGCGGTTCTGTCTCCAATGCGTTCCCATAAGATTGTAAAAATAGCCACTCATGCGGAGTTCCAGCACTTGGCGACATGTACAACGCCCGGTCGGCTATTGCACAATAAAGGAAAAGGGGGGCATTCCGTGAAGGTTTTCATGAAAAGTGTCAACGAAGTGGTCCGTAGTCTATTCTTTCTTGGACTTCTTGCAACTTTTCTCTCCCTATGCTTCACCGTGTACTGGCTTGTTAAAAAATACGACTGGCACGGCGTCGCGGTCGGCACGACGCGCAAGGTGCTTGGCCAAGGTTACGCTTCTATCTCCCATCAAGCGTGGCTGAATGAGCATGGATGGCTTGTCATTGACATCGGCGTAATCGTCGTCACCGTGATTTTGGGCCTTTTGTGGAATTGGTGTTCGAGGGTGATCAAATCGAGAAATTGGGACAGAACGCTGTAGCGAGGCTTGGGCCCCGGAGTATCGGCGAACTGTTGTGGATTGAATCGGGAAGGGTGGTTTGATGCGCAAGGTGAAAGTCGGCGTCATCGGTGCAGGTGTAATCAGTCATATTTATTTAAAGAATTGCACGGGGATGTTTCGTTATATCCTTGATGTGAAAGCGGTTGCAGATCTGGTGCCGGAGCTGGCTCGGAAGCGGGCGGACGAATTTGGCATACCTCATGTCTATACGGTTGACGAACTGTTGGCGGACGACGAGATTGAGGTGGTTCTCAATCTGACCGCGCCAGCGGCGCATGCGCCGCTGAACTTGCGGGCTTTGCAGGCCGGGAAGCACGTGTATACCGAGAAACCGTTCGCACTCACGAGAGAAGACGCGGACGAAGTCCTGCAGTTGGCAGAGGCCAAGGGCCTGCGCGTGGGGTGTGCGCCGGATACGTTCCTCGGGGCTGGCGTGCAGACCTGCATCAAGCTCATTGACGACGGGTGGATAGGGACGCCGTACGCGGCCAATGGCACCATCATCATGGGCAACGCGAGCGACGGCATGCATCCCAACTTCCGCAATTTCCTCAAACTTGGCGGCGATCCGGTGATGGACATGTGCCCCTACTACCTTACGGCCTTGGTCGCGATGCTTGGACCTGTGCGCCGTGTGACGGGATCCGCGCAGCAGCTTCGCCGCGAGATTACGGTGACCAACCCGAACTCTCCTGCCTACGGACAAACCGTGGCGGTCGAGGCGCCCACCAACGTGTCGGCGGTACTCGATTTTCACAGCGGCGCGATCGCGGGGCTGCAAGCGGCCAAAGAGAGCTTTGGCTACTCGCCCCGCCTTGAAGTGTTTGGCACGGAAGGCAACCTGATTGTGCCGGACCCAAATTTCTTCGGTGGAGCCGTGTACATCAAATTTCCGAACGGCGAGACGAAAGAAGTGCCGCATTCGCACCCGTACGCGGAGGAAGGGCGGGGCATGGGCCTTGCGGACATGGCGCACGCCATCCAGTCGGGGCGGCAAAATCGGGCCAGTGGACGGTTGGCTCGGCATATCATCGACATCTCGCTCGCCATTTTCGAGGCATCGGAGACGGAGCGGCACGTCCATCTGCAATCGACCGTCGAACGGCCGAAGCCGTTGCCGCTCGGTTTGAAGCACTACGCTCTGGATCTGTAAGAGACCTCGCACGCGATCTGCGGGACGCGCGAGAAAGCTGAAAAACTTATAACAAAGGAACTGGTGATGATTGTGAAGCAATTTCCTGTTGCGATCCAACCGTATACCATTCGCAAAGAACTCGCAGAACATTACGAGGATGCCCTCCGCAAAGTGGCGGCCATCGGCTATTGCGGGATCGAACTTGGCCCGCCTCCGAAGGGGATCACGATCGCCGAGCAAAAGTCGCTGCTGGACCGACTGGGGCTCCGTGTCGTCGGCACCCACGCCGGCTTTGACACGCTGGATTTCGATCCCGACGTTTACGCCGACTACCTCGACGAGATCGGAGGAGAGCGGTTCGTCGCCATTTCCTTGCGGTTCGCTTCGAAAGCCGACGTGCTGGAGAAGGCCGCAAAGCTCAACCAGCTCGGCGAGCGCTTCCGGCAGCGTGACGTGACATTTCTCTACCACAACCACAACTGGGAATTTGAGCAGTTTGACGGCGAATATGTGCTCGACATCCTGATGCGCGAAACGGACCCAAGTCTGGTTCAAACCGAGCTCGACACGTATTGGATCGCGCGCGGCGGCGCAGACCCCATCGAGTACCTCCGCAAGTTTGCCGGTCGAGCGCCGCTGCTGCACATCAAGGACATGGAAGCCGGCGATGAACAGGCGTTTGCGGAGATTGGCGAAGGTGTGCTGGATTTCGTCGAGATCGCCAACGCTGCCGAGCAGGCTGGCGTGCAGTGGATGATTGTCGAGCAGGATGTCTGCAAGCGGGATCCGTTCGAGAGTCTCGCCATCAGCTACAGAAACTTGCAAAAACTCGGCATCATGGCGCAGGGTTGAGGTGGTGCGCTGAGTTTCCTTTCCAACGCTCGTTGAATACGTCGCCAGGTGAGATTTTTGGAAGTGCCATCACCGCTGTGCCGATGATGGGTAAGGGAGTGGAGCATGGCTACCAGAATGGACGTTGCCAAATTGGCTGGCGTTTCGCCGTCGACTGTTTCCAGGGTGATTAACGACAGCGGTTACGTCGCCGCGGAGGTTCGCGAAAGAGTACTGAAGGCCATACGAGATTTAGATTATATCCCCAACCGAATGGCCCGCAGTTTAAAGATGAAAGAGTGTCGACAGTTCGCATGTGTCATCCCCTCCATTAGCAATCCTTTTTATCATGAAATCGTCATGGGTATCGAAGAAACCGCGTTGCAAAACGGCTATACGTTCTCGTTGTACAACATGGGGTCGGAGAAGCGCGAGTACTTCAAACTCGTGCTTGAGGGCTTCTATGATGGCCTGATTTTCTTGTCGCCGTTTGAAGTTGCGCAAGTCTTAAGTCTCGAAGAAATATCGCGGAAAATACCGACGGCTTTGTATTGCGATCACCGGATCAGCTACGTCGTTCCGCATGTATACGTGAATCTGAAGCTGGCGATGAAGCGGAACGTAGAAGCGTTGATTCAGCAGGGACACAGGAGAATTATCTATCTGGGGCAGGAATGGGATCTTCAACTCGAAGGCTCGCGCTATCAGGGCTACATCGAGTCTATGGCAGACGCTGGTCTTGAAGTGCTTCCGGATATGACGCAGCTCGTTCCAAACTTGCTCGACACGCTCATGGTCGGCTATGAGCGCACCAAGTCCCTCGCCGCTGTGACGAGGGACTTTACGGCAATCGTCGCTTCGAACGATTTGCTGGCAGTGGGTGCCATACGGGCATTGGTCGAGAGCGGGATGCGTGTGCCATCCGACGTAAGTGTCACCGGGATCGACGATGTGGAAATCGCCAGGCTCATGACACCGACCTTGACAACGACGAGAATTCCGAAACGCGAGATCGGGAACACACTGGTGATGATGCTGCTGGATCAGATTCGTAATGAACATACAGCGAACTCGTCTATCGAATTTAGCACCGAAATCATTTTTCGCGAGTCAACATCATATCATCCAGATAAACGTGAGGACACAGGGGTGTGATGGAATAGAGCGGGTGTTGCCACAGGCATGTAGGGTATCCTGGCTCCATTTCGCAGGAGCATGTACGGCTACGGTGATTGAAAGCGCTTTACTCGCATGGCGATGCAGGCGCTTCGTGCAAATGCGAGTGTCACCTGCCGACAGGCACGGCAAATTGGACAGCAGGGACGAGAAACGGAGGTGATCCGGTCGATGTGGTCTCGAGGCCATATCCGAGTGTTTGCCTAGATATTTGTGTGATTGTTGATCGGGTTTCCAATTGAAATGGGGGGTTCGTGTGAAGATACGTAAAAGGGGACTCGCGGCAGCGGGGGTTGTATTGGGAATTGGTTCACTCTTGGCGGGATGTGACATACATTCGGGTCAAACTGCCGCAACGGCTAACGTCGGCGGAGCGGCTGCGAGCAAGACACCTGTCACGATTACGGTTGCTGCGTGGAACGATGCGGCCGACTCCTTAAAGGCCGAGATTCCTGGATTTGAAAAGAAATATCCATGGATCCATGTTCAGATTGAATACGTGGACGGCACCTATCAGAAGATTACGCCGGAGCTTATCGCAGGAACTGCACCGGACATTATCCAAACGCAACAGCGCGATTTTCCGTACTTTCTGAATCGGTTTCCTGGACAATTTGTCAGTCTCAACTCCTATATGGGAAACATCGAAAAGCAAATCGCTCCCGTTGCTTTAGCGCCGGCAATGCAAGGGAACAAGGTCTACGCGGCGCCTTGGGATTTAGGACCGGCGGCAATGTATTATCGGAAAGATATGTTCAAAAAGGCAGGGATCAATCCGAATTCCATCAAGACATGGGCTGACTACCTGGCTGCTGGCAAAAAAATCACGCAGTTTTACCATGGTAAGGTCAAAATGCTCGACGACAATATTTCCGAACCAAGCCAGGGTATCGAAACGACCCTGATGGTTCTCGTCAGCGAACTTGGCGGAAGTTACGTAACGACAAAGGATCAGATTGACTTCACATCTCCGCAGTTGATCAAGGCGATGGACGTCATTCAATCGTGGGGCAAGGCTGGCATTCTCGCCGACGCGCCAACTTGGAACGATCAGATCTCCGCATTCTCAAATAACCAAGTTGCTACCATCATCTCACCGGTTTGGTACGCTGGAACCATGATGAACAGCGCTCCGAAGCAGAGTGGCAAGTGGGGGATTCTACCGTTGCCGGCCTTCACGGCAGGGGGCCCCAACGAGGCTGACTCCGGAGGTTCTGTCTTGGCTATTACAAAGGAAAGCAAAAATCCAACCGCGGCGTGGGACTTCATTCAATACTGTCTGTATAGCGTCCCCGGTGAAAACGTGCAGTTGAAGTACGGTCTGTTCCCGTCTTGGGAAACCTATTACACGGCCAAGGGCACGAATTTCAATCAAAACTTCAAATATTTCGGCATGCCCATCTATAAATTCTTCGCCTCAGTCTCCAAACACATTCCAGTCACCAGATACGGGGGCTACTTCGCCGATTATTCGCAGCCCATCGCGCAGGCTTACGAGTCTGTCGTCCAAGGCAAGGATCCGTTAACGGCTCTCAAGACCGCCGAGCAAAGCGCTGCTCGAGTATCCGGACAGTCAATTGCGGCGAATTAAGTGTTGACGCTGGTCCTACAGAACTAGACGGCATATCCGTTTAGTTCTGTAGGAATTATGTTTGCGAGGAGGGTAGGCGAATGTCCACAAGCAGACATCTCTCCGTGGAACTTGACGACGATTCCCAACTCCGCGCGCTTGCGCAGAAACGGAGCTGGTGGAGCAAGTACCGAACAGGCTCTGTTCCGGTCTGGGTGCCGTATGCGTTTATTTTGCCGTTCTTCGTCATCTTCGCAGTGTTCATGCTCTACCCCATTCTGGACACGCTGTACCTCAGCTTTGTCAATTGGTCTTCCACGTCAACGCAGTGGGTCGGTATCCGAAATTACGTGCTGGTTTTGACCGATCCGACGTTTTGGAAATCCTTATTCAACGACGCGTTCGTGTTCGTCGTACAGGTGCCGGTCATGTTGTTCCTCGCGACTCTATTGGCAGTTGCGCTGAATGCCAAGAACTTGCGCCTCAAGTGGTTGTTTCGACTGTTGGTGTTTTTTCCCGTCCTTGTGGATGCCGTGACGTACACCATCGCGTTTCAAATCATCTTTAACGCAAATTTCGGGATTCTCAACTACCTGCTGCACTTCATCGGCTTGAAGCCCATCAATTGGACCGGAGACGCTTGGGCTGCGAGAATTTCCATTTTTCTCGTGGTTACATGGCGTTGGACTGGCTACAACGCCATTATTCTCCTGTCCGGACTGCAGTCGATACCGGGCGAATTGTACGAATCGGCTTACGTCGATGGAGCCGGTAAAGTGCGGACTTTCTTTGGCATCACCATCCCGATGCTGAAACCGATTCTTCTGTTTTGCGCCATCCTGTCCACCGTCGGCACATTGCAATTGTTCACGGAGCCTTACATTTTGACTGGCGGAGGTCCTGGGACTGCGACTGAGACGCCCATGCTGTACCTGTATGGAATCGGCTTCCAGAACTTCAACTTTGGCCTCGCATCGGCTGGGACATACATCTTGACGACAATTATTGGGGTATTGTCCTTCATCCAAATTCGTGCATCGCGAGGAGGACAGATTTAAATGCGTACCAATATGTCAACCAAGGTGCTTC
>NZ_BCQI01000050.1 GCF_001544355.1 Alicyclobacillus acidiphilus NBRC 100859
TCATTCAACCCACTCCTTTGTCTCGGTGATGTGATGAGCGAGGGCGAACGATGTCTTAGAAGTTGAGATCATAGTCCACCAGTTCAGGTTCCTCGACGTCGTACGATTCGGATCCTACCGGGATCTGCCCGTGCAGCGCCGCAGGGAACGACAGGCCCGACAAAGCGCCAAGCACCCAGAAGACGATGCCTCCGAGGCCGACGATGATGGAATCCCATGGCGCAGGGATGATGCCTTTGCCTTCATACGTGCCAAGGTAGGACATCAAGGGGAGAAAGATCATGGCGCCAATCAACCAGAAACCAGCCGCCAAGTGTCGACGCGGCCATTTCTGCCTCGCCATGGCCATCAAGTACAATACGATGCCGACGGCGAAGAACAGCATGACTCGCCCGGTGGTTGGCCAACCGATCCAATAGATGATCAGACACGACACCGCGCTGGCGACAGGCGCCGTCAGGTTCAGCCAGGGAACGCGAAAGGGTCGGCTTTGATTCGGAACCGTTCTTCTCAACACACTGACCGTGGCGGGGGTTACGAGATTCGTAAACACCGCGCAAGTGACGACGACACTGATGAGCGATTGCCAGCTTGGAAATGGAAGCAGGAAGATCAAGCCGACAACGGTGTTCACGACGATGGCTGCAACAGGAACGCCTCGCGACTTATCCACCGTCGCCAATCTTTTCGGTGCCCATCCCTGCAACCCCATCGCATAGAGGATGCGAGCCACGGTGGCTGTACCTGTCAAGGCCGTTCCGGATGGCGAGACGACGGAGTCCGCGTAGAGAATGTACGAAAACCAGACAAGATTCACGGAGGTCAACAACTGCACAAAGGGCGCATTGAAATCGAGACTGGTCCATCCACTGTGCAGAACGTTCGTTGGAAGTGCCCCAATGAACACGACCTGCAAGAGGACATAGACGACAAACGAGATCCCCACCACTGCCAGAATCGCGAGTGGAATGTGCTTTTTCGGATTTCTCGCTTCAGCAGCCAACTGAATCGGACCCGTGGAACCAAGGTACGAATAGATAATCCCTGACGTCGCAAGCGCCACAAACACGCCTTTCATCCCAGTCGGGAAGAACCCACCTGACGCGACAGAGGTGAAATTCGCAGGATGAAAGCTGGTGATGAGCAAGATGATGATGGTGGAGACCGGGACAATCAGTTTGACAATCGTAAGCGGTGTGTTGATCCGGGCAAACCAGCGAATTCCCAAAAAATTCACGTACGAGAATACGCAGACGAGCACGGCGGCCAGGAAAATGCCAAGGGCGCTCATGCGGCTTCCTGAGAACAGCGCCGGAAGATAGGAACTCGCGTATTGAATCACCGCAGAGGCCTCTGTCGCCGCGCCTGCGGCGCCTGGAATCCAGCTTCCCCACGCCACCATGAAACCAACAAAGCTGCCATGAGAATACATCGGGTAACGCATCGCACCGCCGGCGCGAGGGAACATGCCGACGAGTTCGGAATTGGGCAGTGTGCTCAGGAGAATGGCGAATGCGCCAAGCACCCAAGCGACGATGGAACCAGCGCCAGCTGTCTTTGCTGCGTTAAACGATCCAAACAGCCACCCCGACCCGATCACGCCGGTGATGGAAACCATCAGAAGATCGCGAAACGTCAGCTCTCGCTTGTACTCTTTTGCATCCGGATCGACAGAGACCGCCTTCTGTTTCAACGCTGGTTCCATGTTCAATCACCTCTTCATGTAATGTTTAATTACACATAAACTTGAAATGCCCCAGCCCTCACCCGCTTTTCAGACTGAATTGAGAATATTATGTGAGTATTTATGAACACAATATGCCATTTCAGGTGATTTAGTCAATAAATTGTGTAAATTTTTATTTTTAATGTAATTTAACTTAACATAACGTGTTGCAGTCTCACTGAAATCGCCATACACTTTGGTCATCGCAGGCGTTGGGTCTTCATGACCACAGAAGGAGTGGAGTCAATGATTCGATCAGGAACAGGGAACTTGGACCATTCGGTCGTGTTCGCGGAACGTTCAAAGCGAAAAGCTGGGATCTCCGCATTTCAATTTTCCGGGCGTTCGGTGGAAAACGACGAGATCATTTCGCTGAATTTTGGATTGCCTGACGAATCGTTGTTTCAGATCCCGAATCTCCAAGAGGCCTGCATGCGAGCGTTGCACGCGGATCATGTCAAAGCGCTCCAATACGGTGGAGCGACGGGGACTCGACGGTTGCCGAACTTCATCGCGGCAAGATTCGCCAGGCAATGGGGAACGTCGGCAGAACACGGCGCCGTGCTCGTCACGAACGGTTCTTCGCAGGCTCTGGACTTGATTGGTCGGCTGTTTTTGGATCCCGGTGACGAGGTGTGGATGGAGGAACCAACGTATTTTGGGGCCATCCACATATTCACGCTCAATGGTGCGACACTGCGAGGATTTCCGATCGACCACGACGGTTTGATCACGGATGCGGTTGAAGAAGATTTGATCCATCGAAAGAACAGCAACGCTCCGATGCCCAAGCTGCTGTACACCATTCCGAACTACCACAACCCAACTGGCTTAACCATGTCCGGACCACGGCGCGAACACCTTGCCCGCCTCGCGCGCGAATATGGATTTTACATCGTCGAAGACGATGCCTACGGTGAACTGGGTTTCTCTGGAGCCGTCTCTCCGCCTATTCGAACCATGGCACCGGAAAACACGTTGTATGTATCGACATTTTCCAAAACCATCGCTCCTGGATTTCGCCTGGGTTCCGTCATCGCACCGGAGCAGATCATTCAGGGCCTGCAGTCCATGAAGGCGGAAGGGGGAACCGGCGGGCTGATTCAAGAGATGATGGCCAACTTGCTCGAGTCGATGGATTACGACCATCATGTTCGATCCATCGCAGCAATGTACCATGCTCGCTGTGATGCGATGATTCGGGCGATGGCGTCGTGTATGCCGGAAGGTTGCAGTTGGACAATGCCAAAAGGAGGTTTTTTTGTCTGGGCGACACTGCCCGAACACGTTGAAACAGCGGCTCTCTGGAGCTGTGCCCTCAGGCATGGCGTCAGCTTCGTCGGCGGCCAACCGTTCTACGTCTCGGAAAGCGGCGCAAATCGGATGCGGCTGAGTTTTTCCTATTATCCCCCCGACCAAATTGAAGAAGGGATCTTTCGGCTCGGATCGGCAGTGAAGGCCTATCTCTCGGACGCATCGCGCGAAAACGCCGGGTAGATGAAAGGCTGGCTGAAGTCCGGCCTTTCAAGCCTTGGGATCTCATCCAATCGCGTTAAAGTGGTTGACTCGGCGCAGACAGGTGGCTCTGGATGACGTCGAGGAATTGCTGACCATAACGCTCGAACTTCAGTTCCCCGACCCCTTTCACCCTGAGCATGGATCGCTTGTCCAACGGGCAAAGCTCAGCCAATTCACGGAGTGTGGCGTCGGAGAAGATAATGTATGGAGGAATGCCTTGATCCTCGGCCAAACGCCTGCGCAACTGCCGAAGCTGCTCAAATAAGCCCGTGTCCTTGGGTCTCGAGACGTTGCTCCGCGACACATGCAGCACTTTCGCCAGCACGCGCGCTTCTTGCTTGAGAACTGGCCCTGCCTTTGGAAGCAGTTGCAGCACAGGATACTTGTCCGCTGTGAGACGCAGGTAACCGCCAGCCACGAGGTTGCGTATCAGGCCCATCACCGTTTTTTCAGGTGTCGTCTTCATCAACCCATACGTGGGCAGCTTGTCCAACCCAAGTTTGACAATCCGTTGATCCTTCGATCCTCTGAGTACTCCGACCACCAGCTTGATCCCATACCGCCCTCGAAGTCGGTGCACGCAGGAGAGGATCTGCTGCGCAGGCACGGTGATGTCCTCCACATCGAACGTCTGCTGGCAGTTACCGCAGCGGCTGCAGTCCCCCGCGGACTCGCCGAAGTAGCCGAGGATAAACTTCTGCAGGCATTCGGTCGTCTGGCAGTAGTCTGCCATGGCGTACAATTTCCTGAGCTCGATCCGCCGCCTGTCCTCCGACCCGACACTTTGATCAATCAAGTACTTTTGAATCGCGACATCTTCGGGGCTGTACAACAGCACACACTCACTCGGCGTGCCGTCGCGCCCCGCCCGCCCCACTTCCTGGTAATAGGCTTCGAGATTTTTCGGCATATTGTGGTGGATCACAAACCGTACGTTTGACTTGTCGATACCCATGCCAAACGCGTTGGTCGCCACCATCACACGGATTTCATCGTAGAGAAACTGATTTTGACTGTGCGTTCGCTCGGCAGCGCTCATCCCGCCATGGTACCGCCCAACCGCGCAACCATGCCGCTGCAGGACTTCGTACAGCGCATCCACCTCTTTGCGCGTAGCCGCGTACACGATGCCGCACTCTTCGGAATGATTGGCCACGTAGTTCAGGATGTATTCTCGACGATCCCAGCCGGACAGCACCGACAACGACAAATTCTCGCGGGCGAAACCAGCGATATAGACATCTGGGTTGTGCAATCGCAGCGACGCGCTGATGTCCTTCACCACTTCTGGCGTCGCCGTCGCGGTTAGCGCCGCCACGACGGGCCGATTGTCCAATTGATCTAAAAAAGGAGCGATCAGTTGATAACTGGGCCGGAAGTCGTGCCCCCAGTGAGAGAGACAGTGTGCTTCGTCCACTGCGACACATGAAGGCCGCAAGCTGTTCAGCCATTTGGCGAACCCTTCGACTTCCAGCCGCTCGGGAGAGACGTAGATCAGCTTAAAGACGCCTACCTCCGCCTGCCTCATGCGATCGCGAACGTCCAGCGCCGTCAGCGAACTGTTGATGAACGTTAGGAATGCCAAAGGCCGTCAGCGAATCCACCTGGTCCTTCATCAATGACACCAACGGCGAGACAACCACAATCACCCCGTCCAACACCAAGGCAGGTATCTGGTAGCACAGCGACTTGCCGCCGCCCGTCGGCATCACGCCAACCGTATCCACGCCGCGCAGCACGCTGCTGATAATCCGTTCCTGTCCTTCGCGGAAAGAATCGTAGCCAAAGTATCGCTTCAGTACTTGTTTCGCTCTCAAGAGGAGTTCATCGTCATCTTGCGTCTGCACCATCGTCTGCAAGCCACCTTCAATTCTGTTGATTCAGTTGCGCCTGAACGACGGAGACCTTTTCTTCCATCGCGTGTTGAACGTCTCGGCGATCGTCGATCTTCACGACCGTGGACAGCCTTTGAGCACCCATCGCCACGAGTGCCTCGTGCATCTCTTCAATCGCCGCAAAAATCTCCGACAGTTCGCCCTCAATAGTTGTAAACATCGGATCGAGTCGAGTTTTCAAGTTTGGATATCGAGCGAGAACTCTTTGCGTTTCGACGACATACTCACTGACACTTGTGTTGCCGGTTCCCAACGGTGCCACGCTTACCGCGACAATAGCCATAACCGATTCCCCTCCATCACCATCTCGATTGGCTCGTCTGTCTGTCATTCACAAGTGTACCTGGATCCGATTGGGCATTCCAGTAGAGCTGAATTTGCGCCCGAAACAAAAAACACGCGAGCGAATGCTTCGCGTGTCTCGAGTTCGATTCGAACTCAGATCTGTTGGCTCGCATCGATGGCTTGCCTCAAGTCATCCAAAATGTCCTCAATCGCCTCCGTGCCAATCGACAGTCGAATCAAGCCAGGCGTGACGCCGGCGGCCAATTGCTCCTCCTCCGACATCTGCTGGTGCGTGGTGCTGGCCGGGTGAATGATGAGCGACTTGGAATCCCCCACATTCGCGAGATGCGAGAACAGCTTCACCGACTCGATGACCTTCTTGCCTGCCGAGACGCCGCCCTGAATTTCAAACGTCAGAATCGCGCCTTGACCCTTTGGCAAATACTTCTTGGCCAATTCGTAAGACGCGTGACTCTCGAGCCCGGGATAATTGACCCACGAAACGGCTGGATGGGTTTCAAGGAAATTCGCGACCGCGAGCGCATTCTCACTGTGCCTCTGCATCCTCAGGTGAAGCGTCTCCAGGCCTTGCAACAGGAGGAACGCGTTGAACGGAGACAAAGACGCCCCCATGTCGCGCAGCAATTGAACGCGGGCCTTGATGATGTACGCAATGGGTCCCACAGCCTCGGAGAAAACCACACCGTGGTAGCTCGGATCCGGCGTCGTCAACCCCGGGAACTTGCCGCTCGCGGCCCAGTCAAACTTACCGCCGTCGACAATGACGCCGCCAATCGACGTCCCATGTCCGCCGATAAATTTTGTCGCCGAGTGGACCACAATGTCGGCCCCGTGATCGATAGGACGGAGCAGGTACGGGCTTGGAAATGTGTTGTCGACGATCAGCGGGATGCCGTGCTCATGCGCAATCTTGGCCACAGCCTCCACGTCGAGCACGTCACCCTTCGGATTGCCGATGGTTTCGGCGTAGAGGGCCTTCGTCTTCGGCGTGATCGCGGCACGGAAATTCTCCGGATTCTCCGGATCGACAAAGCGCACGGTTATCCCAATCTTCTGAAACGTATGAGCGAACAAATTGTACGTCCCGCCGTACAAACTCGTCGAAGAAACGATTTCGTCGCCCGCGCCGGCGATGTTCAAGATGGAGTAGGTGATAGCCGCCTGTCCCGAAGCGGTCGCCAACGCGGCCGCACCGCCTTCAAGCGCGGCAACCCGCTTTTCGAAGACGTCCGTGGTTGGATTCATGATGCGGGTATAGATGTTGCCGAACTCTTTCAGGGCGAACAGGTCTGCGGCGTGATCGGAGTCGCGGAATCCGTAGGACGTCGTCTGGTAAATTGGAACTGCGCGGGAAAACGTGGTTGGATCAATTTCCTGCCCTGCGTGGACGGCCAGCGTTTCTGGTCGCAATTGCTTTGCTTCTGTCATTTCGTCGAACCTCCCATTTCATTTTAATATCCGATAAAACAATTGGATTACTATGCATTTGCATTATCGTAGGGGATTTATTTCATATACGCAAGTGTTTTTCCTGCATTGGATCATACATTCGCCTACCCCCGGGCTTTGGCCAACAAATACAGAAAATACGGTGTACCAATCACCGCCACGACGATCCCCGTGGGAATTTCGATGTTATGCGCCATTACGCGGGACAATGAGTCAGCAAGAAGCAGCAGCAGACTGCCGGTAAAAGCGGAGGTTGAAACGAGAACCTGATGTCGAGCTCCAACGAGACGACGAGCCACGTGCGGCGCAATCAATCCAATGAAAGCGATGCTGCCAAGCGCGGCGACACACGCGCCAGCGAGCGCTACGGAACAGCCGAGCAGAATCAATCGTTCTCGCTCCATGGCGACGCCGAGTCCGATGGCCAATGAATCGCCAAGATTCAATACATTCAAAGTGCGAGCCTTGAAAATGACAAATGGAATTAACACGACGATCCACGGCAACAGGGCCACGACATACTGCCAGTCCGTTCCCATGATGCTGCCCGCGAGCCAGGTGGCTACGAATTGGAAGTTCTGTGGATCGAGTGTCAGTTCGAGAATCATCATGATGGCATTGATGGCGGCAGCGATGGCGATGCCAACCAAGACTAACCGCGTCGGGCGAAGGCCTTCGCCGCGTTTCCACGTGCATAGGTAAATCAGGGCTGCTGTGAGACCTGCGCCAACGAAAGCGAACATCGGCAACAGGAATGATCCTTCCAGGTTGGGCAGCACCGTAATACATAGAACGACGACCAGGCCAGCGCCAGCGTTGATGCCGAGAATGCCGGGATCGGACAATGGATTTCGGGTGATTCCTTGCAGTATACAGCCAGAAACGGCCAAACCAGCTCCCGCAAGGACACAAATGACAATCCGCGGCAACCGAAAGTCGAATAAGATCAGATTGTCCTTGGACGAGCCTGAACCAAGCATGGTGCGCGCGAGATCGACCGGTGACAAGTGGATAACCCCGGTATCCATGCTCCAAACAAACACCAATACGATGAATACAGCAAGCGCGCTCTGCACGAACCACGCCTTGTTTCGGCGCGATCCCGACCGAACAGCTGGTGGGCTTGTCGATTGGTGCGCAAACATTAGTGAATCCCCCTGTCCTGCCGAGCCAAGTAGAGAAAGAACGGGACGCCGATGAGGGCAATCAACGCACCTATTGGAGTTTCGTACGGCGGATTGATCATCCGCGCGGCGACATCGGCAATCACCATCAGCAGCGCGCCGAAGATCGCCGAACCTGGAATAATCCAGCGATAATCCGCCCCAACGAGCGACCTCGTCATGTGTGGAACGACCAGGCCCACGAACGCGATGGGTCCACCGATGGCGACCGCGGAACCAGCCAACAGGACGACCCACAATACCCCGAATAGTCGCGTACGCATAACCCGTTGCCCCAGAGAGACAGCAACATCCTCGCCTAAGCTCAGCAACGTGATTTGCCGGGATAGACCCACAGATCCGAGCAGTCCGATTGCGACCACTGGCATCATCCAGTCGACCTGGTTCCACGTAACTCCGGACAAGCCCCCGGCGAGCCAATAGGTCAAATCCTGGCTGAGTCCGAAGTACAAGGCGATCCCCTGACTCAATGCCACCAATAAAGCGCTGATGGCGGCTCCGGACAGGGCTAGGCGAATCGGTGTCAAGCCGCCGCGCGACAGCGATCCGATGCCATATACCAGTGCTGCGCCCACTCCTGCCCCGACAAATGAACAAACCAGCAATCCTGAGAACGGGAGTTTTGGCGTCAGCGCGAAACTGAGCGCCAACAACAATTCCGATCCGCCGTTGATTGCAAGCAAACCTGGGTCGGCGAGCGGATTTCGGGTCATGCCTTGCATCAGCGCACCTGCGACGGCAAATCCAGCGCCGACGAACGCGCCCGCGACAGCCCGAGGCATACGGATGGCTCGAATGACCTGCTGATTGGTTACGTGTGATTGAAAATGGAACAAAGCTTGCCAAACCGTGGATATAGGCACCGGATCGGCCCCAACGGAGACGGAGACCGCCATGGCGAACACTAGGACGACAAGACCCGAAATGAGAGCAATGACGGCAATTCGCGGCCGCGATTTCACTTGTTCCATTGACTGAGATAATGCCTGTCTGGTTTCGTTCATCGACCTATCTCATTCCTACAACTCAGGTTGGGCGATGGCTTGCGCACGATATTGAGCACGCCGATCCGCACGCTCCGATTCTTTCAGCCGCGGGCAATTGAAACAATACTGTCCGCCGGATCGACGGTAATCCAAGCAACAGGTTGGTTGCAAATATACCTGTTGATTCGGATCTTCCAGACTCTCGACGGTTCGCCATCTCACATCCAGCGGATTGCGTTTGCATCCAAACAGGCTTCCAGGCAATCCTTGCAAATACGCATAGTCTGCAGCGACTCGTTCGGACAACTGCGGATCTCTCACGTGTTGAAACATGTCCAGAAACCATCTGAATTTCGGCGGCAGCTGGCCCCATAATTCACGGGCCGAGATACCGGTTCGTCCACTTAACGCATCGAAAAGCGGATGAACGGTTTGCCGATAGAAAGTGAACAGTTCCCTTTCTCGCCATGCCAAGCGGCCAGCAGCCGTACCAGGGGCCTTGACCATCTTCCACGAATCCACTCGAAATGAGAAACAATACGCTTCCCCATCCGGGTACAATTCGATATGCAGCCTCTCCGGGGACAAATCCAGCGCGGCGTTTCTCACGGACAAACCGTACTGAAAACCCGCGGCGACAAAAGCGAACCACTTTGCGAAAGCAACCGCGGCGACTTCTTCCGCGTCCGCCCGGATGGACATTTGATATGTCTTCAGGAAAGCCGCTAACCAGGTTCCGTCAATCAGTTCGGATACAGCGCAAGTATAGGTTCGTTCACTTTGACTTGCTGTCGTCATCCTGAACAACCGCGTGAATTCGTCTGTCCACATACGCCGCATATCCTTTACTTCGCGAGATCGCGTACCACATCGGAAATGACATCCTCATTCGCGATCACGCCGTTATTCACCCAGTGCCCGTAGTTCACGGTGTATACATGCCCCGCCTTCACGGCAGGAAGGTCCTTCCACACCGGATTGTTTTTTAATGCTTGCAGTTCTGCACTGCTGTCATTTCCTGTAACTACAAAAATGTCATCCGCCTTGAGCTGCGGCAATTCTTCAAACGAAATTTCCCCCCAGCCCTTCGCAATCGCTGGCGGAGTCAATCCCAAATCTCCATACACTTCTTGTCCAGCGAAGTTGCCCGGCCCAATCAAAAACAGCTGCTTTCCTGACGGTTCGATAATCGCGACCGTATGATTCCCTACCGTCGATTTTAGTTTTGCTTTGGCAGCCGCGACGATTTTGTCATATTGCTTGAGCGCCGCTTGCGCCTTCGCAGACTTGTTCAACAACTTTCCCAACGTAAGTAGTTCTTGACGCCAAGTGGCCTGCGCGCCACTCTTGACATTGAACACGTACGTCGGTGCAATCTTGGAATACTGCGCGTACTTCCCGTTTTCAGCTAACACGGTGGAGAATAATATGATAAAGTCCGGATTCAACGCCAATACCGATTCCGGATCCAATCCATTACCTGAAAAATCGATATGGGGAACGCCTTTAAGCCATTTTTGGAGATAGTCGTCCACCACATTGCCGCTCGAATACTGCCCAACAATCTCCTTGGTCTCGCCTAAGGTAATCAATGGATCTTCCAGTGTCGGCGCCCATATGCGCTGCGGATTGGCTGGAACCGTGACGCGATGACCCATGCCATCAATCACAGTCTTCGGCTGCGCGTGTGCTTGCGCGATACTGGCTGCTCCATTGGCCTGATTCGCAGCTTGATTGTTTGCCCCTGTCTCACATCCGGCCAAAGTGACAGTCGACACCGCGACGGACAACGCAACTGCCCAAACTTTGTATGTACCCATCATCCACAATCTCTCCTCAACTCGTAAGTCCACTCCGCCAAAAACGAGAGATGAACAGTCCGTTGTCATACATGACTGATTTAGTCATCTTTCATGTACTGTAAGTATACTGTTTGCTATGTCTAACTTCAATAGTTAGTTGATACTAATCGATCGGAGATGGACGTTACTTGAGGAGAGACATATGGCATTGGGTCAGTTCGAACATCGTTCCGGTTGAAGTCGTTCCGATGGAAGGCACGTTTACACCTTTGACGCTTGATCCACCCGCGCCAACCCGTGCGGGATACAGAGCATGGTACCCGTACGTGGATCCGGTATGATATCGGCCTCAATGCCAAATACCTCCCGGCACATTTGTTCGTGAATAACTTCGTTCGGTGTCCCTCGATAGATGGCTTCGCCGTGGCGAATCGCCACAATATAATGCGCGTATCTTGCAGCGTGATTCAAATCATGAAGGACCATGACAATGGTGCGCTTCTGCTCCCGATGCAGGCGTTCCAGCAATTCCAACACTTCGAGTTGATGCGCAATGTCCAGGAAGGTCGTCGGCTCGTCGAGAAACAGGATATCCGTCCCTTGGGCCAACGCCATCGCAATCCAAGCGCGTTGCCGCTGACCACCCGACATCTGATCAACGAGTCTATCCGCCAAGGTCTCCATTCCAGTCACGGAAAGCGCCCAATCTATCATCTCTCTATCCGTGCGTGTCAGCGTTCCGAACCCGCGTTGGTAGGGAAATCTCCCATACGACACCAATTCCCGTACCGTCAAGCCATCCGGTGCAACAGGATTTTGCGGGAGGATTGCCAGCTCTTTGGCGAGATCGCGCGATGGGAGTCGCGTAATTGACTTCCCGTCAAGATATACGTGACCCGATTTCGCCTTCATCAACCTAGCCATGGTCTTCAAGATGGTTGACTTTCCTGAGCCATTTGCACCGACGAGCGCGGTGATTTGGCCGTCGGGAATCGCCAAATCCAGATTCCGAACAATGAACTCATCCGTGTATCCAACAGACAGTTGTTCCGTTGCCAGACGTGCCATCGAATTCCCTCCACTGTTTCAAATCCGTCCTCACCAAACGTGGTCATTATATCACTGGACGGTGAGCCCACGTAAACCAGTGGTCGGAGATCAAACTTTACAAAATGAGCAACATGCCGAGACCAACTACCAGACATTTTAGAATTTTTGACAAACAAGAGTAGATATTTAAAATAGGACGTGTCATACTCGACCCGAAGTCGAGTGCGAACAAGCATGAACGCGCTTCCATCAGCCTGTATCTCTGAGTTGGGATGATCCCAACGCTGCGTCCTGGAAGGGAGGTTGTCTTGTGGACGAAGCAACGTCGAAGAAAAAGGGCAGCCCTTGGTGGTACTTGCTTGCCCTGATCCCCTTGATTGGTACCTTATTTCCGGCGTTCTACTCATCGGTTACGCCAACCCTGTGGGGAATTCCATTTTTCTACTGGTATCAAATGCTTTGGGTCATCATTAGTTCGCTGGTGACGTTCGTCATGTACCTTGCTCTCAAAGAGAACTAGCAGAGAATCCACAAAAGGAGGGATGAATTCCCTATGCAATGGGCCGCTCTTATCGTCTTTATCATTCTTTTCGCACTTGTAACCGTTCTTGGCTTTGTCGCCGCCAGATGGCGAAGGGGGGACCTCTCTCAGCTTGAAGAATGGGGCTTGGCGGGGCGCCGTTTCGGCACCATCATCACGTGGTTCCTCGTCGGTGGAGATCTCTATACCGCCTACACGTTTATCGCCGTTCCCGCCCTGATGTACGGGGCCGGTGCCATGGGTTTTTACGCAGTACCGTACACCATCGTCGTCTATCCTGTCTTTTTCATCATTCTGCCCCGACTTTGGTCAGTCGCCAAGAAGCACGGCTACGTCACGGCCGCTGATTTTGTCGAGGGCCGTTTCGACGACAAATTGCTGGCTCTGGCGATCGCGATCACGGGTATCGTCGCAACGATGCCTTACATCGCGCTTCAGTTGACAGGTATGCAAGCTGTGATTGCGGCCATGGGCATCGGCGGCGACTGGCCCTTGATTGTGGCGTTCATCATTCTCGCGCTGTATACGTACACGAGCGGACTTCGGGCACCGGCGATGATCGCCGTTGTCAAGGATTTGATGATTTACATCACAGTGATTGTCGCCATTATCGTCATTCCTATCAAGCTTGGTGGATTCAGCCACATATTCCACTCCGCGCAAACGGCGCTCGCGACCCATACGCCGCCAGGCGCATTCATCACGTCGCCGCAAACAGCGTCTGTCTACGGCACGCTCGCCTTTGGTTCTGCCCTGGCCCTGTTCCTGTATCCGCACGCGATGACGGGCGTATTCAGCGCCAACAGCCGCAAAGCCGTGAAACGCAACATGGCCCTGTTGCCGGCCTATTCGTTTGCGCTCGGCATTATTGCATTGCTCGGATTTATGGCGCTCGCAGCGGGGATCAACACCAAGTCGACGTCGTCCGCCGTGCCGTTGTTGTTCATCAAAGAGTTTCCTGGATGGTTTGCAGGTTTCGGATTTGCGGCAATCGCGATTGGCGCACTGGTTCCAGCGGCAATCATGTCCATTGCGGCTTCCAACCTGTTTACCCGCAATATCTACAAAACCTTCTTTTACAAGAATGCGACTAGTCAGCACGAGGCAAAAGTTGCAAAAATCGTTTCGCTCCTCGTCAAACTTGGCGCACTGGTCTTCATCATTGGATTTCCTCAACAATACGCGATCAGCATGCAGCAAGTCGGCGGTATCCTTGTGCTGCAAACGCTTCCAGCCCTCATATTGGGCCTGTACACGCGTTGGTTCCACCGCCGAGCATTGCTGATTGGCTGGCTCGCAGGCATCGTCTACGGTATTTACATGTGGTCGACAACAGGCTTTAAGTCGACAACGTATGTCCTCAATCTCTTCGGTCATCCCATTGCGGCGTACGCAGCCATTTGGGCTCTCATTGTGAACGTGATCGTCACAGTCGTTTTGACCCTCGCGTTCAACGCAGCAAAAGTGTACAACGGAGAAGACAGCACAGTCGCCGCCGATTATTCAGCGAGCCTCTAAACCCCAAAACACGGAAACCGCCTCTCTGGCATCGACAGGATGTTCAGAAAGGCGGTTTTTGTCAGTTATTTCACACTGCCTACAGTGGAATCTCAATCCGAACTTCGGTGCCCCTTCCCTCCTCGCTGTCAATCTCGAGTGTCCCCAGATGCGATTCGATAATTTTTCGACTCGCGACAATTCCGAGTCCTGTTCCGGACGGCTTGGTCGTGTAAAACGGCTCGCCGACGTATTCCAATGTGTCTTTTGCGATCCCGGGCCCATTGTCTCGTATCGTCGTCACCACTTTGTCGTCGGCAACACGAACTTCAATCTCGATCTCCCCGCCGGTCGGCATCGCTTCAATCGAATTTTTTAATACGTTCACGAATACCTGCTTCAGCCGATTTTTGTCACAGTTGATTTCGATCTCGGTCGCTACTATGCGCTTGCTCATGCAAATGTTGTGCAAAGCGGCATGTGGGTCCATGAGGTCGAGCACCTCATTCAGAATGCTTACGTAGTTCTGTCGTTCCATATGTGGAGCCGACGGTTTGGAAAATACCAACAGTTCGCCGGCGATCAGGTCAATGCGCTCCAATTCACTTTGCATAATGACAAGGTATGGCTCTCTGACTTCCCGGGACTGCAACATGAGTTGCACAAAACCCTTCAGCGCCGTCAACGGATTTCGTATTTCATGCGCGATGCTTGCCGCCATTTGTCCAATCGCGGACAGTCGTTCGGATTTAATCAGAAGTTCTTCTGCGAGACGCTGGCTCGTGATGTCGCGAATCGTCCAGAAGAATCCCGTCACTCGGCCATCCACGAGGATCGGTATCTTCTTTTCGTAGACTTCTATCTGCCTGCCGCTCTTATGAAGAAGGCCGGCGAATAAACTCAACAGCTCACCTCGAACGATCCGGTCAAATCGTTCCTTGGCGCCCAGTCGATATTCAGGCGCAATCAAGTCCGCATAATACCTCCCGATTAACTCCTCTGGTTGATACCCAAGGATCGGTGTGCACGAGGGATTCACCGACTGGATGACGCCATTCAAATCCACGGACACGACCATGTCGCCGTCGTGATCGAACAAGGAGCGATAGCGCTGCTCGCTCTCCCTCAATTTTTCAATGGTTCGATATTCTTCGGTTGCATCTCGAAACAGGACCGCCCACTCGACCTCGCGATCGTTTGAGTGGATTGGAATTTTCGTGACGTCGTAAGCGACAAACGGCGTACCTTGCTCTCTGTGGATGTGACGAACGTGCGCAATCTTACCGGGATCCTCGTTCTGAATGCCCGACAGTTGAAGTAACAACTGCCCATGCTTGTCCTGGCAATTCGTCATCAATTGCTTCCCAGTTTTCCTCTGATAACCGTCCATATGGAGTCCCGTCAGCCGCAACATCGCCGTGTTGGCGTCAAGCCATCGACCTTGGCCATCTGTGAAGCAGACTGGCTCGGAGATGGAATTCACCAGCGTTCGCAGACGACGCTCACGGCACAGCAGTTCAGAAGGATCCATTCGCGGTACGGAGGGAGCGTACTGCGATATTTTGAATCGAATCGGCCTTGCCGTCAGCCAATGCAAGACCAAATAGAGAACCACGAGAGAACCAACGAGATACAACACTCGCCACAGCGGCCCGAGCGGTTCCGGATTCCAGACTGCGAAGACGGATATGGCAAACCATAGAGTGACGGGAATGACCTGCGCATATTCGGCCCCGAATCGTCTGTGTAATGTGCACTTCACTGAACTATCCCCTTGTCTGAAGGAGCTTCTCAGTTCAGCATATTCCAGGGAATCGTTGGCGATGATTTCTTCATGGATTCGTCACTTTTCATCGACGTGATCGCGCGCATACACCGCAAGTTGAACACGATTTTTGATATGCAGCTTCGCCATGATATTTTTCAAATGGTTTTTCACTGTGTTTTCCGAAATGAAGAGCGCCTCGGCAATCTCTTTGTTGGTGGCCCCCTGTTTGACGAATTGTAAAATTTCTCGTTCGCGGGCAGTCAGAGCATTCGGGGCCGACGGCGTCTCTTTGAGAGATCCAGTCTTAAACTCAGCCAGAATTCGTTCCGCCATCGATTGTGTGACGTGTGCTTCGCCTTGCAAGATCCCGAGTAGATAGGTAACCCACTCGGCAGGCTGCAAGCTTTTGACCAAATAGCCTTGTGCCCCATGACGAATGGCTTCAAACAGATCCGCCGCGTCGTCCGAGACGCTGAGAATCACGACAGTCATATAAGGCAGTTCGCGTTTGATGATTCGGGTCGCCTCAAAACCGTTAAGAACAGGCATATTGATATCCATGAGGACTAAGTCCGGCATCCATTGCATCGCCTTTTCCACAGCTTCTTGCCCGTTCGTCGCCTCCGCGACCACATTCAGCCGCGGCTCCGAATCCAACAGAATGCGGATGGCTTTACGCGCCATTTCGTTGTCATCGGCCACTAAAATGTCATAATTTCGCATGGAATGCCCCCTGACCATCGTCCCTGTCACAAATCCCTGTCTCATGGTTCGTCATTCACTAGTATAATGGACTCGCCGCGTCATTGGCGAAATGCTCTACATTTGCGGAGGTTCCGATGATTCCATTACGAACCAAAGTCTCGTTGTTTTTAACCCCAGCCATCGTGATTGGCCTCTTTGAGACTATAAGACATACATTATTGGAGAATATCCTCCCCATGGAATTGGGAAATTGGATTACAGCCTGTATCGATGCCGGCGTGATCGCACTGGTGTCCCGAACGCTGTTTCTCACGTATGCCAAAAAAGAACAAGAGCTAAGCCAAGAGCGAGCATCGCGGGCCATTCTCCTGGAGCGGGAGCGATTGGCGCGCGTGTTGCACGATCAGATTGCACAATCCATCTTTTACTCAGGCGTACAAGTCTCTTCCGCCAGGACGAAATTTCAGCAAGGAATGGTAGAGACGTTGGAGAAGGACCTCGGTGATGTGCTTCTCTCTTTGCGCGAGATCGACGAAAACATACGGCAGGCCATATTCAATCTGAGGCAGGATCCCCTGGAAGGATCCGATTTTGGCGAACGGATCCGTTTCTTCTTGGACAAGTCGCTATCTGAGCGGAATATATCGTGGGATTTTCAAGTCTCGGATCGCGATATCACGCTTAGTCCAGCCGACCAAGTTCAATTGTTTGGAATTCTTCAAGAAGCAATAGCCAATGTGATCAAGCACTCCCAAGCCACCCATGTGACGGTGCGATTGACTTCCGAAAGCGCCGATCACTCGCATTGGACGTTCCTCATCCAAGACAATGGTATCGGGTTTCACACGAACACGGTTCACGACGGACGCTACGGAATGGAGATCATGGCAAGCAGAGCCAGGGATATCAAAGCTCAATTCTCCATCCAATCGGAGTCAGGCAACACGAAAGTCACTGTGAGGAGATAGTGCCATCGGTGGCAGTTAAGAAGCGCCGTGACGCCTCGGCCTGCCACCACGTCGTCCCCTTGTGTCCCTCACTCGCCGTCGTAATCAGGGTGCATCTCAATCTTCTTCTTTAGTTCTGCGATCACGTCTTCCAAATCCAATTTCTGCGCCTCCAAGTGGCGAAGCGCCCGCTTCAGGGCGAGCAGGTTGGTCGCGTCCAACTGGTCCATGTCGATCCAATCCTGCATCGGTCGCAGCGCCTGCATCGCACCGCGCCTCCCCGGCTTCATTCGAGGATCGCGACGAGGATCTCGATGGGGGCCAAATCCCATGAATCCAGGCCCGAATGGCGGCTGATGCCCCGGTCCGCAGTGTGCAGACGCGCCTCTCTGGTACCCGTGGTCTTCCATCGGATGTTCATTCTCTTGCATTTCATCATCCTCCGTTTCAATATGATCGCGACTTACGCTTCCGTAGATGGTTCGCTCGATGTCCTGAACTTGCTCCCACGTAAACTGCATGCCTGTGGTCGCAATACCCACATTGGTTAGAAACCTCGTCGACAATCCCAAGTACTCGGCAAGCATGGAAAGATTCCAGTCCGATTGCGCACTCCAGTCTGGTTCGGGTGGAATGATACGACCCAACCGCTTGCCTAGAGCTTCCACGTCGCCGTACAAGAACCGGCGATGACCCACTTGTCCGCTGCCCACCCAATACGTTGGCAACCAGCCTTGCGCACAGTACCAGCGAATGGTGGATGGTGCAACACCCAGCAATGATGCCGCTTCCTGTACACGCAGGTAATGTCCCATTGCGTACTCACCTCCTTGTTTGAATATAATACTATAAGAAATTCATACAGTTCGCAAGTGAATAAACGCGGCCAAAAACGTCGAAGGGGCAGAGACTGTTCTTCAACGAACAACCTCTGCCCCGATGTATCGCGATCTCATGGAGTGGTACAGCTTCAACGATAAGGTTCATTCCGTGGAAACAGCCGCGGTGGAAACCGTGGTCTTACCGCGCGGCTTGAACCGCTCCATGCGGGCCGCATAATACGAGCCAATGATGAAGATGGCTGCGATAATCTGTGCAATCACCGTTTCCCAGTTGTTAAAGACAGAGAACCACGTGCCCGCCCAAGCTGGGATATTCACGCCAAACGTGTGCGTCGGAATCCAGTTGGCCAACTGCATCTCATTGACTTGCTCGCCAACCATGATTTCAAAGACGACACCGAGCATGATCCCAGTGAACACAAGCATTCTTTTGTACGGAAGCTTCTGATGGGCAATGAATGTAAAATAGCCAGTGATCAAGATCAACACCAAGCCGAAAGCCGTTCCGAGTACCACATTCGCGGTTCCCACTTGCAAGCGAATGCTCTGGAGAAAGATATCTACTTCAAATCCTTCTCGATACACCGAGGCGAAACCTAGGACGACCAGCCCTTTGTAAGCAACAGATTTGACTGCTTCCATGCGGTCGTCCCCCGCCGACTCGATCGAATGGATAAGTTCTTTTTTCTTTCGATTTTGAAAGGAAATCCACCCTGTCCAATAGATGCGGTGGAAGAACCAGTTCATGACAATCAGGAGTACCACAATCGCCAGGAGACCTGTAAACGCTTGAATATTATTCTCTGACGTCGTGGTGGCAGCCAACGCAAGAATGCCAACCAAGATGAACCATGTCACCAGTGTGGCTGCAAACCCGATTCCAGCTCCGCCGGCAATGGGCTTCCAATATACTTTCTGTGTGCGTATCAGACCAGCGATGACTGCGGACAAGACCAATATGCACTCGAGCCCTTCACGATAGACGAGGACGGCTGTATCGATGATCCCTGCAGTTGGCGAAATGCCGTGCGCGGTC
The DNA here is from genome assembly GCF_001544355.1 of Alicyclobacillus acidiphilus NBRC 100859. Taxonomy (GTDB): domain Bacteria; phylum Bacillota; class Bacilli; order Alicyclobacillales; family Alicyclobacillaceae; genus Alicyclobacillus; species Alicyclobacillus acidiphilus. The sequence continues at coordinate 19,253 of NZ_BCQI01000050.1, forward strand.
GGGTCTGGGTTGCCTGCGGCCGTAACAGCCTGCCATACCAGCACAGCAATGACCAATGCTCCAGCCAAGCAAACAAGGCTAGTTCTCAAAGCAGTACTCTTCATGAGATGACCTCTCCTTATGTAATATAATGTTGACTATACTAGTCACCTTTCTTCGATACGCCTATTTTATAGTTAGCCATATCTAACGTCAATGGTTAGATCGATCTAACAACATATTTTTTGCGTATAAGTCGGCGATGATTGAATTTTGGCACAATCATGTGCCATAATCGCCTTTATTTCATAGTTCATCTGTTCGGAGCCTATGCTCGTGACCCTAGGAGGAATTTTAGTATGCATGAGAATTGGGAATTCGTTGTACGGCTATTGCTATCTGGGATACTCGGTGCAGCAATCGGCGTCGAGAGAAAAGTGCATTACAAACAGGCCGGTGTAAGAACGCACTTTATTGTCGCCATTGGAAGCGCCCTGATGATGATTGTGTCGAAATACGCCTTTATGGACATTATCAATAACCACACCATTATCTTGGACCCAAGCCGCGTCGCGGCCCAAGTCGTAAGTGGCATCGGCTTTCTTGGCGCCGGCGTGATTATCTTTCAACGAAACGCAATCCGCGGCTTGACTACGGCTGCCGGGGTGTGGGCAACAGCAGGTATCGGATTAGCTGTGGGAGCTGGCATGTACATCATAGGGATCGTAAGCGCGGTGCTCGTTCTCGTCGGATTCATCACGTTGAAGCCTCTTGAGCGGCGGTTCATTCGCAACATCCAGCACGTGATGATCACCGCGGACGATCAGCCCGGACTCATTGGGAAGATCAGTGCTGCATTGGAACAGTTGGGATTGAGCATTGAACAGATGTCCATTGATCGGATGGACCAACAGCAAAGTCTGGTCGACATTGAACTATTTCTCCGCAAGCAAAAACAAATCGCCGGTACGGACAAAGTGATGCAAGTGATCGCGGAAATCGACGGCATCAAGAATGTCGTCTTTCCATCTGAGCCATAACCCGGACTCAGGAATTATCGAACCTCCGCTCGTTCCAGGGTGGTTCTCGCCACGATGCGTTCCACCCCGTAGGCGACGACAAGCAGCGCGGCAATCAGGGCGATCACGCCGAGCCATCCACAGGCGCTCCAGATTACCCCGCCTACTGCGCCAACCAAACTGGATCCGGCATAGTAAAACAACAAGTACGCGGAAGAAGCCTGTGCGCGGTACGTGGGCGCAATCTGCCCAATCCAACCGCTCGCGGTGGAATGTGCTCCGAAGAAGCCAAACGTGAAGATGGCGAGCCCGACGATCTTCACGATCAGTGGTTCAAACAACGTGGTTACGCTGCCCGCGAGCGAGATCGCGATGGAAATTTGCATGGCTTTGGAGCGACCGATGGAATCCCCCAGATTGCCTATCCACGTCGAACTGAACGTTCCCATCAAATAGACGACGAAGATGAATCCAACAAACGTCTGGCTGAGATGATATGGAGAACCCATGAGCAGATAACCTGCGTAGTTGTACATGGTCACAAATCCACCCATCAACAGAAAGCCAAGCGCATAGATGCCGATGAGCGCTCTGTTGGTGAACGCCTTCGCCAACCGAGCCAACATTTCCGTCATGCCGATTTGCTTGGGCGCAAAGTTTCTTGGCTTGGGCAACGCAAACCAGAACCATAGCGAGATCGCCAAACTGAGCAACCCCATCACCAAGATGGCGAAACGCCACGAAAACGCGTCCGTGAGTGCACCAATCACCATGCGCCCGACCATGCCGCCTACCGAAGTGCCGCTCACATACAGCCCCATCGCGCGCCCGATACCTCGCGGATCAAATTCCTCATTGACATAAGCCATCGCAATCGAGGGAAATCCGGCAATGACGACGCCTTGAAGCATGCGCAACACAAGCAACGCGATAAAGTTTGGCGATGCCGACACAAGGATGGCGAGGACGGCCGACGCCAAGAGCGATGCCGACATCAGCCGCTTGCGTCCCCAAGTGTCGGAAAGCCCGGAAACCCAGAGCATCGAGACTGCCAAAGCCGCGGTCGCCACAGACAGAGAAAGGCTCGACACGGCGGGCGACACGTGAAACTGCTTGGAGAGTTCAGGCATGATGGGTTGCGTCGTGTACAGTTCCGCGAACGTCACAAACGCCCCGCCGAAGAGAGCAAGCGTGGCGCGCACGTACGCAGGCTGACCTTGTCGAATATATGTCATGATGTCGACTCCTTTGACGACGGGTCATGGACAACCTTGGCAATCCATATCCAGTTGACTAGCAAAAGTGCCGCCGTGACGTAAAACATGATGGGAATACTAAACGCGGCGGACACCATGCCGCCGACCATGGGGCCGGCAAAGCTTCCCAAGAACGTCGCACTGCTAGTTAGGCCATACACCTTGCCGCGGTTATCGGGCGTCGTCAACCGTCCAACCAAAGCGTTGGCCGTCGGCAGGATTCCACCCATGAACATCCCCATACAGAAGCGCAGGGCGATAAACACCCAGACGGATCGCGTGAACGCCTGCGGGATCGTAAAAATCGCGTCGGCCAGCAGAGAGATGAGGAGGACGCGTTTGTAGCCGATTCGATCGCTGCGCTTGCCGAGAAACGGAGATGCGATGAGGTCCCCCATACCCGTCACAGAGAACGCGAATCCCGCGAGCGTAGCCAGGTATGGCACATTCCCCGCAAGATCTTTCACATAGACGGTCACGACCGGCTGAAGTGATCGCGTGGCGAACTGGGCGAGCAGCAGGACAAGAAACATGGGGAACAACCCTTCGATATCTCGAAGGGTCATCAGTTGTTTCCAGATTGGCTGTTTCTTGCGCTGATCGGACCGGCTCACAGCCTTGCGCTCTTTCACAATAAACAAGGTGATCACGACAGCGAGCAACGAAATTCCGGACGTCCAGAAGAAGACGAATCGATAGTCTCCAACGAGATCGGCCATGAGTCCCCCCATCAGCGGTCCGACAAGTCCGCCAACGAGCTGCCCGGTGCTCAGCCACCCCAGCGCAAAACCGAGCCTATCCTCGTCCATTTGCGTTGCCACAAGCGCGATCGCGGAAGCCGAAAAGCCGCTGAACATGCCCATGAGCAGACGCAAAACAAGCAATTCCCACACATTGTGAGAGAAGCCCATCAGGGCCGTGAATACGCATATCGCGATGCTGGATCGCAGAACCATCGCCTTGCGCCCCGAACGATCAGCCAGACTCCCCCAGATGGGCGAAAGCAACGCAGCCATCAGAAAATTGACTGAGCTTAACACACCGGACCACATGTCGACCTGCGACATCGGATGCACGCCAATCTGGATCAGATACAGCGGCAAAAACGGAGCCATGATTGTCAGAGCCGCACTCATAAAGAATTGAACGATGACCATGGGCCAAAGAATCAACGAAATCGCCTACCCCCGAAACTTTCGTGTATCTAAGTTTACTTTCGCACAGCAAAACCGAAAAGTACACCTGATGCAACGAGGTACGCCGGCCGTACGACCTACGCGCCGGCCGGCGGCACGGGAGGGCGCGAGCGCGATGGCAGGCGACCCGGCGGCGCAAATAGGCGGCACGGGAGGGCGCGAGCGCGTGGCAGGCGA
>NZ_BCQI01000051.1 GCF_001544355.1 Alicyclobacillus acidiphilus NBRC 100859
GCGGTACTTTTGTCCCTTACGCGGCTCAGGGAACCGGCCCCCTTGCGCCACCTCGCCTCCATTGCGGTATTTTTGTCCCTTACGCGGCTCAGGGCACACGCCCCGCGCCTTTGCGGTCACGGTGCGCAGTCGATGCCGCTGTCGCGGAATTGCACGGTGTTGTAGCGCGCTCCCCAAGACTTCACCTGGGCGACGTCCGTCGCTGCCGGACAGGTTGCGTAGTAGGCGATGTAGCCTTCGATGTTGCCGCCGGAGACGGCTGGCTTGTTGCCTTCGATGGGCGCGATCGCGATGAAGGCCGGGACGGCAAGTTGGCTCAAGCCGAAGGTCTCATATTGCGATTGATTTACATAAAACGCGGGGGTCAAGCTGGAATCGGTGGCTTTCACACCTTCAACGAAGCCGTTGATGAAATCGATGAATTCCTGGGACGTCGTGGCGGGTGTGTTGTAGCCTTCGGGATCGAGGATGACGTAGTCGGGGCGGCGCGAACCTGGGTATTTGGCGATTTGCTGAGCCGCGTACACGCCGCCGTCATAGCCCGCCTGCTGGAAGGTCGTGCCTGAGTCCGGCCAACTGACCGTCCAAAACGAGAGCCACCACGCGGATGACGACTGCGCTTCCAAGGCGCGTGCGACAATGACGTCTGGCGATCCCGTCAAAACCGCGGTGTATGGCGCCTTCTGTGTGCCTAACGCGGCTGTTACGGCAATGCCAGGCCACCCTTGCTGGAGGGCTGTGACGACTTCGCTTTCCGACGTGATCGAAGCGTACACGCCAACGGAAGGCGTGGTGACGCGGGTCGGCTGTGTGGTTGGATCCGATGTGTTGACCGTGATGGTGTTCACGGTCGGCGTCGCTTGCTTGGGGCACACGCTCTGTGGGACCTCTTGCTGCGGCAAGGTGCGATAGCCGTGCGGAAACACGCCGTGCACAGCGTAATAGGAAAGCATGACGGCGAGCGTGAGGCTGTCGAGACTGGTGGACCCAGCCGCGTTGACCACGTAATTGGCGCGCGCGACGTCAATACCCGTCCCAGACGGCTCCAATTCAAACGGAGTGTGTCCGCCTGGCATGGAACTTGGATTCGGCCAATCGCAGGGATTGTAGTAGAGCGCATAGAGCGCGGCTCCGCCGACCGCAATCAAGAGCGTCGTAGCCTCTGCGGTGATTTTCCAAGCCTGTTGAAAATCGCCGAGGCAATTCGAGTATGGAATGCCTGCGACGTTCGCTGCGGCGAGACATTTTGCGTAATCGCCCGTCGTCGCGGCGTACAGGTAAACGTTCTTCGCTTGAACGGCCATTTCTCAACTTCCCTTCGTCTGGTGTAGACCCGTACCCACTCTTTGATAGACGGCCTTGCATTCAATAGGACGATACGGAATCCTTAGCCATCCTATGCGGATTCGACACACATGCTCATGGGCCGCATGCGGATTCGGCTTAGGTGGGCCTGAAAGGAGACAGCCATATGCATTTTGTCGCGTTGGGCGATTCCATCACGTACGGCGAGGGCGCGAGTCAACCTCGTTTCGCATATCCCAGTGTATTGGCTCGACGGTTAGGTGCCGGCCTGCGCGGCGAGCGCGTATGTGGCAAAGTGTTGGCTCAGCCAGGCTGGACGAGTCGCGATCTGTCCTTCGCCATTTTGGAGAACAGCGCGATGCCGCTGCGCACGTCGAGGGCGGTCATCGTCTGGATTGGCGGTGACGATCTCGCCCAGGCCGCACTCGCGGCAGCCGGCGGGCCGCGCGTGGCGATGACGCTGGAACGCTCGCTGAAGCTGTACGGCGTCTTCTTGCGACGCACCATTGCCGAAGTAAGAGCTGCCACGTACGCGCCCATGTTCGTCTGTACGCAATACAATCCGTTCCCCAACAGCGCGATCGCGGTCGAAGGCGTCGGTCTTCTCAACCAAACGATTGCCTCGGTGGCCGCCTCCGCCGGTGCGCATGTCGTCCCCACGGCCGATTGGTTCGCGGGCCGTCAGGCCGAGTTGATCGCCGGATACCGAACAGGCAGGCTGCGCGACGTCGTGTATCGGCCGATCCCGGTTCATCCGAACAACTTGGGACATCGCGTCATCGCCGATGGGTTAGCAGGCATCGTGGCACCTTTCGTCGCGCGCTGACATAGGCTAGGGCGCATCGCCCTTTTCACAGTCGGAGGTGAACGCCCCTTGCTGTCACTTGCGCTTGCTGTCTCCATGCTTCGAGACATCGTGTTAGTCACTGGCTTCGTCAATCAGTCGTTTCCTCAACCGCTCGACAAAGAGGACGAGCAACACTACTTCGAACTTTGGAGAAACCACGGAGATAAACAGGCTCACGACATCCTTGTCGAACACAATCTTCGTCTGGTCGCACATGTCGCCAAGGTGTTTGCGACATCGTCACCGTTCGCCTGCCGGGAAACGCGCCACGATGGTCAGGCGGATGTCGGGGCCCGAGGCGTCGAGGGCGACGTGATCGACCAGCTCCTCGACAAATCGCCGCTTCAACTCCAGTGGCACGTGCGTTGACGCGGCCTGCCCGGGCTCTCCCAGGAACCAGGCCTCGATGTCGCGCCGAAGTGACACGCGCTCTTCCTTCGCCTGCAGGAGCCGCCACTCAAGCGCCTGCAGTTCCTCGCCCAGTCGATCCCGTTGGCCTGCCAGTTCCGAGCGCTTGCCGCGGTAGGCGACTTCATCGAGATCGCCATATGCGTACAGGTTGGCCAATCGTTCTTCCTGGGCTTGCAGTCGATCGCGCTGAGCCAGGAGACTGGTGATGTCGTCCGCAATGCGGGATTCGTCGATCCGCATACGCGCCCAAGCTTCCTCCCAAACGCGCGATCCCAGCAGCGTCCGGATCGCCGCGAGCCATACGGCGTCCTCGAGGGCGTCGGCCTTCACCCGCTTGCACCCGTGCGGACAACGAGGCTGGCTCCGACTCCGTTCAGCGGGGCGGCGATACCGATATCCGCCGCTTACCGAATGAGATGCAACGGCCTGCCAAGTTTGGTGGCAATGGGCGCAAATCAATTTGCCCGACAGCAGGTGCGCCGCCAATCGGGGCCCGCGACGCGCGGTCGATCCACTCCGGCGCGAAACCGCCTCCAGCGTGGGCTGATCGACAATGGCTGGCACCGGGATCGCGATCCAATCGCCAGGGGCCCGCCAGCCGACGACCTGCCTTCGTCGCCCTCCGCGGCCATCCACGCTTTTGCGCGAAGCCACACTGCGCGTGGATTCGATCCGTCCCTTCGCGCGGACCTTGCGCGTAATGCGACGGTTGTACATCAGCGTGCCACCATACAGCGGGTTGCGGATGATGTTGGCCACGGTGGCATGCGACCAGCGCGTGGATTTGCGCGTCTTCGTCGGCGTCCCCAACGCGTCCAAGCGGCGCGCGATCTCGCGAAAACTGAGCCCATCCAGGCCATACCACCTGTACATGAGACGAACCACCGCCGCCTCCTCCTCGATCACCGCGAGTTTGCCTTCCTCGTACTTGTACCCGTAAGGTTCGATGCCGCTTGGCATCACTTGCCCTTCGCGCACCGCCCGCAGTTTGCCGGAAAGCGTGCGTCGGCGGATCTGGCGCAGTTCGTACTCTGCGATCGAACTGATGATATGAAACAGAAGGACGGCTTCATCGGACTCGTTCCAGTTCGGGACGTCGACGAAATGGAGATCCACCCCATGCTTCTGAAGTTCTCGCACGATGATGGCCTTGTCCGACACGTTGCGCGAGAGGCGATCCGGATGTTTCACCACAACGCGCTCGATCTGCCCGCTCGACGCACAATCGAGCAACTGCGTCAGCGCTGGCCGATCCATGTCTTCCCCAGATTGTCCCGCCTCGCGAAACACGCGAATCTCGCCCGCCGGGACGCCGAGCCGTTCGGCGTAGGCGAGGCACTGCTCCAATTGAACATCCAGGCTATGCCCTTCCGTCGCTTGCAGCCCCGTCGAAACGCGCGTGTAGATTGCCGTCGCCATCGCGTTCCCCTCCCGTCGCGGACAATCGCCTCCATGCCTCCATCGCGGACCAAATCAATTCCCGCACGACCAAACTTTCGTCTTCGGCGAGCACTTCATCCGTGTTCGACAGCGAAACAAAAATTGGCCGTTCCATTGTGAACACCCCCTCAGCATCGGTTTATGCGCGAGGGGTGTCGTCCAACAACGGATCGACCAATTTCAGCAGTGTAAAAACGTTCACTTGTTCTCGGGCGGCGACTTGAAATCGCCTTCGGCTCGCTTCTGGTGCCGGTGCTCCCAGATGCGGAAAGCGACGAACAACGCGATGAGCAGCAAACAAAGCAGGATCGACAGGACGATGTGCCCTTTCAGGAACGGCCAGACGTGAACAAACAGTTTGCCGATGTACCGTCCGGCGATGAGGAACGTGCCTGCCCAGACCACCGCGGCCAAAATATTCAAAGGGAAAAATAGGATGGGCCGCATGCGGTTGATACCCGCCAAATACGGAATGAGGATCCGAATCCCCGCGATGAATTTGCCGATCACGACGACGGCTGATTCGTATTTTTGAAAGCGGGCGTTTGCGCTGTCCAGGCGCGGGCCCGTGATACCTATGTATTTGCCAAAGTAAAGCACGATGGGACGTCCTAGGTAACGTCCAATCATGTATGCGATGGCCGATCCCACGATGTTTCCAAGACACCCGGCCACCCATAGCGGAGCGAGGTGGAATACACCTTTGGACCATTCTATCCCGCTCAAAGTCAACGTGGTTTCTGCGGGAAAAGGAAATCCGATGGCTTCTACAAAAACGATGAAGAACACACCGATATAGCCAAAGTGCTGAATAATGGCCTGAATATGCACAAAATCGCTCCTCTGCCGTCGAACGGTGATCGTGTATCAAACACCAAGAAGTTTGATACGTCCGGCATCGATCAAGATGACCTCATCTCCATCGGCACCGTAGGGCTCATCAAAGCGGTCGATACGTACCAGCCGACCAAAGGTACCAAGTTTGCCACGTACGCCGCGCGATGCATTCAAAACGAAATTCTGATGCAGCTGCGGGCGCAGCGAAAGATGCGAAAAGACGTATCGCTGTACTCGCCCATCGGGACTGACAAAGAAGGCAACGAGATCACAATCGGAGACATCCTCTTTTCAGAGAGTGACTCGACGGAAGACGAAGTCAGCCGTCGGTTGGAGATCAGCGGGATGAAGAAACTCCTCGACGTGCTGGACGAACGTGAACGCCGCGTGATCGAGCTGCGCTTTGGACTGGTCGACGGTCAGGAATGGACGCAGAACGAAGTGGCAGACTCGCTTGAAATATCGAGATCGTACGTGTCTCGTTTGGAGAAACGCGCACTCCTGAAAATGTTCCATCAATCGTACGTGGGCCAGGAGCGGAAAAAGTCCTATCTCAGATCTCGAACCCAACGGTAGAATTTATCTTCCCCAATACGCCCCAACATCGCGCGACCTCATCTATAATAGAGATAAGGTCGTGCGAGGTGTGATGAAATGTATAACAGACGAAGGACAGGAACGTCCATTCCACGTATTTTGGTTCCAACTTTGCTCGTCGTACTGTTTGGGGCCATTGGCCTGTTCGACTACGACCAGCAGCATGTGAAGCTGACCATGCTCGGTTCCACCTTCAACGTGTCGGCTATCGATCAGGTTCTCCTCGAGCCTTATGAGATATCGGATGGACTGAACGGCGAATACACCATATCGGATCGGTCGAGCATCGTCCAGCTGTGTAAACTGATTGCCAGCGCGAAGTTGTACCACGGAAGCGGAAGCGCCTTTGCGACCGACGCGGATGAGCTGCTTCTGCAGTCATCGGATGAAACGACGCAAATCCAGATTGTCAAAACCCAATCCAACGTCCTGCTCTTCGTCTATAACGGCCATTCGTATGTCGTTCCAGATCAATTCTTGAAGACCCTTCGCCAATTGTCTGAGCAGAACCAGAGCGCGTGACCGGAACCCGGTCTTCGCGCTCGAATGTGCTCCCATGTGTTGTCCGAGTTTATTGGCCGGGCCACTGCCCCAAGGTCACCTTCACATCGATGGTTTTTTGCCCTCGAACGATTTTCAACGTGATCACTTGCCCTGGCACATCCTGGTTGATGTACTGCGTCAATTCATCGATGGAGGTCACCTTGTGGCCATCGATGCCGATGATGATGTCCGCGTCGCCTTTCAGCATGCTCGTGCTGGATGTGCTGTTGTTCGCCGCAGCGTTTTCAAACTGCGTGGCATTGCTGTCGCCGCGCAGCCCCGCTTTGGCAGCTGGACTTCCTTTCGTGGTTTGCGTCACGTACACGCCGTAACCGACTGGCAAGTGGAGTTGCTGTTGAATCAAGCTGTCCACGTCGAACATATCTTGAATTCCCAGCCACGCGTGCTGAATGGTAGAGCCGGAAATCAACTTCGATTTCAGCTCGACCAGCTTGTCGATAGGAATCGCGAAGCCAATGCCGATGGAGCCTTCAATGGGACTCTCAATCAACGTGTTGATGCCGACGACTTGCCCAGCCGCGTTGAGCAAAGGCCCGCCCGAGTTGCCTGGATTGAGCGGTGCGTCCGTTTGAATCATGCCGTTCATCACATGTCCGTCCGTTTCGGCCATGGAACGGTTCAGACCGCTGACAATGCCAGAAGACACACTCGATGTCAGTTCGAACGGATTACCGATGGCGATGACCAAGTTGCCCGGTTGGAGCGATTTGGAACTGCCCAAAGGCAACGGCTGCAGGGATGGCGGTGCGTCAATGCGCACGATGGCCAAGTCGTCGAGCGTATCGGTGTTCAACACGCGCCCGGTGTACTTGGTATTGCCAGACGTGACTTCGACGGTCTTGGCGTTGCCCACGACATGCGCGTTCGTGGCGATGTCGCCTTGACGGTCAATCAAGAAGCCGGTTCCAACGTCTTCCTCGGACGAGTCCTGCCCCGACGATTGTGACTGATTGACTGCCGTGATCGTGAAAATGCTGTTCTTTACACGATTGTAGATTTCCGTTACAATGGTCGTCCCATCGATATCCGGTAAGGCATCGGTTTTACCGTTCGCGCTTTGCGATCCGCCGGCACTGTCCGAAGGCGCTTGTGGAATATATACCACTTTCGGTTGGCTGGAGTGTGTGAAGGCTGCACCCGTCCAAATACCAGCGACGTAAAAGGCGGCGAACCCCACGACCATGCTCGGTATGAGCACAGCCGCCGCGCCCCTTCGACGCCGTTCCTTCGGCCATCCATCGTAGTCGTCATAGCGTCGCCTCATCAGCGCACTCCCCCTGCCCTCGCACTTGTCATAACTGTATTTTACCGAAAGGTCCGCAGGGACAACAACTTGGCTTGTCCTATGACAGGCCGCAACCCGCTACACGCTCAGCATCTTCTGGTCAAGATACGCCTTAAGCCTGATCAAATCATCGAGCGCGTTCTCCTTCGCTGGTTCTTGCGCGCGCCGAATCGCTTCGGCAACCCGTTGCACCGCGTCGCGGTAAAGAGCTTGCAGCGATGCGGCCAAAACAGTCTTTGCATCCTCGAGAACACGTCCGGCCACACGCCCCAGATTCGCCTTCGCCGCCGCCATGACCGCCTGTTCAGACTCCGCCATCATCGTTTCGGCCCCAAGCCCTTCGAAGAATTGCTTCGGTGACGAAAAGTGGCGAAAATACGGGTTCAGTACGTCGCGGGACACGCTCGTGTGGACCGCCTCCGGGACAATCTTCGCGTCCCCCAAGGCAGATTCGGCGTCAATCCCGGCGATCCCGACCTTGGCCAGCTGCTGATTGCAGCGATCGACCAGGTCCTGCACAACGTGTTTAGCGTGAGACTCCGCTCGAAGCGCGAAGGTTCGGATCTCGATGTCCACCTGGCGATCCACCGTCTCCAACAATTCGTCGCTGGCCTCGCGCAGCTTGTCGGACGGCTTGCCAATCCGGAAGCGCCCCGGGTGGAACGCGCCGCGAAACAGTTCTCGATAGCGAAGGCGAATGCGTTCCCCCGCGTGAAAGATCAGCTCCTCCAGCGATCTCGCCATATCCTCGGCCATCGCGGACACAGCGCCGTTCGCCAACTGCGCTTGCCACTCTTGCGACAGCGCCGTCAAGGATGCCAAGTAACTTTCGCGATCTTCGCTGTTCTTCGCATGTCGCATCCGCTCGGTGAGAATCATCGCTTCGACGCGATCGCGAAGACGGCTCAACGTCCGGTTCACCGCGTCGGCCGCCAAGGTCTCCGATGCGGTTTCCACGAAGTCCACCAAGTCGCCCTCCAACGAAAGCATCCCGGACTGATTGAGCAGTTGGACCGGCGTGTCTTGGGTTGGAGCCCAATGATCGTCCACTGCGCCAGCGAGCCGACGCTTGACGATCTCGACAGCCCGCTCGTCCGTGAGATCTTTGGCAAGTTGTCTGCCTGCTTGAGCGATCTGCGCCGAGATCTCGTAGACTCGCGGTGAACGGATCCCGAGCCGCCGCAGTTCCTTTTCGACGCGCTCGCGAACGGCGAGGCGTTCGTCGTCGGACTTGGCAAGATCGACCGCGTTAATGACCGTGAACAGTTTGTTGGTCTCCTCGACGTCCTGCACACCGGATAGCTGCAGGAGAAAGTCGCGATCGCCCTGTGTGAAGGCGTGGGTATAGTAGGTGACGAACACGACGGCATCCGCGTGACGCATGTACCGAAACGCGATATCGGTGTGCCGGCGGTGGATGGAGTCGACACCGGGCGTATCCACAAATACGAAACCGCGGCTCAACAACTCGTTCGGTGTGGACACGTCGACGCGCGAGACGTACGCGGCATAGCGCTCGTCGGCGCTGAACTGATGCAGCGCTTCTCTCGACGTCCGCCACGTCTGGCCCAACCGATCCTTCATGGCGTCGTACCCCTCGGCGATTGCTTGAAGGAATCGCACGTGCCGCCGGAGAGCGGTTGGATAGTCCTTCGCCTGAAGTTCGCGCGCCTTTGCGATCCCGTCGGCCAAATCCGAGGCAAATACGTGCAGTTCCTCCAAAGCGCCGCGAACGTCCGCCCACAGTTCTTCAACCGTCTTGGCCTGGACATCAATGGCCGTTTCGCCGCCATCCGCCTGTCGAAGCTCGGTCACAGCAGCCGTGGTCGGACTCGGAGAGACAGCCAGCAACGTGTCTCCCAGCATCGCGTTGAGAACCGACGATTTGCCGGCTGAAAACGCCCCAAACACGGCGATGATCATCCGATTGTCCGTCAACCGCGCAATCGCGTCGTCCAATTCCCGAACTTCTGTTCCAAGCCTTTGATCCACATGTTCGCGCACGTCGCGCAACAACGCGACATGTTTCGCGAATCGAGTCCCGTTTGTCATCGCGATGGCACCTCTCCTGCTGCGACAGAATCGATCACATGTTGAACTCGCTGCCGCTCCTCAAGCAAACGATCAATGGCCTCATAACGCTTTTGGGCCAGTTCCACCTCTTCGCGCAACGCCTCGTGAGCCTCTTCGAAAGCCTTCTCGGCGCGCTCCATCCAGGCGTCGGCAATGGGCGTCAGTTGGCCCAGCACCAGCCGCTTAGTTTTGCCAACGACGTCTTTGACGTACTGGTACGGATACTGCGACGACACCAAAGCGCCTTGCTTCACCTGCTGTTCCACGAATGGCAAATCGACATCCACCTGAACGGCGGTCACTTGGTCCACAAACGACTGTTGAACGTCCGCCGGAAGCTCCCCTTCCCGGCGAATGTCGTCGGAGACCTGATTGCGCAGCGGTATCAGCAGGTAGTTGTCCACCCGAGTCCGCAAATCCTCGGCAAATGCTTCCGCAAACTGTCTGCGCGCGTCTTCCGTCTTCTTCTGAGCCCGAAAGAAACCGACTTTAAAGTCCGGACGCAGACTCTCGATGTACATCCGGCCCTTTTCGGTCGTCTCGTACGGCGCAATCTGCGCCAGCTCGACGAGCCGCATCCATTTCTCGCGGATCGTTTGGCGGCGACGCTCGTCCGCTTGTCGCGCGTCTTCCCATTTCGCTTGCGCTTCCGTCCACCGCTGCCGGGCTTGGTCCGCCATGTGACTGGCTTCCTCATCCGACATCGGCACATAGCCAAAATACGCACGGACACTCGCGGCCGCCTCGTCAATCTCGGGCGCAGCCCAATCCCAAATTGCCGCCTTCGCGACATCGAACAACTTTCGTTCCAACGCGTCGCTTCCGCTCGCCTCATCCTCGGCAAAGCCCAGCAGCCACGCCTCCAGTTCGTCGATCTGATTGTGCGGCGTTTGCAGCGTGGACGTGAAGAAGATCCGGGCTTCCTCAACGCCGTAGTCGGCCAGCACTTCCTCCACAGATTGAACAAACCGCTCAAACGGCAGCTCGACATCCAGATGCTTGTCTATCTGGTTCACCACGAAGGCTAACGGTTTCCCCTCATCGACGAACATTCTCAACAGTTCAAGATTTTCTTCCGCCTCAACGTGTTGGTAATCCGCAACGATCACCACCGCGTCCGCGCGGTACAAGGCGTTCATCGTCGCCTCGCGATGACGCTCGTCGGTGGAATCGACACCTGGCGTGTCCAACAATGCCACAGGTCCGCGCGGGCCCGACATCCGCACCTCGGCGACTTCGGCGGTCGTTGGCACCGCGCCTGTGGCCAACTGGTTGCGCTTCGTCAACGCGTTGATCAGGCTCGATTTGCCCGCCGAAAAGAGGCCGCAGAACGCGATCACGGCGGAATGGCCCTCCTCGGTTTCCGCTGCGTTCAACAAGTTGCGGATGCGATCCGCGTACGATGAATCTCCTGATTGTTCTATCCAACGAGCCAATTGCTCGTACTGACGATGCAAATGTTCCAGTCGTTCCGATACCTTCAGCACACTGCCCACGGACTTCCTTTCTCCTAGCGTTTCTCTTGCTACATCATACGTGAAATGGCCGAACCCTGCACGGGTCTGCAGAAGGTCGTGTGTTACAATGAAGCAATGATTGGGAATGCAACGATTCGGCAAGCTATGGAGGACTGACGACGATGGATTGGGCATCTGTTTCGAACGACGTTTTGACTTGGCTTGTGCAAATCCTGAAAACTCCTTCTCCCACCGGCCACACGGACGAAGTGATTCGTCTGCTGGAACAGGAAGCCGCCGCGTTGGGGTACGCCCCGGAACGTACGCGCAAAGGCGCGTTACTCGTGCGCATCCCCGGCGCCGACGAATCGCGCAGGCGTTTTCTCACAGCGCACGTCGACACGCTGGGCGGCATGGTCAAGGAAATCCTGGCCAACGGCCGGCTGCGCGTACATCGGATCGGAGGCTACGCCTGGAACACGGTCGAAGGCGAATATTGCTCAATCCTGACCGGCGATGGCCGTACCGTCACCGGAACCATCCTGCTCCACAACACGTCGGTGCACGTCAACCGTGAAGTCGGAAACACGAAGCGCACCGACGACAATATGGAGATCGTCCTGGATGCCCGTGTCAAGAATGCCGATGAAGTGCGCGCGCTCGGTATCGAGGTTGGCGACTTTGTCGCATGGGACCCTCGCGTGGAACAAACGGAAACGGGCTACATCAAGAGCCGGCACTTGGACGACAAAGCGAGTGTCGCTGTCCTGTTCGGGGTGCTCAAAGCGCTTCGCCTGTCGCAAACGGTCCTGCCGCACGCGGTTGACGTGCTCGTCAGCACGAATGAAGAAATTGGATTCGGCGGCAATTCAAACATTTCGGACGACGTGATCGAATATCTCGCCGTGGATATGGGCGCAGTCGGCGACGGCCTGAAGACGGATGAGCACGTCGTGTCGATTTGCCCCATGGACGGATCCGGGCCGTATCACGAGGGCCTGCGCCGCCACCTCACCGCACTCGCCCGCGCGCACCAGATTCCGTACGCGCTCGACATTTATCCCTACTATTCCTCGGACGCGAGCGCCGCTGTTCGGGCCGGAGCCGACGTCAAGCACGCCCTCATCGGTCCGGGCGTCGCCAATTCGCACGCGTACGAACGAACCCACATCGACGCCTTGCGGGCCACGTTCGACCTCATCGCCGCGTATCTGCAGTCTGACGCCTTGGACGGATAACCATACCGATATCGCGCTCGCCAATCATACGATAGGATACAGAGTCGTATGGGGGTGAGCGCGGTGCAGTTAAACTCCATCATCAAATTCGGCGGATTGGCATTCGACGTCGCAAACGACGAGAAGGTGCGCGAACTCGCCGGCATGGTCCACAAAGGCGCGAAACGACGCGGACTATTGTTCGTGCCTCCAGCCACGCAGGCAGGCCACACCTCCGTGCCAACCACGCCTGCGCACTGGCCGAAGAGCCAGTCTCCGATCCCGTTTGCGCCTGGTCACCACACGAGCGCTCCGGCCAAACCGCAAGCGGAGGCGCCAAAGCCGCAGCCGAAGGCCGAATCTGCGGCACCGGCCAAATCCACTGGTCCCAATGGATGGGACGTCGGCAAGTGGGTTAACATGGATAGTGCGAAAAAAATTGCCGGATGGGTCGGGACCTTTAATCAAATTCTGAACAAGGAATGAGCAACCAATAGCGCAGATCAAAGGAGGACACCAGGGTGAAAGTGCAAACCCCTTCGAGACCAACCCTGTTCCTCCTCAGACTGTTTCGCGATGTCATGCCCATGACGAAGTCCGAACTCGCGCACTGGCGATCGCGCGCGGAACAAATCCCCGATGACGAACTTCGCCGACAGGCGCTCTCTTCCATCGTCAACAAACAATTTCACGCCGACGGAGGCACCGTTTACGCCGCGGCCAACAAGGAATATGCGCCGTCGCTGGTCCGCCTCATCGTGGCCCTGCAAACGATCAGCGATTATTTGGACAACCTCTGCGATCGATGCGCGATTCTCGATGGCGAAACATTTCGCCAACTGCATCTGAGCATGTGCGACGCGGTGAACCCAACAGCGCCGTTGCGCGACTACTACGCCCGCTGGGGTCCGGCCGACGACGGCGGCTACTTGGCCGATCTCGTCCGGAGCTGCCAAACCACGGCGCAAACGCTGCCGTATTACCATGTCGTGCAGCCCACCGTCTCGTGGTATGTGGCCCGTTACAGCGAATTGCAGGAGTACAAACACATCAGTCCGGCCTTGCGCCAGCAGCGCCTCATCGAATGGAGCAGGCCGTATCTCGAAGAATTCCCCGGCATCCGTTGGTACGAGTTTGCGGCTGCGGCGGGATCGACACTTGGCATGTTCTGCCTGTTCCTGGCAGCCACCAGAGAAGTCGCGGCAGAGGCGATTGAGGCGGCGCATCGACGGTACTTCCCGTGGATATGCGGCCTTCACATCCTGCTCGACTATTTGATCGATCTCGACGAAGACGCGTCCGAAGGCGATTTCAACTTTGTCGCCTGCTACGACACGCCTGCACAAGCGCGGGACCGGATCCTTCACTTTGCCCGTGAAAGCAAACGAAGGGCCCGCCAGATACCATTTGGCGGGCGCATCCACAAGTATGTCGTCCACGGCTTGCTGAGTATGTACTTGTCCGATCCGAAAGCCCACAGACAGCAATCCGTCCGTCCTGCCCGGCGCATGCTGTACACGTTTGGGCCGACGACGTTTTTGTTCTATCTGGCGACCCGTCTCTATCGGCGAATCCGTTAAGTTCAATCAGCGTCGATGGCGCTTGATCTTCACCGCGACGGAATCGAATACGCCCTCGATGGGCGCACCGGGTTTCTGAATCTCCACCGCAACCGACTGAACCGGCGAAAAATGTTCGAGGATATGGCGAGCAAGGTCCTCGGCGACGGCCTCCAACAGACGCTTCGGCGTCCCTTCGACGATCCGGCGCACCACCTGATAGACCTCGGCGTAGTTGACCGTCAGGTTGAGGTCGTCCCGCTCTCCGGCAGCCCGCAAATCGCAGCGAAGCCAGACACTGACGACAAACCGCTGGCCAAGCGCGCGTTCTTCCGCAAGTGCGCCATGGTATCCATAGAACTGCATGCCGCACAACGAAATCTCATCGTTGGCTTGGCAATCTCCAGCTTCCGACATCACGTATTTCCTTCCTTTTGGCCATTTGCTATCTTCTCGACAGCGGCCGCAATTTCAGCGCCGAACAACAGAATGATGAGCGCGACATACATCCACAGGACCAGCAGAATGACGACGGTCAGACTGCCGTAGATAAACTGGTATGTAACCAGGTGACTCGCGTAAATGACGAACAAAGTGCGAGCGAGATCGAGCAAAATCGTCGTCACAAGCGACCCAAGAATCACACTGTTGATGTCAACCCTGCGCGAGGGCAGGAAGCGGTAAAAGACGAAACAAGTCACAAACAGCGACAGCGGATACAGGATCCGGGTCAGCCCATGCAAGCGCGACACCCATGTCAAGAACACCGGCCCAAACGAACCGTGCGAGGCCAGGATCGGGTACACAGTCAGCGCGATCGAACAAATCACGGCCACCGTGACGAGCATGAACAGCATGCTGAAGGCGACGATGCGGCGGGCCACAAACGAGCGCTGCTCTTCGATCTCGAAGATCTCGTCGAGTGACTGCTGAACCGCGATAAACGCGCTGGTCGCGGACCAAATCAGCATGGCGCCGCTCACGATACTCACGCGCGCACCGACGGTTTCCAAATGATTCAAGTTTCGTTCGATAAACTGCGTCGCGTTCGGGACGTCCGGATAATATGGTTGTACCACTTGCAACAGCAGTTTGACGACTGGTTCGTTCGGGACGATGAGGCTCGTTCCATAGATGACGAGAATCAGCAGAGGGAACATCGAGAAGATGGCATAGAAGCAAATCTTCGCCGAGAGCGATGCGATGTCGTGTTTGAATACTTGAACGCCAAGTCCCTTCACGAACAGGCCAATGGTTCTGACCCGTTGCTCCATCCATTCACGTCCTCTCTTCGGCAAGTTCTTCTATATTCCATTCTGTCCGCAAAAATTGTCTCCAACCCTCGTCAAGCGGCGCGCCGATGGTCAATATGCGCTCTTCGTACGGATGCCAAAAGGAGACGCGAACAGCGTGCAAGGCAATCTGGCCGGGCTTGGGCCACGCGCGGATCGACGGGATGCCGCCGTACTGCGTATCTCCCACAATCGGCGCCCCGATCGCGGCGGTGTGCACGCGTATTTGATGCGTTCGTCCAGTCGCCAGTTGAAGACGAAGCAACGACAGGTGCTTGTCCCCCAGCACACGATGATGAAGCATCTTCACCAATGTACGCGCCTCTTTGCCAGTCGATGACACGCGATAGAGTCCGGCTTGGTGCCTGTCCCGTCCAATCGGGTAATCGATCACCTTCGTTCGAACAGGCTTCCCCGCCATGACGGCAACATATGTCCGACTCATTTGCCTGGATGTCAGTTGGAGGTCGAGCGATCGCGCAATGAAGGGATGCTTCGCGTACACGACAGCTCCCGTCGTCTGTCTGTCCAAACGATGGACGTGCAAGGCAAAAATCGGATTGCCCACGGACCGCAGATATGCCGCAACCCGACGGTCCAAGGTGTCTTCGGCCGGGTCGTCAGAGTGGATGATGAGGCCGCTCGGCTTGTTGACGACGAGGACATGACCGTCTTCATATAGGACAGACACGGTCCGCGTTTGCGTGTCACTCTGGAAACCTCCTGCCGATTCTTCGGTCGACGCGTCCATCGTTTCGCCCGCGTCGGGTGCGGCAGTGTGCACGGATGCATGCCGACTGGATGGAACGAGCCGGGCAGCGTCCAGCACGAGCTTGGCCCCTGCACGAAGCGGATCGTCGTACGCAAGCGTTCTTTGCCCCAACTTCACGGCGCCAAGCGCGAACAATTTACGCGAAAAGCCGTCCGGCAGTTGGAGTTGCTCAACGAGAAACCTGCCAACCGGCCAATCGGCGCAGCGCTTGTCCAAACGGATGGTCAACAGGCCGTGCGCAAATCCAGCATCCATAGACTCCACTCCTCGCTCATTCACACAAAACTCACACAAAAAAGGAAAAGCGCCACCCGGAAGGCCCACGGCACTCGGGGTGACGCTACGCAATAGCTTTGATTGAGACTCTGTTACAGGTTGCCCGAAAAAGCTCACAGAACTCTGTTAGACGGCTTCGACGTACTCCACTTCGGGAGCAACCTTCTTGATGGCGCGTTCGACACCCATTTTGAGCGTCATGACACTCGCCGGGCATCCTACGCATGCGCCCTGCAACGACACGAATGCCGTTTTGGTCAACTCGTCGTACGATACAAACTCCACATCGCCACCATCCATTTGAATCGCGTCTCGGATGGATGTCAATGCTTCTCGAATCAGATCTTCCGTGGAGGCGGTTTGTTCCATAGACATCTGCAATCCCCCCAATATGTATTAGCATACGCGGATTAGGAGCCCGTATGCAAGTGGCTGATGCACCCAAATGGCGGGTGGATTGGGCACGGGGCCAATTCCACCCGCGATCTTCGACGGCGAGCAACCATTAAAAAAACGATGGCTGCGCAATCGGTCCTGTCTGTGGCGTCACCAGGTATTTGTGAAAGCCAATGGTGTTGGGCTCAACCCGAAACACCTCTCGAAAACCGAGGCTACGTGCGAAAGCCAGGCTTTGCGCGTTCGACTCCTGGACGAAGACCTCCATCGTGTGAACGCCCATCTTCCGCGCGTCTTCCTCCAATTTTGCGACGGCCTTCTTGCCAATGCCGGCGTTCTGATGCTTGGGATCGATCACCATCGCGCTGACATGCATCTTCCCGTCCGGACTGACCAGGTAGGAATAGTAGCCAACGGGTTTACCGTTTCGTTCGATCACGACCGTCGGCGCGCCTGATTCGATGTAGCGCCGGAACTGCTCCGCCGGAAACGGCTGCCCGAACGATTGTTGATGGATCTCCCCCAGCTCCGATTGCGTGAGCGACACGATAAACGCGTCGTCCTGCGCCGTCCGTGGACGATACGTGATGGTCTCTGCCACAGGCTTTTTCGCAGCCTGCTTTTTCACGGCCTTCGTCTGAACGACAGATTTCTTCTTCTTGCGCTTTGGCACATTCTTCGAATTCACCATCAGATTCAGTGAGTTCGTCTGCATGTGATGTCCGACCTCCCTCTGCAAGAGCGCCCGAATGCGTTGATCAGGTTTCGGACGATCTCTGTGCGATTGCCCATCGTCGACACCACAGCCTATGCAAGTGCCTATTCTTTTGCGCATCGGTTCCGGAAAGCGCCAAAGATTTGCTTAGGAGTTGCGATTTCTGCCGAACAATCGGCCAAATCGGCTCCCTTTCGACGCTTCGCCCACTGCGCGCTTCGGTTGCGCACGCTTCGCGCTTTTTGCCCGTTTGCTGCCGACCTCGGTCACCACATTGCCTATGTAGTTACCCATGATGTCCATCTTGTACTTGTGGTTGACCTCAATCTTGTCGTATTCCTCTTTGGTCGTCCTGAACGTGACATTGGTCACCCGGTTCATATTGACGCCGCGCATGGTCTGTCCTACCGTAATTCTTCCCGTCACTTGATAGGTGCGAAAAGGCACGTACTTGCTGATACCTGAGTTGCCTTTTTCGCGCACGCGTTTCTTATTCAGCACAAACACTTCGTGGCGTTCTTTGTTTGCTAGATATTGTTCATCGAATGCCCGTTGCCGACGGCGTGCATACAGGAACAAAATGGTATACACGACAATCAACAGAACGATGACACCCAGAAAGATAATCCAGTACTTCAATCGAGTGTGCCCCCTGTATTCGACGTCAAACTGCTTGCGGATTCGTACTTCCATCTCGTTCGGTGGTTATTGTACCACGGATTCACTTGTTGGTCGCAATCCTTTCTTGCCAACCCACTTCATTCCAACCGACGGGTGGAACATCACTTGAACCTGTTCGTCCCCGCCGTCCTTCGCAGCTGCCAAATGCAAGACGACCCCTTCGCCGTACTGAACGTGTTTGACGTGCAGGCCTGGCGTGATCACGGTGTTGTTCTGCACGGACAAATCCGTTCGCGTCACCCATTCTTCCGGCAATTCCGTGAGGAAACGGGAGGGATCGCGCTGGGTAACTTGTCCATACAACGTGCGTTCCACCGTATACGTCATATACAGCTGATCCATCGCGCGGGTCATGCCTACGTAGCAGAGGTTGCGTTCCTCTTCGACGGCGCGATCGTCATCCATCGATCTCGGGTGTGGAAACAACCCTTCCTCGCAGCCGATGAGAAAGACCACCGGAAACTCAAGGCCCTTGCTGGCGTGCATCGTCATCAGGCGAACCGTGCCCTTTCCCTTGTCGCGCTCCTTGTCCACATCGCTCAGAAGGCTGACCTCTGCCATAAACTCGGCCACGGTTCCGGCTCGGCGTTTATCGAACGATCTCGTCACACTGAACAGCTCCTCGATGTTCTCCAAACGCGCCAAGTCTTCTTTTTTCCCGCTTTCGGCATACATTTCCTTATATTTGGTGGCATGCAGAACCTCGGCAAGGTACTCGCTGACGGTCATCCCTTCCATCCACATCATCAGTTCCTGCATCTGCTCGTGAAAGTTTCTGGCCGACTCGCTGACCTTTTGCGACAGTCCAACGCTTTCGCCTTGCGCGAGCGCTTCAAACAGGGTGATCCCCTCGCTGTGCGCATAATCGAGCAATCGTCCGACCGTCGAATCGCCCAAACCGCGCCGCGGCGTATTGATGATCCGCAGGAGCGAGATCTCGTCGCGCGGATTCGTCAGGACACGCAAATAGCAAAAGATGTCCTTGATCTCGCGGCGATCGTAAAATGTCAGACCGCCGACAATGGTGTATGGGATCGCCTCGCCCATCAAGGCTTCTTCAATCGCCCTGGATTGCGCGTTGGCGCGGTACAAGACGGCGCAGTCTCCGTACGATCCGCCGTTGTCCACGTGCTCCTTGATTCGCGAAGCCACGAATCCAGCTTCCGCTTCACTGTCCGTCAAACAGACGACGGCCACGTTTTCTCCACGCCCGCGCACGGATTTGAGCGATTTCTCTTTTCGCTTCTGATTATGCGAGATCAATTCGTTTGATGCCCGCAAGATGGCCTCCGTCGACCGATAGTTGCGTTCAAGCAGAATCACGGTCGCATCCGGATAGTCTCGTTCAAACCGCAGCATGTTCTCGCTGTCGGCTCCCCGCCATGCATAGATGGCCTGATCAGAATCCCCCACGGCGCATAAATTGCGGTGCACCTGGGCAAGGGTCTGCACGAATTGGTATTGGGCCTGGTTTGTGTCCTGATACTCGTCAATGAGAATATATTTAAATTTGCTCTGGTAACGATTGCGGACTTCCTCATCGCGCTTCAACAGTTGAACGGTCTTGATGATGAGATCGTCGAAGTCCATCGCGTTCGCCCCGAACAAACGTGCCTGATACAACTCATAGACGTCAGCGGCGACAGCGTCTTCCAAAAGGTCGCCTTTACTGATGCGAGCGATGTCGTGATCGTCCACCATCATGTTCTTCCATGTCGAGATCCGGCTGCCGATGTGCCTTGGGTCGAACTTTTTGAGATCGCAATTCAAATCGAGCAGGCACTGCGCGATCAACGCTTGCTGATCGTCGCTGTCCAGAATGGTGAAATTGGATGTATATCCGAGGATCTCGGCTTCACGCCGCAGGATTCGCACACAGATGCTGTGGAACGTGCCCATCCACAAGTCGTCGGCGCGCGAACCAATGAATGATCGAATGCGCTCCTTCATCTCCCGCGCGGCTTTGTTGGTGAATGTGATAGCGAGAATTTCGTGGACTGGGACGTTTCGATGCGAGATCAAATAGGCAATCCGCCTCGTCAAAACGCTCGTCTTGCCGCTTCCCGCGCCAGCGACGACGAGCAACGGTCCTTCGGTGCACTGCACAGCTTGCCGCTGCTCGGGATTCAGACCTTTCAACAAGTCCATTGTATCTTCCGGCATGGTCTTCCCGTCCCCTTTTGACACGTTGACACTTGTTTGGAGAACCTGTAAAGATTCCGCAAGTCTACAGGCTACCACGGAACACGTGTCTGTGGAAACCCCAGTCGTCGTTTCTGCACCGAGTTCGTTTCAGTCGGAACATTTCGTACGGTCAAGGATTTTGCTACGATAGACATGTCTCAAACCATTTCGCATTCCCGAGGAGAACGAGTGATGATGAAGGCTGCGCTTCTCGCTCTTCCGAACTGCTGTCTCGAAGACATGTCGCCCCTGTTGCAGCAGATTGCTTACCGCGAATGGCGTCTTCGCGTCCTCACGCTGGACGGACGCCCGGCGGCAACCCGCGAAGGCTTGCGCATCCTCTCTGACGATTCGATTCAAAACGCGGTTCCACTGGATTTGCATCTATGCATCATTCCTGGTGGACACTATCACTCGGAAATCTGGGAAGATTTGCGGCTGCACCGCTTCCTGAGACAATTCGACGCGCGGCGCGGTTGGATCGCGACGTCCTGCGAAGGCGTCCTCTGCGTAGCGGCGGCCAATTTGCTCGGAGGCGTTCAATACAGCGCGCCCGAAGCAATGGTCAGCCGGTACGCGCACTTGTTGCGAACGTCGGTGCATTGTCCGAGTCCCATCACGGTCGACAGCAATATCATTTCGTCGGATGGATCGAACCCCCGGCTGTTTTCCGCCGAAATCTTCCGCCACGTTGTCATTGGAAGCTGACAGGATTTCAACGCCTCGACACCATCATCCCAAACACGCCATGTCATGCTATGATGGGACAAGCATGATACACATCGTAGGAGGAGAATTGCGAATGAAGTGGACCAAATATGCGATGAGCGTGGGTACTGTGCTTGCAGCCGTCACCCTCATGGTCGGATGTGGATCGCCCAACTCGTCCAATAATACGGCCAATACAGCCAACACGGCGAATGCGGCCAATAGCGCGGACAATGCCGCGAACGAAAGCGGAAACGCGGCGGCCAATAACGCGATCGCCAACAATACCTCAGGGGCAGGTCCCACGCTGCACACGACGACTCAGCGGTGGTCCAGCCCGCCGAAGATGACGATTGACACGTCCAAGACGTACGACGCCGTTGTACATACGAATTACGGGACGTTCACGATTCAACTGTTTGCCAAGCAAAGCCCGATTACCGTGAATAACTTTGTGTTTCTCGCCGAGCACAACTTTTATCACGACGACAAGTTTTTCCGCATTATCAAGAATTTCATGATCCAGACCGGGGATCCAAACAACAACGGCACAGGCGGCCCTGGATACACCATCAAGGACGAGTTTCAACACTTGAAACCATATACGAAAGGCATCGTCGCCATGGCGAATACGGGCAAGCCGAACAGCGGCGGAAGCCAGTTCTTCATATGTACTGTGGACGACAGCAACAACCTTCAGCCGGCATACTCACAGTTGGGGCAAGTCGTTTCTGGCATGAATGTCGTGGAGAAGATCGCGTCGATTCCCGTCACAGCCAATCCCAATATGGGCGGGGAGCAAAGCTATCCGCTGGAGACAGCCTACATCGAATCCATCGACATTCAGGTCAAGTGAGTCCCATGTGTCCTGAAACGAAGCGCTCCCAACGATACCAATTGGGCAAGCGCTTCGTTCAGGGTATGATTGGAGCCATAGGGTTGACAGCCAGTTGAAAATCCAAACCTTTGGAAATTTCACCACAAGAAATTCACTATAAGGAGTTGAAAGACGTTCCGTGAAATATCGCCGCAATTATATCTGGATGATTCTGATTATCGTCGCCTTCGCCCTGATTAAAATGAGACTTGGCGGGAGTGTGCCGTTGCCGGCCAACTACCAAACACTTGCCAATGGCCAGATTCGCATAGCCGTTCAAAGTAAAACGATCCCGAGTACAGCAAAAGGCGAACAGTGGAATCTCGAAAAGCACCAAGAAAACAATCAGATTATCTACACGGCCAATCTGTACAACAACGGGCGTGAAGAGATGCTCTTCCCTGGCGTTAAAACGTTGTCAAAAACCGCCTCCGGCACGACGTATCAGGCTTCGGGCAAGATCCGATTCGGTTCCACGAATTATCAAGCGGTTCGCCTGTTCGTTGCATCCGATGCAAAGAGCGGGTACGTCGATTTCGAGAAAACGTCGGGATCGAGCGGATCCGCCAGTTGATAGGACGTCGTCGCAGGCTCATGCAGGCCCAGGGCGATCACCCTGGCCCGCGCGATAGCGAAGAAACCATCCGCCCACGGCGCTTCTTGGTTGCACCATGAGCGGAGCGGCCATCGAAAAAGCGGCGTGATCGAACCCTCCCACGAACGACAGGCAAACACTGAAAAGAGCCGGAATTTCTCGGAAGAGAGATTCCGGCTCTTTGAACGTCCGCAGACAAAAGTGTCAACATCCCCATCCGCGAACTGATGATCCTTTGGAAGGTATATAGGAACTAGCCTGCTTCTTCTGCGGCTTGATGGCCTTGTACTTCTCTAGTTCCTCGTCAGACATGTAATAGGTAACAACAGGACTGTTTGCCTGCTCAACACGTTTTCCATCGACGTTGGGCACGGGCGTACGCTGACCTACAGTTACTTTACCGTTCAACGCTGGGTTCTCACCTACA
The DNA here is from genome assembly GCF_001544355.1 of Alicyclobacillus acidiphilus NBRC 100859. Lineage (GTDB taxonomy): Bacteria > Bacillota > Bacilli > Alicyclobacillales > Alicyclobacillaceae > Alicyclobacillus > Alicyclobacillus acidiphilus. The sequence continues at coordinate 22,516 of NZ_BCQI01000051.1, forward strand.
TTCCTCATATTTGATTTTGACTCGGGTGATTCGATCCCAATACTAAATAAAAAACAAATTCCAGCCCATACAGGTTGGAATCTG
>NZ_BCQI01000052.1 GCF_001544355.1 Alicyclobacillus acidiphilus NBRC 100859
CAACACTGAAGATTACGACGACTTCGCCCCAGATAGGGCATGCTTTAGCCTGTAGCTCTCGCCGGTGAACGCCAAGACATGGGCATGGTGAACGAGTCGGTCCACAAGCGCTGCTGTCAGTCTTGCATCACCAAACACAGTGTTCCACTGCCCAAACTCAAGGTTTGAGGTCACAATCACACTCCTTTGCTCGTAGCATTCGGAGATGACGTTAAACAACAGCTCGGCGCCATCTTTGTGAAAGGGGACAAACCCCATTTCATCCAGGATGAGAAGCTCGGCTCTGTTCAACTCCCGTTGGAAACGGTGGAGTGTTCCGGTCTGGTACTTCTCCTGCAATTGAGCCACAAGATCATGCACCCGGAAAAAACGCACCTCGTGCCCCCGTCGGCAGGCTTCCACGCCGAGGGCCGTTGCCAGGTGGGTCTTGCCAGTCCCGACCTTGCCAAGCATCACTACATTCTCTTTGCGTTCGAGAAACATAAGGTCTGTTAAGAGCTCACGATTGCAGTGCACTGGGAAGGTGACTGCCTCGAAATCATAATCCTCCAGCGTCTTTATTTGTGGAAAGCGGGCTTTCTTCATGAGTCTGCGAATCCTGGACATTTCTCGGCCCTGCAATTCCGCCTGCAGCACGCCGAGCAGGTAATCCGAGCGGTCATTAAATGGAATGGCTTCGTATGCCTCCATCACATAACCTAAGTGGAGACTCTTGCACACAGTGGCCAACTCCTGTTTCATGCTCTGCTCACCCCCAGAACGGCGTCATATTGGCCAAGATCAGGTGTGTGTCCGTGAATTTCTACTGGCGTATGCGGCTCTACAAATGGCTCAGGGCGGAACTCAGGGTGTTTTAAGGCATAAAGTGCGTGCTCAAGCACCCTATCAGGGTCGGAATGCCCAGCCAACGCATCAAGTGTAGCGCCAATGTCGGACATCTGGTGGGAGTCGAGCAATCGCCGTATCAAGACAATGCGAGATTTCCTCAACTCAATATCTTCTGCTTGCACGAATGAACGTACAGAAGCGGGCAGGAATTTCGCCAAATCTGAGTACATCACAGCCCGTGGCTTTCTTCGGTATCCGTCAAACACGGCCGTCCATTCAATCGGAATCTCCCTTTCCGCATACGGACGGGGCAGGGTCGTCAAATGGCGGTACTCTCCATCATTAGACAGAACCTCGATCTCATCCCACTTCACTTTGAGCAGTATGGTTTCCAGGGCACGACACTGCGGCAGCGGGTATGTGGTGGTTTCAAACCGAAATTCCCGGTATTTGTTCAACCGAGCCAACTCAAGTCGGTAAACATCAAACGGGACGGTTGGCAAGGCTAACAACTTGCTGCGTTCTGCCTTCCAAAGGTTAGCAATTTGCTCCTTCTTGGCGTAGTGAGGGCGACCCATGTCCGCCTCTGCCGCCTGCGCCAAATGGTCCTCGAGGTCAGCATCCGTCTCACAAATCGGCGGAGGTACGAGCCAGTTGCGACGCCCATATCCAACCTTGTTTTCGACATGGCCCTTCTCGTGACCACTGTACGGGTTGCAAAACTCTGGTTCGAATCGGTAATGCGCTGCGAAACGCAGGAACTGGTCGGTGAATGTACGCTTTCCGTCCCGGTTAATAGAAATCACTGCCGCAGACAGATTGTCAAACCAGATCCTCCTTGGAACACCGCCCATCCGCTCAAAGATGCGTTTCATGGCTTCCAGGAAGCATTCCGTGTTCTCCTTGCGGACTGGGAAGGCAAAAGCCGCATTACTGAACGGGAAAGACATCGTGAGCACTTTCCGCTCAACGAGTTTCCCAGATTGTCCAACATAAGCCGTACCAAAATCGACTTGCGCTTCTCCACCGGGGTGCTCAAGATGCTCGTAGCTCTCTGCACGCTCTAACTTGAGCTGCTTTCGACGCTTGGCGACGTATTCCTCGACAGTGCGCCGGCCACCATCAAACTCGTATTCATCGCACAGGCGATCAAAGATTCGCTTCGCCGTGTAGCGCTGCTTACGGGGCAAGGACTGTTCCTCAGCCAACCAGGTATCGATAATGTCAAGGTACGGACCGAGAACAGGATATCGTCTCTTGCGTCGATGTAAGGGCTCGTTCCAATCATCCTTGGTGGCATACTTCTTGGCTGTACGCCAACTGACGCCCATGACCCTCGCAATCTCCGAGATCGAATAATCCTCATTCTCATACAAGAACTTGATATACTGTTGCTGCGGCACTTTCAGCATCCTCTCTCACCACCCTCAGGTCTTCGACAAACCAAAGGGTAGGATTAATAGAGTGGGTGTTGCAAGTGCCCATGCATTTTCCGCCCCGTAAAACGCAGGCTAGCTCTGCAATTTTACGCTGCGGTTTTCTGCACGTTTATTATGCGGCATACAATCCCCGACACTTGTTTCTAACATCACGGACAAACTGCTCCCCATGATTAAAGAGTGGCAAAACCGCCCACTGAATCCTGTTTACGCAGTTGTGTTCATGATGCGATTCACTACTGTCAACGCCGGGTTAAAATTGACCCAGATCGCCGACTTAATTTTGACCCACCCAGCAGCTTGAATCAGGAAGCGTTTGGTTCAGCTGGCGCCGTGTATACGCCAGCCTTCATCTTGTCCTTCAGTCGGTAGCTTTGTCCACGGATGTTCAGGATGTGCGCATGGTGTAGCAGGCGGTCGAGCACAGCCGTGGCCAGCACTGCGTCCCCGAACAATTCGTCCCATTCCCCAATGCCTTTGTTACTCGTTAGGATAATGCTGCCCCGCTCGTACCTGGCGTTAATCAATTGGAACAGTAGGTTCGCTCCAATTGGGTCCAATGGCAGATATCCAACCTCGTCAATCAACAACAGCTTTGGGCGTAGGTATTTCCTCATGCGTGTGTCGAGCCGCCCGTCGTGATACGCTTTGCGCAGGTCGTTTACCAGATTCGTTACCGTGACGAAGTACGCGGAGAGCCCTTGTGAGATAGCTTCCATAGCCAGCGCCACGGCCAAGTGACTTTTGCCAACGCCTGGCGGGCCAAGAAACACCAGGTTCGTTGTTTGGTGTACAAAGGCTAACGTTGCAAATTCGCGGACAAGTTTCTCGTCGATGCTTGGTTGGAAGGAGAAGTCAAACTCCTCCAACGTCTTGCGGTACGGAAGCTTGGACAGTCTCGCCTTCGTCTCAACGTTTCTCTTGTGGCGCTCCTCCAGTTCTGCGCCAAGGAGGTCCGTTAGAAATCTGACGTACGTTAGATTCTTTTCGGTTGCTACCTGTAATCGGCTGTCTAGAATGGCTGAGGCGGCGCCAAGTTTGAGTTCTTCGAGTTGCGCGTGTGCTTTCTCCAGCTCAATCATGCGCCCACCTCCGCGAGAGCGGCATACACGGAGAGTGGGCGCTGATCCACGGCATCCACGGGAACCTGGCGAGCTACAGGCAATGGCCCTGTCGCGCCTTGTGCCGTGCTGAGTCCGGCGTATTGCCCCTTCAGTCTCATAACGCCATTGAATCGAGGCGACTTTTCATGCACCGCGATCCTCGTGCCTTCGGACCAGACTTCAATTTGTTCTCCGAGTTGGCGTACCGTGACCGTGCGGCCACTGTACTGCCAGGGCACTCCGTAAAGAACCCCATCAAAACTTACGTAGCCATCCATGCTTACCTTGCGCTCCTCGCGCAGGAATTTCGCGAGTTTCTCTGGAGACGGCAGGGGACGTAGCTGCTCCTGAGGCAACAGGTCACATGGACGCTCTCCTGTGGTACCGTGAATTCGCTGATCGATCTCATGACACCAGGCGAGTGCTTGGCGATTGAGATCTGCAAGGTCAGTGAACTGCCGAGCGACCCAGAAGTTCTCCTTCACATATCGAACCGCCCGTTCCACTTTGCCTTTGGTCTGAGGTCTGCGCGCTCTGCAAAGCTTTGGTGTCAGTCCAACTGCTAGCGCAAAGTCCTGAAAGGCAGGGTGCCATATGGGACTGCGGTCATCGTTGGTGCCAAGCACGACCGTCTTCATCCTGTCGGTCAGCGCAATCTTCGGGACGCCACCAAAGTGTTCAAGCGCGTGTGTAAAGCAGCGCAGGAAGCTATGAATATCGCAGCGACGCGTGAATTCAATATACGTCGAGCGGGAATGACCTAAAATCATCACAAACACGGGAATTTTTCTACGAACGCCGTGTTCATCAATGTACTCGCAGATACCCCAGTCGAGCTGAGCCTGCTCACCAGGCTTCGTCTCGTATCGGGGAGTCGCTTTCTGTCGCTTCGGCGGACGGAAAGGGTGCACGTAATCTTTAATAAGCGTCATCCCACCGGAGTATCCCTGTGCCCGTAGTCGCTGAAACATGACTTCGCAGTTAAACAATCCAGCTGCCATCCATGCGTCAATCAGTGGTTTGTATGCATCCAACTTCGAGCCACGCTTTGGACGTGAGCTAGCTTCGACGACCATCCCACCACGGACGTACTTTCGAATCGTATTACGCGAAAATCCTGTTTGTCTGGAAATCTCCCTCAGACTCTTCCCTTGCATCAATAAATCTTGTACCCTCATGAGTGATCCACCCTTCAGCATGGTTACTCTCCCTTCATCACCTGGCGAGGTTTGAAGAGAGATATTCAACTGGGGTGGGTCATTTTCATCCCGGCGACCCCGGGTCAATTATAGTCCGGCGCTAACACTACAAAGTAAAGCAGGACGGACAAGTTGTTAGCAAGGCATCATACATGATTGTAGGCATTGACTTGGACGGTAGAAAAGATGTTTTGGGTATGTGGATTGGTGAGAATGAATCGGCGAAATTCTGGTTGTCCGTGCTCACGGAACTCCAGGGTCGAGGCGTGGAAGACATCCTCATTGCTTGTGTGGACAATCTCAAGGGATTCAGTGAAGCCATCTTGGCAACGTACCCTAAAGCGGATATCCAAAAGTGTGTCGTTCATCAGATTCGAAATTCGCTGAAGTATGCTGCAGCCAAAGACTACAAGAAAATCACTGCGGACCTGAAACCAATCTACAAAGCAAACACGGAGGAGACAGCACTCGCGGCACTGGACCAATTCGAGGAGACGTGGGGCAAGAAATACCCCATCATTGTGCGCTCATGGCGTAGTAACTGGACGGAGCTATCGACGTTCTTCCGCTATCCCCAACAGATGCGCAAAATCATCTACACGACGAATCTAATTGAAGGCTACCACAGGCAACTACGGAAGGTGACGAAAGGCAAGAGCATGTTCCCGACGGATGATTCTCTCGTGAAGATGCTGTATCTGGCGACAATGGAAGTGACCAGAAAATGGACCACGCGAGTTCATAACTGGGGAGAAATCTTCAGCCAGCTTGCGATACATTTCGAGGAGCGCTTGAAACCCTATCTTCACTAAGAAACCGTCTGATAGAGTTTACACAAAATTATTGACACTCCCCCCCCCCCGAAGCTGTAACCCTGAGGCATTAAATTTTCAGTAAGTTAGCTATCCGATTGAGTTGAAGGTTTGGCGTAGAGAATTTGGTGTATTATCTAGAATCCATTTAATACTCTGAGTTGGATTTTGATGTCTGCCATTGGAACTATTTATCTTAAGTAAATGGGAAGAACAGTTTTCGAGCCAGTCAATCGTAGATTTAACAACTATAGGGTTATACGTCGAGCGGGAGGACAAAATACGATAGGCCGAGTCGAGATAGACTTCAAAAGTCGCATATCTACTGTTTGAATCGACACCTTCGTTCAGTACAGTCATCATAATTGCGCCTGCGCTAGCTAAATAGGGGATTGGTGAAGCTTGACTATTAGTGGTTAATAATAATCCTGATTCTTGATATTTACTGATTGCTAGATTAAGGTTTTTGGTTACTCCGTTATCATAACGTATAACTCGAATCGTTTGATAACCAAAGGCACTAGCAAGCAAAATAATTGTGGATATTAAGACCCAGAACCATCGTTTCGGCATAATCCATTCCCCCAATTTTAAGCAGACACTCGGACCAAACAACTCCGATCCGAGTGTTTTGTAAACATTATGAAGCCCCATTCCTATGATATTACAATTTTTATGACGGCGCACCGATCGTCCCTGGCATGTAAATCCATCCGCTTGAATCATACGTGGTAAATCCAATTGCATATGCATCAGTTTCGTAGATTACCTGACCGTCAATTGTAATGGCTGCTCCGTTTGGAGCATTGACAAAGAATCGTTCGTTGTAGGACTCTTTGCCAGACGGCGGATCGTACGATCCTGTCAATTCATCGTTTTGAACATTCGACCAATTAATTTGTTGGAAATAGGGGTCAGTAGTTGGTGTCTCCTCCTGTATTCCACCACCTACAGTGACCGATTGATTAGCAAGTGCATTAACAAGCGCCGAATATGGTGCCAGTTCCGGAATGTAATCGATAGCCCAACTTAGTGGGGATAGTGATATTGATGTAGAAGGTTGCGGAACAGGATAAAACTGGTTATCAATCAGCCAATTGTTATTGGGATTCTGGACTGCGAAGTTTACACCTGATACTGAAATAGCTCGTCCTGTTCCAGAGAGATAATTTTCAACTTGATTTGTGCCCCAAACTTGGTCCTCTACCCATAGTTCTCCAGTTCCCTCGGGGCCATTTGAACCTCTCAATACTGCTGTCGGTGTATTGTTTCCAAAGTAATTTGAGTCGCCATCTAAAACTGTTGTATAATCATCCCCTAAAAAATGGTGAGTTCCGCCTCCGCTAGCGTCGTCCGTTGACAGATTTGATGAAGTCGCACTTTCGGCTGTGCCGGTACCATAAACCGCTGAAGTTGTTGAATTTGATGTGGATGTTGAAGTAGACGTAGTTGTCGTCAGAGGAGCTTCTGCAACGCTTGATGGTGAAGCTGTCTCTATCTGTTGCGCAAGGCTTTGTGTAATGAAACCTTTACCAAAATCCAAAGACAAAGGATAGCCTAATCCGTCAACGACGACTGTCGCTTGATAATTATCGGTGTTCGGTATATATGCAATTCCGATATTAATACTATACGATTTGCCACTGGGCGTAGTCAGTGTTCCAGGTATCTCGGCTTTCTCCAGTATCCCAAGACTCGTGGAAATGGAATAGAGAGGGTTTGCAGTTGTGGATATTTTATACTGCTCTTGACCTACTCCAACGTATCCTTGTGCTTGAATAACGGTACTTCCATCGCTCTTTTGCGTAGTTGTCGTGACATCAAAGTGAATCTTACTTTGCGTCGGCTCTACGTTAGCAATATCCGCTCCAACGACAGCACTCAGAGCCTGCGCTGAGAGTTTCTGGGCTGTGGTTGTAGTTTCAGACCCGTAGGTCAGGCTAGGGACAATAGTTAACGGCTGGTCGAAAGTAAAGTGCTTTGTGATAACATCTTGTGAAGAAGTCTGAGAACTCGTTTGATTGGCTGCTAAAACTACGCTAGGAGTAGCGCTGGAGAGCAGAATTGTTGTCGCGACTGTAGCGAGAAGTTTTTTCCTCATTGCATATATCCCCCTAAATTCCATTTGAAATCGTCTTGAAGATGCGATGGATATATTCCGGGTAATTTCAAGTAAAAACAGTTATCATCCCTCTTTTCACCTCATTTCAATCGGAATGTTTCTCATTAGACACTATTGGCAAATCGCATAGTGTGATGCCTAAAATAGAACGCATGGTTCATGTGATAAATGGTAATCCTATCGTTCTATGTCACGCACGTTACAAATTTCTTGACTGTCTCATTGAGCAGTTCGGAATTGCCCGAACCAAAAAAACTACCCAGTTTGGTTCGGGTGCGTTGGGCATTCAGAATTTCTTTTGGATAGGTGAGCGTCAAAGCGCGCACACGTATGGCTAGTGCCCCTTCAGACAACCTTGATCTTCTTTTGTTCCCGTAGAAGGCTAGCGTTTCGCCTGTGCTTATTGCGCCAGCGAATATATGCCCGAATTGCGTCACCAAGTGCTTTATGGTTCTCATAGTTGCTGCCACTCAGCACAAACTTGCGCAACGGCCCGAAATGACACTCAATCCGATTGAGCCACGATGCGTGTGTCGGAGTGTAGACCAATTCCACATTGTTCTCGACCGCCCAGTTTCGGACACGCTCATGCTTGTGCGGCGAAAAGTTGTCCAGGATGATGTACAGCCGCTCGGAACGGTGATAACGACGGCGTAGCACCTTGAGAAAACGTAGGATGTCTTGATGCTTTTTCGAGTTCGAGACATGCCCATACAGTTTGTCGGATTTCAAGTCCAGTGCAGCCAGCAAATGACGAACACCGTGCGTCCGATGGTAAGTCGCCGGTAACCGGCTGGGCTTACGTTTACGAACCACCCACGACCCGCAAACGGCTGAATCGACAGTGGTCCGAATTCGTCCAGACAGATCACTCGTCCGTCCTTGGGTGGATTGTTGTACAGCGACTGGATTCGTTTTTTTTACTCTCGAACTCTGGATCGTTTGATGCCTTCCAGGTCTTCGTGTGTTGATAGGTTATGTCCGCTTGACTCAGGATGACCCGGATGGTTTCGATACTAATCGAACGAACGATCCCTTTTTGTTCAGCGACCTGCTTGAGTTTGCTCAGCGACCACGTCGTAAACGGCAATCCCAGAACCTTCGGTGGAGTTTGTGCCAACTCGATGATGCCAGCACGCTCTTCGTCCGTGAACGTCCTGGGACGTCCACCACCATAGCGGGGTTGAAGAGCCTCAAAGCCTTTCTCGTTAAATGCGTGAATCACATGGCGGACATGTTCCTCCGACAAGTGATAGAGTCGTGCGATTTCGGGGACCTTCATTCGTTGAGCAGAAGCCAGGACAACCAGTGCTCTACGCACGGAGACCGGATTGGACCCCTTACGGGCAATACGAACCAATCTGTTACCCTCGGCAGGGCTCAATTCACGGACATACAGGCACATGAATATCACCACCGTTAGTGATATTCTACATTCCACTGGTTAATCCTCCACTTTCCTCAAACTACGTTGCCTGAAGGGGCACTAGCTCATCGAGGAAGTAGAATATGAAACATCCCCACCAGCGAGTGATGGGGATGTTTCAGATTCTACTTCCTAGCGATGAGCTAGCCATACGTGTGCGCGCTTTGACGCTCACGATGTCACAGGTCTTCATCGGATTGACAACCGACCTGAACAGGTTGAACTCGTGCTTTATCATATGGTACGGGCTTTAACCAGCAGTATCTCACGTGGAGTCGGGGACCGTGGGTAATTCTTCTGACGGGGAGGTTCCGAAACCAACACTGCCTTCGTGGCGGACAAATTGGATCCAAGTGATTCGGGTATAATAGGTGTTGGTGAATGACTCGTTTGGAGGTGTTACAATGGCCGACTTGAAACACACACGGAACAATCTATCAGACCAAGTGAAACTGCACATGATCGAGCTGCTGAACAAACATGTGACCGATTTGACGGATTTGTTTGTTCAGACGAAATTGGCGCACTGGAACGTAAGAGGGCCGCATTTCATCGCTTACCACGAACTGTTCGATGAACTTGCCGGGCACCTTCTGGAGTTGACCGACACCGTGGCTGAGCGTGTGACCGCCCTCGGCGGAACTGCAGGATTGCCAGTCCAGTCCATCGCGACTCAGACTTCATTGCCCAAATGGGAATTGCAACTAAGCCAAGACGAGAAGGTCATCCGTGCGTTGGCTGATCGATGGGCTGTCGTGGCAAACAGTGCAAGGGAAGCGGTTGTAGCATCAGCTGACGAAGACCCGGATACGTCCGATCTATTTACAGAAGTATCCCGGCAGTTGGATAAAGACCTGTGGTTTTTGGAAGCCCATCTGTCCGATTGACGACGTCGACCTTTCTGCCCCATACCGTATGAAAGGGAACTCGCCAACAGCGAGTTCCCTGATTTATTTCACCAATAACATACTCATATTCTGCAGGATCTCCACAGGTTGTGCCGCGCAGGAGAACGAGCACGTCGTATATTTGCCCTCTCGTTATATGGGTGGTAAACTTCCGATGAACCAATCATCCTATGTTTGGTCTATTTAAGGAGACGTCACTCATGCTGCAGAAGACGAGTCGGCTGTCGTTGGTTGAACAGGTTGCACAACAGATGGAAGGTCTGATCGAGTCGGGAAAATGGACGGTTGGAATGCGCATTCCTGCCGAACCGGAATTGATGGCCGAACTGAATGTGAGCCGCAATACACTGCGAGAAGCGATTCGGGCATTGACTCATGCGGGGCTCTTGAAGACCAGGCAGGGGGATGGAACGTACGTTTGTTCGTCGAGTGCGTTGGGCGTCGTATTGCAAAAGCGCATATTGCGTTCCGATCTGTTGCAAGCCCTAGAGGTCCGGCACGCGCTCGAACGCGAAGGAGCTCATCTGGCAGCTCTGCGTAGAACTGAGGACGAGGCACAGGAACTACTTCTTCTGTTAGAAAACTGTGAGACGGCATTGGCTCACGGGGACGTGGATCGCTACATAGCGGAAGACATTCGTCTTCATCAACGGGTTATCCGTGCTTCTCACAATGACATGTTGATTGAGTTATACGAACATATTGCCGGAACGCTGCAAGACGTCATCGCGAGCTTGGTACGCCGTGAAGTTGGAACTGCTGCTCATTTGGCGATGCACCGGCAACTGGTGGAAGCCATCGTGCTCCAGGATGCGGATCGTGCAGTTGACGTGGTTCATCGCTACATCAACGAGTCAAAAGTCGCCATTTCATCGGGAGACGCCTGGAAACGAATATGAATTCAAGGTGTTTCGTATCCCGTTTCCAACATCTTATAGGCAGCGGCCATTGTGGATGGCCGTAGGCGACCATGTGACGCCGGTTTCCGAACAGACACGTAGAGAAAGTTGGGGAGATATGGTGGAGAGAATTGGTGCAGGTCATGGAGGGTCGTCCCGAACAACAAGTCAGGTGCTTTTGGTTCTTGGCATCATTCTCATTGCAGCGAATTTGCGCGCGGCTATCACGGGTGTGGGACCACTCATAAACGACATCTGTCATGATACAGGATTGTCGACGACATGGGCGGGCATGTTGACGACGTTGCCCCTCGTCGCCTTCGCAGTAGTCTCGCCGCTTGCTCCAGCGATTGCTCGACGGATCGGGATCGAGTTGGCCCTAGGGGCGAGCATGGGGCTGCTCACTGTGAGTATCGTCATGCGGTGCGTGACGTCGCAGAGCGGGCTGTTTGTCGGTATGTTTCTCGCGGGAGCAGGCATCGCCATGGGCAATGTGCTATTGCCCAGCTTAATCAAGCGCGATTTTCCGACACAGGTTGGTTTGATGACCGGGCTGTATTCCATCTCGATGAATGTCTGGGCAGCCATCGCCTCTGGGATCAGTGTCCCGATAGCACATCTTGCGCACGTGGGGTGGCGGGGTTCGATGATGAGTTGGGCGATTTTATCCCTCGTGTCCATTTTGATCTGGTTGCCGCAGTTGCGTTCACGCCATATCCCACAGAAAATCAACGCCACGGTGAACGTGTGGAGGTCCGGCCTCGCGTGGCAAGTTACCCTCTTCATGGGGCTGCAATCGTTCGTCTTCTATGTAAGCATTGCCTGGCTTCCCGACATTTTGCAAAGCAGGGGCATGAGCGAAACGAGTGCTGGTTGGATGTTGTCGCTGCTGCAATTTGTAAGTCTGCCGACATCGTTCATCGTTCCGGTGATCGCTGGCAAACGCGCGAGCCAACGCGGTTTCGTCGGTGTGACGGCACTGCTGTTTTTGGTTGGTTACGCGGGGCTTTTAAGCGGTATCAATGCGTTGGACTGGCTGTGGATTGTGCTGATTGGCGTAGCTGGCGGCGCGGCCATTAGTCTCGCCTTGTCATTTTTCGGGTTGCGATCGCGAAGCTCAGACGAAGCTGCCCAGTTGTCGGGCATGGCGCAATCGATTGGCTATCTGTTGGCCGCGACTGGTCCTATGTTAATCGGGTTTTTACACAATACGCTTGGTTCCTGGACAATTCCGTTACTCATTCTGATGATGGCCATCGTGCTGCTGTTCACGTTTGGCATGGGTGCAGGGCGGGACGCCTATATCCGACCGGCGGGAGCTTCGAAAGGAATCCACAGCCCCATGTAAGCGACGTAGTCATCGTGATCCTGCAGGGGCCCATTGGCTGTGAGCATAGGCCGCATCGGAGCCCCTGCCCACATCCTCCCGAGCATCCCAATTCATCCCTGATGCCGTCTCGCATTACACCTCACCTCGCAGGAGACATTACTGTCATCAACGACGGAGGTGATGATGCATGACGATCGCGCAACAGGTCAAAACCACGTTGGCTTCGTTAAAGAGTGCGCAAGCCAACCTGGAAACATTCGCGCTGTCGACCCAGAACAAACAGGCGAAACAAATGTACACGCAAGCTGCCCAAACAACGCAATCGGTGGTTGACCAACTCCAACAGCGTGTCGGCCAAATGGAACAACAAGAGCCTACGTACAAAGGTTTTTAACTACCGTCGTTTCAGCATCATCGATCACGGGGGACCCTGTCCCCCTCGTTGAAGGGGTTTTTGGTGTGCCTGACTGGATTTCGCTGCTCATCCGCGCCATCATCGCGTTTACCGCGATGTTTGTATTCGCCAAGCTGATTGGCAAGCGTCAGCTTTCGCAAATTACATTTTTCGAATACATAGTCGGCATCGCGATCGGCGATATGGCAGCCATCATCACCGACGATGTGCGCACGCCGTTGTATATGGGGCTTGTGCCAATGGCCGCATATACGTTTTTGGCGATTGGGCTGAGTTGGCTGGCACTCAAGAGCAAGCGATCGCGCGACTTCTTCGAGGGCAAAGCACGAGTGCTGATCCAGGATGGCAAAATTCTCGAGGACAACCTTAAAAAAGAACGCATGTCGACGGATGAGCTTCTGGAAAATTTGCGATCGCGCAACATTTTTCAGGTGTCGGATGTCGAATTTGCGATCATGGAATCGAGCGGAACCGTGAATGTGTTGCCGAAGAGCGACAGTCAGCCGTTGACGCCGAAGCTGATGGGGATGCAGGTCGCGCCCAAACCGGAGCCTCAAACCGTGATTATGGATGGAACCATTATGGACGAAGGGCTTTCGACCATCGGCTTTAACCGACTGTGGCTGAAAGGCGAGTTGGAGAAACAGGGGGTTGCGCTCGAAAACGTCTTTCTTGGCCAAGTGGATGCCACAGGTCAATTGTATTTGGACTTATACGATGACAAAATCAAAGTCCCTCAACCTCAGGCTTTACCCTTAACCTACGCGACGCTGAAAAAGGCCCAGGCGGATCTCGAGCTGTACGCGCTGGCGACGCAAGACGTCCGTGCGAAGCAGGCGTACGAGAAGGAAGCCGGCGAGGTTGATCGAATGATTCGTGAACTTGAGCCGTATTTGCGGCGCGGCTAATGGAGGGTGCGTCGTGGCGAATCAGAAATTAAAGAAGCTGACACCTGTTCAGCAACAATATCAGAAGTTTGCTCAAGCCCACGAACCGGCGCGGCCATTGCTTCGCAATCTCACGATGGCCTTTTTGGTCGGTGGGACCATTTGCTTCATTGGCCAGTTGATTCAAATGGCATTCATCCGCTATTTCGGATTTAACGAACGCACTGCGGGCAACCCGACGGTTGCCATTCTGATCTGTATCACGGCGATCCTGACTGGATTAGGCGTGTTCGATAAGATAGCCCGTATTGCGGGGGCCGGAACGGCCATTCCTGTAACGGGCTTTGCGAATTCGATGGTCTCGGCTGCGCTGGATGCCCGTTCCGAGGGCTTGGTTCTTGGTGTGGCTTCAAGCATGTTTAAGTTGGCGGGGTCTGTTGTCGTATCAGGCGTGGTGGCGGCATTTTTCATTGGGCTGATTCGGACACTCGTCGCAATGGGGGGATAATCCATGCTGCAAGGGCACCAGAGTTGGGTGTTTCCCAGCCGTCCGGCAATTCTCTCGACAGCGGTGATCGGTGGACCGTTCGAGGCGCATGGCCCGCTGGCCGACGATTTTGATTTACTGCACGGAGACCTGCGTCTTGGGCAAAAAAGTTGGGAACAGTCCGAGAAGATGTTGCTTGACGAAACGTGCGCAAAGGCGATTGAAAAGGCTGGACTCACCAAAGACGACATGACTTTTTTCTTGAGCGGAGACTTGATGAATCAAATCATCTCGTCGTCTTTCGCGGCGCGGACGTTGGCGGTTCCGTATCTGGGGCTGTTTGGCGCATGCTCCACGTCGATGGAAGGGTTGGCTTTGGCTGCCTTGCTCGTCGACAAGCAATGCGCGAAGTATGCGCTTGCCGCAACCGTCAGCCACAACGCGGCTGCGGAAAAGCAGTACCGCTATCCGACGGAATATGGAGCGCAAAAGCCTCCAACCGCTCAGTGGACTGTGACGGCTGGAGGAGCGGCCATCGTCACAGCGTCGGACAATCAACAGGACCCGCTCGTCGTGACTTCCGCCACCATCGGCAGGGTTGTCGATATGGGTTTGAAGGACCCGTTCAATATGGGCGCGGCGATGGCGCCAGCGGCCTTCGACACCATCGTTTCTCACTTTCGTGACTTGGAGATCCCATACGATTATTATGACTTGATCTTGACCGGGGACTTGGCGCAAATCGGACACGATATCTTGATCGATCTATTCGATCAGCACCGGATCGAAATCCCGGCGGATCGATATTCCGATGCTGGACTCATGATCTACGGCAAGCATCCGGACACGTGGGCCGGCGCCAGCGGTGCCGGGTGTTCGGCGGCTGTCGCGTATGGACACATCGTTCGACGCCTTCGAAGCGGTGACTTGCAGCGCGTGTTGATTGTCGCGACCGGGGCCTTGTTGTCGCCGACATCCTATCAGCAGCAGGAGAGTATCCCTTGTATCGCGCACGCGGTCTCCATCGAACGAACGGGGGGAACGAAGCGTTGATATTACTGTGGGCATTTGTCGTCGGCGGCTTGATTTGCGTGATCGGCCAGTTTTTGATGGACGTCTTCAAGATGACGCCTGCCAATACAGTGTCACTCATGGTGATCGCAGGGGCTGTGCTCGGGGGCTTAAACTTGTATCAGCCCTTGGTTCGGTTTGCCGGCGCAGGCGCCACGGTTCCGATCACGTCTTTTGGCAACGCGTTGGTTCAAGGTGCTATTGCCGAGGGTCAAACCCACGGACTCGTCGGCGTGATCACGGGTATTTTTGAGCTCACGAGCGCAGGGATTTCGGCGGCGATCGTCTTCGCCTTCCTTGCTGCGGTATTCTTTCGGCCAAAAGGATAAGAAACGTCAGCTAATTGATTGATTTGCCACAAATTCCATGAAACAATCGCCCCGTTTGCTCCGTCTGCTATATATAATCAAAGAAGTGGATACCTAAGCCTTCCGAGTTGTGTCCAAGTGAATAAACCACGAATTGATTTTGTCGAAAGATGTCTATTTCGCCCGCGGTCTGTTTTGATCCCTTTGCGGGATATCATAGTCATATAGACAGACGGGCGACAGTCACCGAAGAATTGTGCACAGGGGGATTTCGATTATGCCGAGACCTGTTGGCGGCAAAACTCGTTACATGCCAGGTTTGGATGGTTTGCGGACATTCGCTGTGTTTGCCGTGATCGCATACCATCTGGGGCTAAACTGGGCGCCAGGGGGTTTGCTTGGAGTCGAAATCTTCTTTGTCTTGTCTGGCTATCTCATTACAGACCTACTGATTACAGAATGGAAACGAAACGGTCGATTGCAGCTCGGACAGTTCTGGCTTCGCCGGGCCCGACGGCTCCTTCCAGCCATGTTTTTTATGCTGCTGATTGTGTACGTGTGGGTGAGCTTGTTTGACAGGGCTCAGATCGTCTCCTTTCGGCAGGATGCTTTGGCGTCTATCTTCTATGTGAGCAACTGGTGGTTCATTTTCCATAAGGTGTCGTATTTCGCGAGTTTCGGACGCCAATCCCCTCTCGGGCACCTGTGGTCGCTTGCCGTCGAAGAACAGTTTTATCTTCTGTGGCCCCTCATACTGGCTTTTGGCCTGAAGTTCTTTCGCCGGCGTTGGAAGTTCCTTGCGATCACGCTGGTCATGGCGTTGATGTCCGCTGCTGCTATGGCCTGGATCTATGTCCCCGGCACGGATCCGAGCCGCGTGTACTATGGGACGGATACGCGGGCGTTTGCGTTCCTGATTGGAGCTGGGCTGGCTTTTGTCTGGCCGAGTATGAAGCTGTCGGATCGATTGTCGGGTTCACGGCGGCTCCTGCTCGATGGGATGGGCGTATTTGCCCTTTTGGCAATCACTTACATGATTTGGCAGACGAATGAGTACGAGACGTTCCTGTACCGCGGCGGTCTCGTCGTTCTTTCGGTTCTGACCGCACTCTTAATCGTGCCGCTGGCGCATCCGTCCAGTGTGCTTGCGAAGATTTTCGGATGCCAGCCGCTGCGGTGGTTGGGTGTTCGATCATACGGCATCTATCTGTGGCATTTCCCGATTATTATCCTAACGACCCCGTTGGTCACGGGCACTGGCATCAACGTATGGCGCGATGCCGCTCAGGTGGCAGCGTCGATCGCGGTGGCCGCCGTTTCATGGAGGCTGATTGAGCAACCCATCCGGCGGTGGTTTAGCCCAAAAACCTCCGGATTGCACCGGCGGCGCCGGCCCGGTTCCGCCGCCCGGGGAGCGCGGTGGATTGGCGTAGCGACCGGTGTGTGTGTCGTCTCTCTGTTCGGCTTGGCGGTGACTGAGCGCGTGCCCACCGTGATCGCGAATCTCGATGTGAACGATACGCACAACGTTGGAAAACCGGTATCCGTCGCGACGACGGGAAACGCGACGACGGGAAACGCGACGACGGGAAATGCGACAACAGGAAACGCGACAACAGGAAACGCGACGACGGGAAACGCGACGACGGGAAACGCGACGACGGGAAACGCCAAGGAGTCTGGCGTCGGCATCTCCACCATCGGCGATTCGGTCATGGTTGACGCTACGCCGTATTTGCAACAACTGCTTCCCGGGATTGTCTGCGATGGCCAGGTCGGACGCCAGATGTATCAAGCGCCGCAAGCTATCGCGGAATTGAAAGCAAAGGGCGAACTTGGTGACAAAATTATTATCGAATTAGGTACGAACGGCCCATTTACGAAATCTGAACTCGTGTCGCTGTTGAATTCACTTGGTCCGATGAAGCGGATCGTCCTTGTAAACACGCGTGTACCCCGTCCGTGGGAACAGACGGTAAATCAGACCTTGGCAGAAGTAGCCGCGACCTATCCGAACACAACCTTGGTCGATTGGTACGATGCAAGCGCGGGCAAGCCCAATTACTTTTACAGCGACGGTGTTCATCTCAATCCGACAGGCGCCCTGGCCTATGCTAAACTTCTGGCTAAGGCTGTCGAATAACCTCCTGCCTGTTCACGAGTCGTGAGAGACGGGCAGTGAAATTCATCGGACTGAGGTGGCGCGCGTGCAGCGGAAAGTATCAGCGGATTCTCTCAAACAGTTTGCTCAAGCCTGCTTTGTGGCGGTCGGTATATCGAATGAGGACGCGGACTGGGCGGCCCACACCCTCGTCGAAGCGGACTTGCAGGGGCTCGAAACGCATGGTGTCATGCGTTTGATGGCTTACGTGAACGGTGTCTCGATTGGGAAAATTAATCCTCGCCCGAATGTGAAGGTTCACCGGACCGGGCCAGTCACGTCCGTCATGGATGGCGATCACGGCTTGGGTAGCGTAACAGGCAGGCAGGCTTCGGAACTCGCGGTGGAATTGGCGCGCGACAATGGACTCGGGGCGGTCACGGTGAAAAGGGGCAATCACTTAGGCGCATTGTCCATCTATACAGAATGGGCAACGCGCTTTGGTATGATTGGGCTTCTGTGCTGCAACGCCTTTCCCTCCGTTCCGCCGTGGGGCGGCCGGCGGGCATACTTTGGTACGAATCCCATCGCGCTGGCTGCCCCGACCGACGGCGATTACCCCATTTCCATTGACTTGGCGACGAGCGTGGTTGCGCGAGGGCACATTGTGATGGCCGCCAAACGCGGCGAACCGATCCCTGAAGGATGGGCCATTGATTCCATGGGCAGGCCAACCACGGACGCCATGGAAGCGTTAGATGGCGCGGTGCTGCCGATGGCAGGACCCAAAGGGTACGCATTGGCCTTGCTGGTGGAAATATTGGCTGGGGCCCTGTCAGGCGCCAAGCTGGGCGACGAAGTTGGGACCATGTTTGGCGACGATCCAGAACCACCCGGAACAGGATTCTTTTATCTCGCGATTCATCCCGACTACTTTGTGGGTCGGCCTGCGTTCATCGAACGCATCATGCGTTTGGTCGACGACATTCACGAGACGCCTCTGGCGCAAGGAACCGATCACATCTATATACCAGGTGAACGCCGGTTTCTAGAGAAGGTCCGGCGCCGCAGGGACGGGATTCCAATTCGCCAGGAAACGTGGGACGAGTTCTCCGCCCTTGCGGCGCGCTACCCAATCACGCTGCCGGAAGTTCTAGACGAACGCTGAGACCGATTTCGCACTTACAATGCGGACGAGTTCCTGGTCGACGACGTGTCCGTTGTGATTGACCAGGCCGAAGTTCATCATCTTGTACGACCAGCAGGCCCGGCCGATTCCCAACTTGAGCAGCAGTTCAATCAAATCCCGATGCCAGCCTATGCGGCTGGTGAGCGGGGCGTTGTCGATCACGCCGTATTCTCCGCAGTATAACTCGCCGCCGTGATTGCGCAGAAACGCTTGCGCAGGCTGCAGATACTGCTCAAGCAGGGATTTGTCCATGAACGTGTCTGTGAGTTGGTTTTCGCCTCCACCATATTCCGGATGGCGGGCCAAGAACTCGTTCAAGTTTGGGAAGCGGCCTGGGTACGTGATCGTTTGATTGTACAAGCTGGTGACTTCGGACCACTGCGCTTTTTGGTGGGTAAACAAATGCGGCTTGTAGAAGTGAAACGTGTAGACGATATTCGGATCGCCGTCGATCACGTCGATGTTTTGCAATTGATCGATGGAGTTGTAGTGGTTTCCACCGTACACGATCACGCGTTTTGGGTTGAGCTTGCGAATCGCCTCAATCGTTCGGTGGGCCAGTTTGTTCCAGCGGACGCTGTTTGGTTCAACCACCTCGTTGAGCAGTTCGAATCTCAACGACTTTCCAATGTGATGATATCGCCGCTCAAACATCTCCCAGATTTCGATGAACCGATGCTGGTCACTCTCCTGGTCAAACAGCGTATTGGCGTCCAGTGTCCCAAAGCTGTACCCTGGGGCGCGGTGGAGATCCAGCACGACGCCGAGGCCACGCTTCGTGCACCATTCGATGCACGCGTCGATGTACTGCAGGCCGTCCTCCTTGAAGACACCAGGGTGTTCATCTTCTTCAATCACCGGATAATCCACCGGCAGGCGGACATGATCCATGCCCCACTCGGCAATTCGCTCGATGTCGCTCTCGACGATGAACGAGTCAAAGTGCTCCTTGCTGTATTGCCAATATTGCGAAATCCAACCTCCGAGATTGACGCCTGCTTGGAAGGACACTTCAGTCAACCTGGCCACTCCCTTATCGTTGAACTGGTGAACGAGCCGTCACCGTAGGTTTGGAATGATAGGTAATATGCATGACAGCGCTTTCCTATACTTACGATACCACATTTTAAGATTGTTTTGATGATTGCGCGTTTTGAAATTGATCAAACTTTGCGGCGGCGCGATCGCGAAGGTTGGGGGAGGTTGGGGAGGTGATCCGTCACATAAGCGGCCAGGGGTCGCTTATTTCGCCAAACTGGCCGGATCGGATGCAAATAGGCGGCCCAGGGCCGCCTATTTGCCGCTACTGCCTGCGAAATGGCGCGGTTTGAGTCACTTAAGCGTCTGTGAGCTGCTTATTTGCCGCCGATGAGACGATTCGACACAAATAAGCGGCCAGGGGCCGCTTATTTCAGCTGGGTCACTCTCGCGGACTCAGCCGCCGCCGGTTCCGTTGCGGCGGCGCGATCGCGAAGGTTGGGGGAGGTTGGGGGAGGTGATCCGTCACATAAGCGGCCAGGGGCCGCTTATTTCGCCAAACTGGCCGGATCGGATGCAAATAGGCGGCCCAGGGCCGCCTATTTGCCGCTACTGCCTGCGAAATGGCGCGGTTTGAGTCACTTAAGCGTCTGTGAGCCGCTTATTTGCCGCCGATGAGACGATTCGACACAAATAAGCGGCCAGGGGCCGCTTATTTCAACTGGGTCACCCCGGTCACCCCGGTCACCCCGGTCACCCCGGTCACCCTGGCCAGCACAATATCGCCTTACTTGGAAGTGGCTTCGGTTTTGCCGGCAAACCCTTGTTCAATGTCGTTTGCGAGCAGTTGACCGGCCAAGGTGTGTCCAGCTGTGTTCGGATGCCACGCGTCGGCGCTGTATTTCGATACGCTTTGGTGATGCTCAGACAGGTACGCCTTCATTTGATTGAAGAGATCAAAGACGTAGACCTTGTTGCTGTGGAAATCCTGAGCTACGCCGATCTCGGTGTTGACCAAGTTCGCTTCAGACGTAACATCATGTGCGTACGATGCCCCCGTGACAGGCGGCGTGACGACCATGACATAACATCCAGCCTGCAGCGCTTGGCTGATTTCATCGTGAATGGCCTGCTTGAATTTGGCGATGGGTGTCTTGTTGGAAATGTCGTCCAACATACCCCACGAAATGACAACCACTTGTGGCTTGACGGTCCGCAAAAATGGAAGGTATTTTGGCGCCATTTGCGTTGGACCGTCGCCTTCAATCGACTTATTGACAAAGTTGTAGTGAATCGGGCCTTCGGCTGTCAGCGTCTTGAACGCTCGAACCAAATAGCCTCCGCCAACCTTGTCATCCCAACCGTGCGCGACTGATCCGCCAACGCCCATGACCGTCAGCGTGCCAGTAATCTTTGTGGCTAAGATAGGCTTCGGGTTTGCAATGTGCGGCTGCCTGGCAGGCTGCGTGGTCTGAGTGGATGGGGTGCCTGTTGGGGGTTGTGTGCCACATCCGACCAAGCTGAACAGACCGAGCGTCAAACCTGCAAACATTGCCAAGTGAATCGCTTTGCGATTCGCTCTCGGTGTCCTCATCATCATGTCTCGGCCTCTCTCTCATTTGCTACCATTATATCGTATTGAGAGACACTGATCTTCGATTTCAATCGAAAATGTTGTACACTGGATCGAGTATGTCTAGTTCAGACAAAATCGCAGCCGATCACGCTCATGGGCTGTCGAAATTTGGCATCAGGGAGCGCAGGAGTATCTGCGCCGCCAACGCGTGGCCTGCAGCGTTCGGATGCCACCCGTCGCCGGCGTAAGGCCGGACGGTTTCGTGGTGAGCGGTCAGATATTGTTTCATCTGATCGAAGACATTAAATATGTGCACGCGCGGACTGTGGAAATCCTGTGCGACGCGGATTTCGTGCTGAAAGAGCGTCGCTTGAGCAGATTTGTACGTCGTGTAGGAAGCTTCGGATACCGGTGCGGTCACGACGTACACCTGTGCTCCATGGTGAAGCGCTTCCGCGATTTGCCATCGAATTTGTTCGTCAAACACCTGGAGTGGCGTCTTTTGCGCGAGATCGCTTAAACCGCCCCATCCGAGGACGACGATGTCGGGCTTGTAGGTGGTTAACCAGTCGGCGTAATGGGCTCGGATGGTGAGCACGCCGTGCCCTGGAACCGCTTTGTCCGTCACATCGAACGTTACAGGTGTCAGTTCCGACATCGCGTTGAAACAGCGCTGGAGAAAGCCGCCCTCTTGCGGGTTGTCCTTCCAGCCATGGGCTACCGACGAACCTAAGATCAAGACGCGTACAGTTCGAGGGTCATCATTCACCGCGACGACATCTTGGCGCACAGACGGTTGAGGGGGGTGGCTGGCGATTGTGTTGGCGTGCACGGCGCCAGTGTGCATCCATAGGGACAAGAGGCCAATCAGCATCGAAACGAGCGAGCGATTCCAGTTCGAGAATGTCATGTCGGTCTGCCTTCCTTGTTCTGGTGTAGGTCGCCTTCAGGTTGGTTCTTGATTCGAAACAATGCCAGCGGTTTGGTTGGCTGTAACAGGATGGTAGATAGTAGATACCCTCATTTCAACGGTCTTTCAAGGACCGCGTGATAGACTGTCTTGTGCTCGCAGAGGAGGGGCTAGTCTGAAGAAACCACATTTATACGAAGTTGATTTGATGCGCGCTTGCATCATTCTTGGCGTCATCTGTGTTCACGTGATTTCGGCGTACAACGTTCGCACACCGAATTTATCCGGACTGGATTTTGCCTCATCCCTGCTCGTGATGAGTTTTCACTTCACGCGAGAGGCGTTCATGTTCATTACGGGCTTGGTGCTGTTTTATACCTATTACGACCGTGAATTTAACGTGTTTTCGTTCTGGCGCAAGCGCCTGTTTCTGATAGCGATCCCGTACGTTGCGTGGACCGCGATTTACATCCTGTACGAGGGTACTTATTATCATAA
>NZ_BCQI01000053.1 GCF_001544355.1 Alicyclobacillus acidiphilus NBRC 100859
CAGCGGGTGCTCGCAACCCTTGAACCACGCGGAGAGCCGAGCCCATAAACGAGCACTTGATCTTTTCCAACGACTTCATCTTCTTTCATTCTCGTTCTCTCCCGTCGCTTTCGTCGCTGATCTATTGTCCCACCTATGCTTCGAGCGCCTCCCAGGGTTTTCGCCCTGAACAGGCGCTCGAAAGGTCAGAACACTGAGCGAGCGTTCTTTTTGAGAAGTTCAACGGGCTTTGCCACCTGGAAAGTGGCCATTGGCACACCCGTTGAAAAATTCTGTCCTTTAGACAGTTTGTATTTTACACGTTTTTGAAGTTTACATCAATCCTTAAAACACCAGTCCTTTCAAATCCAATGGTACGAAGTCTCGCCCAATGCACGACATATTTCGCTCAGCAGCTTTCGACTGCACGGTTCCGATCCTCGCAAAAATGACTTGATCCATCGACTGATGAATCACGTCCATTAGCAATTGCTTCAACTCGGCCTCATCTTGGTCGGTGAGTTGGCATAGGAACACCGAATACTGAACATGCATGCCATAGCCTCGAACGATTTTGTATACCTTTCTCCAACGTTTTTGATCACTGATATCGTAGCTAACCAACACATATCGGCGCATCACCCATCACCTCGTGACAATTGGGCGATATTCCGGCAATTCGCCCATCAAGTATCGCGACAAGAAGCGCGCTTCTAGTTCCAGCATCCGACGATAACTCAATTTGTAACCGAACACCGGATGCGTCACGGTCTCGTGCATGCGCCGCTCAAACGCCTGGAAAAATCGTTTCCGTCCAGGTAGCTTCAACGAACAGGACTCCTGCCCAATGTAAAAGTCATCCCAGGCAATTTCGCCGGTGTTCAATGTGCGAACGACCACAGAATCCGCGATGATCGCTCGAAATGGCTCCATCATGTCCAGTACCAATGATGGACGCCCAGTTGCAATACGATGGTAAAAACCCATGAGGGGGTCCAAGCCCACGGCAGCCAAGGCAGCATACATGTCCCGTTCCAGCAACGAATATCCGAGTGACAGCAAAGCGTTGACCGGATCCTTCGGTGGGCGGCGATTTCTGCCGTTCATCAACGTTTCGCCCGCAGGGACACCTTTTACTTTCAACATCAGCACAAACGCCTGCATGTACTGTTTCGCCGCAATCCCTTCAATGCCGAGCAACGAGTCGATAGAAGTGGCTTCTTCGGAGCGTCGGGCGTGATCGAGCAAATCTTTCAAAATGACCTTGTCGAGCCCGTGCGCATTTCGACGAAGCAAGGTGCGCTGGTTGAGAATCTTCGCGCGAACGATGGATCTCGCAAGTGTCAGTCGATCACGCTCGTCCCCAAACCGCCTGAACTGTTCACGCCGCACCAAGACATTTTTCGAAATCAAGTTGTGATTCATCCCGACGAGACGACCAGCGGCAGTCAGGTAGCTGATGGTGACGCCGGACTCCATACAATCGTGGACCAATTGGGTGGAAATTTGAACGTTCCCGAAGAGGGAGATGTGCCGAACATCCTTTAACGGAACGGTGGATTCCATCCCATCTTTCGACGTGATGGTCAACTCGTAACCACGCTTTCCGACCCGGGTCCCGGGCTCCGACACATACACGGTTCCTAAATCATCTCGACTGGGAACAATATCTCGTATCGGGACGGCCTCTCCGTCCGGACTCGTCAAGCGAATCGTTTCGTCAGGAAGACAGACACCATTCAACGAGCATCGGAAGCATTTGTCGGATTTTAACAATGGCGAAGGCATCGAAGCCTGCTCCAACTCGTGTGCTCTCCGGATGGTGGCAACCGTTGCAGCAATCAAATCCTCCGAAAATACAATCCGAACCGTCTGTCTGTTTCCTCGGTAAAACAACTTCCCCGCAATGGTCGGAAATCCGTTGGCTCTGAGTAACAATCCTTGTGCACACAACTGTATCTGGTCATTCGGCCACGCCTTGCCGTCCAATTCCCACTCGCCGAGGCGAAATGAAGTACCACCGTTTGGCGCGCTTGAATGTTTCGCCTCAACCGGCTCCCAATACCCGTCGTCCTGATAGCGAATCGCATCCAGTTTGCCCACAATCCCCAAATCCTCGTCGCCGAGATGGAGACTCTGCGGTGCAAAATCCCACACATCCTGCCCCACGTCTGATGGTCTTTTACGACGATCCGCCCGTTCGTGCTGGCCACTGCCTTCCACTGTGTCCGCAGATTTTTCGAATAGCCCTTGCACGTGCATCAAATGATATAAACGTTCGCAATAAGAAAGTTCGTTCAGCATCCGAATCGGTACGGCCATGTCCCTCACTCCACCTACAGTCTGGTGCCACAACCGCGCTGTCAATCTATCACCAGTCTGGGCCGATTGAGAGACTTCTAAACACCGCAAGCTCGTTCGAAATTGCGAGAAATCCCGTTTTATCGTTAAATATCCCCCGTGTTTTCACACGCACTTTCTTGTAAGCGAACGCGCGAGCGAATCTGCTTGACCAAGTATCCTTCAATCCGCTGGTTCACCATCGACCAAAACTCCTTTTGCCTGGTCCAGTCGCCACGATTGATAATGCCGGACGGATCACGCATCAAAACGACCGATTTCTCCCTTGCCTCGTCTGCTTCCACAAGCAACTCCGCCTCTTCCTCCGACAATTCCTCTTGCGCGAAAACCTTTCTCCGCTTCTTCCCCCGCTCTCGCTCATAATAGGTGACACCTGTTTTGGTATAAAACACCTTGTTGCCATATGAATCCGCCGTTCGCTTTCCTGTGGTCCTTGGGATCAGAACGGGTTCACCGTCCACTTCACCCCAATCACACCGCAACCGAATTTGACTGATATCAAAATCAGACCAGAGTCGCCGCTGCAGGTTTTGCGCCGCATTCAGGTCGGCATGAATCTGATGAAAGTCCCCTTCCTCCGCACTGAACGGCGAGACAAAAAACTCTCCTTCACCCGTGGGGATGAGGTCGTCTGCCCGTAAGGGACAACCATCCAACTTGTGTTCCGCCACAAACTTGTTCAGCCACCAAGGAAATGGTTCTGGATTCTGCTCCCGAGCGCAACGCGCCGGTACCCTGCGACAGCGGATACCCGGTGCCCCGGTTCGCGCGTCGAATCGCGACGAGAACGCTGCATACATCGTCCCAACGAGTAAATCGTGGACTTGGGCCTGATTCAACAACTCCTGGAACACGCCGCGATGGCTCCATTGCATCAACTGATTGTTTTCACTCGGAGGCCTGTCGTTATTGAACTGGTACTCGCTCAATTCCTCCAGCAGGATGAGCTGGCACGGCGGATACTTCGCAACCCACTTTCCTTTGCCGCGCTCATCATCCAACGCGTACACATAACCGAGCGCCTCCATAATGATGCGATCCGCCAATTTCTTCAGCCGGTCTTCCTTCGCGTGATCAATGTGTTCACGCAGCGTGATCGCAAATCGGGATCCCTTCTCCGCACGAATCACTTGTCCCGATACCTTGCCAAAAAAGCTCCAACTCTTGAGAAACTTGTACTGCCGTTCAAGATACTCAATTTGCTCAATCGAATTTCCGCCGACCACATCTTTTTGATAGCCGCGAATCTTCGGCCGCTCTCCACTCCGTACGTCCTTTCGCCAATCGCGAACCTGTTTGCCCATATGGCGCCACACGCGGCGAACGCTCTCGTAGACAGCCTCCGTCCATTCCCTGTCGCCACAGATACCATAGAGTGACTTAAGCTTCTGAAGTTCGTCTTCAAAGGCTTCGCGCCAATCCGGTGTCATCTGATTGGCATCCATGGGCTGCTCAATAAGCTTTGCCCAACTCCGTTCACGCCGTCCCACATCTTCCGACCC
Organism: Alicyclobacillus acidiphilus NBRC 100859; assembly: GCF_001544355.1. Classification (GTDB taxonomy): domain Bacteria; phylum Bacillota; class Bacilli; order Alicyclobacillales; family Alicyclobacillaceae; genus Alicyclobacillus; species Alicyclobacillus acidiphilus. The sequence goes on from NZ_BCQI01000053.1 coordinate 3,843, forward strand.
ACACCGCACGAGCAGCCGCAAATACGCCAGTTGCGTCCGCAGCTGCCGCAGGGTCCGTTGGCGCTCTTCTCGGATAGCCCGCAGGTCCTTTGACTCTGTTTCGCCAGGCAGCTTCAAAAGTTGAGATCGTTCATGAACCGCGACGAGATTTTCATTCCCTTCAATCGGAAAACAGAATGGGACACGCCCTTCCGAGTTCGGCTTCAACTCGTCCTTCCGGGCAACGCGAAAAACGGAAATCGATGCCGATGTGCGAAGGCCGAGATCGACACTCATCACCCGTAGCCCGGAAAGCAGCCCCTCCGATCCAAGCTTCCCATCATCCGGATGTTCCGCAAGATAATCCGATAATTTATCAAAATGGACAAACGCACGATGGTTGTCCCCGACCAGGCGGAATACTGCGGCATACGGCGGGCGGCGTTCTCCCCGTGCCTCAGACTGGCTCTGCACACGTACGCTGAGATTGAGATAAACATCCCTCGCCCCTCTGCGTGCGTGCAAATGATTTAGTTGATCCCGACGGTACTGAATCTTCGCGCCACCGAATTCACCCGCCAAATGCTGTTCGGCTCCATAATCTTGAAAATATAGTGCAACCAGTTCATGGGGATCTCTTGGCAGCAGATCATCCAATTGCGCTGACATGGAAATGGGCACCGTTACATCATCAACTTCTTTTGCGACACCATCTTCGACGGTCAACAGCTTTTGAAAACGAATCGCGTGCCTGCCTTCTCCGAATTCGTTGAACAAAAAGGTGTACTGGTGCAAATTCCCGCCCAATTTATCAAAGCGAGTCCAAATCGGATGCGCAGTTGCATCCGGTAAAGTAAACGTCGCGAACATTTTGGCGTGATTCAGTTTGCGAACGATGCTGTTGTACACCGCGTAACGCGTGAGAAACGAAGCATCTTCGCGCCACAGGGCCTGATACTTCGGTTCCGCCAATTTCGCGAACAAGTCGTGTGAGCCGAATCGCCTCGTGTTACGTCTCTGCACGTTCTTGATTTCGGTGTCGTACAAATCGAATGGCGCATCAGGGTCGAGTTTCTCCCACTTCTCAAACACTTTGTCCGATCCGCGCAATGCCCGTCCCGTCAGATAATGTGCGGTTTGCTCTTTCGATTCGAGCCCGTGCGATGCTTCTTTCATATCTTGTTGCAACTGATTGACGAGTTGAACCAAATGTTCCTGGCCGACGAAGTTCTTCTGCTCAAATCGACTTTTTTGCTCTACCAGTTTCGCGTACGCTTCGCCAACGCGCTGATTCCACGACTCCCACGACATCATCCGCTCGATGGCCTGTTGGAACATATCCCTGTCCCACGTCCGAACCGCTTGGCCCTTCCGAAGCGGTTTCCACTGAACAGATGACATGTCAGAATCGGTGTACACGCGCATCAGTGGCTTTAACCCAAAATCCGCGAGCGCGCGCAAAACATCCGCAGTTCGATCCGTAGATTTCCTCGCCTCAGCCTTCGCCTTCTCCTCTTCCCAGCCAGGTTCTCCCGCTTCGCGCATGCGAACCCACCGCGGTTTGTTCCCCGCCTTCGCGATTCCAAGCCCACCCACTGCATCCTTGTCGGCTAAGGGGCTCAAAAACTTGCGCGCAATTTGCTGCGCATCGCCTTTCGCACCTATCGCCTGCGGAACCAACAGTTCATAAAGTTGACGAGCCAACTGCAGCAATTCATCGTCCGATCCCGCCGGACCACAGTGTCCATTCTCCACTTGACGCGCGCGCAGCCGCTCCAACAATTCGGCTTTGCATTCTTCTGCAGTCTTATAACATTCTTGCTCTCCGTCCCCATTCGGACTTCTTCGATACAAATTCTCTTGACGCAGAAGACTCAGCCATTCCGTGTAATATCGAACCCCCGCGTTGACCTCCGTATGGAGTTTCCATAAACCAGCCCGAATCTCCGGCATATTATCGAGGCGAAGTTTCACTTTCATGGATTTAACGGCCATATTCGCACCTCTGTTCAAAGATGTGAATGGAAAGCGCCTAGCACACTCCATCCACACGGGTTTGTTACGTATGTCGAGACGATGAAACCGTTAGCCTGAAGGCAATGGTGATGCGCTTTAGCTGATTTTTCAGATTCGACTTTTTCACTCCAGAAACCTCCTTTCCACCACAAACTTGGAGTTTTTGTCCAACAATGTGCGTTATTGTGCCTAATAGGCTGTACTGCCGGCTTAGACACTCACGGCCCCTTTATATGGGTCCATCGGCGCGAACATCTGATGGATGTGCATTGCCGTTTCCGATGGAGAATCAGCACGGCCTTTTGCCGCTAGACACTCTAATAGATGTAAGATCACAACATTCCCTTAGTTCGTAAAATTCATACATCAATCTTGCGTCTTCTCACTGTCACTAGCGCAAATTCAGTCCAAATTGGCACTCGAAGCTAAGAAAGTCATACATAGTTGTCGTATTCATTTGTCCCGCCCCGCGTTATAATTTGAGTCAGATAAGACTTCTTCAGAAGCAACCACCACATGTTCGACCTTGAACATAAATCTTGGCCACAGAGGTGATGAGATGGACGAGCAAACACTGCGGAAGATACTATCCGAAGTATTGGAACCCACGAACCGACAGTTGAGCAACTTGGACCATCGAATGGGTTCTGTCGAAACACGTCTTACAAGCCTAGAAAGCAGCGTCGATTCAGTAAATGAGCGACTCGCTACTGTAGAGGAACGGCTCGCTACTGTTGACGAACGGCTCACTACTGTTGACGAACGGCTCGCTACTGTTGACGAACGGCTCACTACTGTTGAAAACCGGCTTACCGGCGTGGAAGATCGACTTACCGGCGTGGAAGACCGGCTTACCGGCCTTGAAAATGAGGTCGATTCAGTAAAGCATCGGCTTACCGGCGTTGAAAGTGAGCTGGAATTGGTGAAAGTCCGACTTACTGAGGTAGAAGAACGATCCGTTAGCATGGAACGTTCTCTGGAAAGTTTGAAAACGCAAGTCAATGGACTAGAGTATCGAATTATGGACGTCGGAGACAGCATTCGCTTAGCCGTCCGCCAAACCTCAAGTGAAATGGGAGAATTGAGACACGAACTGAATTTAGTTAAGTCAAAAATGACTCCCTACACTCCATCTTCCTAACCTGATTAGGTCCATCGATTTGGGTTTATCAATTTGGGGAATTCATACTCAAATCCCTTCAATCGTCTCGAACGAGTCCCTTTGGAGGCCTTCTATACTGTACGCCTTGATCGGTGGGGTCAATTGTTTATCATGCCCCACTTTGACCTTCTGCAACCCCATACATTCAAATCTACGAATTCTGTCTAGTTTTCACCGTGTCAGTCCAGCCTGACCTCCGGGATATCATCGAAACAAAGTTTCACTTCGATGGATCTGATGGCCATGTTCGCTCCTCTGTCCGAAAAGGATGGATGGAGCAACGATTATGCGTCAACCGGCAACCCTCAGTATCATCCTGTACTGGGACAAACAAACTTAATCCCCTAATCGCCATAGGTACTCCAAGGCATACGAATACCAATCGCCAGGTATGGAACCGCTAGCCAAGAGTATGGCGAGCGCTTCGCGAACCTGACGAGTAACGATGCACCTGTTCGTCAGCGTGATCGTGCTCCCAGCATCCTACGGTGGTCACGAACCATTCAAACGACACAAGAGAATGGTCAAGATCGGCAAACTCGGTGAATTCACGACAACTTTCCAGTCCGAATATTTACTCGACGCTAAATCAATCGCACAATTTCATCGCGTGAGGAGATCGTGATGGATCCCGCTGTGAAGCCGACGGGTCGATACGATTTTTGGTGAGATTCGCCACCGTGAGCAGCATAATGGTATATCCATCGCGGTTTGTCCGGGCCGAAAAAGCATAACCCTTGCATCCGCATCCGTGAGGATTGACGCAGCTTCTGCACACAGAGAGTGCGCGAAAATCGGTCGTTCCAGCCGCTCCTCAAAAGTCTCGCAACAGCTCCAAAAGGATATGTTCCTGGAAGACTTTCTTCCGTATACGCGTCATTGCAGGAATCAATTGATCATCCCAATCTACGTGGAGGCTCTTCAGCATTTGGACCTCTCTCTCGGACAGTTCTGGCAGCGTGTCATGGCTCGCCAACCGATACGTGTGCGCATCCATGTGCCACGCCGCAAACGCATCCCCGTATCGGGTGCGAAGCGACAAGGTCATCTGCAGGCCTTTCACGTCGAAGTCCCCGTTGTAGCGGATGGTCGATCCCGCCGCAACCGCCATGTCCAGCAGTCGAAGCGCCGCGACCGACGGTTGCCCGCTGGTGCAGACAACCGGAACGCCGAATGGGAGACGTTCCATCAGTTCGGCGAACACGGATGGATTCTCCACCACGTACACGAAATCCGCCGCTGGTACTTCTTTCACATGATGTTCCAACGCCATCAGCGGGAGCGCGACCGGAACGTCGAACAAGCCAGGCCAGTTCCCGACCCAGACAATCGAACTCACGTCGTCGAGTCGGATACCGGCTTTCATGTAGACCGAGCGCATGTACTCCGACGGCGCGTCGCTTGTCCCATCGGTCGAATCGAGATCGTCCACAACTCCGGAATCGGCTGCGGCCGTTGGCTGCGGTGCGCTTGTCCAGGCGTTGTCGGCAACAGCAGCATCAGCCGTCAACGCGACCAGTCCCCAATAGAACACCTTGCCCGCCAGTGTATCCCGGTCCAGCCCGTGGGGATCTCCCGTGACCTCCGCCGCAAACACAGGCAGCCGCCACACGTCATGCGGCCGAAGAGCCTCCTCCAACGCCCGGATCGCATACCGCCAATCATCGCATTGGCCCGTTCGTTCATATGCCCGGTAGCAGTCCAGGTAGGTCCGATAGCCAGGCGCGTTTCCTTCGCTCAATCTGTCGATCCAATCATGAACCGCTGAACGGTGAACGTCTTCGTTCGCCCAATCGCGGAACGCGGCCCAACTGGCTGACGCTTCAGCCAGTTGCTCTTCTCGCGTGCGCATGTCCGGGAACAGGTGGCCCAGGACTTCCACCAATCCCACGCGAAACTTGCTGTTCCGAAGCGCCTCGTCGACCTTCGACAGCTGGATGGCCACCGCCGTTTGCCCGTCGAGATTCACAGCCAACAGCCCTGACAATGCGTCGATCTCATCGTCAGACAGCCCAGTAAGCTGAACGCGCCCGCCAATCCTGCCATGTCGGTGGTATTTATCAGCGACCGCTCGCCACAGTCGGTCGAACCCTGGTTGCCGAAGATACGTCGTCCATTCGTCCATCGCATGCCCTCCAGAGCCGCCTTAGGCTCGAACTCATTCGCGAATCGGATCAACCGCTGCCGCAACTTCCTGAACCGAGCTCCAATCGTCACCATCCACCATGCGTCTCGTATGTCCATTCCAGTAGTATGGAATCACCGTGACGAAATCGACGTCGCCCGGTCGGAAAATCTCGTAGATGGACAACGCAGGAACGGTATCGTAACATCCCCAGAGTTGTTGGCTCGTCATCATATAGTCGAACTTCATATCAGTCAGCAGCTCGAACATGTCGCGCATATTTTCTTCGTCCACACCGGCGAATGCTTCGTCGAGTGAAATGAGACGCGGCGCGTCTGAACGAGAATCGTTAAACCGCGAATCGGTCGCCGCAAACAACGGAATGTACATCGCCATCGCCTTTTCACCGCCGCTCAGCACGTTAAATTGCGAGTCCGTCAACTCTTTCCGAGACGCCATGCCGCCTTTGCGATAATACAGCGTGAACGAAAACCAATTCCGATAATCCAGGAACTCGCGAATTAAGCTACGCAGTGTTTCGCCAGATTCAGATTCTTCTTTCGCCATGCGAATGCGGGATCGAAAATGTTCAATCATGTCTTCCATCTCTTCGTCCAGCAGCGTATTGGGGCTCTTGCGCAGCAAATACACAAGCCGCTCCGTGTCCAATTCCCGCTCACCACGGGCAGGGCGAGGCTTCCAGTCCAAGGACAACACCATACCGCTCGACGTGTTCCGGAGTGACATAAAGTGGTTCATTTCTTTGACCCAGCGTTCCGCGCGGTTAATTTTGTCCCGTATGGCGCGGCCGACGCTGTGAATCAGAATCTGTTCGTACAGCTCGCGATCCTTCTCGCTGATCAGAATCCGCTGTTCTTCCACCATTCGCGTCAACTCCTGATGGATGCGAAAAGGTGTCCAGGGGTGATTTCTATCCCTCCTGGATTCCACAAAAAGCCGCTCCAGCGATTCGTCGAACCGCGACTCGAGCGAGTAGTCAAGAAGCGTGTTCTTTTCGACGGCGAAGACCTCGCGCAGTTGGTCCGTGATCGACTGGATATTTCGAGTTTCACAGAGACCTCGCAACTCACGAAACACTTTGCGTGCGGTTTGAATCGCTTCCTGACGTCCACCGATTGCCGCCGTCTCGTCACCATCCGCTCTATCGCGAACCGTTAAACCAAGCCGCCATTCCTGACGGAAACGTTCCATACACGCGTCGAGCAGGCGCTCACTTTGATCCAGCGCCTCCCGCTTTTCCCGCAGGCGTTCTTCGAGGCGTGTCACGTTCGTCGCCTGTTCCAGCTTCCTGTCCTGGAGCGTCTCAATTTGCCTGCGCAGCGTCTCCAGACGTTCCTTCAGTTCGCGCTCTTGATCGTGAACATTGAGCGCGCCCAACGCCTCCAGTCGCGCCCGCAGCGACGCGATGGTCGTCTGCAAGCCGAACAAACGGCGCCGCAAGTCGGTCTCGGTCGCCATATCGTCGTCGATTTGCTGCTCCAACCGGTCGATCTCGTCCTTCAGATATCCCAATTCCGAGCGCATTCGCGCCGACAATTGCGCACTCATTCGGCACGCCTGACACATCTGCTCATAGCGTCGAAGCTGTCCCAGCGCATCCTGAAAATCCGATTCGACTCGCAGCGTATCCCACCGCGAGAGATACAAAACCAGGGCTTCCTTCGCCGTTTGCCATGCGGCTTGCCGCATCTTGAACACGTCTGTCTGCTTGGCTTCCATGTCTCTCGCGTGCGAAAAATCGCGCTTGGCCGTCTCGAGCGTCGCGAGACAAGTTCGCAGCGGCGCTTCCGAGGGAAAGGCCGCAAACTCTGCCTGCATCGACGCGATGCGCCGTTCGATCTCGGCTAATTCCCCTTCTAGCTCCGCAATTCGATCCGTCAATGCGCCAATATCCGCCTTCAATCGCTCCATCGCCGCCTGCCGGGCACGCTTGCGCGCCTCGAAGCCAATCCATTCAGCGCTTGGTTTGCTCGCACTCTGCCCCGCCAAGGGTCCCAGCACGTACTGACCGAACGTCGTCACAGCGGCTGTGTTGGCTCCCTCAACCGAGTCTGGATCCGCTATCAGAATCGTCCGAAGCACGTCTTCCACGAATTGCGGCGTCAATCCACTTTCCTCTGACGGTGTCGGCATCAAGTAGTCAGCCAACGTATACCCAAAGACTGCAGGGTTCGGTCGAATCCATCCGTCTTCGTCGCCATCCCCGACAGGAGGTGGTTCCGGGGACACCCACGCGTCGAGCAGTCCACTCTGGAACAACGTCGTCTCCAGTGCGGCACGGGTGGGCTCATCCACCTCGTCGCGAAACTCGCACACGGTGTACAGCGGTGCGCCCGAAATGCGCTTCTCTGCCGCCAGAGCCATCCTCCGATGTCGCGTGTCCGATCTCGCCCCCGTGCGCGGCGGTTCGGCTTCCTTGAAGGTCCGCCACTCCTCCAACTCGCGTTCCCACTGGATTCGTTGTTGTTCCAACAAAGATTTGTCGTGCTCAAGCTTCAGACGCGCTGCCGTCGCCTGGTTCCGCCCTGTATCCAACGCCTCCTTGGCTGGTATCAGAATCTGGTCATACGAAAGCTCCCCATACCGCCGCAAATCGTGGAGAAGCGACCGCCAAGCCTCATCGGACAAGGGCAGTTCCGTCAGTCCCTTGAACCACGCGAAAGCGAGATCTTCCTGCAACGCAATTGCGGCGGACAGTTCTCGTTCGCACTCTTGCACCTTGCGTTCCGCGGCGTCGCGTCGCTCCCGCGCTTCGCTCATTTGCCGTTCCGCTTCCTTGAGCCTATCCGCCTCTGCTCGCTCTTTACGGCTCAAATCCAGCGCGTGATCGATCTCCCCGCGATAACGGTCGGTATCTTCCAGCCAGCGCTGCCACGTCGCATCGTCCAACTCCTCCAAGGACGTATGCGCCCCGCTCGCATAGGCTTCATGCGTGCCGAATTCGATGTCCTTGGCGATCTCGGCCATGTCCACGAGCCAATCCCGCTGTTTGCGCTCCTCGTCTTCGAGTTTGCGCATTTCCGCATCGACCCGAACCTGCTTTTGCCTGACGGCGTCCCGATTTTTCGCGATCCGTTCCTGCGTATCTTTTCGCTCTCGCTCTGTGTCTTTTTCTCGATTTTGCAGACCGTCCAGCTCGATGCGCAGCTCCATACCCTCAGAGCGTTCGAGCATGTCGAGTTCCGTCTCCGTCTTGTCCCGATCCTGGACAGTGTGACCCAGCGCCCGTTCCGTTTCTTCCCGCTCGGCCTTCGCAGTCTTCAATAGCGCGGCCTGTTCTTCCGCCGCCTGAAACGCGTCGTCGGCAGTCTTTGTCGCGTCAACAGTCCGCTTCGCCGTTTCAAACAGCCACATCTGATTGTACCGCTCATAGGCGTCCGCGAGCCGCTTCGCCGCGTTCTGATGCAGCGTCAGTTCATCCAGTCTGTCGCTGATCTCGTCCATGTCCTGCAAAACCTGCGACAATGGGAGCAGATCCTCATCGCCGAGCGGCGGCAGCGAGTCGTTCAGGATCGTATAAATCGTCGTTGGACGAAACTCTTTGGACAATTTGGGCGATCTCAATTGAATCAAAAGGTTGAGCAAATCCTTGTACGCCTGCTCATCTTTGAAGCCAAACAAGACTTGATTCACCATTTGCTGGTATTCCCGCTGTTCCTTGACGACACGGCCGCCAGCGCCGATGGCTGCTTCGAGCCCGGCGAAATCAAGCGGAATCTTCTCGCCTTCCCGTTCAAACACATCGACGTCGTACAGGAAAAAATCGTGTCCAATCCGCCGTCCGTCCGTCAAACTGAAGCCCCAAAACGCGACTTGATTGGCTCCCCGCCGCGCTCGCAGGCCAACCCCGACCGTGACGGTCTTGTCCGTCGATGGTTGGATGAATTCCAGGTAGACGTAACCTGTCCGATCCGAAATCCCGCTTTCCGTGTCGCCGAGGAGGTAGTATTCGATTTTGCGATCCTTGGAGCCAAACGGATCGAGCCGCACAGGACGCTTGTCGCCATCAAGTACGAGCGGAAGAAAGCTCTGCATCGTGACCGATTTCCCGGCACCGTTCGCGCCGCGAAGAATCAAGCGGCCATCTGACAATTGGAAGCTCTGATCTGTGTAAAACCAGAAGTTCAGAAACCCAGCTCGGTTCATCTGCCACCGTGTATTCGCCATCCAATCACACCCCTTCGTGTTCGCTGTCTACAACGTCGTAGGTTCCGCAGTATCTCGAAAGCCCTGGCAGCAACACGATGCCGCCTGCACCGTCCTGTGCCGCCAAATTCCACTCGACCATGTGTTCAAGAACGTCGTTCGCCAACTGGGGCGTCGACTTTTCTCGATGATCCTTGGTCCAGTACGGTCGACTCGTGTCACGGAAGGAAAGCAGAATGCCCTCGAATTCCCCTTGGGTCAGGTGTAAGCAACCATTCTCGTCACGCGGATAGCGCTGTGGATCCTCCACCAACAGTTCGCGCAACTTCGCGGCGAATTGCATCGTTACGTCTGACACGGCCGATTGCGTCGGAAACAGGTCCACTTCCGCCATCAATTCCGGCCAATAGAAATAAAGCCCCTCACGAAAGCGGCGACCTTCAAGTCCCACCATCTCTTCCATCTGCGAGATGATCCAAGACCGTTGGGTCTGAACATAGCGCCGTTCTTCCTCCGTCCACTCGAAGTCGTAGACGACAGGCTCCATCAGGAGGCGGCGAAAGACCTTGTGCCGGCGGGATCGAACATCCGCACTATGCACCATGTCGCCGCTGGTGGGGACCATAGCCGTTTGTTCCACCTCGTACAATTCGTCAATCTCGCCGTACGCCATCAATTCCCTCGGAAATCGCCGCAGTACATATCGAGCGAGCGGCGACGCCTCGTACAGTACGTTTGCATCCGCTCCATCGCGAGCCCACCCCGTTTCCTCGCCCTCGATGGACGTGAGCACACCAAGCGATCTCAACTTCTTCAACGCGCGAACCATGGACAAGCGGTGGTCGTACAACGCCCAGTCGACATCGAAACCCAGTCCCAACAGATGGTTTCGAATCGCCTCCACCATCTCGGTGAGCAAAAACTGTTCTCCATCCGACTGCGCTTCCAGATACCACAATCCATAGGTGAACAAAGCGTAGTCTCGGGGTTGATGAAATCCGTCAATGCCCATCCAGCTCCGGAACACACCGGGAATCTTTTCGAGTTTCGCAAACCATCTCGTCACAAGCAACGAATACCCGGCATGCTCATGAAACCAGTCGCGAAGATACTCAAAGTGGTCTTTAATCAGAAGAAACGCTTCTGGATCGTCCTGTTTCGTCAACCACGGCCGACTCAAGAGCGCCATCGCGACGGCCTGCAAATCAGCCTTGACCTCGGCGCGCGTCGGTCCCTTCCGTCTCACGGACGCGTTCATGATCTAGCCGCCTCCCGAATCGAGATATGGAAATTGGGCATATCCAACTGACCATCCGAGAAAATGAGTTCCGCTCGCTCGTCCTTCTCAGGCAATGTCAATTCGATGTGATAGCCGTCCGCCGTTCGAAACCGCCGCTCCTTGTTGACCAAACAGCGGCTGATCCACGACAGCAGCACACGTCGTTGCTCGACCGACAGAACGTCGAGATCGGACAGATGGAAATGGCCCAGCTGGGCAAACGCTCTGACGACAGCGGCTTCCCGCTCCATTTGCGCAAGGAGCGCCTGCTTGGCCTCAGCTTGCTCGCCCTCGCGCGACCGGACGGGCTCTGTCGAGCCTGCCTTGCGACGGACGCGACTGCGAGAACTGAGTTCCCGCAGCGTGGGCGCCTCATCCCACATCGACAAATCGGGAGAATCGGATGATCTCGGCGGTTCCCCCTGAAAATGCCGCGGCTTCATGAGCCCGTACACTGCCGTACCCAATTTGTGTGCCTCTTCCGTTGACTCAAGACGCAGGAACCATTGCCCCAAATAATCCAACTCCCGACGTCGGCTGATACCGAGCCGCTGCTTCTCCTGAATGGCAATGGCGTATCGGACCATGCGCGAAATGGTGTCCTTGGTGGCACGTTCGAGAAACACCACGTCACTTTCCTCGATATCGCTCCCGACGAACCATCGCGTCAAAATCGTCCATTCCTCCAGCCGGCCATTCAGACGTTCCTCGGCAGGCGACAAGTCGTCCAAGCTCGGCGTCCTCACCTCATCCTCGACGACCGCTGCCAGAAAGGTTCTCCATTGAGCCGGATCGGTCCGGCGAATCAATCCTTCGACCTGCGCCCCGTACTTTTGAAGACCAAGCATAAAATTCTGCAGATAATTCGTTAATGTGTCTTTGAAAACGAGAAATTGTTCCGTCAGCATTAATTCTTCCGCACGAGTCGTTTGCAAGCTGGCCAGATAATCCGAGGCGTTCTCGTGGAGGGTCCGAAAGGCGGTTTGCAAATCGCGCCACAGCTGAAGGGCTTCTCCTGGGGGAATTTCTCCTGTACGTTCAGCAATCGTTCGAACATACACGACGATCCGCTCGAGGAGCGTCGGCTCCAGCGATCCGCCGTACCCTTGAATGTTCTCCAAACTCTCCAGCATTCGCTCAATCTCGATGGCGTACGGTGTCATTTGATATCGATATCGCTTGCGCAGATACTCTTCAATGGAATTGGCTCGCCCACCGTCGTGACTGCTGGTCAGATTTCTCCATTCGGTCAACACGTCCAGGTCCCGCTGACACTGTTCCAATGTGTAGTCATCGAGCAGATTCCATGCGGAAATGCCCGCAAACACTTCCTCCGGCTTCAACCAATATTTCAATTTTCGATAATTCTCGTAGAAACATCGCATCATGAGCCGATACCGGCCCACATTGTCGGCATTCAGGTACTTGACCTCGGGTACCGGCTTAACCCAGAGCTCCTTGGGCTGACGTCGATTCATAGCGCTCATCCTCTGCAAAACAACCGAATCTATCTCGCCATTATACCCTACTTCCACCATCACTCGGTCCTCCTCTCATTGGAAATAACCAGGTAAATCATGTATGGAAAGTTCGTCATTTTGTTGCAGCGTCGAACATCGATACCAGACGCTTATGTTTAGGATCACCCGTTGTGGAAAGACATATACTCGGTAAATCTATGAACCATCCCCATCAATCGACAGACTTTGCGCCGCGAGCGCCCTATACTCCTGTTACATTGGCATAACTACCTTTTCGGCTGGAGGAATTCTAGTGAACACGTTCAAATCTCTTAGAAACGGCGCGATCGCGACATTGCTTACGATGACTTGCGCGCTGTCGGCTGCGTCGCTCGTTCAAGCCGCGACGGATAGTTCGACGGTACAAGTTACCGTGAACGCCTCTGCACCTGTCGAGGTGGTTCCAGCCACGGCGCTTGGCGTGAACACCGCGGCGTGGGACCCCAACTTCTCAGATTCTTCGCTGCCTGCGTTGCTTCAAAACATTCATGTGTCGATGCTGCGCTATCCGGGTGGTTCGACGTCGGACGTGTACCACTGGGAGACCAATTCCGTGGATGGCGGCGGCGGCACAAACCCGAACGATGGATTTGACAGCTTTATGAGCATGGCCAACGCCGCAGGTGCTCAGCCAATCATCACTGTGAACGCCGGCGACGGCCAGACGGATGGTTCGGGTGCAACCGAAGCTGCCGATTGGGTAAAGTACGCAAACGTGACGCATCAATACAATGTGGAGTACTGGGAAATTGGAAACGAAATGTATGGATCATGGGAGAATGGCAATTTCGCTGGCAATCCCGCCGGATATGCCAATGAGGTCTCTCAATATATCAAAGCGATGAAAGCGGTGGATCCATCCATCAAGATCGGCGTTGACCTCATAGCGCCCGGAACCGGAGAAGACGATTGGAACAGCACCGTCATCAGCACCTTGCAACAGAACGGAACCTTGCCTGACTTCGGGATCGTTCACTGGTACGCCCAGAACGCCGGCGGTGAAACCGACGCGGGATTGCTCAGTTCCACAGATCAAATCCCGACCATGATGGATACGTTGAAGCAGCAACTGGGAAACATTCCGGTCTTCGTGACCGAAACCAACAGTGTCAACACGAACCCTGGGAAGCAGAGCACAAGCTTGGTCAATGCGCTGTTCCTCGATGACGATATCGCCGATTGGCTGCAGGCTGGAGCCGCCAATGTCGATTGGTGGGATCTGTACAACGGGATCGTGACAGGCAGCAACGATTCGCCGAGTCTCTATGGCTCCACCGATTACGGCGACTACGGCTTGTTGTCCACCGGATCGAGCGCCAACGGTGAAAGCGAGCCGCCGCTCGATACGCCGTTCCCAAGCTACTATGGCTATCAAATGTTGGGTGCCGTCGTTCAGCCAGGGTCAACGTTGGTTGGAGCGGGATCCAGCAACAATCTCGTTGCCGCGCACGCGTCCAAGCTGCCCAATGGCGATCTCGCCGTGATGTTGATTAACAAGGATCCGAACAACACCTACGATGTGAACCTCAATTTGGAGGGATACTTGGCCAAGACCTCTGCCACCGAGCTATCGTACGGCGAAGGAAGCCAGTCCGTATCGCAATCGCAGGTCCAGTACAATGGATCCGTTCAGATTTCCCCATACTCCGTGACGGATCTGATTCTTCAGCCTCAAAACGGCCATCAGCCGCAAGGGCCCCAGGCAAGTGATTCCACAACCGTGTCTGGCGCAACGGTCAAACCGAGCTATACCGAGTCCATCACGTCAACATTTACCGACACACGAGCCGAACTGAAGGATGCGACGCTCGATTTGGAGATTTACAACCCGAGCGGCCAGATTGTCGGTCAACAGACAGTACCGGACGTCACGTTGGAACCCGGCCAAAGTTCCGATCCTGTGACGCTGAGCGATTGGAGCGTGCCGAACGTCCCAGGCACTTACACCGTGAAGGCGTTCGTATTCAGCAACGGCGGCGCAAACACCGTCCTCGCGGATCAGAACGCTGCAACCTTTACCGTCACCCAGCCGGATCCGGTCGTTCAAAATGACGTGACTGTCACAACGTCGTTGTCGGCGTCAAGTGTCAGTGTGGGCACACCGGTGACGATCACGACCACGTACACGAACACTTCCAAAACGGACTGGCTAACCAACGGCATACTGGACCAGTACGTCTATCTCAATGGAAACTTTTCAACACAATTTACCCCCAACGCGACACTGGCTCCAGGTCAAAGTGTGACGGAGACAGCGACATTTACCCCGACATCCGCTGGAACCTACACCTTCCCGGTAGGGCTGTTCACCAGCACGTGGTCATTGATTCAGTGGTACCAAGGTCCAAACACACCAACGCTGACCGTGACGGATTGATCACGGTGATCGAAAAGACCCTGCCATCCCCGGCAGGGTCTTTCCAGCATTCTCCGTCCTTCGTACAGACAGAAACTCGCATGGTTGCTCGAATGGTAGTATGGTATTGCAACGATCATCCCGAATAAGAAAAGGTAGCGACTATGCAATCTTCAAATACATCTTCAAATCCATTGGTACTGTCGATTTTACACTTGTCATTCCAGCAGTCGGTCAAAGAACTTGGGTTGCCCGATTTCCCACAGGAAACATTTCTCAAGGACATTTCAGCGTTTCTTCGCAGCCCGCACAGCCTGTTTGAAGACACGCCAGAAACCAAGCAACGAGTGTGGTCCGCAGTCATGCGCGGAGAAGTCATTGCGGTGGAGATGAAGGACAACCTCGCGTTTGTCTTTTACGTGCGCGGATTCGATCGACGGCGTTGCATCGACATCCGCCTCGTCTTCGAAGCCCAGACATGGCGCATCGATACGGTCGTGTCGACCTATACCCAGAGATTGCGTCACATTCGCTGGTTCCAACGCAGCGCAATCGGCGCCATGGTGCTTGTGGCAGGATTTCTTGGCTACATCCTGCATGGCTCACAGCCAGCGGTGTCGCCCGGCGCAACAAACAGTTACGCTTCCGTACAAGGGTCCAAACCTGCGCGACAATCCATGAAAACGTCAGAACAGAGCTCGACGTCGGGTACGAAAGCCCAGCGCGAAACCGATTCGCAGGCTGTCACCTCGGCGGTAACAACGAGCAAAAACGCAGTATCCAAGCCTCGAGTCGAAAAGCTGACTTTCCACCTGACGGAAGGAATGCCACTCGACAAATTATCTCAGTTCTTGAAGGCCCACCACCTCATTCAAAGCGTCGTGTCGTTTGACATGTTGATGCATTCGACCAAAGCGGATCGGGACGTGAAACCAGGGGTCTACCAATTCACCACCAATATGACGCAGCAGCAGTTGATTCGAACGCTAAAGCAAGGTCCGTCCAAGTCCACGCCTTGATTTAAAAAAATAGCCGATAAGCTAGGACGCTTCCAGTTTCGCCACAATACCATGTGGACAAAGGGAGGTCATAGCAATGCCAACAGTTTACGACGCTGCAGCAAGCGTACCCGGTGCGACAAACGGTTCGCTGTCTCGGTCCATTCCCGGCACACCGACCAACATCGTATTGGCCGAGTTCGGCTTGGCGACAGGCTCATCGACGAACCTCGTCCTGCTCTCGGCGACAGTGGGTGTGTCGGCTTCGCTTCTGGCGCCGGACATCCTGTTTTCCATCATCCGGGACACTGGCGTGATCTTCACGGCACTGGCCCAAGAATCATTGACGGTGATTCAAAACGAAACGGTGTCTTTCTCCACGGCGGATACCAATGTGCCAGCAGGGTACCACGCGTACCAACTCGTTGCGACCATCACAAATCCTCTCTTGAACGCGGCCAACGTAGTCGGTCCTGTGACGTTCACCGGACTCTCGTTGCAGTAATGCAGTGTGACAAATGACGGACAAAGGGTCTGCGGCTTGCCGCAGACCCTTTGTCCAAGCGTACGCATGGCGGCGGTTCAGTCATTTTCCAATGCCCGTTCCTTGCGGTTTGCGACGTCTGGGATGAGCCAGTAGATAATCAATCCGGCGAGCGTCGCGAACGCAATTCCATTGTTGCTGTAACCCACACCGACGATGAAAATCACCGCAACGATAATCAGGTTTTTCATGTTTGCAAGCTGGACTCTTTCCTCGATCATATGCCGAATGCCCATGGCAGCGATCATCCCGTACAGCAGAATCCCGATTCCCCCCACCACCGCCGAAGGAATCGAGTGAATCAGGGCGCTGAATTTCCCGAGCAAGCCAAGAATAATCGCGATCACGGCAGCTCCCTGAATGATTCGACTCGAAAACTGTTTCGTCATCGCGAGTACCCCTAAGTTCTCAGCGTACGTCGTCTCAGCGGGTCCTCCCAAAAGGGCGGAAATCAAAGTAGCCAGGCCATTCCCCAACAGAATGGATGAAAATCCAGGATTCTTCGTGACATCTCGACCCGTGATCTCATTCAGGACAAACATATGGCCCAAATCTTCAACCATTGTCACGAGCGCGATCGGCGCCATGGCAAGAATGGCTTGCCAACTGAATACCGGTGCCTGAAAATGCGGCAACTGCACCCAAGCCGCCTGTGAGACGCCGCTAAACGCCACCAACCCGCGAATGATCGAGTAGACATAGCCAACGACGATGCCCAAGAGAATAGGAATGATGCGCACCTGCTTGGGCCCAGCGATGGACGCGAGAATGGCGGCAAGCAGGCTGATAATCGCGACATCCCAGTGTGTCGACGCTTCGGATTGAATGGCCGTTTGCGCCAACGACAAGCCGATGATGGCGACAACAGGACCTACGACCACCGGGGGAATGGCTTTGCGGACACGTTCGAACCCTATGGCGGTAATGACGAGCGACAAGACGGCGTACACCACCGATACGCTGATCAATCCCGTCACGGCCTGTCCTGGCTCGTGGTACTTTCCTACGAATAAGGTCAGCGGTGCGATAAATGCGAACGAAGACCCCAGATATGTAGGGACTTTCCCCCGTGTGATCAGGTGAAATATGAGCGTGCCAACGCCGCTGGCCACCAGGGTGGAGCCGGGATCCAGTCCGGTTAAAAAGGGAACGAGCACCGTGGCGCCAAACATGGCGAACACGTGTTGAAAGGAAAGGGGAGCGCTCCGAAAAAACGAATTCACAACTTGGCCTCCTTGAGCCGAATGCTCGTCCCATAGTATATCCATCAATGGTCGGACACGCGAGTCGAATTTGCTCGACGCCTGCGACGCCCGAAGATCATGCGCGCCAAAATATCGGAAGCGGCCAGGCCGCAGGTCAACCCGACCGCCGTATACCCAACGTGGAGAAAGCCAGCTGCCGCGGCTGGATAGTCGTGCGTGATGAGATCGCGAAAGGCTTCAAACGACGTAATGCCTGGCACGACAGGCGCAACGCCGGGAATGTAGAAAACCGTAAGAGGCATTTTGTGCAAACGTGAGGCCACGTGTCCCGCACTCGCTAACAATAGCGAACAGAGGACACTTGAAAGAAACACGCCATTGCCGTGCGAGGATAAACTCCAATAGCCCATCCAGCCAATTGCGCCGACGATCCCGGCGGTAAGCAGGGAACGTTTCGGAACATTGCAAATCATGCCGAAGGTGACGGAGGAGAGGAAACTAAACACGACGTTATATGCAATTTGGTACACCGGATCGTGTGTCATTCCGAACCCCATCTCCGTTCTTGGGCATGCGAGTCTTGTTCAGAGGATGAACAGGTAATAGACTGTCGCGATCCCGGTGCCAAGCGCCCCCGCGACGAATACACCTTCAAGCCCGCGAATCATCCCGGATAAATAGTGTTTCGCCATGATGTCGCGGATGGCTGTCGTGATTGCGATGCCTGGCACCAGAGGCGCTACGGTACCAATCATCACCGCGTCCACGTGGCCGCCGAACACGCGTGTCAGGCCATACGCAAACGAGCCGCCCATCAACGTCGCGGCATACTCGCTCAGAAACGGCGCTTTGGTCTTGCTCCACAACGCAAGCTGCACAAAGAAGCACACGACACCCGACAAAATGGCGGCGGGTAAATCCTGAAACGAACCGCCGAGAATCAACATAACACTGCCGCTCATGATCGCTGTCGCGAGAATTCTCCAGCCAAGCGCGTAGTCAGTCTTGCGTTTGGCTGCGACTTCCTTTAAGGAACA
>NZ_BCQI01000054.1 GCF_001544355.1 Alicyclobacillus acidiphilus NBRC 100859
CGCCCCTCGCCCCTCGCCCCTCGCCCCTCGCCCCTCGCCCCTCGCAGCCGATAGCGAAGTTGCGCTACTTACATAACTCTGAAGTTGCGGTATAAAGCGGATATGTTACACTTATGCTAACAAAGAGAGCCGGAGCTGCAACTCCGACTCTCGGGCACATCGCCTTGGGCTTTGTGTCCCTGTCCGTACAACAAAAGTGTGCAAGACAAGAACCGCCCCGAGGCGCGAACCGATTGGGGGCGGTTACTTGCGTTTTAAGGCAAGAACAACGATGGCAACGACGAGCGACAAAAGCATCACGACAAACGATCCGAACTGGATCATCAGCGACAGTGCTCCTGAAACACTCATCTACCACACCCCCTCCCCGTAAAACGGGCAGGGAGCCATCCCCAAGGTTACTGTGCTTGCGACAATTCTATCATATCGATCCGAAATATACGATCATACGTTCGGTTTTCTGCCGAGTATGGGCACGGCCAATACCTTCCCATTCGCTGCCCGATCACGCTGGGTGAATCAGCGTGATCGGCTGATCATAGATGGCCGTGGCTTCGGCATGCGTGATGATGCCAGCATTGACCATGTTCTCAAGGACAATGGCTTGCCTTCGCCGGGCTAGCGTCATATTTTGAAACGGATCGTACACGCTTGGTGCGTTGGGCAAGCCGGCCAGCATGGTCAACTCGCCTTGGTTGAGCACGTTTGGCGATTTGCCGAAGTACGTTTCGGACGCGTTGTACAATCCGTACGCGCCGTGGCCAAAGTAGATGAGATTGGCGTACATCGCAAAAGTTTCGGACTTGGAAAATGTGTCGTAGATGCCGATCGCGTAAAAAATTTGCGCGAGTTTGTATCCTAAAGAACGGCTGCGGCTGAGGATCGTATTGTCCACCAACTGCTGCGTAATGGTGGAGCCTCCCTGCAGGTAGCCATCGCTGCCGACGTCGACGACCAGCGACCGAATCATACCGACGGGATCGATCCCAGGATCCCAGGCGAAGCGGCGATCTTCGGTGGCGATCACCGCCTCTTTGTACATGGCCGGAATCTGGGCCATGGTGAGTGGGTGAACGTGGTTCTGCACGATTTCAGCCTGCACGCGGTTCAAGATTGTCTGACGGAAATGTACAATATGGCGAAAATACACGGTCAGGCCGCTGAATAGGAGAATTCCGACGACGACCACGGTTATCGCCAAACGAACCACAAAACGTACAATTGCCTTTCGCAGCCTCGCGATCAAATTCACAACACCGGCCTTCACAATGAGAGATCGACCACCAGCGATTCAGGCAACAGGGAGCGCGATCTCGATGGTCGTTCCCACGCCCACCTCGCTATGCACATTCATCGTTCCACGGTGATCCTGCACAATCTTCTTCGATATCATGAATCCCAGCCCTACGCCGTCCGGTTTGGTGGTCACAAACGGCTGCCCGAGCGCCTGCAGAATGTCCGGCGCGATCCCGACGCCGGTATCCTCGAAACATATCACAACGGAGTTGTGTTGCCGACGGACGGCGATGTGGACCGTCCCGCCGTCCGTCATTGCTTCCATCGCGTTTTGAATCATGTTGATGAAGACCTGCTTCAACTGATTCGGCTCCGCATGAACATGTGGAATCTCGCCGCTCACATCGAATTGCAGCGTCACATTGTGCATAATGGCTTCTGCATCGAGAAAATCGACGACATCCTGAAGCACTTCCGGTATGCCGCATGGCTTGTAGGCGACCGCCTGCGGTTTCGCCAGCACCAAAAGTTCGTTTACGATCGATTCAATTCGCTCCAGCTCCGACCGTATGATCTGTTCGTACGGGTGGTTGTCGTCATTCGCCAGAAGCTTCGCGAATCCCTTGATGGCGGTCAGCGGATTCCGAATCTCGTGCGCCAGTCCGGCGGCAAGCTGGCCGATGGCGGACAGCATTTCGGAGTGAATCAACAACTCCTCCGCTCGTTTCTGGTCCGTGTTGTCCTGCACAACACCGAATCGCCGGATCGGTACACCATCCGAGTCCACGATGATTTCCGATACTCCTCGCAGGTTTCGCACCGAGCCATCTGGGCGGATAATTCGAAACTCCACGTCGGACGGCTGATTGTTCATGATCTGATCCATAGCCGCTTCCACATACGCCGCATCGTCGGGGTGAACGTTGGCCAGTATGGCCTGACGCGCATCTGGAAAAGTCTTTTCACCGAGACCCCAAATTTGAGATAAATTCGGAGAGCAATAAAACTCGTTTGTCTGAATCTGCAGATCCCAATAGCCGAGTCCGGCGATTCGGTGCGCAAGTTTCAGACTCTCTTTGCTCCGAGTCAAATCTTCCTCTATCAATTTCCGATCCGTAATATCTTGAACCGAACCAAACATCCCGACAATGCGGCCGTCCCGCCAAATGTGCTCGCCTTGGGAATGCACGTAGCGAACTTCGCCATCTGGGCGAACGATCCGATAGTCGAGACTATATCCCTCTCCAGCTTCGGCCTCGGCAAACGCCTCCACGACCTTGGCTCGATCCTGAGGGTGTGTCATTTCGAATATGTCCTCAGGCGACAGTGGCTGGGACGGCTCCAAACCAAAGATGCGAAACACCTCGTCGGACCAGTAAATCCAGTTTTCCTCAAAATCTCGTTCCCAATGGCCGACCTTGGCAATTCTCTGGGCATGCTCGAATCGCCGCTGCATCTTTTTTCGATCCGATACATCCCGTCCAATGCCGACAATTGCGCATTCGTTCGGATTGTCCGCAGGAACGACGCGATATACCGTCTCCATCCACACCCAGCGGCCGTTCGCGTGTTTCACCCGGGCCGTGAGCACGAAGCTGGTCTCACCAGCCTCCACACGATCCCGGCACACACCCATGACGTCGCCGTCATCCGGATGATACGTCAGAGTAACTCGCCCCGACACAATATCGTCCGGCGAGTACCCCAGCACAGTCTGAATCGCTGATGACACATAGAGCGGTGGATTTCCCAGAATACTATATGTAATCACATCCTGCGCATTCTCTGAGATGATTCGGACCAAACGTTCTATCTCGCGTCGCTTTTGGCGACTTGCGATACGCTTTGCGATACTTCTTGCAATGACAAGGCACAGATCTTGTCCATCCACCTTCAAACTGCGGATGGTGAGTTCTAGGGGCAATGATTCCCCGTCGGTCGAAACCATGGTCGCCTCGAATTGTGGTGCTTCCTCGCCATCCCATCGCAAACCAGATTGTTGTATGGTTCGGCATATCTCGACAGAAGACTCGCCGTCGCTCAAAAAATCACTGAACGGTCGTCCAACATCCGTTGGAGCGAACAGTCGATTCGCGCTTGCGTTCCAAAACAAGAGGCGGCCGTCGCCGTTCAGGACAATCGCTGCGTCCGGAAGCGAGTCTACGATTGCTTGATAGATGGATCCGTGATCTGGCATGCGCACAGTTTATCCTTCCAATCGTGTTCTCTAATTGAAGATAGCATGCAGATAAGGACGCCGTACAGGGCGCATAAAGCGGCGAAGTCATCAATATCTTGTTAGCGAGGCCGCGCTGACAGCGAGATCGGCGTAACCTTGGCTTGGCAAAAACGTGGCGCGAGGATGGATAGAGGTGAAAAATCCGAATCGTGGCAGACCAATGTCGCACGCCCATCTGATCATGGTGAAGCCTGGCACATACATTCATCCCTCGGATCCCGCCTATTATGAAAAAGTGAAACGCTTCGGCCGCGAGGTCAATCTGTTTACGGAAATCCGGGAATGGATCGCAAACGGACAAACACCCCGCGCAAAGCGTGCCCTTTTCAACTTGCTCAGACACCGTGAATCCATGTACGTGCATCAGTTGCTGGCTCCACTTTTGACATATACTGAAGCGAAGGACATGCTCCATCGTTACGATGGGCACCGGCAAATTCGCATGTTGTACGAACGACAACTCTACGTCATTTCGACACAACGCCGACACGTTCCTGGGTGGATTCTGTGGTTTCTTGTGATTCTCTGCCTGCTGTTCGCGTCATCCGCCATGTAATCTCATTGGTCTGAACTCATTTCGGCCGCTTCGTCCACCGATTCGGTTTAACCCATTGCCCATTGGCGCACGCTAGCCTCCGAAAGGAGGCAAACGACATGCCCAAACACCCTCGCAGTCTGAATGCGCAAACCGCGCTCACAGACGCGTCCAACTCGCTGAACAAAGCGGAACACGCTGTGAGACAGGCGCAGTCGCATCCGGACGACACCACCGTGGCTCAAGCGGAAAATGCGCTGCAGAAGGCCGATCACGCGGTGGACACCATCCAGGAATCGGAAAACCAGATTGCTGTTGAAAGCCTGAATCGGCGATATACGCAAGCAGCAAGCAATTTGGCCGCCGCGGAAGAAACCGCCGAAGACTCGAACGACCAGTAAGGCCGCCGCAGGTCTGGGCTGTCCATCACCTATGGAATCACCGTTCTTGGACAGCCCGCCAGTTGGCGTCGCGATCGGCCCCCCAAATCTACAATCTATACCAAAATGGCTGAAAGATGCCCATTCTGTCCAAAACGGGCAGGGCCTGTTGTAAGCGGTTGTGTCCGTGTGTACAATCAACTCAAAACGAAGGAGGAGAACCGACGTGAGAACGATTCAACTTGGCACATCGCCACTTCAGGTCCCCGTGGTTGCAGTCGGCTGCATGCGCATCAACTCACTCACCCCCGCCGAAGCGGAACGGTTTTTGCAAACGTCGCTCGAACAGGGCGCGAACTTCTTCGATCACGCCGATGTGTACGGCGGCGGCAAATGCGAGGAGATTTTTGCCGAAGCGATACATATGAACGACGATATTCGGGAAAAGATTATTATCCAGTCCAAATGCGGAATTCGCCAGGGCATGTTCGACTTTTCCAAGGAACATATCCTGAATGCGGTCGATGGCAGTCTCAAACGATTGAAGACCGATTATCTGGATATCCTTCTTCTGCACCGTCCAGACGCCCTCGTCGAACCGGAAGAGGTGGCCGAGGCGTTCGACGCGCTCGAGCGTTCCGGCAAGGTGCGGTATTTCGGCGTCTCCAACCAAAAGCCGATGCAAATTGAACTGTTGAAGAAGTTTGTCAAACAGCCGATTGTGACGAATCAGTTGCAACTGAGCATCACCAATGCCACCATGATCTCAAACGGCATCAACGTGAACATGGAAAACGAGTCGGCTGTGGATCGCGACGGAAGCATTCTCGACTACTGTCGCTTGCACGATATCACCATCCAGCCGTGGTCGCCCTTCCAGTACGGCTTCTTTGAAGGCGTCTTCCTTGGCAATGAAAAGTTCCCTGAACTCAACCAGACAATTGATGAAATCGCGGCTCGATACGGTGTCAGCAATACGACCATCGCAATTGCCTGGCTGTTGCGCCACCCGGCGAAGATGCAGCCCGTCATCGGCACCATGAACACCACACGTCTCGTCGACTCCTGCAAGGCAGCCGACATCTACCTGACGCGTGAAGAATGGTACGCAATCTATCGCGCGGCCGGAAACATCCTCCCGTAAGCGAGGCTGGCAAAAGAAGAACGGATCAGACAAGAGAGGTCAGCGCCGCACAAGATGCTGGCCGCTGACCTCTCTGATGATGGACAAAAGTCTGCTGGGATATTCGAACGCCGAACCGTCAACATCGTCACCGTTGGCGGGTTGCGGCGACTTCTTCGAGTTCATCGAAGTTGCGCGGCCCAAATCTGAGCATTCGGGACAGCACCGCCTCATACGCCTCCCGCACGGTTTCGCGTCCGTACGTTCGCTCGAGACGCCGGACGATGAAATGCCCTCTGGCGATCCGCTGGAAATGGTCAATAAAGAGATAATTGATTGTCGCGCCAGATACAGCGCCAACGACCGGCACCAAATCGGCGGCCATTTTCTCCGTCAGTTGCACGCCAAATCGCTCTGCCACCTTGTTCAGCATTTTGACAACAAGCGGCGCGGTCTCATCGGTCACGACATTGGCGGCGACGAATTGGGTGGACTTGACCAGTTCAGCCGCCATCGCGTTGCGGGCAAAAAAGTATTTCGCCGCGTGCAGCCCTGGTACCTCGCCGTCGGTGGATGTATCCAGACCCAGCACAGAGAGGCACGCAAGCCGCGATTCGACAGACGACAAATCTTCGCCCTCTTCCCTGGCCACCTCCGCGATGGAGCGCATCATGATGCCTGTTGAGACGGGCAATTCCGCAGCCATGGTCAATCCGCCAAAGAACCCGCCCGCTGCGCCCGTCGCGACAACCAAACCCTTGAGAACGATATCGTTCGCCTTGTGTCGGCGGTTTTCCGTACCCACGGTCAACAGGACAACGCGCAGCGCGGCACTCAAACAAGCGTGAGTGTACTGGCTAAGCTTGTCCAAAACAGACGCAGGCAACATACCCACCATCCGTTCCATGGGTTTGCCAAGGTATCGCGTCACCCTCGAAGTAAACGTGGGGAATTCGAGAAGCTGCACCGCTCGTTCCAGGTCCAACAAATCCTGTCCATCTACCAAATTCAAGCGCCTCCCTCATTCTCCTGAGACATATACGCGATGCCAGTGCTCCTGTTCTTTCCGGCATCCTTCGCGGCGTACAACGCTTTGTCGGCTTCCACGTATACGTCCTCGAACGTGATCGCGGTCGACGAGAAGACCGAACATCCAATACTCAGCGTCACGCCACAGGCGCTATTGGACACTTTCAGTGTAGCACTTTCGATCGATCTGCGGATGCGTTCCGCCGCAGCCATCGCGGAAGACTCGTCGCAGTGCGGAATCGCGATACCGAATTCGTCTCCGCCAAGGCGGCCGACGATCCAACTTTGGCTGGCGGTGCTGCGCAGGGTTTGAGCAACCAGGACGATGAACTCGTCGCCAACTTTATGTCCGTACGTGTCGTTGATCAGTTTGAAATCGTCGATGTCCATGACGAGAAATGCGGAACATTCACCCTCCTCCATGGAATCGATGATTCGTCTCGTCTCGCGTTCCAACATTCTGCGGTTGACCAGACCTGTCAAATTGTCTGTCAACGCTTCCGCACGAAGCCTTTCCGTTTCTTCGTACTGCAAGGAAACATCCGAGAGCACCAGAATCCTGCCAGTCATTTCGCCTCGCTTTGATCTGACCGCGATGGCCTTCATTTCCAGCCATCGTTCATCGAAGGCGATGACGGATCGAACATCTTGTTCAGGAAAGGCCGGCTGACCAATCATTTCATCGACGTTCCGCCGCAGCAAAGGCCGATGTCCCTCTCGTCCTCCAAACAATTGAAAGGCCGCGGTGTTGGCGTCTTGGATTCTGCCTGTGAGATCGACAATCAACACCGAATCAGACATGCTTTGGAAGAGCATTTCTCGAGCAATTGGCGCAATTTCAAACATTCTCTGACTCCACAGTCCCCAGAAGAACAGCAGTCCCGCCGGAATCAGTCCCAGAGTCAACGACGTGTCGTATCCGGGTTGCGTTTGAAACAAAGCGCGCACGGCATGGAATGCTCCGGGAAGAGGGTAGGCCACCAAGAATGTGGCGATCCGCCATCGCTGACGGTGACGCGAGACGACGAACGTTCGAGCCATGATCAGCCATGCGACCAAGCCGATCATCTCGCACAGCGATACCATGATGGTGTCGAGTTGAGTCGGGTGAACAACAAGATAACCGTCGGACAGAATGGTGTATCCGTACCGCATCCAGTGCGTGATTGGATCCGTAAAGATGAGAAGCAGGCTCGACAGGGGAACGAGTGAACAGACCCAAATCATCCGCTTTGACAACAGGTCGGCATATGGAGAGTACTCAAAAGCGAGAAGGAAATACAAGAAGGACAACGGAAGTAAGCCAATTTGTTGAAAGTCCCGCCAAAACACTTTTGCGGCGAGCGACTCGCTCAATAACTCCATCAACGAGCCGAAGGAGTATACGACCATCGCCGACATCATTGCGAGGAAGGTCGTGACACCAGGTAATCGCCGATAGGGGAGGATGGAAATGGCCAAACCGACCATGATGGAAGTTGATAAATAAAATAACACTGACACAGTGCTTTTCTCCCTCTTTTTGCGAATCGCTCCTCATCGATTGCGACAGATTTCGACATCTATTTCGCAAGTCCTGCATGCGCCGCGAGTAAATCTCTTGTGCTATTTGTCTACCGCAGCCTGTCCCAGCTCCCAAGGTACAGGACTCGTCAGGTTGTGCATCCAATCGTATCGCAGGATGGCGTATGCGACCGCGTCGATCCAGCGCGACGGATCGTCTTCGTAATGCCAGCCCGCTCGATAGTGCGCCTCTTTGACGTAGCCGCTCGCAAGCAGGACCTTCTGCATGGCCACGTTGTCAACCCGGGTGTTCGCCTCGATTCTCGTGACGCGCCGAAACGTCGTAAAGACGTAACTCGTGAGAAACGCGACCGCCTGGCGCCCGATCCCCATGCCGCGATACTGCGTGTTGATGCGGAGATCGAACATGGCCGTCGAATCGTTCAAATCGTATAACTGAATGAGGCCAACCTTGTGATGCCGATCTCGAACAATCCAAAACGTCTTCCTCCCGTCCCCATGAAACACACCGCGTTCGACCCAGCCAATGGCCACATCGTAGGAAGGTTTCGAATTCGTGAAATTCGGCCATGTGTCCGACGCCAGCCACGCGGCCAGCTCGTGCTTATATTCCAATGACGCCTCGCGAAAACTGACCGGAAAACTCCCCGACGGAATTGTTGGATTAGTCGGTTCATTCGGCATACTATCACCCACCGTTTGCAATCGATTGACAAACAGGTTCCATCGAACGCCCGTTCACGTTATGATCATTTTAACTCTATCACGGTTCTTTTGGAGATACGAGTATTTTAGCGGCCATGGGAGAGATAACTTGGTGAAGAATTCTCAGAATCAAATCGTTGCCAGTCGCGGACTGACCAACGAATCATACGAGGCCGTACGCCGTTTGTGTTCCATCTGCGAAACACACGATCAACTCAAGCTCAAAATCAACGAATCTCTCTTGCAAATCCGTCCAACGGATGAAATCAACGACTTTCTCTGCTGCCGCGATGGAGAATTGATTGGCTACCTCGGGCTGTTCCAATTCAACGAGCGTGAAATTGAAGTCAGCGGCATGGTCCATCCCGCCTTCCGACGACAAGGCTGCTTCACTGCCCTGCTCGACGCCGCCAAAGTGGAAGCGGCAAGCCGCGGCGTATCGAAACTGCTTTTGATCAACGCCGAATCGTCCGTCGCCGGAAAGCAGTTTTTATCAGCCATCGGCGCGCAATACGCGTTTTCCGAGCACTGGATGCGACTAACGGAGCCAAACATTCCACCAACGCGAGGCCCGATTCGGCTGCGAGATGCCGGTCCAACCGACTTCGACATGTTGACGCGCGTCTTCACGGAAGCTTTCCAAATGGACGAGCAATCGGCGCGTCATATGCTCAGCCAAGACGAGGACGGGCAAAACCCGAAGCGGCGGCGGTATGCCATCGATCGCGCCGACGAATTCATCGGCACGATATCCATCAACTACACGAATGACCATGCGGCGTTCTTCTATGGATTCGCCATTCTGCCGGAGCATCAAAGACAAGGTTATGGCAGGCAGGCTCTCGCGGAAGCGATTCGAATCGCCCAAGGCGCCGCTTGCACAACCATCGAATTGGAAGTTGCGTGCGAAAACCGCAACGCCCTGTCTCTGTATCAGTCATTCGGCTTCGAAGCGCTGCGCGCGAACGACTACTACACGTTGTGGATCGCCGACGAGGACCGTCAGCCTTCCGACAGCGATTGAATCCGACGGATCGAAGGAAACAGGTACATCCAAGCGGCAGCGACCACGAGCGTTCCCAGTCCGCCAATGAACGCGGCGGGAACCGCCCCGATGAAACCCGCGACCATGCCCGATTCGAACTCACCCAACTGGTTCGACGTGCCGATGAACAGCGAATTGACCGCGTTGACTCGCCCGCGCATATCGTCCGGCGTCAACAACTGCACGAGCGACGAGCGGATGACGACGCTGATCACGTCAGAAGCGCCTATCAACAAAAGTGCGAACAACGATAGACTGAAGTTTTTCGACACCGCGAACAGCATCGTCGCCAAGCCAAATACGCCGAGGGCGCCGAACAGCGTCAGACCAATCGAACGCTTGAGCGGAAAGTAGGCCAAAACAAGCGACATCGCGAGTGCGCCCACCGCAGGCGCCGTTCTCATGATGCCAAGCCCCCAAGGGCCTGTATGAAGGATCGACTGCGCGTAAATCGGCAAGAGCGCAGTGGCGCCGCCGAGCAGCACCGCGAATAGATCCAGGGAGATGGTCCCAAGAATGACTTTGCGGCGGTACACGAAGACGAGTCCTTCCAGCAGAGAATGAAGCGATACGCGCTTCGGCTCGCGGATGGTCTTTTCGACCCGGATCAGCACCGACGCGAAGGCGGCCACCAACAGTGCGCCTGTGACGGTGGCATAGACGCAGCTTGGGCCGAATGCAAACAATACGCCGCCGATCGACGGGCCGACAATCATCGCGGTCTGGTTGCCGGATGTCGCCCACGAGATCGCCCGCTGCAACGCGTTCTTCGACACCAACTGCGGCAGCAGCGCGGACGCAGCCGGTCCCTCAAACGCCCGGCACGTCCCCAACACGGCGGCGACAAGCAAAATTTGTTCCTGGTTCAAGGTGCCGCGAACGGTCTCATACAACAGCAAGGCGGTGATTGCGCACTCGGCAAACTGGCACAGATAAACAATCACTCGCCTGTCGAATCGATCCGCCACATGCCCGACCACCAGCGTCAACACCACCATCGGGATGAACTGAGCCAGTCCAACGAATCCCAGGCTGAAGGCGCTGTGGGTCAAGGCGTACATCTGCCATCCAATTGCGACGGACAACATTTGAAACGAAGTCGAAGACAGCATCCTCGATGTCCAGTACCAAAGAAATGACATTTCACGAAACAAAGAACGCTCCGGTTCCCACAACTCAATATCTTCCAACCCAGCAAGCACGTCCTTTACGCGATCTCAAAGTACCTCAAGTGGTTTCGGCAATCTGCGTGAGCGCCTGGACGAACACATCCACCGGTTGGGCTCCAGATATGCCGTACGTATCGTTGATGACGAAAAACGGAACGCCTGAAATGTTGGCGGCTTCCGCGAAAGCCAAGTCGCGCTCGACCTCCGGCAACTGCTCTTCGGCTAACAATTTGCCTTTTACTTCGACGGGATCGAGTCCCTGCGATTTCGCGATGTCCAGCAGCACGTCCATTTGTCCGATGTCGAGCCCTTGTTCAAAGTACGCGTCGTGCAAGGCGTCGACCATCGCTCGCTGTTTGTCGTGCGGAGTGAGCTTGATGAGTTGATGCGACAGCAGCGTGTTGGGAATTCGTTCGATCTCCTCAAAGTGAAACTCCACGCCGCACGCTTCGCCAATTTTGCAGAGTCGGTTGTGCATCTCGTCGGATCGCTGTTGGCCGCCGAGCTTCTCAATCAAGGTCGATCGCGGTCGCCCTTCGGGCGGTGTCGTCGGATCGAGCAGAAACGCCTTGTAGTTGATCTCCAGCGGTTCGATGGAGATCTTTCGCAAAGCCTGCATCAAATGGGCTTGACCAATACGGCACCAAGGGCATACCGTATCTTGATAAATATCGATTTTCAACTCGTTCATCCTCCCGGCCGCGTGCAACCGCTGGCATGTTGTAAATTGTACTAGACTAAAAAGGTAGACGCATCGGTTACACTAGTAAGCGTGATCTGAACTATATGATAAACCAAGGAGTCCACATATATGATCAAAGTCAAAGATCTGTCCGTCTCGTTCGGCGGGCGCATATTGTTTGAAAACGTGAATCTCAGCTTCGACGAAGGCAACCGCTACGCATTGATTGGAGCCAATGGATCGGGCAAATCCACATTCATGAAAATCCTGGTTGGCGAGTTTGAACCGACGACTGGAAACGTGACGATTCAGCCCGACCTGCGCGTCGGCGTACTCCGTCAGGACCACTATCAATACGACGACTGCCGCGTGATCGACACGGTCTTCATGGGTTACCCGGAACTGTGGGAGGTCATGCAGGAGCGCGAACGACTGTACGCGCTGCCGCAAATGACCGACGAAGAAGGCATGCGCGTCGGCGAGCTCGAGAGCCTGTTTGCGGATATGGACGGCTATTCGGCGGACTATCTGGCCGCGGAATTGCTGGAAGGTCTCGGCATCCCTGTGGAGAAACACGGCGATTTGATGAGTTCGATGATTGGCGGTTTCAAACTGCGGGTGCTCTTGGCTCAAGCCTTGTTTGGCAAGCCGGATATTTTGCTGCTGGACGAGCCGACCAACCACCTCGATCTCGACACCATTCGCTGGCTCGAATCGTTCCTGCTTCAGCACAAAGGGACGATGGTGATTATTTCGCACGATCGCCACTTTTTAAATGAAGTCTGCACACACATGGTCGACGTCGACTACCAGCAAATTTCGATGTTCGCCGGAAACTACGACTATTTTGTGGCCGCGAGCACACTTGCCCGTCAGCAGTTGCTCGCAGAGAACCAGAAGAATCAGGAGAAAATCGCGGAACTGAAAGAGTTCGTGGCCCGCTTCTCGGCCAACAAGAGCAAAGCCAAACAGGCGACGAGCCGGCAAAAGCAGATCGACAAGATCGAAATCCAGGAGATTCGGCCGTCTTCGCGGGTATCTCCCTACATCAAATTCACGGCGAAGCAGCCGCTCGGAAAACTGGTGGTCAAAGTCGATGACATTCACAAATCGTTCGGGGACCTGCACGTATTGAAAGGGATCTCGTTCGACATCCACGGCGGTGAAAAAGTGGCCGTGATCGGCGTGAATGGCATTGGTAAAACGACCTTGCTCAACACGTTGATGGGCGAACTACAGCCGGACGCAGGAACGGTCACCTGGGGACAATCGGCCGAACCGACGTACTTTACCCAGGATCACCATGAAACCATCCCGACGGACACGACCGTCTATGAATGGTTGCGCAGCTTTGACGAAACGGCGGACCAGCAGACCATCCGCAGCATTCTCGGACGCATGCTGTTTTCGAAAGACGAGGTCCACAAGTCGACCGAAGTGCTCTCCGGCGGCGAGTCGGCCCGGCTGATGATTTCCAAAATGCTGCTGCAACAAGGAAACGTGCTCGTCCTGGACGAACCGACGAACCACTTGGATTTGGAGTCCATCGACGCCCTGACCCAAGCGCTTGTGGAGTTCCAGGGCTCCGTCATCTTCGTTTCACACGCCCGCCAGTTGGTCACGGACGTCGCCAATCGCATCATCGAATTGACGCCAAACGGCGTGATCGACTTTTCCGGCACATATGACGAATATTTGCAGAAACGCGAGTCCTTGGAGAACGTGTAAGAGGACACAGCGGTAGTTGATTCCGGCCGACGCCTGACACGTCGACCGGAACCGCCGATCACGCCTGCAGGTGCTTCTGCAAAAATTGGAGCCGTTCCGTGTGAAAACGCGGGATATATTCATGTCCGAAGTATCGATAGACGCAGATGCGCTTCTCTGCTTCGATGTGGTTGTATGCAGCAAAGATGGTCGACGGCGGCGTGATCTCGTCCACCAGGCCAGAAGCGACCAACGTCGGCGCCTTCACGCGCGGCGCCAGGTTCATGATGTCGTGGTACGAGAGCGTGCGCATCGCGGCTTCTTCGATTTCGGGATCGCCATTCCGACGAAAGAATTCATTGATTTCCAGGTACGGGCCGACAGGCGCCACATCGATGGCCCGCCGAAAATGCGCGAGGTACGGATACTCCGCGACGACGACACGCGGAATGTCCGACAGCGCGGCGGACGCGATGGACAGCCCACCGCCTTGACTCCCGCCAATCACGCCAATACGCTTGGCATCCACGTTGGCGCGCGACGCCAGTACCTCGATGGCGCGAACCGCGTCCATGTACACGCCGCGATAGTAGTACGTCTCTTTGTCGAGAATACCCTTGGTCATCCAACCGGACATGTGCCCATGCGGGGAGACCAGGTTGTCCTCGCTCGATTGCTGCCCGCGGCAAAGCATACCGAGTACCGCGTAGCCGTGCAACGCCCAGTTGACGACGTCATGCACGCCGCCCTCGAACGACCAGTTATATCCGTGAAAATGTACGAGGCCCGGGACCTGCTCGTTTGCGCTCGACTGCACGGGCTCCGCGTACCAGCCCGCGATTTGCGCGGCGCCAAAGCCTGTGTACGTCACGCGAAAGACGCGAACTCCGTTCGCGGGATACGCGATTTCCTCAAACGTCGCATCCGTCGGCACCTTCGCCAGTTGTTCCAATGTCGCTTGCCAAAACGCGTCAAAATCGGCTTCCCTGGTCAGCGGCGGACGGTACGTCTGCAACTGTTCCAGCGGCAAGTCATAAGGTTGCGGCATCTCGGTCCCTCCCAATTGTCACTGCTTACTCTCGTACTATAAACAACGCGTGGATGCGCTTACAAGGGTTATCGCTGTCCAATCGACAGGCGCGTCCCCGTCCCAACGCGAACCACGCGGCGGCCAAACGCGGCTTCGACCTCCGTGGTGAGTACGTCGAGATCCCCCTCATGCGGCAGGTGGATCACGGCGAGCTGCTTCACGCGAGCGTCTCTCGCCAACTCACCGCATTGTGTGCTCGTGAGATGGCCGACGCGTCTGGCCAAATCCTCCTGGGAAGCGTACATGCTTGCTTCGCACAAGAACAGATCGGCATCCGCGGCCTGTTCCAACAGGGAATCGCACAGGGCTGAGTCCGCCGAGTAGGCGAACACCTTCTCCCCATGCGTGATGCGCATCGACAGACACTCCACTGGATGTATGGTTTGGCGGAACCGCACTCGGACGTCCCCCACGATCATTTCGTCGCCATCGCCGACAGGGTGAAACGACAGCCAAGGATCCTGCGACCAGTGCTTGATCAAGGCCGACGGTGCGGCGGCGTGATACACGGGCAAACTCGTTTCGCGTGCCCCTGTCATGCCTGCGAGCAGCGCGGCGTGCCCGAGGACGCCCATATCCGCGGCGTGATCCGGATGGCAATGGCTGAGCAGCACAGCGGTCAAATCTTCGACTCTGCAGTACCGATACAACTGCGACAGCACGCCAGAGCCGCAATCAATCAAGTACCGCCCGCCGTCGGTGGTCAGGAGATAGCCTGCGGTCGCTTCCGCGGCTTCGGGATACGCTCCCCAATAGCCGAGGACATCCAATTGAAACAATTGCATCCTATCCTTTCTGGGATCCCTTCCGGAGGTGGTCCGACATGTCCGTCAAATGGGTTTGAACGCCGCGAGAATCAGACTCAGCATCAGCAAGAGCCAAACAACGGACAGCCAATTCCGATACGCCCTCACCACGCGGCGCTCCGCCTCCGAGTTCGGCTCCATACGCGTGATCTTCTTGCCGATTCGCGTCAGAACAAACACGGACAGCACGAACGCGATCACACCGAATCCTTGCATGGACGCCAACCAGAACAACCCGAGGTTCGATTTCGGCTGCTCGATCAACGACAGCCCTGTCCCGCCCAGCGCGGCTAGTCCAGCGCCGATGTGCGTCGTTCGCGTCAACAGGACGACACACGTCCTTACGTCGATTCTCGCCGGGGGCTTTCGATCGCGCTTTCGATCGCGCCCTTGATCACGCTGTCGCCCGTTCGGCCAGAGCAACAGCAGCCCGCCTGTCGTCGGTCCCAGCCAAAGCGCGATGCCAAGAAGATGGATAAACCACAACAGATCTCGCAAGCCAAGCACCCTTTCCGAGATGGTGGAACGCGTGTCACAGCATGGCGCGAAGCACCACGTAGTCGGTCTTGCCGCTGCCGAGGAGCGGAAAGTGATCAACGACCCGAACTTCGCTTGGAAGATGGCAGAACTGCTTGGATCAACATTCAGCTTGGACAACGCTTTTCCTCCATGCGAATCGTTCATCGAACGACTCGCCATGACGTTTGAATTGATCATAAATGAAACTTTCGCCAAACAACAGACGAGAACGCGCAGAGGGCCGCGAGCGGCTGCTCCGCGACCCTCCGTGCACGCTATCATTCGCGCTCTATCGATGGTGGACACATGTCCAACAACCTCGTAACCTTACTGAACATTAAATACCGCAACGTTCGGCTGGTAATAGCAATTGTCCGATCCGCCCCACGTATTGTTGTTGTCCGCCTGGAAGCCCAACTTGTACGTCCCCGCCGCAGTGGTCGAGCCGACGGTCCACGTGCCCGTGAGCGTCACCGACTGTCCTGGCGCCAAGTTGTTGCTCTGCGTGAAGTATTGGAACGGCTGCGACGCTCCGTCGACCTCCATGTCGAGAATCGCGTTTTGCAGATAGTCGGAGGTTGACACATTTTCAAACGTCGTTGTGATAGTTACCGTATCACCGCTCGTCACGTCGATATTCGTGCTTCCGTCATAGCTTCCGTCAGACCCAGCAGGGATGTTGTAGGTCTGAGGTCCGTAGACGGATCCCGACGTGCTCGCCGGCGTCACCGTCACGGTCGTGTTTTGCGCGACGATATCACCGTACTTCGCGAGCGGCTCGGAGTTCGACGTGTTTGTCACCGTGAACACCGCGACGTTCGGTTGGTAATAGCAGGTGTTCGATCCGCCCCATGTGTTGTTGTTGTCCGCTTGGAAGCCCAACTTGTATGTCCCTGAAGCGGTCGAGCCGACGGTCCACGACTTGGTCAGCGTGATCGACTGCCCCGGAGCCAAGTTGTTGCTCTGTGTGAAGTATTGGAACGGCTGTGTGGAACCATCGACTTCCATATCCAGAATCGCGTTGTCCAAGTAGTCGGACTGGGAGACGTTCTTGAACGTGGTCGTGATGGTCACCGTGTCGTCGCTCGTGACAGGTATGTTGGTGCTGCCGTCATAACTGCCGTCCGCAGCCACTGGGATTGTATAGACCGTGCCAGTGGTGCTCTCCGGACCGGTTACCGTCACGGTCGTATTTTGCGTGACAATGTCGCCAAACTTCGCAAGCGTTGGCGAAGAGACTGAGAAATCGGCCGCATCGTTGTTTGCCAAGTACGTCACTCCGCCAGCGCCGCCAAACGCGTACGCCTCAACCGTGTAGTCTCCAGGCGTGTTCGGCGCCGTCCACGACCAAGTCACTTGCTGCGAAGCCCCATGTCCCAGGGTGACATTCGGCACCGTATCCTCTGCAACCAGATTTCCAGTGGAATCATACAGCTCCAGGTCGAGCGTGGCCCTGCTCACCGGCAGACCGTTGTTGGTAAAGGTCGCCGTGATGGTTTGCGTGCCGCTCGGCGTCACCGTGCTGCCGGACAGGGTTGTTTGGACCGACATTTGCTGCGTGTTTGTCGCCGGCGCGATCGGATGCAGCAGTACGTCGGTCACTGAGTATGGCGGCAGTTTGACGGTCGAGTTGAAGCGAGACACCTGCGTCGTCGTGACAGATGGACTGCCCTCGCCGTAGATTTCCTCGGTTGCGTTGAAGGCTGGCGCATACCCCTCCAGATTCAGCGAGACATTGTACGTGTTGCTCGGATCCTTGTTCACCAGCATGACCGACACATCGCCGTTCGGCAGCTTCACCGCATGCGGATCGATCATCGACTGACTGGACAACGTGCCAAGCATGGTGTCGCCCGGTTTCGCGAAGTCCGCCAGCATCTGATACCCATAGTAGGTCGGCAGCGGCGTGTAGAGCGGCGGTTCCTTGGCGCCATCCGGCGAAGTCTGCCCAGACGAGAGCAAACCTTCGTCGCCAAACAGATTTTGGCCGTACAGGAATGGACTGTTGTAGCCGTCGCCAGCGCTGTTCAACAGATCCCACCAGTCCACGTTCGCGGCCCCTGCCTGGATGAATCCAGCGAGATCATCATCCAGAAACAGCGCGTTCACCAGGTTGTTCGACTGCTGCCCAGGCGTCGACGACGTGTTGTTGGTCTCTGTCACGAAGATCTGGATGTTCTTCGCGTTCGATCCCGCATACTCGTCGATTTCCTTGCGCAGCTCTTGAATCATCGCCGGAATTTGATTCGTATCTGCGAGCAGCCCGGCGTCCGTTTCTTGACCTGGCGTTTCCGGATACCAGTGAACATCGACAAAATCGATGTCCTGTCCAATTGTCTTCAAGACCGTCGTGTTCCAGTCGTCGTTCCCGTTCACGGTCGCGCCCCACGGCCAATTGTACGGCATGGTCAAGACGGCCCCAACTTTAATCGATGGATCTTGCGCTTTCATTTCCGTGATGTATTGCTCTGCGTTGTTGGCATAGGTCTGCGGGCTCAGGCCAGGATTGCCCTCTTCCGGATCACCTGCGACAGCGTGTTGATCCGTCTCCCAACCATTGCCGTTGTAGTACCCATTGCCGTAAATTTCGTTGCCGATTTCCCAATACTTCACGTCGTAATTGTGGGTCACGTTCGCGTATTTCACCCACGCGGCCGCTTCATCCGCCGTGCCCGATCCATAGTTGACCGTGATCATCGCCTGGGCGCCAGTATTGTTGGCGAAGCCCATGAAGTGATCGAACGTGTCGTCCGAATTGCCCCACAAACCGTTGATCAAGGTGTTGGTAGCCCAATGGTAATTGTCGGAATCGGAGCCGCCAGGGAAACGAAGCACGTCCGGGCTCAAGGCCTTCACTTCAGAAATCAGAGTCGGATCTTCAAACCCGCTGTCCCAAACGGCAGTATTGATGCCAAACGCCGACGACGGAATTGCCCCCAGATTGGAAGCAGTATTCACAGTGACCGTCGCGCTCGCAGTCGGCGCGGCAAAGCCGAGATAGGTGGAAATGATGCCGGAGAGCAATGCCTTGAGACCACTGCCGTCAGCATCCACCAAGGCCTGATAGCTGTTCCACACGTTCGCGATATCCGTCTGAATCACCGCGAACTGCGGCATCTGGGACTTCACCGACGATTGCCCTTCGAGGGCCGCCTCAATCGCCGACGTCATGATTGCGGCGTCGGAGGATTGACCGCCTACGATGGCAGAGGATTGACTGCCGACGCTGGACGCAAAGTTGTAGAAGAATTGGTACACATCCGCAGCGTTGATGAGTGGAGAAATCGACTGCATGTCCGACACAAGCGTCTGGACATTCTGTCCATCGTTCGAGACCGAATCGTAGGAAATCAGGTTGATCATGTCCGCGATGAGTCGTACAGCGTTCTGTTGATCCTTACTCAATTTCGCAGAAGGTGTGTTCGGAAACACGATTGCATCCCATTGTGAAGAAGTCAAAGCCTGCGACGCCGTCGCAGCCTTCTGAACAGCTTGCAGCTCCGGAATGGTCAACGCGTCGTGGATCGCGGCCAAGTCGGCAACCAACGTGTTCAACGCGTTGGTGTTGGAAGCGGATCCAGGCGGAACAAGGCTGGTCAGCTTGTCCTTGATAGCGCTGGACAACACCGGCTGACCAGCTGTTGAAGATGTCACCGAAGACGTTGCAGCCAACGCGCCCGGTACTGACGTGCCAATCGTTAAGATTGCAGCTAACGTGCCGATGAATTTTCTGTTCAAGTACTCTCCCCCTTGACGCCTAAACGGTTTCTCCACGCATTTGAGAAACAACCGAAAACCTATGCGATCGCGGACGACCCCCTCTTTCGTTTGACTATTAAACAAATATTCTAATAACCCGATCATAGTCGTCCTTGTATGCGC
Organism: Alicyclobacillus acidiphilus NBRC 100859; assembly: GCF_001544355.1. Classification (GTDB taxonomy): domain Bacteria; phylum Bacillota; class Bacilli; order Alicyclobacillales; family Alicyclobacillaceae; genus Alicyclobacillus; species Alicyclobacillus acidiphilus. The sequence goes on from NZ_BCQI01000054.1 coordinate 19,672, forward strand.
TTTCAATTGACTTTTTAGACTCATATTTTAAGACAAGTTTACAGGATGATGGGCTCGTCGAAATCCAGCCCAACCTCCCTGCCCAAATTGACAACGCTCCCGCGGCTAAGGTCGGTCACACGGTAGATTCGGATATTGTCCTCGGCAGGATGAACAATCTCTTTTAGCGCCCGGACCAATTCGACAAACCGCAACTCATCCAATCGGCATTCGAACACCGAATGCTGCACGCGCTGCCCATACCCCATACAAACTTTCGCAACCCTGCGGAGCCTCTTTTCGCCCTGCTTTGTCTCCGTCGAGATGTCATACGCAACCAGCAGATTCAAATACCTCACCTCACGCCTTGTGGTACACGGGCACGTATTCGACGCGATCGCGCCGAATGGCACGCGCAAGCAACCGCGCTTGCACGAGCAGAAATTGCCCAATCGGGATCTTCCTATCCAGCAGCGGATGCACCATTTCGTCCTGTTTACGAGCGTGGTAGCCGCTGATCACCGTCTTTCTTCCGCGATCCGTCAACGACACCGCCCCTCCAGGCAGCACGTCAAAATCCTCCATGGTAATCTGCTTTCGATTGACCAACGTCACCGCGATCCGATCAGCCAGCACAGGCCGAAATTCCTCCATTAAATCTAAAGCAAGCGACGGACGCCCCGGACGCAGCGTGTGGAGAAAACCAACCTGGGGATCCAATCCGACACTCTCGATCGCGGATATCGCATCGTTGGTAAGCAACGCATAGAGAAAGGAGAGAAGACAATTGATGGGGTCGCGCGGGGGGCGGCGGGATCGGCCGTCGAACTCGGCGAATCCATCCCCCATGAACGAAAACTGATGCGCGAACACGGAAAAGTAGCGCTTCGCGTTGATCCCTTCGATCCCGCGCAACGCGTTGATGTCGCGCACGCCGTCCAAGCGCCTGATGTCGCGCGCCATATCGTCGGTGACTTCGCGAATGCTGCGCTTCGACTCTTCCCGTTTGGAATCCCGGGCGGATCGTAGCAGCACCTGCCGCGAATTGTAGATTTTACCGGCCACCATAGCCTGCACAATGGGAACGCATCGATCCGGATCGAACAAAGTCTGATATTGCGCCATACGCAAAAGCACGTTCCCCGACTTTGGCCCCTCCAACCGATACATGAATCTGCCCTGGCCGTTCATTTTCACGACGCCGCGCCCATCCCTCGCACAGCGTTCAAGCAAGGGGCTCGTGAATGAGACGCGGCCAATCCCCACAATCGATTCGATGTGCAGCAGCGGGACCTGCAACAGTGTCTCCTTGTCCTTGGTCACGACAACGGTATCGTGATCGAGCCGCAACACCGCGCCGTCCGTCTGGACATATAGCGTGTTCCTCAGTTGTCCCACGTCGCCCACTCCTCGTCCAATTGAGCTAAAGATTCTTTCCAGGTAACTCGATGAAATCCGTCCGTTCTTTCTGGCATACAAGCATCCTGAAGCGAACAGGCCACGCATCTCTGGTCGTGAAACGCCGGCGGCACGATTGAGTTCTGCAGCATCGTACGGACAAGACGGGCGATGGTTAACGTGCGATTGCGCAAATCCTCCGTGAACAGGACCTTTCTCCGCCTGCGCGACGAAATGTGGTAGATGTCTCCCTCAGAAATGTCAACGCCGAACATCTCCTCCAGGCACAGTGCCTGCCCGCACAACTGCACCTCGTCCCACACATGCGCCTCGCGCCGTCCGTGCTTGAACTCCACCGGCCGCGGAACCCCATGATGCATCTCAACCACGTCGCACTTCCCCACGAGACCATGCCTATCCGACCAAACAGGAAGCGCAGTGAGGATCTCCAGCCCGTTCGCAGACTTGACATGTTCCTCGTCCACCTTCGTATGAGCCCATCTTCCCTTCATCGTGTAGACATTCTCATCAAACACTTGTTCCACATGAATCAACGCACACTGCCTCGGACAATAGGAGTAATGCTGCAGGGCTGACAACGGCACCGGATCGTCAAACCCGTCGGACTCCACGATAGGTTCCAATACTCTCACCTTCCAACGGAGAAATAAGCCGAAACTTTATGAATTTAGTATGACCCATAGACATACGAGATTATTCAGGAGGAAGATGAGCGTGACGCTGAGGAGCAAATTGACTGCGGTACGGATGGGAGGTACGGAAGAGGCAAGATGTTAGGCAATTCGGGGTAGATTGGCAGGCAATAGTGGAATACTCCAGGATAACCATCCGATACGCAAGCAGCGTCGGTGCTTCAATGGTGCCGCAGGCGATCCCTGCGGAGTAACGCACACAGCTCGATGAGGGTACCTTGCATCATCTCGCTTCAATGATGCCGCAGGCGATCCCTGCGGAGTAACATCAATGAACTTCGCGAGAAACTTGCCGCTTTGCGGGCTTCAATGATGCCGCAGGCGATCCCTGCGGAGTAACGGGCCAGCAATCTTATCGCTTGGGCAGTCGATGATGCTTCAATGATGCCGCAGGCGATCCCTGCGGAGTAACATCGTGAGTCATTGAGGAAAAACGGACAACCACGCAAGCTT
>NZ_BCQI01000055.1 GCF_001544355.1 Alicyclobacillus acidiphilus NBRC 100859
TGTTATATTAAACTCTTCCTCAGTGAGTCTACCCTTTTTTAGCAAAATTTCGTCAGGAATATTGATTTTCCCAATGTCATGGAAGAGAGCCCCACAGCTCAATGCAATCAAATCAGAGGAACTGAGACCCATTTTATGTCCAATTAACAGCGAATTTCTTCGAATTCTCTCGCAGTGGGAAGCAGTGTATCCGTCCTTCTTCTCAATCTCCTCCACGAGTCTCTGAAGCTCGCGTGTTCCATCCGAGTACTGGTCGAACACGTTGGTTGAACACACGTACAAAAAATCCGCGTCATCCAGGGCAGTGACCAGCACGTCCTGCATGACAGGCTGTACGGAGAGAGTGTCGCCTGGTTGGAGAACATACTCCCCAACCGAATACTCTACACGCAAACGCCCGCTGAGCATGATAATACACTCTAGCGCGTCCCAGCTAGCATCATATTCCAATCCCATCGTGCCGCCCTCAATCAGGCGGTGGCGAATGACTTCCATGCCGTTCGTTCTCGCCAACAGGGAGATGGTCATGTTGTTTGTGAAGGCGGTCTCAAGGCCGTCTCCATTTCGCAGAATGCGAAACCATGACTGAGTCGATTCATTTGTGGTTGAATCGCTAGAAAGTGAAGTTATCACATCAGCACCTACTCAATCTAAGATTTCCCTATGCCCTGATTCGTCTACTATGTCTTGAATCGTCTTGAATCTAGGTGCCTGTCTAATTACGACAATTGTAGACATAATATATCACATTGGTGTGAGAATTGGTGATCTTTCTTTGTAAATCCGATGTCAACCCTGTGAATTCGATCGCGATCGACAGGAAATCTCGTTATCTATATATTCTGTAATTTATCGGAAAGGGAAGAGGCTGCTTCCTCCGTCTTCCCTCGATGTACACAACTTGAGATCAGACACGTTATCGCGACGGACAGCGGCCTTAATAACGACTTCGAACAAATATGATCTCAAGGATCGAGAGAATGTCGAAGATCGCGTAGCAGGACGCAAACCACAGCTCAGCATGGTCGTTTCCGACAGCAATCATGATCAGCGCAACCAGGATCACGAGGACCAAGAGCGCCATATTCACGGTGGACGCGACGCCATGTGCCCGACGCAGTCGCTGCCCGATAATCAACGCCGTCGCAATGGTAATCATACCGAGCACAATCCCGGGATGCGTTGAAAAGCCCGCCATGAGGCCAGTTAAGATAACGGCCGCAACCATGATGTAAGCGACGCTAAATGTTCCAATCGATACCATGGTGGGTTTCTTCATTTCGAACCAACTCCTTGCGATCGGGTGCAGGACGCCAGTCACAGCCCCAAATTGTGCAATTTTGCTTGGCACTCTATCCATCGCTTTACATATCAATTATAGCCACATTATCCGCGGATCACACAAGGAGTAATTGGTCGAATCGCGTCAATATTTCGATCCCGTTGTCTAAATAGAGGAAACGGCGATGGCGACATAGGTCGAAGCGGCCAGCGAGATCGAGCAACGCAAGCTCGCGGTCGATGTGTAGGCGGATGTGAGGCGGGAGCTACAGGCGGGAACTGTCCTATGCACTTCACCAGCCACCGTAGTCTGACGGAATAAACTCGATTCCATGTTCGGCGGACATTCTAGCAATCCTGGCGAGCGCGTGCACCGGTATGCCAGCTGAGTCGAGCCATTTTCTGCCGCTCTGAAAGCTCTTTTCAATCGCGACGCTGACCCCGACCAATGTGGCCTCGGCCTGTCCGACGATATCGATCAGCCCGCGGACAGCGGCGCCTTCCGCAAGAATGTCGTCGACGATCAACACTCTGTCGGTTGCCGCCAGATATTCTTTCTCTACGGAAACCTGATAAGTCACCTTTCGGGTGAACGATTGCACCGCCGATGTGAATGCGTCGGTTTGCGTGATGGTCTTCGATTTTCTGGCATAAATGAACGGAATATCCATCGCGAGTGCCGCCGCGAACGCGATGGGAATTCCGCTTGCTTCAACGGTGAGAATTTTCGTGATGTGCCGCGATCGATACGCATCAGCCATTTCTTGCCCCAATACCGTCAACAGACCCGCATCGACTTGATGATTCAAGAATGAACTCACTTTAATCACGTCTTCCGACAATACACTGCTTTTACGTTTAATATATTCTTCTAATGCCCGCATTCGTTTTACGACGCTCCCCTGAATTCTCTCACATTTTGTATTTCCTTTTTTAAGGATGATATTACCAGTGCAAGTGACGTCAGTCAAATGACGCGAATATGAGTGCCTTGCGGCGACCGGGGACATGCGGGGACATGCGGGGACATGCGGGGACATGCGGGGACATGCGGGGACATGCGGGGACATGCGGGGACATGCGGGGACATGCGGGGACATGCGGGGACATGCGGGGACATGCGGGGAATAAGCGGTCCATGGCCGCTAAAGTGTGTCGAATGATCCGATCTGCAGCGAATAAGCGGTTCACAGCCGCTTATGCGGCTGAAACCGAGCCATTTCGGGGTGACGGAGGCAAATAAGCGGCCTACGGCCGCCTATTTGCATTCGATTCGGTGCTTTCAGTGAAATAAGCGTCTCAGGGACGCTTATTTGTCCATGTTCATTCGCCCCAGCCCCCGTCCTCCTCCACGATCGCGCCGTCGTAACGGAACTTTTGTCCGTTACGTTGCCCCAGCCCCCGTCCTCCTCCACGATCGCGCCGCTCGTTTCGCCCCAGCCTCCCGTCCCCGCCCGCCCCTCGCTGCTTGATCAATCTGTAAATCGAATATGGTAGAATAGACAAAGAAAGCGTTTTACCGACCGCTGACTTTGGGTCGAGCTGCGTTGCAGAATCGCATCTGCGCGTCGCTCCAATCATTCCGATTGTTCCAATCCGGTTCAACGGGGCCAATCCAGGTTCAATCGGTTCAGTCATTCCGATTGCTCCACCCGTCCCACCGGCCCATCGGTTGCCCGACCGCGGCGAACGCGGCGCGGCGCGCCGTATCCCGCGCGCCACTCCAATCGCTCCAATCATTCCGCACATCGAGGGGGAGCCACACATGTCGACGGTGCCTGTGAGCCCGCAGTTATTGGAAGCCATCGGTGTCTATGAATCCATCAATCGCCCGCTGCCGTCGGCGAAATTCGCCAAGCTGCCGAGCGCGTACGCGGCGAGTGTGCACCGGAAGCGGCATGAGTTTCCGAAGGAGCAGATGCCGAATCCGCACTGGCTGGCGTGCGGTGTTTGCGGCAGGAAGGCTGAGTACGATCTCGGCCTGATCGCGGTTCATCCCGACGTTCATCCGTCGAATCCAGAATCGGCGGACTTGGCGCAAGGTCTGGGGGATCAATTTCAGTGCACGGGTTACTTTCGCTGCAAATACTGCAACGCTGCCGGGCCGTGGGCGTTTGTCGAAGACTTTACCCTCTTTCTGATGGATGCTTTGCTTCGGTTGAGCGTCGAAGGACCCATCGAGGGATTTCCGGTTCGCCCAGGGCATCTGAAGGCGTTTGACGGCACGGAGCCGAAGTGGGCAACGGATTTGGAAACGCATATCCTCGGTCTCATCGCCCAGACGCCGGATGACGCGTATCTGTGGAATCGGCTGGGCAACGTGTACCGGCGAGGGGGTGTGCCGGAGCTCGCCGTGATCGCGTACGAACAGTCAATCCAGCGCGATCCGCGCCAAGTTGAATCGCGCATCTCGCTGGCCAACCTGCTGTATGATGCGGACGATTTCGATCACTGCATCGAGCACGCCCACCTGGCGCTCTTGCACGCGGCGTTCTATCGGCGGTTGCCGCTGCAGTCGCTGCACGAGCTGCTGTGCTCGGTCCTGCGCAACCTGCTTGCGTCGTCACTCCTCAAGGACGACATGTCGCTGTTCTTTCCGCCGACAGAGCTGGCCGAAGAGATTGCGGCCGATCACGGTCTCACCGCCCATCCGGGTGCGCGCGTGTTGGAATTGCCCGAGTTACACCTCAATATCGACGATTTGAGAAGCTTCTCCGAGGTCGCCATGCTGTATTTGGGCGCGGCGGTGCCTGCAGCCGAGTAAACGCGTGGGAGTTGATTCTGTTGGACGATTGGATGACCAATTTGCCAGAAGTGTTGACCATGGCTGACGGAACGCCCGTCACCTCCATGGAGCAGTGGGAGAATGCGAGACGTCCGGAAATTCTGAACCTGTTCCTCGATCACGTGTATGGCCGGGCGCCGGTGGATCGGCCATCCAACCTGGAATTTCACATCGTGCCCGGCGTCGCCCCGGCCTCTGCCTCGGCGCCAACGCAGGCGGTATCGACGATGCCGGCCAAACGCATGCCGTCCAAACGGGTGCGGATCGAGTTTGCCGGCACCGGTGGACGCGGTTCGATGCATCTGGATCTTTGGCTGCCTTCATCGCCTCCGACGCCTGCTCCCGTCGTTCTGTTCATCGACACGCGCAGCCCTGAGCATCGCGGCCCGGATTCTCCATTCGGAGAAGCGTATTGGCCAGTCGATTACATTCTCTCGAGGGGTTACGCCGCGGCGTCCTTCTCGACGTTCGATCTCGATCCCGACCACGACGACGGCTTCCTCAATGGCGTCCACGCCATCTTCGATCCCGCCGGACCTCGACCCGCGAACGCTTGGGCCGCCATCGGCGCCTGGGCTTGGGGCGTCAGCCGGGTGATGGATTACCTCAAGACGGATCGGGATGTCCAGTCTGACCAAGTCATTCTCGTCGGCCATTCGCGCGGCGGCAAGACTTCGCTGTGGGCTGGCGCTGCGGATCGGCGGATTGCGATGGCCGTCTCGTTCAATTCCGGTTGCACTGGCGCAGCCTTGTCGCGCGCAAGTCGGGGCGAACGCGTCCACAATATCAACGGCGCGTTCCCGCACTGGTTTTGCGGGAACTACAAGCAATTCAACGAACGCGAGGACACGCTGCCGGTGGATCAGCACATGCTTCTGTCGCTGATCGCGCCCCGTCTGCTGTATGTGTCGAGCGGGATCGAAGATGCCTGGTGCGATCCGCCGTCCGAGTTTCTATCCGCCAAACTGACGGGGCCGGTCTACAGGTTGTACGGCCATCGAGGTTTGCCTGCGGACGAGTTTCCGAGTGTGGAGCAGCCGCTGTGGGGAGATCGGGTGGGGTACCACGTTCGTTCCGGCGGCCACGCGTTGACCATGTACGATTGGGAGAAAATGCTGGATTTTGCGGATGATCGATTGACTGCCACCTGCGCCATCGCTGCATACGATGGGGCAGGAGGGGAACAGAATGCCCAATTACCGGATTATCGTCGATCTCTCTGATCGGCGCCTGCACCTATTGGATGGCGATGTTGTCGTCAGATCGTATCCCGTCGGGATCGGCAAAGTCGCGACGGTGACACCTGTGGGGGAATATCGCATCGTCAACAAACAAGCCAACCCAGGCGGACCGTTCGGTGCCTACTGGATGGGCCTGTCGAGGCCGCACTACGGCATCCATGGAACCAATCGGCCATCGAGTATCGGCAAACTGGTCTCGCACGGATGCATTCGGATGTATAACCAGAGTGTGTTGGAATTGGCCGGGCTCGTGCCCGTTGGGACAAGGGTGACGATTCGGGCGTGATCGAACCTTGTATGATCAAACCATGCATGATTTCCTTGTGTTTCCATACCCTAACGAAAACAGCAAAGGCGAATCGATCATGCCCATCCTAACGAGTCAAATTGTGTGGAACGTGATGTTATCCGGGATTTTGTCATTAGCCGCATGGCGGTGGGGTGATTGGAGACATTGGAGGCGATATCACGCCACCATTCTATACGTCGTTGTCTGCGATCTACTCTACAACGTTCTGGCCTACAATCATCGGCTCTGGGTGTACCAACCCAACCACATAGGCATCAACCTCGTGGCTATGTTCATCAACTATCCGTGTACGATGCTTTTGTATTTGCCGCATTACCCAAACGGCCACCGGCGCAAGCAACTCTTGTACATAGCCTTCTGGGTCGTGATATGGAGCGTCATTGAAGCCATTTACCGTGCCATAGACGGCATTACATATCAGAACGGGTGGACATTTTGGTACTCGGTCGAGTTTGACGTGCTCATGTTCATCATGTCGCGGCTGCACTTGCAGCGGCCGCTGTTGACGTACATTCTGTCGGTCCCGATCACCTGCGTCATGCTTTTCACCTATGTTCCGCTTCGTTCGATCCGGTAGCGGTCATTCTCCAATTCCGTCCTATACAGGGTCGCCATCTCATGTACAATTTTCATAACGGAGGTGGATCGCGGATGTCTGATGAGAAGAAACAGTTGAATCGGATTGAAGACCGCCTGTCCCAGAATTGTCGAAACTGAAGTTGAGATTTTGCAAGATGCGAAGCGGTAGAGTCAGTCTCTCATCTCTCGCCAGGTCCTGGCTCTCTCGTCAAGTCAACATCACAATTTCCCTGAAAACTTGCTTTCCGTGATGAAACCGGTTTTAGCTGACCGCTTATTTATGGTAATCTATGCTAAACTCGTGCTTTTAACATAGACTCGACAACATCAGGGGGTAAAGGGATGGCGAAGAACAGAATTCGAAAGGCAGTGATTCCAGCGGCGGGACTTGGCACACGATTTTTGCCGGCAACGAAGGCCATGCCGAAGGAAATGCTGCCAATCGTCGACAAGCCTACCATTCAGTACATCGTTGAAGAGGCAGTCGAGGCTGGTATTGAGGACATCATCATCGTGACGGGCAAGGGGAAGAGAGCTATCGAAGATCACTTCGATAGGGCCTCTGAACTCGAGGAACTGCTCAGTTCCAAAAATAAAGTCGAACAGCTCCATCAAATTCAGGAGATTTCCAAACTGGCGCATATCCACTATATCCGTCAGCCTCGTCCCCTCGGACTGGGACACGCGATTTGGTGCGCGAATCGCTTCGTGGGTGACGAGTCATTCGTCGTCCTGCTCGGAGACGATATTGTTCGCGGTGGCGCATCCAGTCTCCGCGAAATGATACAGTTTGCGGAGGAATCCAACAGCTCCGTGATCGGGGTCAAAGAAGTTTTACCCAAGGATGTATCCCGGTATGGCATCGTGGACTGTGAGCCATCGACGACCAACGTTTGTCAGATACGCGATCTCGTCGAGAAACCCCACCCCGACGAAGCGCCTTCGAATCTCGCGATCATCGGCCGCTACGTCTTAGCGCCTGAAATTTTTGGTTTTCTCGAGAAAGGTCGAGTTGGTGTCGGCGGTGAGATTCAGCTCACAGACGCCCTGGTCGAGTTAAACCGAATCCACGCCATGTACGCCTACACGTACGGCGGGGACAGATACGACGTCGGTGAGAAACTTGGTTTCATTCAAGCCACGCTGGAATTCGCGCTCGACAGACCCGAGTTGAGATCGGCTGTCATCGATCTCATGGAGGCCATCGCGGAGCGTGCAAAGGTCAACTCGTAGTTGGTATCTTTATTGGCAACGGTGTAACTTCTGGTGTAACTTCTATTGATCTTTGAGGACAAAAGCGAGGGATGATTGTGGCAACCATGAAAGCGGTTGGACTGTTTCGGTACCTGCCAATCACAGATCCGGAGAGTTTGGTGGATGTGGAAGTCGAGAAGCCAGTGGCGAGCGGCCGAGACCTGTTGGTCCAGGTCAGGGCCGTCTCCGTCAACCCTGTGGACACCAAAATCCGCTCCCCAAAAGATAGAGTCGAAGAGCAGCCGAAAATCCTCGGCTTCGATGCCGCAGGCGTGGTGGTGGAGGCGGGATCGGACTGCACGTTGTTCAAGCCTGGCGACGAAGTCTACTATGCTGGCACCAACATTCGCCAGGGCACGAACGCCGAATTCCACCTCGTCGACGAGCGCATTGTAGGGCGCAAACCGAAGAACCTGTCGTTCCCCGAAGCCGCCGCGCTGCCGCTGACAGGTCTCACGGCATGGGAGGCATTTGCGGATCGACTGGGACTCTCCCTGGATCCCGGCGCCAACACAGGCAAATCAGTCCTCATCATCGGCGCAGCCGGAGGAGTTGGCTCCATCGCAACACAACTCGCCAAACGCGCTGGGTTCAACGTCATCGGGACGGCTTCACGCCCAGAAACCGTAAAGTGGGTCGTGGAACGCGGTGTCGATCACGTCATCAACCACCACCAACCGTTTCGTCCACAGTTGGAGCAACTGGGGCTCCAATTTGTCGATTACATTCTCTGTCTCAACGCGACCGACAAGCACTGGAGCAACATGGCCGACGTCATCGCTCCACAAGGCAAAATCTGTTCCATCGTGGAAACGGGTACGCCGCTCAATCTCGAGCCCCTGTTCGCGAAGAGCGTGACCTTCGTCTGGGAGCTGATGTTCACACGATCCCGCTTCCAAACAGACGACATGATTGAGCAGCATCGCATCCTCAACCAGATCGCCGATTTAGTGGAACGTGGCGACGTGCTCACCACCATGACAGAGCATCTGTCGCCCATCAACGCCGAAAACTTGCGCGTGGCCCACGCCAAGCTGGAATCCGGGAAGACCATCGGCAAGATTGTGCTATCCGGATTTTAAGCGACGGATCACGGATCACGGAGCGAATAAGCGGCCGACCGGAGGCCGCGGGGTGACGAGGCCACGGCCCCACGCGGCGAAATAAGCGGCCCCAGGCGGCTTAAGTGTGTCGAATCATCTGATTCGCGGCGGATAAGCGGCCGAGGGCCGCTTAATTGACTGAAACCACTCCATTCCCGGGGCACGGGAGGCAAATAGGCCTCCCCGGGCCGCCTATTTTCCTTCGGTCCGATCGTTTCGCCAAAATAAGCGTCTCAGAGACGCTTATTTGCCGATCACGCTGCCAATCCGCCCGCCCTCTCACACTCACGATCGCGCCATAACCTCAAATCACCGACAACTCCCGAACATCCTCTTCCGTGAACGCGTTGAGTTCCTCGCTGCCCGCTTGGACGACGGTGTCAATCAGATCGCGCTTGCGCATTTGAAGCTCATACATTTTCTCCTCGATAGTGCGGCGAAGCCGTTTGTCGTTCCAAGTTCGATGCCCATCTTGTACTTTGGAGATCTCGACGTCTACTTATCATCCAAACTTCGCGTTGTTACAGCTACGCTCAATCCATCTGACGCTCTCCGCGCTGCGAAGGAAACGAACGGTAGGATCCAGCCGAAAGGTTGTCGACGTGCTCGCCGATCACGGCGCCACAATGGACAATTGGTCAAATCCACATGTGTAAGGCGTTCGTCTCTTGTGCTGTGACTTGTCGAAGTAACTGGTGTATGATGGAATCATCATTCCAGCATGAATCGGGTGAATTTTATGGCGCAAACCTTTCCATTTCGCCTCGTTGTCGAGGGGGAGCGTGCGGATCGGCACAGGCTTCCTATTCGTCTCTACGGGCAGTTACTGAGCCAATTTCAGGATGTGATCTACCTCATTGGCGCTTCAGTCGAGGGAATGACGCTCAGCAGCCGTGGACCGTTGCCTTCCGCAATCCTGGACACGTATTCACTTGAAGTGAGTGCGGAAGAAAAGGGAAGTTTTGCGGTTGAATTTGAATTCGCAGAGACCGAGCAGCTACCTATTTATGAGCAGAACCGGATCCAAGTGGCCATGAAATTTGAAGAAGTACTCGACGCACTTGCGCACCGGGATGTCCAAAAGTTGTACACAGCGATTCCGAACAGCGCCTTACGTCGCAGAATTCTTCGTGGCATGAACGAAGTGGGTGCCCGAGCTGGATCCGACTATCGATTGTCATTTGTAGTCCCATCGAGTGTCCGCCGGTGGACACTCGACGATGATGTTCGTCAATGGGTGACGCAAACCCTCCATAGAACGTCGTGGAAGCGACAACAGGAGATGTGGGGAAAGATTATCGAAGTTCGCGTTGTAAATGAATTTCGGTTCGTTATCTTGTCGCGTGGTACAGAGACGAAGTGTTCCTTCGAGGAGGATCTTTTGAGCGAAGTTCTGACCAATACAGGTGGCATCGTTCGTGTCTCCGGGGAGGCGGTCTATACCGACAAAGGGTTGGATAGGTATCACGTCGACAGTCTCGAGCCAGTGGCAACGGGTACGACGTCAGTATCTGTCATTCAATATGGGGATCATCGATACGAACTGTCCGAGTACTTGGCAATCGAAGTAGATTATGATGATGCGGAAGAGCTATGGGAACTACGAGCGCCAGCTCTCCATATCTCAGTCGTTGGGAGCGATGTCTCGTACGCGTTCAACGAATTCTGCCAAGACTTTGACATGCTGTGGAAAGAATATGCCTTGGCAGACGACGAAGACTTGGCGGAAAGTGGTCGTAGGCTGAAGCAGTATATTCATGAACTTGTGGCAGCAACAAATGTGGAGGAGTGAGTGTGTACCATGGAACCTCGACGGGTAAGGGATATTGAAGCAAGCCTTCAACGAAAGGGATTTCACAAGATGCAGTGGGACCACCACTACTTTCACTTGTACGTAAATGGGAAGAAAACAGCAATTTTTACGAAAACAAGTCATGGGATAAAAGAGTATGGAGGCCAACTGCTCAAAAGCATGGCTTGGCAGCTTCGGTTGTCTACGGCTGAGCTATACCGTCTGGTGGATTGTCCGATGTCGGAGGAGGAGCGTATTGAACCCCGTTCTGTCAAGACAGATGTGCATAATTTTTTGAGATAACGCCATTCTATTCTGATAATTATCAGGTCTACGCTGCCTCTTTGGATTCCTTCCATTTTCTGAATTCCTGCGGTGTACGATAGCCCAACGCTGAGTGCGGGCGCTCTTTGTTGTAGAACTCAATATACGTTTTGATTGCGATCTTGGCTTCCGCGAAGTTGTCGTATTCCTGCATCCAAACTTCTTCCTCCTTCAACGAACGGAAGAAACGTTCGATATAGCCATCTGCGTCCGGATTGTGATAACCTGTCCGTTCATGTTTCACCTGGCAGTCCTTCATGGCTTGTACGAATCGTCGACTTGTCATTTGGCATCCGTTGTCCGTTCTGAGCGTCAAGTTTGCGCCTCGTACCCCGCTCGGGAATCGGTAGTTGAATGCGTTATCCACAGCCTGCAGCAATTCCTCTGTCCGGCAATAGCGCGAAAACGAATACCCCACAATTTCACGGTCGTACGCATCGATGACCGCGAATAGATATCCCCACCCATCCTTACCACACCAAATCTTTGTCATATCGCACTGGAAGTGTTCGTTTGACTGACTCACCGGAATCTTTCCAGACCGCTTCTTTCGGGAAGCTTCTCGCTGTGGGGACTTGACCAACAATCCCATTTCTCGCATGAGCCGGTGCACTCGTTTGTGGTTTACCTGCATGCTGTATTGACGACGCAACATGACCTTGATTCTACGGTATCCATATCGTGGGAACCTCTCGCACAGATGGCGAATCCGCTGTTTCAATAGGGCGTCTTTCTCTATAACCGCTTTGTTCGCCTTCTTCACAGGCTCCTTTAACAAGCTATAACAATAAGTTCGATTCAGCTCCAATGCTTTCGCAATCACTGGGACCCGAAACCCTTCCTTGACGAACTGAGCAACCAAGGAACGGCTGTTTACTTCCGGCCCCAGTTCGATTTTTTCCGCAACACATCGATTTCCATAGCTTGCTCGCCAATTTTGCTCATGGCTTCCTGCAACTGCTTCTCCAACTCCTGCTCCCGGGTAGAAGGACCTGACTGAAGCCCTGCTCGTCCACCAGCCAGAAATGCGTCACGCCACTTGTAATACAGACTTTGGGCCACACCATGCTGTCGGCAAACCTCGCTGATATTCGCCCCGGGAACCATCCCTTCCAACACAATGTTCATTTTCTCGTCCACAGTCCACTTACGTCCTGGCATGAGTCAAACACCTCTCCACGTCTATTTTACTTCACGTCATCTGTCTGGGTTGACTCTGGGGCCAGTATAATTCCCATTCGACCGTCTTGTATGGTTTTACGAGTTTAAAGACATCAATCAGGCATTCGAGGACTCGAAAGCGGGTGTTACCGTTAAGCCTGTCTTACGAGTCGGCGTTTAATCAACGAAACATATGTCCAATCGGCGGCCCTTAGCGGGTCGCCGATGTTTTCTTGGTTTTGGGGTCTATGATAGCGCGGAGGATCTCGCGAAAGCTCTTGAGATCCTCATCCCCAATAGCAGCCCACTCCTTGAGCGAGTGAGAGCTATTCTTCTTCCCATTCCATCACACGGTTACGGTGACCCGGTTCATCGAGTTCTAAAGAGGCATGACGTTCATACTGTGCGTTCTTACGGCAATCACTCCTTGTTTCAAACCCTCAGCCTACCACGCTGGCAGGCCATCGGAGACTTACAGTCATGTTCTCGTCTGCCTTTCAGCATGGCTGTTGTGGGCACAACGCGATGCCATGTTGATTCAGCACTCAACTCTGAACTATTTTCTGATCGTAGGTCGAGGGAAGCCTGATAGATGATTCACTCTATCGTGATGAATAGTAGTTTGCCGAGACCATCCGGCTCAATGGAATGATTCGCAAGCTGGCTTTCCGGTAATTGATACAGGTGCAGTCTCGCGCACGATCTTATTTCGCCCTGCGAGATGAACGCTTATGCCAGTAGTTGAGTGTATTTCTGCTACTGTCGCGGTAAATCTCTACAACTGGAAGTGCAGATATACCAATGAAATTACTAGAATTGGGAACCTATGCGTGATAACATAGTCTCTGGCAGTCGATTTGAGTCAATTGAGGTCGAATTTGGTTGTTACCCACAAGTGTGGTTTGGATGGATCAGTTCACTTGCTGGTCAGCTTGCTAACTATGAATCGTAGTAAGTACGCCAGTCAGTTGGGTGGACAGCATCTTAATGGCGGATAGAAACATTACTTGTTGAATTAACGCTGGAATTTGCCATGAAAAATCCGAATATACAAGAACCTAATATTACGTTCGATCGAGTTTCTTATAGAAGGTATAGGGCCCACCTCTTATTGACTGTTTGTCCACGGGGCGTGCTCATTAGCTCGATGCCAGAGAGCTATTCGATGATGGAGTTGTGGCCTTTGCGACTGGGGTGAGGATGTATCGAAGGTGGCTTTCGTTCACGGTTACTTAAGTCAGCTGGTTGGGACCGAACGAGTGGTTGCTACGCTTCACGAGCTGTTTCCGGATGCTCCTATATACATCTTGATGGTAGGCGGGAACAAGCTCCGAACTGAAATGAAAGACGCAAACACTGTTGCAAGTTTTTGCAAAATGTCTCGAACATACCGTTGGTCCTGCGGTTTGATTCTTAGGACTAATGTCTCCCCTGCAGAGGATGAGCCATATATGTTTGGATGTCTTGCTCTTATCTTTCCTTATGAAGAGGACATTGGGATTACTCCTCGAGGGGAATGGTCTTGGGATCCCAGTTATGGCGTGCCGTGCTGGTGGAGCGTTACACATGTTCATGGAAGGTGTGACTGGTCTATTTTTGGAACAGACCGTCATCACCTTAGGCCAGGCCGTCACAGTCCGAAACGACCCTTGGGACAGCTGCCACATTTCTGAATCTGGTTGAAATACGATACTAAAGAAAGCGCGGCGTTGTTTGGCACCGGATTCCGCTGCGAATGATGTCTAATTGCTTCGTTATACGAATTCAAGAAGGGAGATTCAACTGTGAAGCGAAAAGCGCTCTTCGTTACGACTCGGCTACCATTTCAGGAGACCGATGGAAGAAGAAGATTATTGTTTAACTATTGTCGAATCTTTTTTGAGTTGGGGTATGAGGTTCGAGTTATATCTTCCAGAGATGATGAGGGGATGGCACTGAAACGCCCGGATTTTATTTCCAATGCAAAATGTGGCCGATCAGACGTGCTGCTGTTGAGATTATTTAGGGTGTGTTGCGCGCTCCTAACGCTTAAGAAAATCCCCTTTCAGGTCGTAGTCGCCTTTAGTAGAAAAGTCCAGAAGCTCGTCGACGACGAAATTTCAAATTGGTTACCGGATATTGTTATTTGTGACATGGTACGCTCCGTTCCGTATGTAACAAAATACCGACATTCCGTTCCGACAATTGCTAACTTGGATGATTTGCTGTCGATCAGATACGAAAGACAGTCAAGGCTACGTAATCCCTCCGACTTCTGGGGGGGGAAAAAATCAGGGTGGATGCTTTCTGTCCCATTAGTTGGTCAGGTATTTAAGTGGATTCTTCGCTCGGAAACTCGCAGATTGAGGGACTATGAGAAATGGGTAGCAAGTCAATTCTCACAAGTCACGTTGGTCTCCGAAACTGAAGTCTATCATCTTAAACGCGTCAGTGGGGTGGACCGCGTCTTCTGTTGGTCAATGGGAGTCGATGTCGACTGGAATGTGACAGCGGGATCCTGTGGTCGGCCATCGGTATCCTTTCTGGGCGTCATGGACGCTCCTCATAATTTGGCTGCTGTTAGGTACTTCGTGGAGGAAATTTGGCCGTTAGTCTTGCGAGAGCTACCTAATTCCGAATTTAGGGTAATCGGGAAAGGATCGGATGGGAACGTAGCGGCTGAATTTTCGAGTGTTCCGAACATTGTCTTTGTTGGTCAGGTGGATGATGTTGGCGGTGAACTTCGGAAGTCCGATGTCTTCGTCGCACCGTTGGTTTTTGGAAGTGGAATCAAGACAAAGGTGCTTGAAGCTATGGCTAGGGGACTTCCCGTCGTCGCTACATCCGTGGCGCTCGAAGGGATCGACGCAACGGATGGAGTTGAACTATTTTGTCGGGACGCGGCCCAGGATTTTGCTTCCGCACTGGTTGGGTTGCTAAGGGATTCAGCCCAACGACAACGGATCGGGCAGGCTGGGAGAGAGTTCGTTTCAAATCGATATGGTTGGAACGTCGTAAAAAGGTTGATTCAGGAATCAACCAGTCTTTTAGTTGGTGGGGCGGAGGATTTCGAGAATGAAGCCGCCGGAAGAGCGTAAGCTGCGTGTTGGGTGAAACGTAGAGGGGGGATTCGGATTGCGAATTGCGGTCGACAGGAGTTTCTGTTCGGAAAAAGCGCGGATAGATGGACTGAAGAGGTATACGACTGATTTGGAAGCCTGTTTGAGAGAGCATGGGGAATCGGTAGTCCCGTTTGCGATTCCATCCTACACTGATCGAAGAAGTGCACAAGGGCTTATGAATTTCATGGTCTGTCAGCAGGCGATACCTATAATCGACCTTCCGAGAATGCGCAACTATATTGACGTAATTCACCATCCGGGGAATTCTGCTTCACTCCTTCCCGCTCCTTTTGTTTCAGCCCCGGTAGTAGTTACGATCCATGACTTAATGGCGTTTAAAACTTCGAGTAAGAGAAACTTATATTACAGGGCTGGATTGAGGGCGACCGCCAGACGGGCGGACGGGATAATTTTCGTATCAAATCAGACCATGAGTGATTTCTTTTCTGTTGGACTGCGAACTAAGGCTACCGCCGTCGAAAAGGTTATACCCAATCCAGTGAATAACGTGTTTTATTCTGGGGCTCCATTCCAGGAGCGAGCATGCAATAAGAGGACAATAGTGTCTCCTGGTCTGTCCCACCCGCGGAAGAACATACGGGGTGTCTTAGAGTCGTTCAGGGCTCTTCGTACGAGAGATGTGCGAAACGAGTACGAACTGGCACTTTACGGGGACGATGTGAAGATACGCGATATGGTAAGAGAGGAACCGTGTGTCAGATACGTCTTTAGACCCACGGATGCGGAGCTGTCTAGGTTGTACTCGACCGCAGCTTGCGCCTGGTTGCTTTCCCTCGACGAGGGCTTTGGCTATCCTGTAATCGAAGCCTTGGCCAGCGGGACGCCAGTGGTAGCTTCATACGTTGGGGGCATACCGTTTGCGAGCGGCGGTTACGCAAGCTTGGTTCGGCCGGGTGACGCGCGGATGGCGGCACAAGCTACCGTCGAGGAAATTGAGACGGACAATGGCGCCAAGAGGAGAGCGAGGAGAGAATATGCCATGAGATTCCATCCGAAGGAATTCGGAAAGCACGTGGTAGCTTTCTACGACGAAGTGGCTCGTGCCTCGCGGAGGTGAGTCGATCGTGTGGTGAATTATTCTATGGCAGCCGCCGCGTGGAGTTAATCATTTTACCCATTGGAGCACGAGTTAGATAGGTTTAATAGTTCGGTATCCCAGCCCTGCATTTTTCGCTGGTTAAGGAGTGATAATCGATTGAAGGTTTTAATGATAAGCTCAGATATCGGAGTTCGCGGTGGTGCGGAGGTCTTTGTTGAGAGTTTATCCTATGAGTTGACTCAGTTGGGGCACAAGGTAGACTTGCGCATTATTCCGTCGGCTCATGGCAGCCGCGCTAAAGCTATCCTCAGACATGTTGAAGATATATATAACCCGAGTGCAGTCTCTGAAATTCGTCGACGCCTACGAGCAACCCACTATGACATAGTCCACGTTCACAATTTCCATGGTCTTTCGACCGCGATTTTTGCTGAGATTCGCCGACACGCAGTTTCGGTAGTATGGACAGTCCATGATTATAGGATACTCTGCTACACAGGGATGTTTATGCGAGAAGGAAAGTCGTGTAGTAGGCAACATGCTGTATGTAGGGCCTTATACAACCTAAAGAAGCTATATTTAAGCGACAAGGTAGCGATTGTCGCGCCTTCCGAATACCTGAGGGATGCCCTCAGTAGATACATCAAATATGACATTCAAGTTATTCGTAATGGAACAAGTCACCCTGCAGGGGTGGATGGTCTGGAAAATGTTTCTGTAAGTAATCAAATAAGACTGGGATACATTGGAAGACTTACTGATGAAAAGGGCGTTGAAGAACTTGCTTCCGCTGTTTCATCCCTCGACAGAGACGATGTGCACTTGGATGTAGTTGGGGATGGACCATCTTATCAGAGGCTATTGCTGGAGTACTCTTCATCTTCACGAGTTAGGATGCTCGGATCGCTTGGAGGAGAGAGCAAATGGAGATGGTTTGCAGAGTTGGATGCTCTTGTTGTGCCGTCGCTATGGCCGGAGAATGCACCCCTAGTGGTATATGAGGCTATCGGAATGAAACTTCCGATTATAGCATCGAAGGTTGGTGGCATACCGGAAGTTGTTCAAAATGGGGTCAATGGAATTTTGGTTGAGAGTAATGCATGGACCGAGGTTTTATCATGTATAAGCAAAGGAGATCTGCTTCGCCTCAAGTCTCAAATGAAAGAGATAGAAATCCGCGATATGTCTATTGTAGCGAGCGAATATGAACAACTCTACAGGTCTCTCTGACAGCGGTACTGTTCGCATGTAGCCTTCGAGTCTGCGGACATATGCAATTGCCAGTGTCTAAGGCCTATTCAGAGGGACAAGCTATCAAGTTAATCATTGGCTACTTCTGTGCGACCAGAAGAGCTATAACATGCGTTACCTAGAGGCAGTGCCCTAGTAATCTGTTTGCCGAACTAAGTCAAATTACTTACTGGTGGGATTAAGATGGTAATATCTCGATGGTCGACGGCGCTTTGGTTTTTGATCCCGTTAGGTTTAGTTGTCCCAATTACAGCCGTCTTTATAAACCGAGTTGAACTTATAGCACTGTTTTTCGTGACGATTGCGTTCGTGATCTACATGACGATGGGCATCAAGGTGCTGGTGAAAGCTTCAACATGTCTAGTGATCGCGTTCCCCGATTCTAGCGACGCATTGATAGCATGGCACATGCGAGGGCTCATTACATGGTGCGTGGTCGCAACGGTTTTTCTGGCAATCCTTGGGATACTTAGCCCGCGCACTAAAGGAAAACTTCCGGTCGTGGTGAAAGTCGCCTGGATAGTTCTAGTGACTGCAACCTTCCTTGAGGCCTGGGGTTCGCACGAAGCTTCAAGACTCGTCATTAACGACGTTTTAATTCTCGCACCTGTCTTGTTAGCGCCATTTGTGTTGCGTGCATACGGTTCATTTACAGCAGTTGAGGCCATAAAACTGGTGGTGTGGGGAGTCAGTCTCCACGGGCTAATGCTGATTCCAATCTTTCTACTGCGAGATAGCGTGTTTTCGAACATAATGATCCCTGGAAACCCCAGGATTGAATTCCCAAACGCAACACTCTTGGTGCTGGTAGTCCCGCTTCTGGTCTACCTCATTAAGAAAGAGGGAATCTCTTTTCAGAATATACTTCACCTGTGTCTCGCAGTTTTCATCGAATACTGTAACCAAAGTCGGACTGTCTTCTTTTTGACAACCTTCACCGTTGTAGTCTCCATGATATTGACGTTCCGGCGGGATAAATTGAAGCTATCAATTTCGCTGTGCTTCATCGCCGCAGTTGGCTTGTGGATGTTGACTCGCCTGATGGATTCGCGATTTGCTGGTTCAAGAATTCTTGCTACTAGCTCAGCGTATGCTCGGGTGTTGAACGATACGTTTGCGTTGCAATTCCTGCGTGAGAATGAGATGTTCGGTGCTGGGCTAGGAACACAGTTACGTTATTACGATGCCGACACCTATGGAAAACTATATATACAAACCCCGTTTATCGACAATCTGTGGTATTCGTATCTCGCCAAGACGGGCTGGATCGGGATGTCTGTGATTGCCTTCGCACTTGTTTCCATATTTATATCTATTATTTTTGTTGCGTTTCGTCGGAAGAGTCTTCTTGCCTCACTTCTCGTCTTTACTTTTCCTGTCTTTGTGGTGGCTAGTACGGCTTCGACAGTCCATCTCGTTCGTTGCGTCAGTGTCTTTCTTGGCTTTATCGTCGTCTACACAACGCTGCTTCGTGTGAACGAAGAAGAGGCCAACCGGCGTCGCCTAGAAACAGATACGAATGATCAGGGAATGGTGCTGAATTCACTAACGTCGGCACGAACCGGTAAAACCGGCGTTCGTAGTTGGGGGACTTTGTCGTGAAAATAGCTTTCGTTGTAAACGAGTTTCCGAAGCTGTCAGAAACGTTCGTTCTTAGACAGATAGTCGACTTGATTGAGGCTGGACACGAGGTCGAAATCTTCGCCAATGCGCGTTCAAGGGACCCAAAGGAGCAACCTGTTGTTTCCGAGATGGGCATTTTGCGACGCTGCTATTATTTCGATATCCCAGATAATAGGGTTCGCCGATTAACCAAAGCACTAAACGTCCTTTGCGCGGGGATCCTGAGACGGCCTAAACAGATATTACGTTCTTTTAACGCCATTAGGTACGGGCGCCTGGCCTTATCGCTTAGGCTTCCACTGATGGTAGCGATGCTCCCGAAAGCTCGCAGGTACGACGTAATTTACTGCCATTTTGGTCCGAATGGTGTTATCGGCGAAGCGCTTCGTGATGTCGGGGCCCTATCCGGCCGGGTGGTCACTGTGTTTCATGGGTTTGACTTGTCTTCCTATGTAAGACAGCATGGTCGCAGGATTTACAGAAGCCTATTCGATAGGGGTGACCTTTTTCTTCCGGTGAGCAATTATTATGCCAAGAAGTTGGTAGACCTCGGTTGCGATCCGACAAAGGTGATCGTTCATAGAATGGGGATTCAGTGTGACGATTATCCCAGTAGAGTCACTACGGGTGACTCGAACTATGTAAGGTTTGTTTCAGTCGCTCGGCTAGTTGAAAAGAAGGGGATCGCGTACGCACTTGAGGCGCTTTCGCGCATTTCGCAGCAGCGCTTCAACTTTGAATACATCATCGTTGGTGACGGTCCGTTACGCGGAGAGCTTGAGTCCCTTGCTGCTAAGTTGAATATCTCCCAAAATGTACGCTTTGTGGGGTGGAAGACAGGTGAGGAGGTGGTTGATTTGGTAAGTAAGTGCGACATCTTTCTCGGGCTTAGTGTAACCAGTAAAAATGGGGACCAGGAGGGTATCCCAGTCGCACTTATGGAGGCCGCCATGATGGGATTACCGGTGATTGCAACCTTGCATAGCGGAATCCCAGAACTCGTCGAGGATGGGTCGTCAGGATACCTTGTTCCTGAACGGGATGTGGAGGCTACGACCGAAGCCATACTGAAGCTTATTAATGAAAGAGAGTCTTGGGAATACATGGGGAGACGAGGGGCACTAGTTGTTCGGACGATGTATAATTCCCAAACTCAGGGTCGTGTTCTGGAGAACATTTTAAATGGTCTGATTGCGCGCGACAGTTCATGAACGAACTACACAGTATTTCCTTTCCAATGGGAGGATGACTTGCATTCGGTTGAGGTGCAATTCTGAGTCCGTCTTTCTAGGACAGACGTTGCCGTAGAGGCGTAAGCTACGATTAAGGTGCAATGAGCGGGATACTGTAGAAAGTGTCGTGAGGTTGACCTTTCCGACATGAAGCGTTGTACTCAGATGTAACTCTATCTATGGTGCTCTAAGTCTATTTCGCGCCTTGGCCCCGACGAGTTGGTATGAGCGACATAGTTTCATTACGTATGGACAATGTTAGATTTTTAGGAGTTCTCCCCCGAGCGGAGGTCGAGGTCGGAGCAAGACTCTAAAACATGCACTATTTCAATTGGGAGATAATGGGGTTATGTATCAAACATGCATTTAATGGCGGGGAGGGGAAACCAATGAGTGAGATGAAACCAATGGTGAGTGTCATTATTCCGACCTATAATCGTGCTCACTTGATAGCAAGAACAATTCGAAGTGTTCTCAATCAAACATACACAAATTTCGAATTAATTGTTGTGGATGACGCTTCCACTGACGAGACGGAGAGCGTGGTGAAAGGATTTAATGACCGACGCATCAGATACATCAGACACGCGACAAACCTTCATGGTGCAGCAGCAAGAAACACTGGTATTGACGCTAGTCGTGGGGAGTACGTCGCTTTTCTGGACTCAGATGACGAATGGTTGCCAGACAAACTCGAGGCTCAGATTAGGATGATTCAGCGAACCAAAATCAGTGAACCTGTGGTTAGTTACCACCAGATCATAGTTTCCGGAGATGGCAGGGTCAGGGTATGTCCGACCGATGGAAAACGGGAGAGTGAGTCGGTGGCACATTACCTGTTTGTCCGAGGCGGTTTCATGCAAACTAGTACATTATTGATGCATAGGTCCCTAGCTACAAGGGTCAAGTTCCGACAAGAGCTAAAGAAACACCAGGATTGGGATTTTTGTATTCGAATGGATATAATCGGTGTGAAATTTTTATGTCTTGAACATCCATTGAGTGTATGGCACGTTGAATCCACCCAGGATCGAGTATCCAAGTATGTTAATCCAGCCATTTCAAGGCTTTGGATTTCTGAGTACAGAATGAGTATTCCTCGAAGAGCGTACTGGGGATTCAATGCAAGGGAACTGGCTACGCAGTATGCAGACCTAGGTTGGATATGGCGTCCCCTTTACCTGGTAAGCATGGGTTTCGTCTGTGGAGTTCTTCCGCCGCGGTTATTCCTTAGGAATATGGCGAAAATCATAATTCCAAGTCGTCAATATGCGTGGCTGAAGCGGAGACTCACCTAAACGTCTATGACTGAAAACTAAGGTTAATGAATTGCAAGGAGTTACTTGAGTTGCACTAGCCAGACGAGGGCGGAACGATCCTGGGGTTTACAGAGGAAGGCAGCCAGCACCTTTTCCCCGAGTGACATTCAGGTAGGAGGAAGATTATTGAACCGATTTATGTATCTGATAAAAACGGCGGTTTTTAAGATTACGGGCAAACACGAGTCGCTCATGAGATTACGCGTCGACTCAGCGAGGGCCCGCGGGGTGCGAATAGGTGACAATGTACGCTTGTTCTCACCAATAGATACCACGGAACCGTATCTCGTTGAAATCGGGCGAAATGTAACTATTTCAAGTGGTGTCCGCTTCGTTACCCACGACAATTCGATAACGAAAATCATACCGGGGAAGTCAGACGTTTTCGGCAAGATCAAAATCGGCGACAATTGCTTTATTGGATTGGGAGCTATACTGCTGCCAGGCGTTGAACTAGGGGATACAACTATTGTTGGAGCTGGGAGCGTTGTAACTCGTAGTTTTCCCGAAGGAAACATAATTATAGCAGGAAACCCTGCTAAAAAAATAACAGATACATTGTCCTACAGGATAAAGGTCGAGAGTAAGGCTTTTGATTTTTCGGGTGTGGAAAGCGAAGATCGGAAGGATAC
>NZ_BCQI01000056.1 GCF_001544355.1 Alicyclobacillus acidiphilus NBRC 100859
CCCCGGCCGCCTCCGCCTGCTGACATGAAGGAAAGGCTCTCGCGTTGAGAGCCTTTCCGGGGTGTTTACCACGAGCAGCCGGGGTGGTAACTGTGATAGATTTTGTCATCCAATCCGTTAGGCGTCGGATCGAATTGAACAAACTCGCGTGTGACCCAATTGCATGGAATCTGATCGCGCTTAATACACAGGCGTCGTTGTGCAGGTCGTTACAGCGTAGGGAACCAGCAGAATGAACAGGACGAAGATGATCAGGAACACAACCGCCCAGCGCGTATATCCTCCGAATGCACCACCGTACATATGCAGTTCTCCCTTCCTTGTCTTGTCGATCACGAATTAGTAAACTCCGCCAGCCGCGCAGCTGCCACCGCCGTATCCATAACCTGGAACGAGCAAGAAGAAGAGGACGAAGATGATCAGGAACACAACCGCCCAACTGGTGTACAACCCAAATGTTCCGTACACGAATCACACCCCCCTCTCGGTACACGTCATAGGGTACGTGTGATTTCATCCATGTGCATGGGACAGTAATCTTGGGTGACTGTGGAGAACAAGCCTGATTTCTCGTGCAGCAGCTCCGCCCGAGCAGCCCTGCGCGCCCGGGCTGCTCCGCCTTCGGTTCAGCGTCTGGTTGGCGTTTCACCGACGCCGGAGTTTTGCCACAGCAGCTTCCAACTGTTCTTGCTCGAATTGCGCAGGGCGAATCGTTTGTACACCGACGCTCCGTACCATACGAGCACGCCGTTGAACATGAGTGTCAGCGCGATGGAGATGACAATCTGCCATGCGGGGACGCCTTGAACCGACATGGCGGATCGCGTGGACATCGCCAGCGGCGTGATGATGGGGACGAAGGATGCGACGATGGAGAACGTCGAATCCGGTGACGGCAAAATGCCGATGAAGGACGTGTAGAACAGGACGAGCATCAGCAGGACAACCGGCGTGAGCGCCATTTGCTGCTCCTCGACCCGCGTCACCAGGGAGCCCGCGATGCCGTACACGGTCGCATAGAGAAGCATAGAGAAGGTAGCCAAGCACGAAGAACACAGGCATCAACGCGATCGTTCCCATCGGCAGATGCGTCAACGCGGAGGTTGTGACATGCTTGCGGAGCGCGTACACAACGCCGGCTCCGGCCAGCCACACCACGTATTGAAGAAGGCCCACGAGGCCAATCCCGACAATCTTTCCGAACCGAATTTGCCACGGTTTGGTCGTCACCAGCATCATTTCGATCACGCGGTTCGATTTCTCCTGAACGACGCGCGCATGCACTGGCGCAGCCAATGCGGCTTGCAACGTCGCCGGCAAGTTGCCGATCCTGGCTGCCGTAACTTCTGTCTGGATCAGCGATTCCACGCTTGAGATGAGGGCGGGATCGACCGATCCGACCTCTTGGATGGTGCACGCCGCCGACGCTGCCGACACGCCCTCGACTTCGGCGAGCACATGGCCGTGTTCCGCCGCGGCGATGAACTGGATCTTCTGTTGGTTGCCCTTCGCGAGAGCGCGGGCGAGCTTCTGTGCGTGCTCGTGTGCATCCCACGTGACTTCGCCGCAATCTGCTTTCATGATGTCGAGAATGATTCATTCTCTGGCATTGTGCGGCTTCCGCCTTATCGTAGTTCCAGGTGGGCCAAGTATGCAGCCATCGTTGATGGAGAGGCCTTCTCTCGCGGATATCCTATATCGCATGTCGATATATTGTGGAAGTTTTCGATCTCGGCCTGAATCCAGCTATAATGCAAAGTGACTGTAAAAGAGGAGTTGGCCAACGGCTGGCCTCCCCTTGACCCCCCTCAGGAAAGGATGATGGCACGATGCATATACTCGATGAAATTTTGGAGTTCAACCAAAAATTCGTGGAAAACAAAGAATACGAGGCGTATCAAACGTCCAAGTTCCCTGATAAGAAGCTGGTGGTGCTGTCCTGCATGGACACAAGGCTCAGCGATCTGCTGCCGCGAGCAATGAATTTGCGCAACGGCGACGCAAAAATGATCAAAAACGCCGGCGCGGTGGTTTCCCATCCATTCGGGAGCATCATGCGAAGCATCCTTGTCGCCGTGTACGATCTCGGCGCGGAGGAAATTTGCGTGATCGGCCACCATGGTTGCGGCATGGGCAGTCTGGACCCGGTGGCCTCGATTCAAAAGATGAAGGAGCGCGGCGTGTCTCAAGAAGTGCTCGACACGTTGGCGTTTTCTGGTATTGACTTGAACCAATGGCTGAAGCGCATCGAATCCATCCCGGAGAGCGTTCGCCAAAGTGTCAACATGATCAAACAACATCCACTCGTACCGAAATCCATCTACGTTCATGGCCTGATCATCGATCCCGAAACGGGCAAGCTCGAGGTCATCGTCAACGGCTACGAAGAAGCGTGACGGGAGTCATGGGCGTTGTTCGCATCGATGGGGACGCCAACCGTCGGCCCCAGTGACCCGCGACGATGCCGCTCGTTGGTTGATTGAGTGGATGGATTGGCAAGGTCCCGCCGCCGATCGCGCTGGTCCAGGCCGTCGACGTGCTGCTCAGTACCTCACAGTAAGTCGCGGCCGCTGGCGGCGGGAGGCAGCCTGGGGTCTGGGGGGGTCTGGGGCATCGGGCAAATAAGCGGCCCCAGGCCGCTTAAGTGTGTCGAATAATCGAATGGACGCCAAATAAACGGCCCACAGCCGCTTATTTGGCCCAAACCACGTCATTCTGGGGCCAGTGGAGACAAATAAGCGGCCTGAGGCCGCCTATTTGCTTCCGATTCGCACATTTCACCAAAATAAGCCGCCCAGGGCGGCCTATTTGCGGGAGGCCCTGCCACCAGTCGTCCCTCACGATCGCGCCGCCACCCTCTCCCGTCCCCGCGCCTCCCCGCCCACTCACTCCCGCGCCCCGAGAAGTTGATAATCGGACGAGAGCTGGACAATCTACTGAATGTTTCCTCTGGCACCCGATTGCTGGCAAATGTGTATCTGTTGTCACATGAGTCGAGTGTGGCACGTCTAGAGGTTGTAAAGAACCTGTTTGAGGGAGAGATCGACATGAAGACGTGGAAACGCAGCGCCCTGAGCACATTGGTTCTAACAGTCGGCGTTGTCACTGGTGGTCAGTCAGTTCACGCTTTTGATAAAAGCCAGCCCAAATCCGTTGCGGTGAGCAGCACGTCGTCCGCGAATGGGACACAGACGCAAAACCAAGCTGGGCCGCGGCCGATCGACGTGGTTCGCGTGGGAACGCTCACGTTTGCGGGCACGCCGAGTATTACCAGCACGACTGCGCACGATGCGGTTGCGCCCGTGATGGTTGGACGAAACGTCGGCTATGCTGCGATGAACGGCTCCATCCTGAAAACGACGGATGGCGGCAAGACGTTTCATCCGATTTCGTCCTTGCCGGACGATGTCCAAAGTTTGACGTTCACCAGCCCCTCGATGGGCTTTGCTGTCACGCAGAGCGGTGGAGAAAATATGACGGCCAATCAAACCATCGCGACCTACTCATGGTCCATCTACCGGACCACAAACGGCGGAAAGACCTGGACCAAAGTGTGGGCGCAGAAGGCGACGCAAACGCCTCCGACGTACGCGTCGTCGAATGATCACGTCTACCTGTTTGGCAACACCGGCTATGCCATCGTGTCTGGTCATGCCTTGCGGACGGCGAATGGCGGCAAGACGTGGCAGCCGATGCGTGTCTCGGGGACGCCGCTCGATGTACAGGCGCTCGGCGCAAACAACGTGTGGATGGCTGTCACGGACGCGAAGACACAATCGGACGGCAGCACGGGCCAGGGGACCGTCCAACTGCTTCATTCCACCGATGGCGGGCAACATTTCGCGAGCGTCGTAAAAGCCCCCAATGTCACGCTTTGGGAAGCCAAGGTTTCGTTTGACGGAAAGGGTAACGGGATCTTGCTCGTGAAGGACTTGTCCTCCTGGAGCACGACGGTGTTTTGGACCACGGATGGGGGAAAGACGTGGAAAAGCGCGAAGCCGGACGCCTATCAAGGACGTATCGCGCAGAGCCAGCCTGTTTGGGGTTCATCCGGCAAGGCGTGGATTGCGCTCGATCCCGGCGCGGCCCCGTTTCCCGGCGGCATGACCCAATTTGACGTCGCATCGGGCAAAGTCACACAGGTGGCGCAGATAGGGGATTGGCGCGACGCCGAGATCGGCGCGGTGAACGACGAGACCATCTTTGCCGAAGCCAGCCTCATACAAGGCAAGGCTATCGTGAAGAGCACGGACGGCGGCAAAACGTGGGATCAGGTCTATCCGATGGGCGAGCCCAACACACAGGTTCGCTTTGCAACGTCGACGTTTGGATTGGGCCTCGGCTCGTACGGTGCGAAAGGGTACATCTATCGGACCAGCGACGGCGGCAAGCACTGGGAGGCGGTCAAAACGCTGCAGGGGATTTACCCCAGCGCGATCGCGTTTGTGAACCGCGATACCGCCTACGTCTCGGCGTATACGAGTCCCGCGGCAAACAGTCAGCAGTATGGAATTCAGATGTTTGTCACGCACAACGGAGGCACGTCGTGGTCGAAGATCGCGACTTCCACCGCCAGCTTGCCAAACTCGGTGACCCAGGGAATGACGGAATCCACGGTGCAGACCGTGCTGTCGGCGAATGACAAACAACTGTCGATGTACATCGACACAGCGTATCCGTCGTCCATCCTGACGTCCGTGGACGCAGGGCACACCTGGAACCAGGTGGCGACTTGGCAAAGCAGTCTGAGCCTGGATACGGCGGCCTACGTGAATCCATCCAATCTATGGGTGGCCGATGTCACGCAAAACCATGTGCCGACGAAGACTCAGCCGTCTGTGTATACGTCAACCATTTACCAATTGACACAGGGGAGTTCCGCCACGTCTGTTCAGAAACGGGCCATGTGGACCTTGCCAACGGGCTGGATGATCTTGGGGATGGATCGCGTCAATCAGCAGGACGCCTACGTGTACGCGACGAGATCGCTGGCCGACATGTCGCAGGGAGCAGCGGTATTCGCGACGCACGATGGCGGGAAAACGTGGACGGAGTGGAAGACGAGCGGATCGAGCAGTGCGGCAAAAGTGCCGATGCCGCTCAATTTGTTCCCGTCCGGCGCGAAGATCGATATGTCCTTCGCGACGCCCGAAGATGGCTACATGCTAACCGCGAACGGCCTCTTGAAAACGACGAACGGCGGCTCGTCCTGGACATATGTCCACTGAATGGCGCCAGCCTCGGATAAAGGAAACCCTGAGTGACGTCGTATTTGTCATGACTGGAGGAGCGATTATTGGACTGGTATGAAAAACTGAAGAACTACTTTCCGGACGAAGAACTCAAACATCCAGGACAATTTGAAGAACTGCTGCAGAAAAGTCCTGCGTACCACAAGTTCGAAACCCCGGAAGTTATCGTCATGTACGCGGATTTTCCGACGTTTCTGTTCATCGATTACTTTTTGGTCACTTCGAAGGAACGCGGCAGAGGCGTTGGAAGCAAGGTTCTCAACGCGTTCAAGAAGCGCGGCAAACCGATCATCCTCGAGGTTGAGCCTGCGGATGACGACGATCCCGACACCGTCCGCCGCGTCCATTTCTACGAGAAGAACGGGTTCCGCAAAGCCGAGCACATCGTCTACACGAGACGGGACGACGACGGTGAGGAATTTTCCATGGATGTGTGGTACTGGCACGAAGCGTTTATCTCAGAACGCGAGGTGCTGTCGAATATGGCTGTAATTTGTCGCGAAATCCACAATTTCAAAGCGCAGAAATACTACGGTCGACTGATTGCCACACCCGATGAGGTTTTGGACTGGGATTCTTAATTTAACGTGAAGCTGGGGCGGTGCCGCGGGCGGAAAGGCCTCAAGAAACCTTTCATAGCCGCGATCCGCCCCGTCTCACGAGGAATGTTCACAATTCTCTGTGACACCACTTCCCCTTTTGCCCCATTCAGATTAGAATAAATTCATTCGACGAAATAATTAAATACGTTCAAATGCCAGGTGGACGCATCGTGCATCCGTGACAACAAGAGGCGAGAAGGAGTGGAGCATTTGGCAATATTTATCGGGATCGACGGTGGGGGAACCAAGACCAACGCGCTCTTTTTCGATACGGTGACCAAGCAGTCCCTGGCCTTGGAGGGAGCAGCCAGTCGTACCAGTTCGGTCGGGTGGCAAGCTTCGTTGGAGGTCATTCAAGATCTGATTCGGCGTGGATTGCGGCAGATTGGCGCCGAAGCTGATGAGATTGGTGGGATATCAGCTTGCATGTCGGGGATTGATCTCCCTCATCAGTCGGCCCGCATGGCTAACGAGCTTGCTGGGCAAATCCCAGTTCAATCGATTGAAGTGGTGAACGACGCATTGGCGGTGTTGAGCGCCGGTACGCGGGGGGAGCCGGGCGTCGTCGTGATCGGCGGAACCGGTTCCATCGCGTTGGCCGAGGACAGCTTCGGCAACGTGGCGCGCGCCGGAGGCTACGGCAGCCTGATTGGCGATGAAGGAAGCGGGTACGATATCGGCCGCCGAGGTTTGATGGCGGCTGTGCAATTCATGGAGGGCAGAGGTGAGAAGACGATCCTCTGGGACAAAGCTGCCGAGACCTACGACATTCAGCATCCAAGCGAACTTATTTCTATCATTTATGAGGCCGAGTATCCAATTGCGAAAATCGCGTCGTTTGCGCCGAGGGTGATCGAAGCAGCGGTGAGCGATCCCGTTGCAGATGCCATCGTCAGCGACGCCGTTGGCAGTTATCAAGGTTTGATAGCCTCTGTCAGTGGACAACTGCAGGGGAATGCCGGAGACGTCGTCATTCTCAGCGGCGGACTGTTCACGCACGACGGATGGCTTGTAGATCGGCTCTCAGCGCTGTGTCCCGCTTACCAATTCCGTCCGCTGCGGCACAAACCGGTCTATGGCGCACTGCTGCGAGCGCTGCGGTTGGGCCAGGAGAAATCGTATCTGCAGTTGGCCGACGATGCTCTGGCGACACAGGCAGAGTTGACGTTGGACGACCTTGACTCCGTCGTTTGACACGCGTACGTACATGAAGGAGGGCGACGCTTTGGACGAACAGCATGTGCGGGATTTGATCGGGGACGTCGTGATTGCAGGGTTTCCCAGCACGCGAGTGGACGATCATGTGACGCGTTTGGTTGCGCATCACCGCGTCAAAAATATCATTCTGTTTTCGAGAAATATTGTATCGATCACGCAGATACGCCAGTTGACAGAAGATTTACAGCAACTCGCACGTTCATCCGGCTTTGTGCAACCGCTCATCATCAGCGCCGATCAGGAAAACGGCATCGTTCGGCGGCTTGGGGATGCCGTCCCTGGACTGCCGGGCAACATGGCGATAGGCGCCGCTCGCAGCACCAATCTCGCCCGCGAGATGGGCCGCGTAACCGCCTTGCAGTTGCGCTATGCGGGAATCAACATGAACCTCGCGCCCGTGCTCGACGTCAACAACAACCCGGACAACCCGGTCATCGGCGTGCGTTCTTTCGGAGAATCGCCGCAGTGGGTGGCCAGTCTCGGCGCTGCCACGATTGCCGGCCTGCAGGAGCAGGGCGTGATCGCATGCGGGAAGCACTTTCCCGGACACGGCGATACGGCGGTCGATTCGCATCTGGCTCTGCCGCTCGTCAACCATGCGAGATCGCGGTTGGACGAAGTCGAACTTGTGCCGTTCGTCAAAGCCATCCAATCTGGCGTGGATAGTCTTATGAGCGCGCACGTCGTGTTTCCGGCGGTCGAGCCGGATGGCGTTCCGGCGACGCTGTCGAGGCGGGTTTTGACCGACTTTTTGCGTCACGAGTTGCAGTTTGACGGAATGGTGACGACGGACTGTCTCGAGATGAACGCGATTTCCGAAGAGGTTGGCGTTGGCGAAGGGGCTGTGCGGGCGCTGCTCGCCGGCGCGGATATGCTGATGATCTCCCATCGGCTGGATCGGCAAGAGGAGGCCATTGAATCATTGGTTGCCGCCGTCCTGTCGGGGCGCGTGCCATACGAACGGCTGGCGGAAGCGGCTGAACGCGTTCGCAAGTTGAAGTCTTCGCGCCTCGCGGTCAGTGAGCAGCCTCTGCCATCCTGGGACGAGTTGGTTGAGAGGTCGGGCGAGATGCAACGGCGAGCCAGTTCTCAGGCCGTGACGCTGGTGCGCGACGACCATCGGCTGCTTCCCGTCAATCCTGACAAGTACCAGCACATCACCGTGCTGCTGGACCCGAACGGTCCTCACATGGCTGCGGCCGACGACAACCGTGTCACCGGCCTCCTCGGCGAAGCCGTCAAGCGGGCCTTCCCTTCCGCCCGCGTCGATGTACGCATCTTGGATGAAAACGAGGACGCGAATCAGATTGGATCAGATTCGAACAGGGTCGATCTCGCCGTGATCGGCCTGCATCGGTCCGCTGCAAAGTACGTCGAGAGGCTGCAAAGACTAATGGAGAGCGGCATCCCGACCATCGTCGTCGCACTGCAGAGCCCATACGTGCTGCGGCACGTGCCGCAAGGCGCGACGCAATTTGCCATCTACGAGCATACGCCATGGATGGTGGAAGCCGTCGTTCAGGCAATGCAGTCCGGGATCGCGAATCGCGCATTGCCCGTTACGATTTCGTGATCTGATCTGTGGAGAAGGTTAAGGAGGAGAGAACATGCGAATTCGCGTGTTTGATACACCAAAGGATGCAGGAATCTATGCCGCCGCGCTTGTGGAACAGATCATCCTTCAAACCGATCATGCCGTGCTGGGCTTGGCCACAGGCAGCACCGTGATCCCCTTGTACGAGCAGTTGGTCAGGCTCCATCGCAACGGCCTCGACATGTCGCACGTCCGGACCATCAATCTGGACGAGTATGTCGGCCTGCCAGCAGACCATCCGCAAAGCTACCACAATTTCATGCGCACGCACTTGTTTCAGCACGTCAACATCCCGGCGTTCCACTCGTATATACCAGACGGCAACGCCGCGGATTTGGAGCAAGAGTGCGCGCGATACGACGAGGTTGTCCGCAAGCACCCGCTCGACATGCAGATTCTTGGCATCGGTGTGAACGGCCACATTGGATTCAATGAGCCGGACGATCTCCTGCTCTCAAAGACCCACGTCGTCACGCTCTCCGAGGAGACCATCCGATCGAACGCCCGCTTCTTTGAGTGCGCCGACGACGTCCCGCGCCAAGCGATCACGCTCGGCGTCCAGGCCATTCTGCAGGCGAAGAGGATCGTGCTGATGGCGTTCGGCAAGGAGAAGGCCGACGCCGTCGCCAAGTCTATCCAAGGTCAGGTGCGGACGGATGTTCCGGCGTCCATTCTGCAACTGCACCGCGATGTCACATTTGTGCTCGACATGGACAGTGCGTCCAAGCTGGCCGGCTACGGCGGCTGATGCAGCGGGGGCGGCCCGCAGATGTGCTAAGGCGGTTCGATATCTTTCAATAGCGCCCATCGATTCCACTGCCAGGGGGGCATGAGAGGATGCGTGAAGTCCGATGCCCCGCGTGTTTCGGAAGGCGCGGGAAACTAGTTCGCGGTTCCCGCGCTTGGCGCCAAACCCCCGGGTACTTAGTAGCCGCGGGTCACATCCACGACGTTGAGCAGGGGAAGTCCTCTTACGTATCGCGTGAGGTTTTCTTCAAACAGTTCCGAAAGACGTTCCGCGTTCCGTGGTGACGCGTATGAATGATGCGGCGTGATGACGACGTTGTCGAGCGTCCAAAGAGGGTGTCCCGCAGGCAGGGGCTCGGCCGAGAAGACGTCGAGTATCGCACCTTCAATCCGGCGTTGCCGCAAGGCTTCCACAAGTGCGTTCTCGTCGACGGTCAATCCCCTTCCGACATTGATGAACACCGCGTCCGAGCGCATCCTTGCGAATTTGTGCGCGTCAAAGTAGCCGATGTTGTCGCTCGATGCCGGCAGGCAGTTCACCACAAAGTCAGCTTCTTGCAACAGCTTGTTCAGCGACTGCGGTGTGAGCATCTCGTCGACATCCGGATCCGGCGCGACGCGATTGCGGCAGGCGATCACGGTCATACCCAAAGCCTTACACCGTTTGGCAATTTCCTTCCCAATCGATCCATATCCAACGATGCCAACCACACTGTCGGCAAGTTCCCGAACCGGAATCCCTTTCCATCTCTGCTGTCGCTGAAGTCGGTAAAATTGCGGTAAGCCGCGTGCCCAGCCGAGGATTGCAGCCAACACGTGCTCGGCAATGGGAACCGCGGTACAACCTCGGGAATTGGTGACGACAATGTTGCGCCTTTGAATCAGATCGAACCGCAACGCCTCGACGCCGACACTGAGACTGTGGATCCATGCAACATTGGGCATACGCTCCAAAAAGGGCAGGGAGTCATGCACGCCAAACGTGACGATCACGTCGATGTCGTCGAGCGGAATGTGATTCGGCGGACTGGGTTCATGATAGAAGTTTGGACCGAGATAGAGCGTCTTCGAGAGCTTGGAAATGCGGGATGAACGGGTATCGAGCGAGTCGGTGCGGAGCCAGACGTTAGGTTTCATTCCTGTCGAAGTCAACTGAACTGACATAAATGGACGCCCCTTTCGAACGAGATGCGCGGGAATCCCGTGATCCGAGTATAACGTTTGAGATGAACGTGAACAACGATATATGTTAGAAAAAGTAACACAAACCTTAACCTTGCTGAATCATATTGCGGCTGTGCTCATGTTGTGACAGAATTTACAGTAGAATCTGATGGGGAAGTTTTTGCTCGACATCGCGATCGGCGGAATGTAAAACCTGTGCAGTCGAACAAAGGTGTGCTTGTAAGCCAAACTTACATTTTGAGGCTCAAACGGATTCCTGAATGGGCTTCGGAGTTGTGTTGTTTGTACAGCTGAATCACGACGCACAGAATCAGAGGGGAGTTGCATGTATGGCAACAGAAATTCGATTTGGTTCCTCCGCAATCCAATTGAGCGACATCGAACGCTACTCAGCGGAATTCAGGGCGAATCCGAACAATCGCGTTCGCACGAACGCCATCACGAAGAGCGGCATTCACGGCGTCGCTACCAGTTTCGACGCACGCGCAGACATGCCTTTCACCTTTTCCATTGAATTAGAGACTGGTCCGGTGACCAATCAAAAGCAAAGTGGACGGTGTTGGCTGTTTGCGGGTCTCAACACGATCCGCCATGGCATGAGCAAGCGCCTGAACCTTCCGCCGTTCGAGCTCTCGCAGTCCTACGCGATGTTCTGGGATAAGTTCGAGAAAGCGAACTATTTTCTCGAACGAGTTCTGGATACGCTCGACGAACCGACCGACAGCCGGCTCGTGCAATGGCTCCTCCAAGCTCCCATGCAGGATGGCGGGCAGTGGGACATGTTCGTGGCTTTGGTCGAGAAATACGGCATTGTGCCGCAGTACGCCATGCCAGAGACGTATCATTCGTCGCGAAGCGTACTGATGAATCGCTTACTGACGCAGAAGCTGCGCAAACAGGCTGCCGATTTCCGATCCGCCTATACCGCCGGCACAACAATCAGCGACATTCGCGAAAGCAAGCGTCGCTTCATGGGAGAATTTTATCGCCTGCTCTGCTACTTCCTCGGTGAGCCCCCAAAGACGTTCGACTTCGAATACCGCGATAAGGAGAAAGTGTTCCATCGCGAGACAAATCTGACGCCGCTCGGATTTTACGAGAAATATGCAGAAGATTTGAGCCAATATGTCAGCGTCATTAACGCGCCGACGGCAGATAAACCGTTTGGCAAGTCGTACACCGTTCAATACCTCGGTAACGTCGAGGGAGGTCGGCAAGTTCGGTATGTCAACGTCGAGATCGAAACGCTCAAATCGCTCGCGTTGGCGCAATTGTCCGATGGTGAGGCCGTTTGGTTCGGTTGTGATGTCGGCAAAGCGTCCGATCGCGACGATGGTATCCTCG
The DNA here is from genome assembly GCF_001544355.1 of Alicyclobacillus acidiphilus NBRC 100859. Classification (GTDB taxonomy): domain Bacteria; phylum Bacillota; class Bacilli; order Alicyclobacillales; family Alicyclobacillaceae; genus Alicyclobacillus; species Alicyclobacillus acidiphilus. The sequence continues at coordinate 11,943 of NZ_BCQI01000056.1, forward strand.
ACACCGCCCTCTTCGATTACGAAAGCGCACTCGACACAGCGTTTGATATGACCAAGGCGGAGCGGCTCGACTATGCCGAAAGTTTGATGACACACGCGATGGTGTTCACAGGGGCCAACGTAATCGAGGGCAAGGTCAACCGCTGGAAAGTCGAGAACAGTTGGGGCAAAGAACCTGGCAAGGACGGATTCTTTGTGATGAGCGACAAGTGGTTCGACGAATATATGTACCAGATTGTCGTCCATCGTAAGTACCTATCGGACGATCTCGCCGCCGCGTTCGATGCCGAGCCGATCGTCTTGAAGCCATGGGATCCCATGGGATCGCTCGCAACACTCCGCTGACAAGCGGCGGCAGATTTCCCGGGAAATCGACTCGATTCGACGACATGGAACAAAAGGCGGGCGAATGGACTTCGCTTGCCTTTTGTGATCGGCATGCTCGGCATGTGCGCTCACGTGTCGAAATGAGGGATGGCAAATCACCCTGATTCTGTCATGATGGATGGAACGAAACACGACCATTCGGTTCCGATTCGGTATGTACCGCCAGGCAAGCGGAACGAGGTGACATGGTGTCCCCGAACATGGCAGTTTCTCTATTGGGTTACGGTTTTTTGTCGCGAGGGACGTCGTTGTCGCGCTGGTCGCCTTGCTGCTGTCCATGGCCGTGATCGTCGCCCCGCTGTTGGCTTTGCGAACCAAGTAGGTCAGCTGCGCAAGGCATCGTGACCATCTAAAATGTCGACGAACGGGAGATGAATTGCCCGTGGCGTCGAAGAGGTATGATCACGCTGTCGACGATGGACGATATGTCACCTGGTTTCACGCAATTCGCATGGAGAAGGCTGTCTATACGATACGTTTTACGCAGATTACCGCTCGTCCAGCCCAAGTGCAGGTTGTTTTCAATCGAATATCAGCGACGAAACGAAACCGTTGGACTTATAGGCGACTAGAGAATGGGTGTTGCTTCCTTCCTGATGGTTCTTTTTTAGTCGGCCTTTATTGGGGCGTACTTACATTCGGATCATGTCGTAATGCGATACCGTCATCGAGAGTGTCGATGGCCTATTTCACGTATGCTCGCCTTGTAGGTAAGATGTGTGAGTGACGAGGAGGGATAGCATGGACGGCACGGATTCCATCAAGGAACGCGTTCAAGCTCAGTTTGGACAACATGCGGAGTCCTACGTGACCAGCGAAGGACACGCGCATGGCACCGATCTCGGCCTGGCGGTTGAGTGGCTGCACCCGACCGCGCACGATGCGGCGCTCGACATCGCGACAGGGGGCGGACACGTCGCGAAGTCCTTGGCACCTTACGTACATCATGTGACGGTGACCGACTTAACGGTGAGAATGCTGGAAACAGCACGAGACCATTTGACCGAAAGCGGCGTGCAGAACGCGCAGTATGTATTGGCGGACGCGGAGGAACTGCCGTTTTTGAAGAATTCTTTCGATCTCGTCACTTGTCGCATCGCCGCACACCACTTTCCCAATCCGCAGGTCTTCATTCGTGAAGTCGCGCGCGTGCTGCGCCCCAATGGCCGATTTCTGTTGATTGATAATGTTGCTCCAGATGATGAGGAACTCAGCGAGTTTATCAACCTTGTGGAAACCATTCGAGACCCGAGCCACGTCAGGTGTCTTTCCGTCCTTCAGTGGAGGACACTTCTGGAGGAAGCGGGGTTTCGCATAGCGCGGGACACCCTCCGCAAGAAGACACACGTGTTTTCCACGTGGGTCGACCGAATGGCTCCAACGGCCGCGCATCGATTCGCGGTGTCCACCATGCTTGTTCAGGCTCCTGAAGATGTCAAAACGTATTTCAAAATCGCCACTGCGGATAAGACGGTGATGAGCTTTTCGACAGACGAATGGATGGTCCTCGCGGTCAGATGACCTTGAGCGCTTCGTCGACAGAGATCGAAGAGGAAGGTCAGATGTTTCGATTCCAATCTCGACACGCACAACAGAGGATGCAAATCGTGATTGAGCCGCATGGAAAGTCTTCTGTGCCACAATCTCAGATGTGCACGGAAGTCGGGAGGCGGGGATGAATATGGAACGCCAACCAGTACCAGAAGAACTTGAACGGTGGGAACGAATTGACGGCGTTATTTACGAGATGTCGCCAGCACCGTCCACAGCGCACCAGATGGTCGTGTCGAGACTGAGCCTAGAACTCAACGAATTTTTACAGCCCGCCGGACGAACAAACGCGCAGGGTCAACTGCTTGCAAGCCAGTGACTGCGGATGCAACCGAATTGTGGCCGGCAAATTCGTCGTTCGTAGGCGGTCAGCCTGAGGGTGTGCTTTGCGCAAAACGTGCACGGCCCCCGGTAAAGTAGCATAGGAATGGAATATCGTTATCGGAAAGATAGAGTTGACACGACCAAACATGAACTCATACAGCGGAGCGGGAACGAGATTTCCTCTCTTTCACGCAGTTACCAAGGCGATGACTTCAGGTCCGAGATTTGCTCTGTTCAAGCACTCTACATTTTCGCGGATCAGCTTCCACGAATCGTCATTGTGCCTAAATGCCTGTACAAACAGACAAGCATCGGGAGTCATTTGCCCGTCTTGCTCAAATCGTATCCAAAAGACCGCAAGCACTTCGTTGCTGGAGATTGGTGTTATGGCCAATTCTTTAAAATGCCCTTTGGGATGATGACCTTGATAGGACTCGTAAGCTTGTTTCCAGCCTTCACACGCTTCTTTGTATCCCCAAGTTGACACCTTGTTTGTTTTCCGCAACTCAATAATGCAGAAAAACGCGGCGCTCCGATATACCGCGTTTTGCATAAAAATGCAGGATTGGACAGGTGTCACTGTTGAACATAAGCCCCCGTTTGGTCAAGAAGCATACATCTCCTCACACCTCTTCTCTGTGCCATCTTATATCCAAAAATAACATCATGTCCATATTTTGTGCTCACATTGAACAATGTGTAACAATAGGGTATAATATGTTCAAGAGAGCATTGGAGGTGTGGTTATGAACGAATTCTTCACGGTTGATCAATTTGCACAGGTACTCGATATGCACCCAAGAACGGTTCGGCGCTATATCCGAGAAGGTCAATTGAGAGCCACTAAGGTCGGCGGAGAATGGCGAATTCGACAGGAGGATGCTGACATATTCATGGGAGGGAATTCCAAAAGATTACACGACAATGCGATCGAAGACGTACAATCATTCATTGATGGTTTTAACGAACAGGTTACAGGAAAATTCCAGGTTTGCACTGTGATCGATTGCTACGTAGACAACGATGAAGCATTTGAGATATCGAAGGCTGTCATGAAACACATGAATGAAGACCAGGATCATGGTCACGCCAAATCACAATACTTCTACGACAAGGACGCTAAAAAGGGACGTTATATCTTGTGGGGAAACCCAACCTTTATTGGGCGGATTCTGTCTTCGGTGGGCGAGTTTTCGAACCAATAATAATTGAACCTAAATAGCGCCCTGAACACAAGTTTAGGGCGTAATCCTTACTACATTGAGTAAGCTATCCCTCTGTCAGATTCCTCTCTCAATGATCTAAGATTTTCCCAGTCATTTAGCGGTTTCCTTCTTGGTCTAAACCAGACGTTTGGCTTGGAATGCCGTGATTTCATGGGCTTTTCAGCCGTAAGGGTACATTCAAATAAGGGTTGGCCCCTTTCTCGAATTTTATGGTCGCGCTTTGGATCTCCACTTCTACCTTCGCGGCTTACCCTCTCATGCCTCACAGGGTCCATTTCTGGCCCTTACATTCCATCATTCCGCCTATCGAAGGGTGGAGGCCAGCTTTGCTGCCCGCCAGGGTCGTTACCCTCAAGGAATGTATAGTGCCGGCTGCTCCGCGCTTCGTTTGTCCGGTCTTGCCTCAACAAAAACTGCTAAATCACGTGGCGAAAATTAGACCCTCAAGCAGCATTCTGCAACCGTTCTGCATGGATTGGCCCCAGCATTTGAATCGGATCGTATGGAACTTTTCGCTTCCACAGTACAAACATAATGCGAATCAACTTACAGCATAGTGCCACAATTGACTGGACCTTCTTGAGCGGGTTTTCTGGCCTTTGAGTGTAGTATCTGTGCAGGCTCTGAAACTCCGCATTCTTTGCAATCAGCGGGATTACGCATCGGAATAGCAATGCCCGTAGTTTCGGCCTCCCGCGCTTCGTGATCTGCGTACGTCCTTTGTGGTTCCCTGAACTGTTCTCCTTCAGGTTCAATCCAGCCAGCTTCTGAATCTGTCTGGGATGTTCGTACGACGAGATGTCGCCAACCTCCGCAATAAAACCGGCGGCCGTAACAAGTCCAATTCCGGGTACGCTCATCATCTGTGAGGCCCCTGGAATCTGGCTCACCAATTGTTCAATCTCTGCTAACAATTGTTCTAGTTGCTCGTGTAGAAAGGCGTACTGTCCCAACAGGATCTGCAATTCCCGTCTGGCCATTTGTAACCCTTCCGTAATCCCAATCGACGTACTTGCCGCACTCAACAACTGCCTCGCGCGGCTGACTCCAACACCGCGAGAGATGCCACCATCACGCCAGGCTCGAACAATCTCTTCTTCGGTCTTACCGCCTACATCGTCTGGCAGTGGGAAGGCGTGCAAACACACCAGAGCGGCCTGACCTTCCCAGTCCTTGAACACACTCGTGAACTCCGGGAAGAACCGGTCCAACCAGTTATGAACCCGCCCTTGTACTCGCTTCAGGTCCTCGATCAGACGCCCTCTTTGGTTCATTCCCACGCGTATTTCCGCGTAGATATCCTCAGGAATGTGGGGTACGGAGTAGCGTCCATCCTTGACCAACTGCGAGATGACTCGAGCATCTTTCCGGTCGTTTGTTTAACGTAGAGTAAAAGTACCCGGAATCGTCATCTTCACTTACCCGGAAAAATCGTGTGGAAATACCCATGATCGTCGTGGGGGTAGAATCATAGAATCGCGCTCTGTACCCTAGTCATTGTTGGTATGGGTACAGGGGGCCGGGGAGATGTTGAAGATGTCACGCATTGAGATGATTAAGGAGTTACAGGCAAAAGGCTTAGGGCCTGTGGCCATCTCGGAGCGGTTGCGGATCAACAGAAAGACCGTGAGTAGATATATGGCCATGGAAACTTTTGAAGAAAGTAAACCCGAGCAAAAAATGGACAGACCGTCTAAGTTGGATCCCTTTAAGCCGTTGATTCAACAGTGGTTGGAAGAGGATCGCAAGAATCGCTATAAGCAGCGCCATACGGCCATGCGCATCCATACACGGCTCGTGGAGGAATGTCCCGATTACGACGCATCCTATCCGTTGGTACAACGGTACGTGAAATCGCTGTATGAGGAACGGAGACGGTACGAGGAGGGGACGCAGGAACTCGTGTGGCATCCTGGGGAAGCCCAAGCTGATTTCGGGGAAGCCGATTTCTATGATGCCTCCGGCGAGAAGCGGATGTACAAGTACCTTTGTGTCAGCTTTCCGTACAGTAACGCGGCGTATATGCAGTTGTTTGGCGGAGAGACTGCGGAGTGCGTGGCCCAAGGTCTGCAGGATATCTTTCGGCGAATGGGTGGAGTTCCGTCACGAATTGTATTTGACAACGCAAGTGGCGTTGGTCGGCGCGTCAGTGACCAGGTGAGAATGGCAGAGCTATTCCTGAGATTCAAAGCGCATTACGGCTTTGAGGTTACGTTTTGTAATCCCTATGCTGGCTATGAAAAAGGCAACGTTGAGAACAAAGTGGGGTATTTTCGGAGGAACTTCTTTGTCCCGCTCCCGACGGTTGTAGACGTGCAAACATTTAACCAGGAGCTCCTGCCCGGCTGCGAGGCGGATTGGCAACGGGCGCATTACAAGAAGGGCGTGTCTATTGAGCAACTGTTCACTGAAGACCGTCAGGCGTTGTTATACCTGCCTGGAAAACCGTTTGCTGTATGTCGCTATACGCATGTGAAAACGGATGGGTACGGGAAGTTCTTGGTTGACGGGAAGCACCACTATTCGTCGTCCCCCGAGTGGGCAGATAAAGAGATGGTTGTGCGCATCGGAGCCCATACGGTTGAACCCCTCTTGCCTACAGGTGAGCCAATCAGTGTACATCTACGTCTCTATGGCACCCAGCGCACAGATACCGTGGATGTACGCACGACACTGAGTCGGCTACTGCGCAGTCCTGGAGCTTGGCGTAACAGCCTACTGCGTGACGCCATTCCCGAGACGTTGAAGTCGGGCATGGACAGTCTGGAACGTCCGGAGCTGAAGGAGGCACTGCAGACCATGCATGACCTGTCTGCACGATATGACTTCGAGACGGCTGTTCAAGCCATGGAGAAGGCGTCAGAGCTAGGGCGGATCACCAGTGCGAATGCGAGTGTCCTGGCAGCAAGGCTATCCACCTTCGACCCACAAGAGCCAAGCCATGTGGATTTGAGTCAGTACGATTCCCTGTTGGAAACGGAGGCGGCTATTCAATGAGTGTGACCAAAGAACGCGATGTGTTGCGAAGTGAGATTTCAGGATTTTGCAAGAAGCTCATCCTCAGCCAGCGTGCAGTTGAGCTGTGCGTGGCCGAGGCGACGCCAAGGCAAGAGGAATTTCTCCATCGTGTGCTGTCGGAAGAAATGGACAATCGGGAGCGCAGCAAACGCAGTCGACTTATGAACCGAGCTGGCTTCCCCGTGTACAAGACTTTAGAGGGGTATGAACGGCAAGGCGTCAAGCTTCCTGCGTCACTACAATGGAGTGACCTGACTGACGCGCTGTTCATACAGGCGAAGCGGAATCTCGTGTTATATGGCCCTGTGGGCACCGGCAAGACCCATCTTGCGACGGCTGTCGGTGTCAGAGCCTGCGAGTTGGGGATGGCGGTCAAGTTCTATACCGTGGCGGATTTGGTGATGCGTCTGTCTGAGGCGAAGAGAGGGGGAACACTGGAACGCTTAAGCAAGGATATTGGACGCACGGATCTGCTCATTCTTGATGAGTGGGGGTATGTGCCGGTGGATCGCGAAGGATCGCAATTGCTATTCAGGGTCATCGCCGACAGCTACGAAAGTCGAAGTCTGGTGATTACAACGAATCTCGAGTTCTCAAAATGGGGATCCGTGTTCACAGATGACCAGATGGCCGCGGCGATGATTGACCGCCTCGCGCATCACGGCCACCTGCTCGTATTCGAGGGCGAAAGCTACCGAATGAAGCATGCATTGATGAAGCAGCGGTGAAAAAGTACCCGTCAGATCGATGGGTAGAAACACACGATTTTTCCGGGTATTTTTGCTTGACAAAATACAGTCGTTCTTCGTTGGATTGTTGTCATCCAACTCCTTGGTCTTTTTTACGTGCATTGGGTTCACGAGAACAACGCCAATACCGCGATGACGCAAGAACTGTGCGAGATTCATCCAGTAGTGGCCTGTCGGCTCAACACCTAGAATGACGTTGTCAAAGCCATGCTCCACCTTGAGCGTCTCAATCCAACTGAGCAACCTCTCAAATCCGTCCCTCGTATTGTCGAAGCTCAACGGCCTGCCCAACTCAATGCCACGCGAATCACTGGCACGAGCGACATGAACCTTCTTAGCAATATCTGCTCCAACGACCAAGGTTGAATCTGTGACGCGACGAATCTTCACATTTTGCGTTATACTCACTGCTGAACAACCTCCTGGTTTTTGTGTTTTGGTTTCGCCAATCCAAACACTACCAAGGGGTTGTTTTCTATTCAATCCTCAAGAACTTTCATAATAGGAATGCTGCCCGATAGCTGAGTAAGAACTGTGAGGCTCGGACGCACGCTTAGCACAGGCCATTTTACAAGGCTCTTGCATTTATACCCCTGTAAGAACGTCCCCGAAGACGGTGACGTTCCTCCAAAATGTGTTTGCATATGCTACATCCTGTTCGGTGCTCCAATGCCAAGCAGTCCTAATCCGTGTTGTAATGTTTCACCTGTGTGGTAAACCAGTGCAAGCACTCTGCCTCGCTTATCACTCTCATCGGTCAAGATGCGCTGTTGATTGTATAAGCTATTGAAACAGTGAGCGATCGACAACAATTGCCTGGTAACAATGAACGGTTCCTGTTTTTCCACTGCCCGACTTACAGACTCATCGTACCGCTTCAACTCTCTCCATAACTGCCATTCGAGGCCCGATACTCCATCAATAGACCTATCATCATCTATCATCTCTAAGTACTGCGCAGGGGTGAACTGAGCCTTTTTGATGAGGCTAGAAATTCGAGCGTGTGTATATTGAACATACGGACCAGATTCACCGTCAAAGTTAAGCACATCGTCCCAAGAAAAATCAATTTCTTTTATTCGCTGATTCTTTAACTCATGAAACACAACCGCCCCCACACCAACCGTTTCCGCCACCGCATCCCTGTCTTCCAACTCTGGGTTCTTTTCCTCGATAATGTTTTTGACTCTATACACTGATTCATTGAGAACATCCTCGAGAAAAATGACATCACCTTTCCTGCTCGACATCTTTTTCCCGTCAATCTTTAGCAAGCCAAATGGAACGTGCTTGCAATTTGAGGACCATTCATGTCCCATGAGTTGCAGTACCTTAAAGACCTGTTGAAAATGTAGAATCTGTTCAGATCCCACTACGTATATCATTTCGTCAAAATGATATGCTTCGTAACGGTAAACAGCTGTTGCTACATCTCTTACAGCATAAATGGTCGTTCCATCAGACTTAATCATGATGCATGGGGGAAGGTCGTCGCCGAAACGAACTATTTCCGCGCCGTCGGAGCTTTCCAATAGCCTCAGTTCCCTCAGCTTGTCTATCACGGGCGGTATCTTGTCTGTGTAAAAGCTCTCTCCCCAATAATGGTCGAAATGGATGCCTAGCCGGTTGTATGTTTTCATAAAAGCCTGCGTGCTTTCCCCGACGAACCACTTCCAGAGTCGTAATGCCTCCTCGTCGCGTTGCTCCAATTTCTGAAACCACTCTCTACTGTCCTCTAGCAGTGTCGGATCGGTTTCCACTTCAGTGTGAAACTTAACGTAAATACTTAACAGTTCTTTGACGGGGTCTTTAAATATCTGTTCATCGTTTCCCCAACGCTTATAGGCAGCCAGAACTTTGCCAAATTGTGAGCCCCAATCACCAAGGTGATTAATACGTACGACGTTCCACCCCTTGGCTTCATACATTCGAGAAAGTGCATTCCCAAGGATTGTAGATCTGAGATTTCCAATACTGATGGGCTTGGCAATGTTCGGTGATGCAAAGTCGATAACGAGGGTCCTACCTGCTCCGCTTTGTTCCAATGAAATACCGTCTTTCATTGCCTGAATCAATCCACTCTGTAGTGCTTGCTCACGGTTTAACTTGAAATTGAGATATCCACCAGCCGCTGAAACTTCCCATAAATCGCTGGAGAGCACGCTCACTAGCGTAGCAGCGATGTCATTTGGAGATTTCCTAAGCACTTTTGCCAATCCGAAACAGGGAAAAGCAATGTCCCCCATATCCGGGTTTGGTGGAACTTCAAGCAATTCGTTAATTTCTGGCTCATCCAAAGGCACGTGTTGAGCCAAAGCTCTTGAAAACAAAGATTTGTCCATAGCACTTCACCTCTCCGACAAAAATAAAACCGCGGCGTGCCTCACCTCATTTAAGAGACGAGACACTCCCGCGGTACCACTCTATTTATTCACCTTTGCATACAAAGGCAAATCACTCTGTCACGATAACGGATAACAATCCGGTCAGGCTACACACAGTTCAAACTCTGTTTTCACTCTGACATCTCCCGGGTCCGTTTCCATGTCACATCGTCGCTGGCTTGCACCATACCCAGCTCGCTTGGGATCGATGTAATATGTACTCTCCCGTTCACTGACGAAGATATTGATTTAACGACATTATATCTGATTTGTGAAATTTTTCAATACGACTAACACTCGATAATCGACTGGGACTTCTCATGAGTTCTATATGAGAGTCTTCTGTCGCTCTTCTGGG
>NZ_BCQI01000057.1 GCF_001544355.1 Alicyclobacillus acidiphilus NBRC 100859
CCGGGACGCATAACGGTCAAAAGTTCCCGTACGGTGGTGCGTTCCCGAACCTCGGCGCGCAAAGCGGCGCAACAGAGCACCACAGTGCGGCATATTTCCCGTAATATGATTTGGTTAGATCGCTTCTGCCACTCCTAGGAAAGCATCGTTCTTTATGCGAAGAAGATCATTTGGCTTCGAAGGACATTTGGCAGTGGAATAGGCACGGAGGATTTCCGCAGGTGAGATCGAGGAAATCAAAGGAGGCAGCTTTGGCCGCCCACTGACCTTTACGGTATGCGGTGTTGTATTTTACAAAATCGTGTTAAATCTCAACTGTTAATTGTACCTTCCTCATCTACACTTAAACCTATCGTCGAGCCAAAGAGCACTTCGATTTTGACATCTGCATGTGCCAAGATTTCAGGTTTTTCGTCAGACGAGAACGCATTTATCCATGAAAGAGATTTAACCTTGTACAGGGGCAGACTAGATTGGTTGAGCATCAAAGCAGAAACAGAACGCACCTCTTGCTACCCGCAACCTCATAGCGTTGTTCATATTAGCGACTTTGATGGACGAAGGATTATCATTTGTATCGACCCAAGGTCCGGTGTATTGGGCAGACTGAATGGATGTCCATAAACACTGTAAAATAATTTCTTTAGCCTGAGCGGGAATTGTGTGTTCGATACCACGCTAAGATTGCTAGGGCTGCTAGGACAGCTAAACATACCGACAAGTCAGTTCCGCGGAGTGAATGTTTTACTCACGATGATGCCTCCCCATGATACCTCCTCGTATCATAGTAGTTGAAGTTCTTCGTTGTAGATGTTCCGGCCGGTCTGGAACTGCTGGTTGCAGAATAAGTAATCTCATTTATTCGAAGAATCCGAAATATGTTTGCAGAACACGTTTGGGGAAATGAGTTTATTACATTCCGTTCACTAGGAATGATATCGCATGATGAAATGGGTGGCATCAGCGATTCTTTCACCAAGAATTGATGCCTTGGGGACGAATCACGAGCTTTGCGCCGAAAAATGAACGCCGCGAGTCGACAGATGCCAATGTTTGAGTCGGAGTTGGCTGGAGCGCGGGCATTTGACGCAAGTTTACCCCGAGAAAGTGACAATTGGACAAGCGACAATTCGAGAAAGCATGGTGTTACAAAGAAATACGCCCTCTCTTCGGACGGTGAAGAGAAAAGGCGTATTGTGCAATAGCTTGTCGACCGTGTCGACGTCCTGCATCACCTTCGATTCATGAGGTGACCGTCAGATTCGGAACAAGTTTGCTAGTGGTGTCGAGAGCGGGACTTGAACCCGCACGGGTTTCCCCACACGCCCCTCAAACGTGCGCGTCTGCCAATTCCGCCATCCCGACATGTCATGACGCCCGAGAGCGTCAACGCACTTGATTATATATCGGACAAGAGATGTGTGTCAACCTAAACCGAGTAGGTGCATGTACTTCCCATTATGAGTTGGTCTTCAGCTGCCAGGCGGGATCGTTGCCGTAAATTTTACGATACAAGGCGTAATTGTAAAATACCCGATCCACGAAGTGCCTCGTTTCGCCGACTGGGATTTGCGTGATGTCTAGCAGCCGGCCGTTCCAGACACCTTGGGCCAACCACGTGCTGACGCGGCGAGGGCCGGCGTTATAGGCGGCGATGGCGGCGGTTTGGTTGCCATGGAACTGATTGATGAGACTCTTCACATACCAACTGCCAATCAGGATGTTGTACTGTGGACTCGCGAGTGTCTTGGCGTCGCTTGGAAGCTTGTTCATCGCGGCGCCTGAGCCAGTCTTCTGTTCGCGGATGGTCTGGTTGATCCATTCGGCGGTCTGCGGCATCAGTTGCATGAGACCGACGGCGCCGGCGTGCGATACGTCGGTGGAGCGAAACTTGCTTTCGACGCGGATGATGCTGGCGATGAGCAGCGGATCGACCTGGGCGGAGGCCGACGCGCTTTGGATGTTGGCCTGGTAGTGAATTGGGTACATCATGCGCCAAAACGCGTTGGTCGAAATGATGACGAGGACGACAACCAGCAACACCGCGGCGAGAATGGACCGACGGTTTAGGATGACAAACTTGGGTCGATGTCGGCTTGATTGAGAATGGTTGTCCATATTCGCTCCACCTGCTTCCGCGTATTTTCCAGTGTCCCGTCGTTGTCGATCACGAACGTCGCCAATCGACGCTTTTCCTCGAGCGGCATCTGGGCGCGAATCCGCGCCAGCGCGGCCTTCTCGTCGATCCCGTCTCTCGCCATCACCCGCGCCAATTGCACATCCGGACTTGCGCTGACGACGATGGTCGATCCGACGAGATGCCTGGTGTCACCTTCGAACAACAGCGGCACGTCCCAGATGACCTTCTTGTCCCCTGCTTGTTTTACATACGCGCGAGTTTCGTCCAACATGCCTCTTCGCACGCGCGGATGGACGATTTGATTCAATGTTTGCCGGGCCTTATCGTCAGAAAAGACAATGGCGCCGAGCTTTTTTCGATTGAGCGTACCGTCTGGCAGCAAAACCTCGCGGCCGAACGCGTCGACGATTTCTGCGAGACCCTCCGTGCCTGGCTCGACCACTTTGCGCGCCCACACGTCGGCGTCGACGATGTACGCGCCGAGATCGCGAAACATCGACGAGACAGTGCTCTTGCCGGTACCAATGCCGCCAGTCAATCCGATGATGTGTTCCTTCATGGTGTAAATCCCTCCGACGATGCGGCCGCAGACATCGATTTGCTGCGGGTCTTTCTGCCGTTTCGCGGCTGGCAGTGTATACAGTAGTGTGTGCCGCGCCCACCGAGCTTGATCTTCTCGATCTCGCCGCCGCAGCCGAGACACGGTTCCCCGGCGCGCCCATACACGTTCAGTTGCATCTGGAACCCGCCGTGGCGGCCGTAGCCGTCGGCATAGGTGCGAATGGTCGATCCGCCGGCGTCGATGGCTCGCGTCAGCACTTCGCGGATGGATTGAAGCAGCCGTTCGCAATCCGTTTTGCGAAGCTTGTCCGCGCCTGTGAGCGGATGGATACCCGCGAGAAACAAGGCCTCGTCGACGTAGATATTGCCTAGGCCGGCGATCACGGTCTGATTTAGCAACACCGACTTGATGGGAGCCATCCGACGGTGGATTCGCGAGTACAGGTCCTGGAATGTGAGATTCGGATCAAACGGCTCCGGCCCAAGTGACACCAGCCCGGACGGCAGCGGTTCGCCTTCCGCCACCACATCCATCGTGCCAAACTGTCTGACGTCGCGATAGCGCAATTCCATACCGTTGGCGAGGCCAAACACAACATGCGTGTGCAAAGCTTTAGGTTCGTCCTCAGGCACGACGCGATATTGCCCCTCCATGCGAAGGTGCGATATCAGCGTGTATGGCTCGACGTCGAACAACAGGTACTTCCCGCGTCGACGAATGTCTTTGAACTGCCGGCCTTGAAGGCGCGAAACAAACGCGTCGACCGAAGGAAATCGGACGATGCGCGGCAGCCTGACATCGACACGAGTGATGGTTTGGCCGACGACGAGAGCGGAGAGCCCCCGTCGTACGGTCTCAACTTCTGGCAACTCAGGCAACGCTGTTCCTCCTCATCCCACTCACTTCGCGTCGTACCAAGTCGGGCCGTGTGCGATATCGACCTTCAAGGGCACATTGAGCGTCATCGCATTTTCCATCTTGTCGACGACCAACTGCGAAAGGCTCTCGAGTTCGTCTTTCGGGCACTCGAAAATGAGTTCGTCGTGCACTTGGAGAAGCATGCGTGCGTCGAGATCGGATTCGCGCAAGGCCCTGTCGATCCGGACCATAGCGACCTTGATGATGTCGGCAGCCGTGCCTTGAATCGGAGTGTTCATCGCTGTTCGTTCTGCGAATGATCGAAGGTGGAAGTTCCGGCTGTGAATATCGGGCAAATACCTCCGCCGATTCATCAACGTGGTTACGTAGCCTTTCGATTTCGCTTGCGCCACGATGTCCTCCATATATCGCTGCACACCGGGAAACTTGCGAAAATATTCTTCAATGAACCGCTTCGCCTCTTTTTGCGGAATGTTTAGATTCTGCGCGAGACCGAAGTCGCTGATGCCGTACACGATGCCAAAATTCACGGCCTTCGCCTGTCGGCGCATGAGGCTCGTCACTTGATCAAGGGGCACTTCAAACACGTCGCTCGCCGTCCGCGTATGGATGTCCATACCGCGACGGAACGCGTCAATCAACGCCTCGTCTCCAGAAAGATGCGCCAGGATTCGCAGCTCCACCTGCGAATAGTCGGCGGCGAAGATCACCCAATCTTCGTACGTGGGCTCGAATACCTGTCGAAGCTTGCGGCCTTCCTCCAGACGAATAGGGATATTTTGGAGATTGGGCTCACTGCTCGACAGGCGCCCTGTCGCGGTCAGTGCCTGATGAAAACGCGTATGGATGCGCCCTGTCTTCGGCTGAATCACCTTCAACAGACCGTCGACGTACGTGGACTGGAGTTTCGCCAGTTGCCGGTAGTCGAGAATCTTTGCGACCACTTCGTGATATGGCGCAAGCTTCTCCAATACGTCTGCGCTCGTCGAATAGCCGGATTTGGTTTTCTTGATGGCCGGCAGATTCAACTTGTCGAACAACACTTCTCCCAATTGCTTCGGAGAGTTCAAATTAAACTCAACGCCCGCCAAATCGTAGATCGTTTGTGTGAGTTCCGCGATCCGCTTCGTCAGATCCGCGCCAAACGCTCGCAGTTTTTCAGCGTTGACGTAGAACCCTGTGATTTCCATTTTGGCTAAGACGAATGCCAAGGGCAATTCTACGAAACGATAGAGATCATCCAATTCTTGAGCGATGAGCGCATTTTCCAATTGTTGGAACAAACTTGGTAGGCGGACTGCGATGTTGCAAAGCAACTGGTCGCGAGCCTCCGTCGCTTTGGCGATACTCGGGAGGCGCATATGCAATTCGCGATCGACAATTTCCTCCAGCTCGACCTCGCCATCCGTCGGATTCAATAAATACGCGGCCAGTTTCACATCGTCCCAAGCACCGTCGATCGAGATGCCGATGCCGTGAGCGTCCAAGGCAAACGCGAGCGACTTCAGGTCAAACACAACTTTGTTGTGGTCACTTTGGAGCCACGGGCGTATGTCGATCAGTTCGAGATCGTCGCCGAACTGAAGATAGTACGCTTGATGGCCTGAGCCAATCGCCACCCCAGCCAAATCCGCGTTGTGATAATCCGGAGATACGAAATCAAACATGCACCCTACCACGGAACCCAACTCGTCCCAGACTGTTTGCAGATCCGATGCTTTCTCGATCCGCTGGAACTTCACACTCTCCAAGGCTTCGGCATGCTCAGTGGTATCTGCAAGATCTGACGAAACACTCATTTCCTCGGAAATTTTGTCGATTAGAGAGTTGAATTCAAGCTCTCGGAATAACGCTGCGACAGACTTCGAGTCATACCCCGTATACGCGAGGTCTTCAATCGACACGTCCACTGGCACATCGCGCCTGATAGTCGCCAGACGCTTCGACAGAAGGGCGTCTTGCTTGTGCTCGCGCAATCGTTCGCGAAGTTTGGCACCCGACACTTCGTCGACGTGATCGAAAACGTCCTCCACCGTGGGATATGCAGACAACAACTTGATTGCCGTCTTCTCGCCCACGCCGGGCACGCCTGGAATGTTGTCCGATGAGTCGCCCATCAGTCCTTTTAAATCGATGATTTGCTCGGGTCGCAGACCGTACCGTTCCTCAATCGCCGCGACGTCGTAATAGTCCATTTCCGTCATACCGCGGCGTGTGAGCAAGGCGTGCACGTGGGTGGATACCAGTTGCAGAAGATCCTTGTCACCTGAGACAATCCGGGTCTGCCAAGCGCGTTCATCCGCCTGCTTCGACAATGTGCCAATGATATCATCCGCTTCGTACGATTCGATTTCGATGACCGGAATGGCAAAGGCGTCGAGAAGTTGTCTGGCAAGCGGGAATTGTTCGACGAGATCGTCCGGTGTCTTTTGCCGCGTGCCTTTGTATTCTGCGTAATATTCATGGCGAAACGTAGTCTTCGATTTGTCGAAGGCGACCGCGAGGTGTGTAGGCTGCTCATCTTTCAGCAAGCGAAGCAACATCAGTGCAAAACCATACACGGCGTTGGTGACGACGCCACGTTTGTTCGAGAGCGGCGGCAAAGCGAAAAAGGCTCTATACAGTACGCTGTTTCCGTCGATAAGGAGGAGTTTCTCCGGTTTGCTCGGCATAAGCCACCTCAAAATTTCATCCCAAGCGGTGCGCTCGGGGATCACTTTCTTTCATCTTATCACAAGAGTGCCCAATCTCGGTGGTGAACGGCTTGGCTTGCCCTGGATAACCAAGAAACAACCGTCGAAGGCGACGAGTTGCCACCTTCGACGGTTGAATGCTATGCATATGCAAACTGGCGACTGCCTATCGCAGGCTGTCCGAAATCCACCTTATTGCAATACCGCGACGACCTTGCGCACGGATTCTGCGGATTGATCCAACGCGGCCTTTTCCTCTGGCAAGAGTTCGAGTTCGACAATCTTCTCGATCCCGTTGCCACCCAGCACAGTTGGTACGCCGAGGAACAGATCCTGGTAGCCGAACTCGCCCTCAAGATACGCGATGGCGGGAATCAATCGACGCTTATCTTTGAGAATCGATTCTGCCATCTGCGTGAGCGACGCGGCTGGCGCATAGTACGCACTGCCATTGCCGAGCAGGCCGACGATCTCGCCGCCACCGGTCCGCGTGCGCTGGACAATCTCTTCGATGCGCTCCTTTGACAGGAACCGTTCCAGCGGAACGCCGCCGACGTTGGAGTAGCGCACGAGCGGCACCATGTCGTCGCCATGGACGCCAAGCACAAAACCATGCACATCTTCTACCGAAATCCCAAGTTCCTCCGCGACGAACGCGTTGAAACGCGCCGTATCCAGAACGCCAGCCTGGCCGATCACGCGATTCTTGGGAAAGCCGCTCGCTTTGTATGCGACATACGTCATCGCGTCCACCGGGTTCGACAGAACGATGATGATGGTATTCGGAGAGTGCTTGACAACTTGTTCAGTTACGGACTTCACAATGCCCGCATTGGTATTGACGAGATCGTCCCGACTCATGCCAGGTTTGCGGGCGATACCGGCCGTGATAATGACCAAATCCGAATTGGCTGTGTCTTCGTAGTTTGAGGTTCCTGTTACGCGAACGTCGCTGCCGACGACCGGCATTGCTTCAAGCATGTCTAAGGCCTTGCCCTTCGTCGGATTCTCCATCTGCGGTATGTCGAGCAGCACGACGTCGCCGAGTTCCTTCATGGCAATCATCAGCGCCGTGGTCGCACCCGTAAAGCCCGCACCGATGACTGAGATCTTCTTGCGATTGGACATAGGGAAGACTCCTTATCACATATTCTTGATGATCTGGTCCCCAAACTCTGAACACTTGACTTCGGTCGCGCCATCCATCAAACGCGCAAAATCGTACGTCACGATCTTTTGGGCGATGGCCTTCTCGATGGCCGTCGTGATCAAATCAGCCGCCTCTTGCCATCCGAGATATTCCAACATCATGACACCAGAGAGAATGACAGAGCCTGGGTTCACCTTGTCGAGACCAGCGTATTTTGGCGCTGTTCCGTGTGTCGCCTCGAATACCGCGTGGCCCGTTTCGTAGTTTATGTTAGCACCCGGCGCGATGCCTATGCCACCGACTTGGGCAGCGAGCGCGTCCGAAATGTAGTCGCCGTTGAGATTGAGCGTCGCGATGACATCGTATTCCGCAGGACGAGTCAAAATCTGCTGCAAGAATGCGTCCGCAATCACGTCTTTCACAATCAGCTTGCCCGCAGCTTCGGCTTCCGCCTGAGCTTTGTTGGCGGCGTCGAGCCCGTCGCTCTCCTTGATGCGATCATACGCTGCCCAAGTGAACGTCTGATCCGCAAACTCGCGCTCAGCCAGTTCGTAGCCCCAGTTCTTGAAAGCGCCTTCCGTGAACTTCATGATGTTGCCCTTGTGCACAAGCGTCACACTTTTGCGGCCATGTTGCAAAGCATACTGGATCGCGGCGCGCACCAAACGTTCGGTGCCCTCCCGGGATACTGGCTTGATGCCGATACCGGAAGTCTCTGGGAAGCGAATCTTTTTCACGCCCATTTCGTTCCGCAGGAAGTCGACGACCTTTCGGACTTCGGGCGTTCCTTCCTGCCACTCGACACCGGCATAGATGTCCTCCGAGTTTTCGCGGAAGATAACCATATCGACAAGTTCAGGATGCTTTACGGGCGACGGCACGCCATTGAAGTAGCGAACGGGGCGTTGGCAGACATACAAGTCCAGCTCTTGGCGAAGCGCGACGTTCAACGAACGAATGCCACCGCCAACCGGCGTCGTCAAAGGACCTTTGATAGCGACGATATACTCGGTAATCGCCGTCAAGGTGTCGGCCGGCAGCCACTCGTTGAACGTCTTGAACGCTTTCTCCCCGGCGTAAACCTCATACCATGCGATTTTGCGCTTTCCGCCATACGCCTTTTCGACTGCGGCGTCAAACACGCGCTGCGACGCTCGCCAGATGTCAGGACCTATTCCGTCTCCTTCAATAAAGGGAATAATGGGACAATCGGGGACGACGAGACGGCCGTCTCGCTGCGTGATGGGTTCTCCTGCGGCAGGCGCTGCATAGTGCTTGAAACTTGGCATGTGAGCCCTCCTCTTATGTAATTCAGTATCCCGCTGCGCGAATCTGAAAGACAGGAAGACGGATCGTCGGAGAAATAACGTGAAGGAGTGATCTAGTTCCGTCCCAAAATTTATGATAGCACACGCCCCCGGTCGTGCAAGCGCAATCATTTCATTCGACAAGTCCCGACACTACCAGGGAATTTTCAGCATGGGCACGCTCACTTCCACGCGAAACCGACTGCCGTCCTGTTCGATTCGGGTCCTTCCCCGCATCCTTTGAGCGAGTCGCTGCACAATTTGCAAGCCAATGCCCCGTTCAACAGGACGGTGTCGAACGAGGGAGCCGTCGCGATTGCTCTCGTTCTCGACAAGCAGCCGAACACGCTTGGTGTCACTCGTGAGCGACCACTTGGCCGTGGAGGGGCGAGCGGCGTGATCGATCACGTTTTTGAACAACGTGCTGACAAGCCGCTCCCACTCTCCGGCCGTCGTCTCCACGAACAGTCCATCGTCCGCCTGTCCCTGAAGATAAAGCCCGGATGACTCGGCCATATGCTCAAATCGCTGCGCCACTTCCTCGGTAATGTCGGAAACGGCGACCGGCTCCGTGGCACGATCCGAAAAACCAGTACGCAGCCGCGACAGGTAGAGCATGTCCGAGACGATTTGAGAAGCTCGATCCAACTCCCGCCGCACGTCCGTCGCAGTGTCGTCGTCGACTCCGCGGCTTGCCAACATCGCGCTAACGGTCGCCAGCGGCGTCTGCAACTCGTGCGACAACTCCATGACCGATTCACTGTATGCAGTCCACGCCCGATACGTGGGCTGAACGAGCCTTCGGGCAAGCAGGAGATTGCCGACGACGGCGAGGATGAATCCACTGCTGCCGAGCATCCACATGACGCGCAGCGTGTGATCCAGCATGGACTCTTCCTCGGTGATCAAGGTGTACATGTAGATGATAGACTTGTTGGACGTACCTGGCGCCGCCAGAAACGTGTATAGCCGATATGGCTCTCCATCGTAGGTAAATGTTTCGAAATGATTCAGTGAACCCATGCCTCGAATCTGGGACAACGGTACGGGACTATGCGGGGAGTGCGCGATGGGCGTGACGGCCGGAGCGTAATAATAAATGCTGTCACCGCGGCTGTCACGGATGGGAATGCCCGTCCCGTCAAACAGGTTTTCCGCTTGAACCGCCGTTCGGACGAATGGTACGACTTCCTGCATGGCTTCCTCGCCGTCGCGCACAAGATCCAAGCGCAACTGCCGATACACCGCCATTCCGAGCAACACCAACAACATCGCCGTGCTCACAATCAACAGAAGCGCCACTGTGACATACATGCGTCGAAACATTTACGGTTCCTCCGGTTGCAGTACATACCCGCGCCCACGTACGGTGACAATGGCATTCTTCCATCCTATGTTGGCGCATTTTTTGCGTAGAAAGTACACGTACGTGTCGAGCGCGCTGTCCGCCACTTCAGCATCGGGCCCCCATACTTTGGCAATCAACTGATCCCGTGTCAGCAATTGGTGGCGGTGGCGGAACAGCGCTTCCATCAACGCGAATTCCTTGCTCGTGAGTTCCAGCGTCTTGCTCTGATATTCGAGCGTGCGCGTGCGCGTGCGCAATGTGACTCTGCCGTACGACACCGACTCTTCTGGAGCAAGCGCAGGCACGCGCCTAACCAGGGCACCGACCCGTGCGAGCAGTTCCTCCGGGTGAAATGGCTTGCCCAGATAATCGTCCGCACCTTGATTCAGACCGCGGACGCGATCTTGCGGCTCATTTTTCACGGTCAACATGAGCACGGGGGTCGTGCACCCCGCCTCTCTCAGCTCGGCCAAAGCTTCGATGCCGTCTCCGTCCGGAAGCATGTAGTCGAGCACGATGCAGTCGTAAGCCATGCTGATACCGTGTTCGACCGCGTCGAACATCGTATCCACTGCGTCAACAATGTATGCGTTCTGCTCGAACAGCGCGACCAATTCCCGCTGCAATTGCAACTCGTCTTCCACGATCAGCAATCGCACGGCTGCGACCTCCCTGCTTTACATGCTTCTCGACTATAAACTGCTCCGCTATAACCTTCTCGACTACTACGCCAAGACAAAGCCAAGTTTCGATTTGACATCCGCCAGCGTGCCCGCGCACATCTCTCGCGCCTTCTGGGCGCCCTTGCGCAAGACCTCGTCGACTTCACTCGATCCGATCAACTCACGGTAGCGCTGCTGGATTGGCGAGAGTCCATCTACCACGACTTCCGCGAGCTCCTTTTTAAACGGACCATAACCCTGTCCCGCGAAGTGCTTCTCGACCTGCTCCATCGTCATGTCCGTAAACATTCCGTAGATGGTCATGAGGTTGCTGACGGCAGGTTTCGCATCGGGATCGTAACGGACTTCGCGATCCGAATCGGTCACGGCGCGACTGATTTTTTTGCGAATCACGTCGGGTTCATCCAACATCGCGATGTAGGCGCCTGCGCTTTCATCGCTTTTGCTCATCTTCTTCTCTGGGTTCTCCAGACTCATGATTCGGCCGCCAAACTTCGGAATATACGGTTCTGGCACCACAAACGTCTGGCCGAACCGGTTGTTGAAACGCTCCGCGATATCTCGCGTCAACTCGAGGTGCTGCTTCTGGTCTTCCCCAACCGGCACAAGTCCAGTCTGATACAGCAGAATGTCAGCGGCCATGAGCGCCGGATACGTGAACAAACCGGCAGTGACAACCTCTTTCTGCGCCGATTTGTCTTTGAACTGCGTCATGCGGCCGAGTTCTCCGTAATACGCGATGCACTGCAAGATCCATCCCAGTTCCGCGTGAGCCGTTACGTGCGACTGAATGAACACCGTGGCTTTATCGGGATCGATCCCGGCGGCAATATACAGCGCGGCGAGATTTCGCGAATTCTCGCGAAGCGCTTCCGGTTCCTGCGGTACCGTGATGGCGTGGAGATCCACGACGCAGAACAGGCAGTCGGCCTCGTGTTGGAGCCGGACGAAATTCTTCATCGCGCCGAGATAGTTGCCAATCGTCAAATTGCCCGAAGGCTGGATGCCTGAAAATACACGTGTCATCATCATTCTCCTTCTTCCTCAAAAATGGGTCAAATTTCAACATCCTTGCATCCCCCGACGAGGCACAAGGTGCCGCAGCGAACCGCGAGGTTCCCGCAGTCGCTGTCGCAGAACCACGAGAACGCAAAAAAGCGGAATTCTTCCATCCTCTGGGACGAAGAATTCCGCGGTGCCACCCATATTCAGCGAACCCTCTCGGATACCAAGAAGACCACTGCACTCTAGCTAGCCTGATAACGTCGGCCGTACGAGCCACCCTCCGACTTGGGACTTGTTCGGCCCAGTCTTCGAATAGCTAGCTCCCAGGGCCCATCTTCAACCGTCACTCGGGTTGGGTTCCACCATCGCCAACTCTCTGCGGCGTTCCCTCGTATTCACGAGGCACGCGGTTTCCGAATGAACGTCTACTTTTCCCTGTTCAACGCTCTGCATATCCAGTTCAAACTTGCCCTGATTATATGCAACCTATGGTACGACTGCAACAACCGCAGCATCCCCAGCATCCGCGATGGATGAGCGCGGGATCACACGGTGTGAATCTTGAGGAAGTTGCTCGTTCCCGCTGTTCCTGCGGGAATGCCGCCCGTAATGACGACCCTGTCGCCCGCCTTGACATAGCCTGACGCCAAAGCGCCTTGGACGGAAGCGGCCAACAGTTCGTCGGTGGTCGAAGCGATGTCTTCGACGACGACCGGATGCACCCCCCAGTATACCGTAAGGCGGCGTGCGACGTGATCGTATGGGGTGACCGCGATCACATTGGTCATCGGGCGATGCTTCGACACTGCGCGAGCGGTGTGCCCGGACGTCGTGGCCGTGATGATGCCGACGGCATCGAGATCCGTCGAGAGCGTCTTGACGGCGTGTCCGAGTGAATCCGATACCGACGGGGTCAATTCGGTGCGGTGACGATACGCAACCTCGTCCCGTTTCAGCGCCGCTTCAGCACGTTCCGCGATCTGCGCCATCGTGCGGACAGATTCAAGTGGATAGCGGCCCGCGGCGGTTTCTCCGCTGAGCATGATGGCGTCTGTGCCGTCGAAAATCGCGTTGGCGACGTCGCTCGCTTCAGCGCGTGTCGGGCGCGGATTCCGTTGCATCGAATCGAGCATTTGCGTGGCCGTGATCACCGGCTTGCCATACTTGTTGCAGAGCGAGATGATTCGCTTTTGCGCAAGCGGGACTTCTTCGGTCGGAATCTCGACGCCCAAATCACCGCGAGCAACCATCATGCCGTCAGACACTTCGGCGATTTCCTCGAGCCGATCCATGCCTTCTTGCGTTTCGATTTTTGAGATGATGTCGGCGTGATAGTTGTGCTCGTCCAGAATCCGACGAACTTCCAATACATCGGCGGATTTCCGAACGAAGGACGCCGCAATCATGTCGACTCCCTGCTGGATGCCGAACACGATGTCGTTGTGATCTTTCTCCGTGACGCCGGGAATACGCAGCGTGACACCTGGCACGTTGATTCCCTTGTTGTCCTTCAAGGTGCCGCCGTTGGTCACGCGGCAGCGAATGTCGTGCCCTTTCACTTCAATGACTTCGAGTCCAATCAGACCATCGTCGATACGGATTGGAGCACCCGGATACACGTCTTCGACGAGTCCTTCATAGGAAATCCAGACGCGTTCTTTCGTGCCCAATTCAACCGGATCGATGGTCAAGACGATTTCGTCGCCATCCTCCAGTTCGACCTGTCCATTTTCAATCTTGCCCGTACGAATCTTCGGCCCTTTGATATCGAGCATGATGCCGACGTGTTTGCCGACCTTCGCCGAAGCCTCGCGAATGCGACGGATCCGCTCCGCATGTTCCTCGTAGGTGCCATGCGAAAAATTCAACCGTGCGACATCCAATCCGGCCTCGATCAACTTCGTCAACATCTCGATGGATTCACTCGCAGGACCTATTGTTGCAACGATCTTTGTTTTTCTCATTGTAGAAACCCTCTCTTTTGCGAGGTTGTCCAACAGTGTCGCTTGGGGGACGACGCCTAAAACCTCAACGTTGTTCATAGACCTTTGCGGAATGCTCAACAAAGGAAGAAGCGGAATGTCCACGCTTTGGTGGACACCGCTTCACTGCCGTTCAACGTATTCTCCCATATCCCTGTACTTATGGTATCGCTCGGCCAAGAGTTCATCAATAGGCTTTTTCGAAAGTTCGTGTAAAGATTCTACGACTTTTTTGCGAATGACACGCACCATCGCCGCAGGATCTTTTTGGGCTCCGCCTCTTGGTTCCTCGATGACCTCGTCCACAATGCCCAGTTCGTACAGATCCGGGCCGGTCAATTTCATCGATTCCGCAGCCTTCGCCGCAAGTTTGCTGTCCTTCCACAGAATCGCTGCCGCAGACTCCGGCGCAATCACGGAATACCACGCGTAATCGAGCATGTAAATTCGATCCGTGATCCCCAATCCAAGCGCTCCGCCGCTTCCGCCTTCGCCCGTGACGAACGAGATGGTAGGCACGCGCAATCCCGCCATCTCCAGCAAGTTTTCCGCAATCGCGACACTCTGTCCGCGCTCTTCCGCAGACATGCCCGCGTAGGCGCCTGGCGTGTCGATGAAGAAGACGACGGGACGGCCAAATTTCTCCGCTTGCCGCATCAAGCGCAAGGCCTTTCTGTATCCCTCCGGATTCGCCATGCCAAAGTTCCGGCGAATATTCTCCTTCGTATCGCGGCCCTTCTGATGACCGATGACCGTGATTGGATTGCCATCGACAAGCCCAATGCCGCCGACGATGGTGGGATCGTCCCAATAATGGCGATCCCCGTGCAACTCGATAAACTCGTCACACAATCCCTTGATATAGTCCAACGTCGTTGGGCGGCCAATTTGCCGGGCGATTTGGACGCGTTGCCAGGCCGTCAAATTGTTGTATGTGGACTCTGTCAATTCTTCCAAGCGATCTTCGAGCTTTTTCAGCTCGGCTTGCAAATCCAAGCCGTTCTTCTCCATGAACGACTTGAGTTCGACAATCTTGGCCTGCAGCTCGGCAATCGGCTTTTCGAAATCCAGTTCAGTCGGCATGGGTCCACCCCCGTCTGGCATGGATTCGAAGGATTACACCGAGTGCGTCGCGCATTTGCTTGCGGTGAACGACTTTATCGATCATGCCATGTTTCAGATTGAATTCGGCCGTCTGGAAATCATCTGGCAAGGTCTGCCGAATCGTCTGTTCCACGACACGACGACCCGCAAAACCGAACATTGCTCCTGGTTCCGCGACAATAATATCGCCTAAGCTGGCGAAACTCGCGCTCACGCCGCCCGTAGTCGGGTGTGTGATGACGGAGACAAAGAGCGTGCCGTGATCGTGCATTTTTCGCAATGCCACACTCGTCTTCGCCATTTGCATCAGCGAGATGATAGCTTCCTGCATGCGGGCGCCGCCGGACGCGGCAAACAGGACAAGCGGTTCATTCACCTCGCAGGCATACTCCATCGCCCGCGTTAGTTTCTCGCCTACCGCAGAACCCATACTTCCCATGATAAAACCGGGATCCATGACGCCAATGACGACCGGCAAGCCGTCGATGGTGCCTTTGCCCGTGACACAGCCCTCAACCAATCCAGTCGCCGC
Source organism: Alicyclobacillus acidiphilus NBRC 100859 (assembly GCF_001544355.1). GTDB lineage: Bacteria > Bacillota > Bacilli > Alicyclobacillales > Alicyclobacillaceae > Alicyclobacillus > Alicyclobacillus acidiphilus. Next base: position 15,386 of record NZ_BCQI01000057.1, read on the forward strand.
TTGCGCTTTCGCCAACTTTTCTTCGTAACCTGGAAAACCAAGCGGATTGCTTGAAGAGATATTTGCGTCAAATTCGACGAACGATCCTTCGTCCAGCGTCAAGTCGACCCGGGTTCGAGCGTCAATGCGAAAATGGTAATTACATTCCGGACACGTGTGGAGATGCTTCTGCAACTCCTTCGCCATCAGGAGATTGCCACATGCGTCGCACTTCTGCACAAGCCCTTTTGGGACGTCCCGTTCCACAACCTCGTTCGTCCTGGCCGCTTCGGACGTCGATCCCAAGGTGGCATACTGCCGCCGCCTGTTGAACAAATCCTTTAACACTGTTCCACCTCATCACATACCCTCTCAGGCCCGCCCGCCTACTCGACGAGCGGTGCCAAACGGTAAGCCTGAGTTCCTTTGCGGGGATGGCCAACATCCACTCGGTTCTTGGCCGTCCCACCTGTGTTCAGGAACAACGCTCACAACGAAGAGTGCAGAATGTCCTTGAGAACCTCCTGCCCCTCATCAAGTTCTGTTTCGGGAATCAGAATCTCAAATTGCTCTTTTGCGCCTTTTGCTTGCCTCACCTTGACTAGGAAGCCTTCGTCAGTCAACTTGCCCTGGATCTGATCAGCTTGACGGGCTGTAGGCGCTATATAGATGACTGTCCACATCTTCTTCGCTCCTAGCAATCAAATGAGAATCTTGCACGCATTATAGCATACCAGCCAACCGAGTTCGATGAAACGATGGCCGCCAAGTGTCCCAACCCTACGATGTTACGACGAGATCGACAAAAGTATGTCCTGCGGGACAACTGTCACAGCGCAGCAGTGTTCACCGCCGAGACGGTCCCGCGATTAGTTTCATGTCGACGATTTCACTTTGACATTGCCGATTCCAACAATATCTTCCAGCATCGTGATCAGTTCCGGTGTCAACGTGACACGCCATTTGTCGCTCAGAAGCCGGGTCTTCCGAGCAGCTTCATCGTGCAAGGCGACGGGGACGTCACCCGTGTTCATCGCGAGCACTTCCTGGACGCGGGTCAACATCTCTTTGCCTGAATCTTTCGCTCGTCTGTAGCGCACGTAGAGCACACTGGACCGCGATCCGACACCCGCCTCCGAAACCGAATTCCTCCGGCTGGGCCCATCGAGGGACAAGCCCAGGCCGAGGCCTTCGAATTGCTTGGCCTCCTCGGCTTGTCTCATCGTCTCTTCGAACATCTGGTATTTCGCTGAAGGCGCAGACGCGTCCGGAAAGAAGACGTCGAACGCACCTGCCTCAAGCAGGCCCTCCATGGCTTTACGGTTGACCACGCGGCTGTTCACGCGCACGGCGAAATCGCGCAGCGAGGAGAACGGTTTCTCCCGGCGCGTAGAAAGGATGTTCTCCACCGCGGCCTCGCCAACGTTGCGAACCGCCAACAGGCCAGTTCGGATCGATCCATCCTCCTCGACCGCGTAGCCGCGCCCACTGGCGACGACACACGGCGGACGCACCAGGATACGGTGTCGTTTGGCATCCTCGGTGTAACTCTTCACTTTGTCTGGCGATCCCATGTCCATCGTCAATAACGCTGCGAGAAAATCGGGCAAATAGTGCGCCCGCAGGTAGGCGGTTCGGTAGCTGAGCACGGCATAGGCCGCCGCGTGGGATCGATTGAAGCCGTAGTCGGCGAACCGCACAATCAAATCGTACACTTCGTTGGCCGTGTCCGCGTCGTAACCGCACGCCAAGGCGCCTTCCACGAACCGGGTTCGCTCTTCATCCAGCACTTCCCGCTTCTTTTTGCTCACCGCCCGCCGGAGCAAATCTGCTTGTCCCAGCGTGAAGCCCGCCATCAGGCTCGCAATCTGCATGATTTGCTCCTGGTACACGATCACGCCGTACGTGTCCTTGAGAATCGGCTCCAGCGCGGCGTGCGGATAGCGCACCGGCACCTTGCCGTGTTTCGCATCGCAAAACGCAGGGATATTCTCCATCGGCCCCGGGCGATTCAGCGCGTTCACCGCGACAATATCGTCGAGCGTCGTCGGGCGAAGCTGCTTGAGCACCCGGCGCATCCCCGGCGAGTCCAGCTGAAATACGCCGCCAGTCTCGGCGCGCGCCAACATCTCGTACGTCGCCTTGTCATCGACGGGAATCCGCCGCCAGTCGATCACGCTGCCCGTTCGCTCTTTCACGCTCCTGACGCAGTGATCGATCAGCGTGAGCGTCTTCAGCCCCAAGAAGTCCATCTTCACGAGCCCGAGCGCTTCGACATCGTCCATCGCGTACTGTGTGATGGGCGTCCCGTCGGCGCCGACGTCGAGCGGCACACAATCGGCCAGATCGTCCGGCGCGATCACGACGCCCGCCGCGTGGATCGACGTGTGATGCGGCAATCCTTCAAGCTGCAGCGCCGTCTCGAACAGCCTCTGCGCAGCAGAGTCATTCGCGACGAGGTTGGCCAGCGCGGCCACCTCCGCCTTGGCGGAAGACAAGGTCGTCCCTGGCTGCCCAGGAATCAGCTTCGCCAGTTGATCGACCAGTCGAGGCTCCGCCTGCAGCATCCTCCCGGCTTCACGCAATGCCGCGCGAGCGGCCAAGGTCCCAAAGGTGCCGATTTGCGCCACGCGCTCCTTCCCATACTTCTCGACGACGTACGCGATCACTTCCCCGCGCCGCTCGTACTCAAAATCCGTATCGATGTCGGGAAGCGACACGCGTGCAGGGTTCAGGAAGCGTTCGAACAGCAGGCGGTTCGCGACCGGATCGACGTCCGTGATCCGCAGGGCGTACGCAACCAGACTGCCTGCCGCGGAACCCCGGCCAGGGCCCGTCGAAATGCCCTGTTGATGGGCAAATCGGATAAAGTCCGCGACAACCAAAAAGTAATCGGCGTACCCCATTTCGCAAATCACGTCGAGTTCGTAGGCCAGCCTCCTCTCGATCTCGTCCGTCCATCGCGCGTATCTGGACTTCGCCCCAGCCATCGCGGCGTCTCGCAACACGGCGTCCGCCGGCCTGCCGTCCTTGGTCTCATACTTCGGCATACGCACCTGATGCAGAGGCACCTTCGCCTGGCACTGCTCGGCAATGACGAGCGTATTGTCCGCCGCGCTTGGCAAACTCGCGAACCGCTTGCGCATTTCCTCCGCGGAGACCAAACCGTAACTGTCATTGGGCCATCGTTCTTGCGCGTCGGAGTATGTCAGTTGCGCATACAGCCGATGCAATTCAGCGGCTTCCGGCCCACGGTAACGCACGTCGTTGGTCGCGGCGAGCGGTATGCCGAGATCGTTTGCAGCCCGCAGGAGGCCGGGCAATCCTTGACGTTCCAACGGATGCCTGTGGTCCTGCACGTCTACGTAGATTTGCCCCGGGCGACACACCGCAAGCAATCGTTGACAGGACGCCATCGCGGCTTCCGTTTCGCCAACCGCAAACTGTTCGAGCAAGTGGGACTCTCCGCCGCCGAACAGACAAATCACGTGCTGCGCGTGTTGGGCGAGATCGTCCAACGTCAAATAGGGAACGTGCCCCTTCGCCTTGCACGCGGAAACGAGCCGCGTGAGCGCGCGGTAACCGTCGTCGCCCTTGCCGAGAAGAACGACCGGATCGAGCCGCTTGCGCCACTCTTCGCGCGTGACTGGCCGCTTGCCGTCTTCCGTGTGCAGCACGGAACATTGAACACCGAGAATAGGCTGAAGGTTTCGCTCTTTGGCGAGACGGTAAAAGCCGATGGCCCCATACATGGAGTCGATATCGGTCAGCGCGACAGCGCGCATCTCGTGCGCAACCGCCGCTTCGACCAATTCTTCGATACGCAGCACGCTCTCGCGGAACGAGTATGCGCTATGGACGTGGAGATGGACAAAATTCGACACGAACGATTCACCTCTCAATCCATTGGGCCGTCAGCAACGCTTTGGCGAACGTGTCGGACTTGTCGCGAACGACAACCTCCACCTTGGCGTAGCGCCGTCCGTAGTCCAGCACCTGTGCATGCGCGTCGATCACGGTGTCGACCGACGCAGGCTTCAGCATGTACAACGTCATGTTCTCGACGACCATATCCACGTGCCGAACGCGGCGCAGACACACACGGGCAGCTTCCTGAATGATGGTCGTCAAAGCCCCGGTCGCAAGCGTGCCGCCGCTGGTGGTCATCTGCGGCGTGACCTGGCCGCGCAAGGTCACTTGATTCTCCCCTGACCAGATCTGTTGAAAATCCCGGACAACCACATCTTCGACCGTTTCACCGACCTGTGGTTGCCTGCTCATGATCTGCAGCGCGCGGATGACATCCTGGCGAGTCAGCACACCAATCAAGTCGCGATTTCGGACGACCGGCATCATTTCAATGCCTTCGAATGCCATTCGGTGCGACGCGGAAGCGATGGTGGTCTTTGGCGTTACCGTGACCGGCTGCCGCGTCATGAAGGTGGCAATGGCGCCAGACGGATCCGCCTCGGCGACGTCCCTCGGACTTAAAATACCGACGAGACGACCGTCTTCGTCCACCACCGGCACACGCGTATGGCCTGTTTGTTCGACCAGGTGATAATAATCGCGAACGGAATCGGTTGGATGCAGCGTCACCAGATTTTGTGTTGGCATGACATCTTCCACGTACAAAATATCTTTCTTGATCATCCGATCGTAGAGCGCTCGGTTGATCAACGCGGCGGTCGTGAATGTATCGTAAGAACAGGAGATAAGCGGAAGCTGATAATCGTTCGCCAGCCGTTCCACCGTGGAGGACGCGGTGAAACCACCGGTAATCAGCACGGCAGCGCCGCTCTTCAACGACATGCGCTGGACGTGTTCCCGGTTGCCGACGATCATCAAACTTCCAGGATTCAGATATCTGCTGATATACTCCGTCTCCATCGCGCCGATCACGAAGCGCCCCAAGGTCTTGTGCAGCCCGTCGCGCCCGCCAAGCACTGTGCCTTCCACGATCCTCGCAACTTCAGCGAACGTCAACCGTTCGATTTGCGCCTTTTGCTTGCGTTCGATGCGCACCGTGCCAATTCTATCGACAGTCGACACAAGTCCTTCCACTTCCGCTTCCTTGATGGCGCGATAAGCCGTCCCTTCGGAAACGCCAAGCACCCGGGCAATTTTTCGCACAGAAATCTGCGCACCGAGCGGAAGAGATTCAATATAGCTGAGAATTTGTTGGTGTTTTGTCGCCACAGTTGCCTCCGCCAATCGTCGATAGAGTGGACCACCGGTTCGCCGAACAGCCTTTTCGAACAACCTCTTCTACACATATATTACCCGACCTACCACACATCGATCACTACGAAGCAGTGTAGAATGGCAGTTGGACACGTTTATACCGCTTCCCAAGGAGGTGTGCGGCATGGATCGATTTCTCGGGATCAAGCGAACGTTTGGACTGAAAGGCCAGTCCCACCCTGTTTTGGACTGGGCTTGGCGCATCGCGATCGTCATCTTTTCAGACTTGATTGGCTCTATCTCCGTGAACAACTTTCTCACCCCGGCGCACATTCTGGCCGGCGGAGTGACAGGCGTAGCGCAGATCATTCATCACTATGTTCACTTTCTCGGCGTCGGCACCTTGTTCTTCGTCTTCAATATCCCGCTGTTTTTGATAGGCTACCGCCGCCTTGGCAAGCGGTTCATCGCGCTGACCGGACTGGCTATCGTCGGGTTCTCCGCAATCACGGACGCCGTCACCATTCACTTCGCAACGCCGAAAGACCCACTCTTGATGGGGCTGTACGGAGGCGTGCTCGCGGGCCTTTCATCAGGTCTCGTGATTCGCGCCGGAGGGTCGATGGGCGGCACAGACATCCTGAGTCTGGTCCTGCATCGGATCACGGGGCGCAGCGTCGGATCGACAGGCTTCATTATGAACGCGATTGTCGTCTTGCTATCGATGTTCATTTTCGGCATCCCAGCTGGACTCTACACGCTCGTGAGCATGTTCGCCACGTCGCGTGTCGTGTCCTCGTTGATGCACTTCCAGCAGCGCAAGACCGCGCTGATTGTCACCGACAAGCCGCACGAAGTCAGTCAACTCATCGGTGAAAGACTCACCCGGGGAAGCACCATCATCCGCGCCTCCGGCGCGTACACGAAGGCGGAGCGCAGCGTGCTCCTCTGCGTGCTGACCCACCTGGAACTCAGCGACTTGCGAGCATTGGTCTACTCCGTCGACGAAAACGCGTTTATCACAGTCTTGGACACCACCGAAGTCATGGGACGTTTTCGGCAACCCACACCCTAGCCGCGGCGGAAGGCGGGGGCGAGGCGTGTGGGGGCCAGGGCGGCGTAGCGGTCAAAAGTTCCCTTATGGCGACGAGAGCGACCACGCTCGCGGCCGGCCAAGGCCACGTAGCGGTCAAAAGTTCCCTTATGGCGACGAGAGCGATCACGCTCGCGGCCGGCC
>NZ_BCQI01000058.1 GCF_001544355.1 Alicyclobacillus acidiphilus NBRC 100859
GTACTTCCCAAAAAACACTCTGTGTTCTCCTTCGGGACAGGGAAGACAAACGCTGCATTGCTGGACGAAAAAGACACGGTTAGCACTTTACGTTCGACCAATTCACCGGACTTCACAATGTGCACCGTACCGAAATCTGCTTGCGCCTCGCCTCCGCGGTGCTCAAGCCGCTCAAAGCGCTCAGATCGCTCCAGCGCCATCTGATTGCGGCGCTTAGACACATACTGGCTGACTGTCCGCTCTCCACCTATAAACCCATATTCGTCTCGTAGACGGTAAAGATGTGACGAGCTGTGTGTCGTTGTTTGCGAGGCATCCGCTCATCTTCCTCAAGCCAGGTTGTTACTGACACAGCATAATGTCCGGAAATGGACGGCGTAAGTTGACCCTGAATTGACGGATTTGCTGTCCAAGAGTGCTTAAAGGAATGGGAAGAGAGCTTTCCCCCTTCCCGAAGTGTTTCTATAGGTCGACGCTGACCATGTATCGCCGGTTCTCTAAGAGTCCGAACGCCACGTCGCCGCTGATGATGTACCAAGATGATCGTCCGAGCTCGAGCCGTCCACGAAGCGTTGTGCGTTCAATGTGAAATTGCAAGAGTTCCCCGCAGTGCAACCTGTACCATTCGTCATTGCCCTCAACCACCCAGCGCGACACCTCTGGATCGTAGAACATCTGTAATTTCCGTCCCATCATGAGCATTCACCTTGAATGACGCGTTCGACCATGTGGTCGTCGATAAATCCGTTGCCGATTTTGAGTGCCGTACATGAGGCAGTGCGTACAGAGTTTGTTGACCAGTCGTGGAGCTCCGACCGAGAAACGATAGATTTCATCGACTGCCTTGTCCGAGAAGATGGACTGCTGCCCGGCTCCTGCGTACGCTAAATGACGTTCAATGTATGCCCCGACTTCAGCGCGGTCGTAGTGATGCAACTTACACTGTAGGTCAATGCGTTGCCTTATAGCGGTGTAGGCCTGTAAGTTGAGCCGTTCCCAGAGCTCATTTTGCCCGACGAGAATGAGCGCCATGGGACTTTGCGCATCCATTTTGACATTCAAAAGAAATCTTACTTCCTCCAGCATCTCCCGGTCTAGCAGATGTGCTTCGTCTACGACAACAACCGGACTGAGACTATGTATCCCGCGCATGAGTTCAATCTCACGATGCAATTGACGCTTCGAGTCGCCGCGATAAAACTTCGCCTCACAACCGAGTTGCTCGAGCATCCCCTTGTAAAAATGTCGCGGGGTCAACTTTGAATCCGAAAGGTACAAGATTTTGAACTTCGACTGTTCCAGCGCCTCCGAGAAACGACGGATGGTTGTGGTTTTTCCAGTCCCGCAATCCCCGGTCACCACTGCGAACCACTGGCGCTCGGCAGCATACTTTAGTCGACCCAGAATGTCTTCCAGTGTAGACGACATGTAGAGTTCATCTGTTGGAATGTCCCGTGAGAAGGGCGTATGAGTCAAGCCGTAGAAGGATTCAAACACGAAGTGCATCTCGGTCGCGTCATATACGGCAAAACAACGGGTGGACTCCACAAGAAGCGCAAGGCTGCACCGTTCAGGATGATTCCGCGCGAAAACTGGATCGTTGTCGAAAATGCGCATCCGGCGGTCAAAACACCAGAAGAACACGCGGAAATCGTCACCCTGCTCGAAAGTCGCCGGATTCAACCCAAGCTCGCCCGGCGCGGAACCTATTTGCTTTCCGGCCTGCTCTATTGCGGCAAATGCGGGTACTCTCTTCAGTTCCAACCGAAGCCGGACGGCCGCACGCTCGTGAAGAAGTGCCAGAAGACCGATGCTTTCGGAAACTCCTGCACGAATCGGGGGATTGAACTTGAACATGTGGAAAAGGCGGTCATGGAAAGCCTTCGTGAACACGAGGCAGAACTTTTGAAAACACCAGTGGAAACTGGTACATCGGAAATCCCGACGGAACATCTGCTACACACGAAGGAAAAAGAACTTGAATCGCTGCGCGACTGGGTAAATCGGCTCAAGGACCTGTATGTGATGGGCGATGTAACCAAGGCGGAATACAAAACGCGGCTGGAACGCCTGAAAGATCTGATCGTGAAAAAGGAGAACGAGTACGAGCAACTCAAGGAAAGTTTGGACGGATGCTCTCCCCTCACCCATGCCGAGCGGCTACAACTGATTGATGAACTCAAAGCCTCGTGGACCACCGTCATCGACGTTAAAGAGCGGAACCGGCTCATGAAGTTGATTATTGAACGCACCGAATATAGCAGAAATGGGGATGAGGTAAACATTCACGTGAAATATCGTTGAACATTCTTGATACGGAAAATAACGCTCCTTTACCGCTTGTCCCGCATCCAGTACACATTCTGTGCCCTATGCTTGATACCGTCGACCTGAACTGAAAGGTGCTCTTCGTCCACTCGGAAGATCAACATGACCTCGTATAGCCCCCGCCGTACCCAATAGCCTTCTAAAGGGCCATTTCGGATCTGTTTTGCGGTCAAAGTTGGAGTGTGGGAGAGCCGGTGAAAAGAGTCTACGAAAATCCGTTCTTTCACATGGGGCGGATAGGCGAGTATTCCGGCTAATTCATCGATACCCGTTTTGGACCAAGTGACATGATACGATTTATCCACGTTCAGAACCCTGGATTCTATTTTGTAGGTACTCGAGTCCAGCTTCCTGCGTGTAAATACGACCATTCTCGCGATCCTGCTGGCTCATTCGAATTTGTCGCAAGACATCCGGATCGTTGGCAATCGCCTCGACATCTTCTTCGGCCGGGCTCTCTTCCACCACCAAGCTTATCTGGAACTCATCTTCGATCAGTCGAACAAGATCAGTCCATTCCACATAAGGCTTGCCTTTCAGCTTGTCGTACAGCTCATCTATAGTCATGTGTTCCAACACAAACACCACCTTTTGGCTTGAGTATACCTCAACAGAACCGGAACAAAAACATCCTACAACAATTTTGAACGCAGGCGGGCCTTCGCAACGATTAGAGGAGCTCTCTTTCCGAGATGTGGCAGCCGTACAAGCCCTCAATAGTACGGACATATTGAAATCATTGGCTTTCTCGCTATATGGATCAGACGGTATTCGAGGGGGTTCCCTGACGACAGTATTACCAAAAATGGTCGGAAACGGCGCCCCGCAATTTTCCTTCGTGTAATAACCTTTTTTACGTTAACTTCCGTCACTAGCCCCTGTAAATTTAAGAACGTTACCATGCAAAGACCGATACTTGTCCTCCAATATGCTCAATGATAATGGTGTCGTAGTAGGCGGAATTGTAGTAGTGTGCATCCCCGACCGATACGTACTACTTCAACTACATTTTCGACAGTGGTTCATAGTCCAAGCGGGGAAAGTTCGCTCTAGATTAATAGGGATTTGATGAGCGAGCATTTAAGAAAATCATTTGGTTACAACAGGGACCCCGATACCAAATTCGTACGAGGTCCCTAGTAAGAACTATGTTTTAAGCTTTGGTGTTAATGAATAGACCTGTTCCACTTGGACTCGAGTCATTGTCGATCGTTCCCGGCGTATCCGTATCTCCGTCATGGTCAGGATCAGACGCTGCTTGATTACTCGCTGATTGCTGGTTCTGACTCAATTGCTGAACACTCTTAAAAAAAGAATTAGCCGACTGCCCGATGCTCATTACACTCATGCTTTCACCCCCTATGTCTTCCAGTTTCTACAAAGAAAATTGAAATTTGATTTGTATAAGCCGCTCTGTGTTAACCACGACCACGCTCAAGTGCGGGCAAGGTTCATGAACGGGTAAGGTCGCAGACCTCTCTACGGGTTAAAAATTCAGCCAGCTACTCGGGTGTCAACATCGGTTGTAAAATCCCCAATAACAGCGGAATGCAATTCCCCAAAAATAACGGATTCAATTCCCCAAAATCATCGGGATGAATTCCCCACCCTTTGTCGAATTGACGGCACCGTTCACATCGCTGTGGGAGGTGCCACGATGACGGAGAGTGAGAAAAATGGAAGTTAAAAGGATGTATCAGGAAGGCGTCAGTATCTCTGAACTCTCTCGAAGAACTGGACATGACCGTAAGACAATTCGAAAGGTGGTCCAAGAGCAGGAGGATGGAAAGAAGCCTTTAGCTGGAACCAAACGGAAAGGCAGTAAGTTGGAGCCCTATAAGCCGTATGTAGAACAGCGAATGCGTTTTTGGGTGCTGAACGCGGAGCGGATTTTACGAGAGATTCGGGAGCAGGGATACACGGGTGGAATCACGGTCCTGCGCGAGTTTATGCACCCGCTTCGCCCCATTGTCTCTGCCAAGGCAACGGTTCGGTTCGAAACAGGCCCTGGTGAACAGGCCCAGATCGACCTAGGTGCATTCCCGTATATCGACACCGAAGGGAATCAGCGCACACTGTGGTGTTTTGCCATGGTCCTATCCTACTCCCGGATGCTCTACTTGGAGTTTATCAAAGCGTCAGACCAACTGCATATCCTACAAGCCCTGCGCAATTGTCAACGCCGGGTTAAAATTGGTTCTTTCGCACTTTTGGTGGAGTTACGTGTCCGTGAGTATGGCGGTCTACAAAATTTACCGCCTTGTGGACAAGTTGGTTACATCGCATCATGGAGCAGACGAGCTCTCAACAACGCAAAGCTCGCTCTACCATACATCTGTCTCTTTAGGTTTTTTAGTCGGTTAACCTGACCTTCGACTTGCCCATTACTCCATGGTTCCGAAATGCCGGCGAGCACGGCAACGTAATCCTTGCGAATCCCTTGTGCAAAATTCCGCAGTTCGCGGATGCCAGATGCCATGGCTCGTTCTAGCCAATTGTCCAGCCCAGATCCATTTTTCACTTTCATCAGGTTATAAAAGGACTGTACGAGTTCATTGAGCGTGGTGGTTCCATCCACTTTGGCAAAGAGTTTCGTCAAGTAAGGCATGTCACCGACCTTCAAGTGTTCTCGTGGTTGGGTCAATAACTTTGCAGCCGCTCTTCGGCTGACACGATGGCGTCGTACGATAGGCTCTTCACCACGTTTCCGTAATCGTCGAAGATCCGCGACATACTGCGATAATGTTGAGCGAAAGCCAGTGTATCCCTTTGCACGAATTCGCTCGAGAATCACTGGGCAGGAAAGAGGTTCTTGAACGAGTTGCTCGATATACGGTCGGTACGTATCCAACAAGGTACCCCTCGATGTTCGGCGGGTGATGGGCACTTCAGTCCACGAGATATACTTACGGATCGTCTTTCGACTCAAACCAACTTCGTGAGCAATCGCGCATACCCCTAGTCCGTTGCTGTATAGCTGTCGGACACGTTGGGCGAGTTCCCATTTCGTCTGACGACGTTGAAGTGTCTCTTGTTCTTTGTTGGACGTTCTGGATTCGGAAAGGGGTTCAACAGAGACTGGCATTTCAATGGGGTCACGACCGGGTAACCGTTGTTGGCTCATGAACCGCTCCACTGCGTCTCCTAGGTTCTTTAGAATATGCCAACGGTCGGCAATTTGGGTGACACAAGGTAACCCTTGTCGTATCCCATCAGCGTATATGCCAGCACGATCACGGCTAACGATGCGTATCCCCGGTGTTTACGCAGCCAATTCGCTACACTAGACGAACTGCGGTCCGGTAGTAGATCGACAAGTCGATGGCGTTGTAAATCCACGATGATGGTGCCATAATGCTGGCCACGCTTATAAGCTCAGTCATCGATACCGATGACTGAAATGTCTTCATCATCAAGTAGATCCGACTTCTCTTGAACCCTTCGAAGTAGCGTATCCTTGGATACGGACAACCCCAAGCATCGGCAAAAAGCAACACCGTGATTTCCGCCGAGAGAAAACGCAACTTGCGCGATAAGACCATCTAATCGCATGGTTTTCCGTTAAGACGATTCTAGAAAGCCAGGAAAGCGTTCTGTAAATATGCTTCGAAAGCAATTCGGGTTTATCACCTCTACGCAAATCGTAGTGTGTTAGAGAGGACATTGTTGTCGAATCAAGGGACAATTCGCGTTCATCACCCAAAACGCGAAGGAACCACTTTTCGGGTTGACGAATACACTCACACTCCACGTTTTCGCAGAGTAATCTCCTTCAAAAATCCATGTTCTCTCCATATCCCTGGGTTATCATCGAAAGAGACTTCGGGTGAAGAGGTGTTTAATCGTGTCGAAATATGTAGTGCATACATCCAAACTTACGCGGTTGTATAAATCACAAATTGCAGTGAATGCGATCGACTTACAGGTTCCAGAAGGTGCTATTTACGGTTTTCTTGGACCAAACGGTGCGGGAAAAACAACGACCATTCGGATGCTACTTGGGCTCATCCGACCAACCTCCGGCGATATCCAGATGTTTGGAGAGTCATTGCAGACACACAGGAAGTCTATCTTGCAAAGGGTAGGTTCGCTTGTGGAAAATCCATCCTACTACGGGCACTTATCTGGTTTTGAGAATTTGGCTGTATTTGCTCGCTTGCTCGGCGTTCCCGATACGCGCATCAATGAGGTACTCGACATCGTTCGCTTGACCCCAGCCGCTAAAAAAGCAGTCAAAGGCTATTCGTTAGGGATGAAGCAACGCCTCGGAATCGCGACCGCACTTCTTGCAAATCCAAAACTTTTAATTCTTGATGAACCGACGAATGGGCTTGATCCAACGGGGATTCACGAAATTCGCGAACTCATTATGGATATGCCTCATGAATATGGGATTTCTGTGCTTGTATCAAGTCACTTGCTCAGTGAAATTGAACAGATGGCGACATGGGTCGGGATCATTCGCCAAGGAGAACTCGTGTTTCAAGATCGTATCGACGTGCTCCGCCAGGAAAGCGAAGCGAGACTCTATCTTGATGTCGATCAACCGACGCGAGCATATGATTTGCTAAGGACAGACGGAGTGGACGTGGTACTTGAAGACCAGTCGCTTGTACTGAAAACGGTAGACCCTGATACCTCCGCAGCGGTGAACAAAAAGCTCGTTCTCAATAATGTCAATGTATTTCGGATTCGAGAACACGCCCCGTCTCTGGAAGACATCTTCCTAAACCTGATCGGCACAGGAGGAAGTTTATGATGTGGGGTGCCCTTAAATCGGACTTGATTAAATTTCAACACACATGGATTTTACCGCTCGTGATCTTGGCTGCAGTGGGCGTGAACAGCTTAACTGGCGTCCATTATCTGGTGAGTTGGCATGAGATGGCACCACCAGGAGTCAATCATTGGGTCGGTCTCATCCAAAACGTCAACTTTCTAACCATTCCTGCCATTGTGCTCGGAGTGGCATTGCTCGCTTCACTAATGAATGGTATGGAACACCAAGGAAACACATGGAAACAGCTGCTTGCTCTTCCGATCTCGCGGCTTAAAATCTATTCAAGTAAGTTGATTTGGCTGTTGTTATATTTGCTGTTTGCCAGTGTCCTCACGATGGTAGGTACCCTCCTTACCGGCTATTTGCTTGGTTTTGGTTCCAACCCCATCCCGTGGCACGCGGTTTTGCAGGAAGGGTTTGGACCTTACGTTGCATCTTATGCACTTATCGGTCTGCAGTTGCTGCTGTCGGTCCTCATTGCCAATCAGAGTTTTGCAATTTGCGTCGGGATCGTTGGTGTCATTATTAGCTTTGCACATGTAGTGGCAAAGGTCGTGCCAAGCTGGATCCCGTGGGTCTATCCAGGAGACGCCGCCGCGTATTCAAGAACACCAGGACAAGCTATATTCCTTTCTCTCATCGTCTGCGTTGCGTTGCTGTGCTTAGGCATTTATTGGTTTACGAAAAAACAAATTCAGTAAGGGGGGACAAATAATGTGGAACGTCATTCAAGCGGAATGGATGAAAATTCGAAAATCCAGCATTTGGTTTCCGGTGATTTTGGCGCCGGTTCTTGCGATTGCCATCGGGTTTATGGCATCCCATCACCGCGCCGGTATGCAGAGCCTCAGTGAAGATCCGTGGAACGGCTACTATTTCATTGTTGTAATGGCGTATTCACTGCTGATGTTGCCACTGATGACCGGAGTACTTTGTTCGCTTATGTGCCGATTGGAACATTTGTCCGGCGGTTGGAAACAGATCCTTGCGTTCCCGATCCCAAGGACGACCATTTATGCGGTGAAATTTCTCTATGTTTTTGCTTTTGTAGCACTCGCACAAATTCTGGTATTGCTCGGAGTCGTATCAACCGGTGTCGGTGTACTGCATATAATGACACCTATTCCGTGGAACATGTTATTCAGAAGCATTCTGGGCGGCTGGATCGCTATCATTCCATTGATCGCCTTACAGCTTTGGGTATCCACGTGGTGGAAAAGCTTTGGCGCGCCGTTTGCGGTGAACGTCATTCTCACCATCCCTGGTGTTGCCGTTGCACACTCCTCTCGGTTTGGACCAGTGTATCCTTGGGCACAGCCAATGCTCGCGATGATGCCCGGCGGTCACCATTTTCTCGACATGACCACAAAAACTACATCCACCATTATTATTTCGGGTGTCGTACTGATCTTAGTGGGATGGCTTCATTTCGCCAAACGAGACATCACCTCCTAAAGCCCCCATAAGGGGAGGAGGTAAAGCAGGAAGAGATTCGCCGAACCTACTCGATAAAGTACAGGGTGATTGCGTTTGAAACGAAACAAAAACTTTGCAGGCTTCATGTTAAGCGTGTTGGGAATATGGCTCATCATTCGTGCGATTACATATCATCTTGGTCACTGAATTGGCAAGGCGGCTCCTCAATGGAAGTCGCCTTTTTTGGGTGTGTGGACTACTGTGGACTACTTATTTAGAGTATGATTGCCCCCTCCGAGAATTTCCGTGTAATTTATGAAGCACTAATACTGTTCTTTTCAATGCTGCGCAAAAACCCACTCGCATTTGGATATTATTAGGACCGAATAACAAATTATGCAACTTCATCACATGGCCGTGGAACATGAGCTGCGACTTACATACGGTAATGGAAGCTGCACAATTGAGCTGCAAAGGTGGGTCTTCAGTGCGTGATCAATGCAAGGCGAACAATCTGCCTCGACCATGGTTTTTAAATTCCATACCCAAGAGTGGAACCAATCTTCTTATTCAGGCTTTTTCTGGATTCCCCAATATACGGCATCATCCAGCAGACACATTCTTCGATCCGTACGATTACGCTGCGAGTTTCTATCGATTGGGTCAACTATCAAACGGACATTTCGGCGTTGGGCACATTTATTATTCGCAAGAATGGTCGCGTATGCTGCGACGCTTGCAAATGAAGCAGGTTTTCCTCATTCGCGATCTACGGGATGTCCTTGTGTCGCTTGTTGAATTTATTGTAAACAAGCCTGAATACCACACCATGCATCCATTGCGTTCCTATCTGCTCGAACATGGATCGACCAATCTGGAACGTATTCACCTACTGATGAATGGCATCCAAGATGACGAAATGCATTATCCGGACCTTGTGTCATGGGCCTCTTCATTTCTTGGCTGGCTCTACGACTCGAATACGCTCGTGGTCAAATATGAAGATCTCGTTCGGAACCAAGCATCCAGAACGCAAACCCTCGCCCGAATGGTTCGATACTTGGTCGATGAGGATCTATCTACGCGAAAGTTGCGTGAAATTGTACAAGCGATGGAAGACAGTATCGATCCCAGTACCTGCGGGACATTTCGAAAGGGCGTGATCGGAGACTGGCGAACACATATCCCTTCGGAAGATGCGGAGGCGTTCACGAAGTCTATCCATCCTCTCCTAACCGAATTCGGGTACGAAGATTGACCATCTCCCCCGCTTGTGCCATCTGTTTGCAGCAAGCGCGGATCCTCGATTCGACTGCCAATGCGCTTGGACATCGCTAGATCGACGCAACACACCTCGCGATTGCATACGATGATTGGAGACCAGTCCCACATACACAAGGAGGGTGACGGATGGACCGATTGTTCGTAACCAACCACTCATCCCATACGCTCAGCGTGATTAACCCAGCGCAAGCACTGCTGGAAGGGACCATTTCGACGGGGAGGAACCCAGGCGCGATGGCGTGTGATCCGCCTCACGGGAAGCTGTACCTTGTCAACGAAGGGGATAACACGGTGTCAATTGTCGATGTCAAAACCGTGCAAGTGACAGGAACCATATCCGTCGGCCAAACGCCTGTTGCCATTGTCATCGACGAACAGCGCGCAAGCGCGTATGTCGCGAACGAGGGAGATAACAGCATATCGATCATTCGACTATCGGACGATCGCGTTGTCGACGTGATCCGCCTGGAGCAGCAGCCGACCGCGATGGCGCTGGCACCTGACGGTCGCCACCTCATGGTCGTGAGCAGAGTGAATCATTCCCTGTCATTCGTCGCTTTGACCGAAGGCGGGAAGCACGACGCGTTTGTCGCCGTTGGGAATCATCCGGTGGGAATTGCAGTGCTGCGAAACGGCAAAAAAGCATATGTGACCAATGGAGGAGGAAAGACGGTTTCCGTCGTGGACCTCGAACACAAATCGCTGTTGCGGACCATTCCGGTTAAAGCGGTTCCGTACGGAATTGCTGTATCGCATGACGGACATCGTGTCTATGTGACGAATGCTGGTGCTCATCAAGTTACTGTACTCGACACGAACGACGATACCGCAATTCACGAAATTCCCGTCGAAGGGCTTCCCATGGGTATCTCAGAATCACTGGATGGCAAGCGGATTTATGTGGCATGTTTCGGATCACGCCGCGTGGCCGTCCTGGATGCTGAATCCTATGCGACGTTGGGATACTACCACGTCGAAAAGACGCCGCTCTGCGTCGTCGAAGCGTAGAGCTGAGCACCCTTAACCTTTGTCACGGGGATATCCCGCTCGGCAATCGGCCAGGATGTCCGCAATGGACTGCTTCAGCGTGTATTTCGGGGACCACCCCGTCGCGTCTCGCAATTTTTGGGCACTCCCCCGGACGATTTCAGGCTCCTCTGGTCGAGACAAAGCCGCATCTTCCACGACGCGAAAAGGAACACGAGAAATACTCCGAAACATTTCCACCAAATGAGACAATCTGATTGCGGTCCCACTGCAGACATTGAACACCTCGCCGGGAACAAGCGGCGCTCGATCCGCCAGATGCCAGTAGGCTGAAACCGCATCACGCACATCCAGAAAATCGCGTTGCATGTGAGTCGGGCCCAACACCAAATTCGGCTCCATCTCTCCCCTCTCCATTTGGACGATGGAGTTGGCGATTTTCGCGCAAATCCCATTTTTCGCGCCAGGGCCAATCAGGTTAAATGTCCGGGCGATGGTGGTGGGACACTGACGAACGTACGCGTAGTGACGAGTGACATAGGTTTGAAACAGTTTGCTCCAGCCGTATGGATTGGCAGGTCGAGTAGGAGATTCCTCTGTATACGGCAAACCGCGGTCACTGTCTGTTCGCGCGGCGGCATACTCGTGCGCTGAACCAATGACAACCACGTGGGGAGTCGGAACGATCGTCGTTCCGCTCTCCAGCAGATTTACCGTGGTTAAGACGTTGTTGTAGACGAATCGCGTCGGATCGTTGCGGGCTTCACTCAAATTCGTGTCACTCGCGAGATGGATGACGCAAGTCGGCTGAACGGTGGACATCAGCTGTTGAACATCGTTCAGTCGACGCAGATCGCAACTGTAATAAGGAACCTGAAACGTCGAACACGCTTCTTTCCGTGAACGCCCTGTCGCTACGCATTCGACGCCTAGGTTCCGCAGATGTTGGAGCATGTGTTGACCCACAAACCCATTTGCTCCGGTCACCAGCACCCTGTGTCTGCTCACCGTGGTTCAGGCTCCTTCAACAGTTGATCTTTGATCCGAGGAAACATCTCGCCTGCCTTGGCAAAGTCGTCTGGGCGCCCAATGTCCAGCCAAAAAGACTCGTTTTCAAAGTGGCGAATCTCTTGTCCCAAGGTAAGCAATTGGACGATCAAGTCGGACATGTCGTAATACGTGTCGTCCGGAATAAAATCCACAATGGCCGGGTCCATGATATAGATGCCCATACTGACGGACGCCGATTGGGTGGGCTTCTCCACAAACTGATCGACTCGGGGTCCATTCGTCTGCAACACGCCGAATTCAATCGCGACACTCTTTTTCTGCGACGCGATCGTTAACAAGCTGCTCCCTGCCTTATGAAAATCCATCATCTCGCGAAAATTGAGCGTGGTCAGGATATCGCAGTTGATGACCAACACGGGTTGATCCGACTGCAACCGTACCTTCTTGATGGGGCCCGCGGTGCCAAGGGGCTTTGGCTCCACAAAGTAATCGATGTTCACACCGAACTCTTTACCGTCTTGAAAATAGGCCTGAATGAGTGAAGCCAAGTAACCGCAGGCCATATGAATCGTCTTGTAGCCGTAGTTTTTCAATTGTTGAACGATGATTTCCAAAATCGGTCGATCATCGATCGGTAACAGCCCTTTGGGTAGAACCTTCGTAAACGGGGCCATTCTCAGGCCTTTGCCGCCAGTAACAATGATGGCCTCCATCGGCAGCGCCTCCTTAGATGACATATTCATTGGGACGATAGAGGTGCGCATGCTGCGCTATCCAATCAATCGTTCGCCGTAACCCTTCCTCAAACGAAATCAACGGCTTCCAACCGAGATACCGATGTGCACGTTCACTGTCGGAGTAGAGTCGATCCACCTCACTGTTCGCAGGACGCAATCGTTCCGTTGTTGTGCGAATCGGGACGGGACGTTTGACCAAATCGCGGACCATTTGAGCAACTTGCCCGATGGAAATTTCAAACGACGAACCTGCGTTGAACACCTGGCCGACGACTTGTGGAGCGGTTGCCGCGCAGATAAAAGCCCTCGCCGTGTCCTCGACGTACGTAAAATCCCGAGTAGCTGTCAAATTCCCCAAGACAATTTCAGAGCGATGAAGCGCTTGATTGATGATGGTTGGAATCACGGCCCGCATGGATTGACGTGGACCAAAAGCATTAAATGGGCGAACAGTGACAACAGGGAGCTGATAGGAACAATAAAAGCTTTCCATAATCTTGTCTGCGGCAATTTTACTGGCCGAGTAAGGGGATTGTCCCTGCAACGGATGCCCTTCGTCCATCGGCACGTAGCGAGCTGTTCCGTACACTTCACTGGTTGAGGTATGGACCACGCGGGAGACGCCGTGCTCAAGTGCCGCTTGCGCTACGTGAAGCGTCCCAAGCGCGTTGGTGTGAATGACGTCATATGGATTTTGATACGAGTACGGAATGGCAATCAGAGCACCCAAATGAAAAATGACATCTACACCTTTGACGGCGGCGCGGACGGCGTAGGCATCGTTGAGATCGCCTTGAATCACTTCGATTTCCTTTTGCCGCGCGGCCGGCAAGTCATCGAGAAACCCTCGCTGATTCGTCGAATTGTAATGAACAAACGCTTTCGCCTCTGCACCGAGATCGAGCAATTGCTCCATCAGATGACTGCCGATAAAACCCGCCGCACCTGTGACGAGTACCTTCCTGTTTTGTAAATCCACCCAAGTCACTCCCCCTTGTCTCTCACTCCCACAGATATTGCTTTGTCCTGATCGACGAGAGGGCGAATCCCTGGTGCCGTGAAAATTGGACGTGTGTGAATCCGCTTTGTCTAAGCACATTCCGTCCGCTTGGCGTACGATACGGCAGCGTAACCGGAACGTCATGCAACAGAGGTGAAAACATGAAGATTGTGATCCCGGTCGGTGATCTGCATATTGGTGGAGGTTGTAAGGTCTTAGTCGATATCACAAACGCTTTGCAAGCAGCTGGTCACGAAACAGAGGTTGTCATACCGGAGACGGCCAGCGTCAAATACGAAGTCCATGGGAAACTCACCTTTGTGCCCGCTTTAACGCGCGAACACATTCCCTTTGGAGACATCATCTTGACCAATTTCTATACAACGTGCATAGGCGCCCTCGAGGCGTATCCTGACCAGTGCGTTCGCTTGAGTCTTGGTTTCGAACCGTACTGGGTCGAGGATCGCGATGCCGCCCTGTGGACTTACAAACAGGGAATGCCCTTGATTGCGATTTCCAACTGGCTCAATGATCAAATCGCCGCTCATACCCATCAGCGCGGCCATGTTGTACCACTTGGAGTGGACACAAGCGTGTTTCGCCCAGCGATCGCGCCGCGCGAACAACGTGATCGAAAAGTGATTATGTATATCGCCCGCAACCCTGATTTCGGATATGCACTCAAAGGATTCCATGATTTTCAAGAGGCGATTGAACAAGTTCGACAATCGTACCATGGAGACTTCGTGGTTCACATGGTCTGTCCAGAAGGCGATTTATCTTTACCAGGTATTCCATATGAAATTTTCCACCCGACGAGCGAACATGAAATGGCCGAATTGTATCGGACCGCGGACGTGTTCGTTTCAAGCTCTTGGTTTGAGGCGTTTGCATTACCGCCGCTGGAGGCGATGGCGTGCGGAACGCCTGTCGTCAGTACCAATTCAGGCGGGCTTTTGGATTACTGTACACATCTGAAGAACGCGATCCTGACACAGCCGAAAAACCCGGAAGAACTCGCCGCAGGAATTATTCGCGTCTTGAATGACGAGGAATTGGCAGCCCAACTCGCCAAGGAAGGGACAGCGACCGCGTCTCGTTTTACCAAGGAGACGTACCTGCAGAACATGATTCGGACATTGGAAGAGATAGAGCGGGATCGAACGCGTCACGTGGAGCCAAAAGTATCCATCGTGATCCCGTTTTATAACAGTCCATACATCGATCACGCTTTGGCAAGCGCACTTGGGCAGACGTATTCGAATCTAGAAATTATCGTCGTCGACGACGGATCGACGCTCTATACCGACAAAATCGCACCGTACAGACGATACATTCGCTACATCCGGAAGGAAAATGGCGGAACCGCAACCGCCTTGAATACTGGGATCCGCCACGCCACAGGGGACTACATTTCATGGTTGAGTTCTGATGATGAATTCACACCGGACAAGACGATCAAGCAAGTCCGATTCATGCAAGAGCGTGGCGAGATGATTAGCCACGGAGCCTTCATTTATATGAATGAACGAAACGAAGCGATCAGTGAACCGATACGAACCACATTTGCGAACGAGACGGAATTTTACAAGACCATGCGTGAATGGTGCCCAATCAACGGCTGCACCATCATGATTGACAGGCGTGTGTTCGACGAAATCGGCCTGTTCGATGAATCGCTGCCCTATGCGCACGATTACGAGTTGTGGCTGCGCGCTTTGCCACACTATCATTTCGGCTACCTGAATGATCCAATCGTTCGCTATCGCGTCCACAGCGAGATGGGAACAAAGCGGCACGAACGCGCCATCCAAAAAGAAGTGTTTGTGATTCAGGAAAAATATAAGGAAGGGTTGGACCGCCTGATCGACAAGGAGGAACAGCTATGAGATTCACTTTCCCCATTCTCACACTGTGCATCGGCGGAGCGCAGCGCGTATTGGCGGAAGTCACCAATGGCCTCGTGAATATGGGACACGACGTGACGATTCTCATGCCGACGCAGGGAGAGGTCGAATATCCTGTTCGCGCCAGGATAGTTCGAACGCCAGATTCCGTCATTCACGCCGAGGACTATCCGGACGCAGACGTGATCGTGTCAAACTACTATACAACGGTCCCATCGGCCGCGGCGGCCAGTGCGAATGGAAAAGGCGTGCATGTTCGTTTCCCATTATGCTACGAGCCTACATTTCTTCCCGATAATCACATCACTTTTGACAGCTACCACTTGACCGACAAATTTATCGTTCTCTCGCGTTGGCAGCAACAGATTCTGCAATTGAACCATGGCATCGAAGCACGCATCGCACCTGTGGGCGTCAGTGACGTCTTTCACAACGACCACCGTCGTGAACATCATTCAACCACGCACGTCACGGCTATCGTCCGACACGCCGAGGGAACTTGGTCGTGGCATCGACAACAGCCCTATCTGGTGCGTGAACTCGAGCGTGTGTGTCAAGAACGCCCCGATACGGTCATCAACCTGATCTGTCCACGCAAGGAACTCGACTTGTCGTCCACTTTACAACACTTGCGGGACCAAGGACGATTCCGTTTCCATTCCCCGGAAACGGATGAAGAACTGTGCAGTGTATACAATGACACGGATATTTTCGTCAGCGCATCTGTCTATGATTCCGCATCCATGCCCGGACTTGAAGCGATGAAATGCGGCGCGGCGGTGGTTACGACGTATTCGGGAGGAAATGCCGACTACTGCCGTCACATGGAAAACTGCTTATTGTCGTATCGATATGAGGAGCGCCTCGCTCATGACGTCATTACGCTGATAGACGACTCACGGCTGCGCCGACAATTGGCGCAAGCCGGTGAGCATGAAGCGCAAAAGTGGACGTGGCAGCGCACGGTAGAGCAATTCCATAGCGCGATCCTTCACTTTCTCGGCTGATCACCCCATCACTCGATATCCGACTAACGGAAGGAAAATATCGTCGACGATCTCGGTCATGACCCTCTCCGACAGCGGCTGATTCGCGACCATCACCTCGTAGCGTATCAGGTCTATCGGCAGTGTCATGACCCTTGGCGTGACCCTGTCGAGATCGACTTCTCCCCGCTCTGCCGCTCGTTTCAAAATGACCTCCATGATCTCCATGAAGCCTTTGCGATCACGCCAGAATTCTGGCGGCGAATCGCTGTTGATGACCTCGGCAATCAGTCCATGGATGGTTTCAATCCCCGCTTCCTGCAACCTAGCCTCGGCTCGACGCAGCAACGCGAGCACGTCACCACGCAAGCTTCCTGTATTCGGCACTTCCCCAGAAAGTATGGGTCCCCGCAAACGCAAGGCTGAAAGAATCAGTTCGGCCCGATTTGGCCACCGCCGATAGATCACCGCTTTGCTCGTTTTTGCGCGGGCGGCCACACCTTCCATGGTCAACCGCGTATAACCGACTGCCTGCAGTTCATCCCAAGCGGCGCGAAGAATGTCGGCTTCCAGCACATCGCCGCGCCGGCGCGTTCCGGTGTGCCGCTCCCTGTCTTCCTCTGAACGAACCGTCTCGCTTTCCTCATGATTTTCCTGCATTGTTCAATCTCCCTTTTAAACACGTTGCGTTCCTTATCGCTCTAGTGTATCATGGCCACGTATAGATACGATACGTTTCGTATCTTATCGAAGAGCCGTTTGAAAGGAGAACAATCATGAAACAAGGAAACTTGTCCAAAACAAACGAGTCAACGAGGGAACGCCTCGATCCCGCCATTGTGAAAACCGCCATCATCCTCATCGTAGGCGGATTGGCCCCGCTGTTTGACACCACCATCATGAACGTCGCCTTGCACTCGCTCAGCAGCAGTCTGCATGCGTCGATCTCGACCATACAATGGATCATGACAGGCTACCTGCTGGCGATGGGAATGATCATCCCCATCACCGGATGGTCTGCCGGCCGCCTCGGCAACAAGCGAATGTGGATGATCGGCCTGGTGCTGTTTCTCATCGGATCGGTTCTATCAGGGCTATCGTGGAATATCGCGAGTTTGATCACGTTCCGAGTTCTGCAGGGTCTTGGCGGCGGCATCATGATTCCCATGTTGACGACCATGATTATGCAGGCCGCCGGCGGACGCAAACTCGGAAGTTTGATGTCCATCATCAGCTTGCCGGCGTTATTGGGACCGATTCTGGGCCCAGTATTGGGAGGCGTCATTGTCAACGACCTAAGCTGGCGCTGGATCTTCTACGTCAACGTCCCCATTTGCATCGCTGCGTTGATCCTGGCATGGGTCGGTTTGCCTGCCGACAAGCCTGTTCAACAAAGACAGAAACTCGATATCATCGGATTCGCACTTTTGTCCCCCGCTCTGGTTGCGCTGTTGTACAGCCTCGGCCAAGTTGGGTCGCAAGGTGGATTTGCCAAGTGGGATGTCATTCTTCCCCTGATCATCGGCGCAATACTGCTCATCGCGTTCATCGTCTATGCGCTCACCATCCCATCTGCTCCGCTCGTCGATCTGCGGTTGTTTCGTGTCCGTTCTTTCACTGGCGCTTCCATCTTGCTCTTCTTGACCGGCCTGGCGACGTACGGGGCTATGCTTCTATTGCCGCTATATTACCAGCAAATCGGCGGAGAGAGCGTTTTGACAACTGGACTGATGTTGATTCCCCAAGGCGTTGGCTCGTTATTGTCTCGTGGCTTGGCCGGTAAACTGAGCGATCATCACGGGCCGCGACTGGTTGTGCTGCTCAGCAGCGCGCTTTGTGTCATCGGTACACTGCCTTTCGCGATGGTGGGCCCACACACCAATCTCGTCCTCCTCGGCGCCGCCCTGATTGTGCGCGGTATGGGCCTGAGTGGCGTAACCATCGCGGTGATGTCTTCCGCGTTTCAAGGGCTGCGCAGGGAAGATATCCCCCATGCAAGTACGGCGACGCGAATCGCCCAACAGATTGGCGGCGCATTCGGCGCTGCTGTGTTTGCAGTCGTGCTCGATCACCAACTCTCCTCCCATGGGATGTCGGGGATCGCAGCACAGTCCAGTGCATTTGACAACACATTCTGGTGGTCGATTGGGTTTACCATACTCGCATTTCTATTTGCGTTTCTCCTTCCCGGAAACAAACGCGGGTCAAACGGATGAACCATCAATCGGCAATTCGTTCCGATCTCAGTAACCGGTTGACACATTCCAAATTCCGAGCAAGCCGTTGACGGTAATCGTTTGTGTTCCCTTGGTGACCGTCAGTTTCTGGCCGCTTACGTTCCAGCTCAGGCCACCGCCGCTTGAGCCGTTCCATGCGGTCCACGAGGTTCCGCCGTTCGTTGTCACCAGCATGTAGAGGAACTTTCTCGTCGTCGATTGCTCTGTCGGTTCACCGTAGACAGGAATGAACCCAACCTTCGTGGAGAAGAAGATGGGATATTGACTCGCGCGGTAAGCGTTCTTGTAGGCACTTGGTATCGGCAGCTTTTGTTCGCTCCAAGTCACGCCACCGTCGTGTGTCACAAATAGATCTGGTGTTATCGCGTAGGCAGGCGAGTTATTCAGCAGAAAGCCCGTTTGATCGTCAATGAACGAAATTCCTTCCACGTCGCTGTAGCGCCCTGTCGAAAGGGTGGTCCATGTCTTGCCGCCATTGGTCGTCTTGGAAAACCGATATTCAAAGTTGCTCGCGCCACCCCCCAGATTCGTGATCTGAAACCCAACGCTCGGTGTCAGAAAAACCTCCCGCGATGCACCGGCACTCTTGAACGTTTGCTCAAACGACCCCTGCGCATGTTGATTGATCACTGCTGCGAGCGCACTCACTGGATTGCCGCTTTGTTTCAATTGGTAGACTTGGTTGCCTTCCTGCCAAGCGATGATGGTGGTTGGATCGATGGCAGAAGAATTTGGATCTGTGCTATTAACAACAATCACACCATGGTCGTGCGGCGCAGGCAGCATGTGTGTGTGCAGATAGGCGACGATGTTTTTCGCCATTTGTTGGCCGCCTTGGTTCACCCCGAACCACAGTGTTTCAAGGGTCCAATTCCCCTCATGCCACTGCAAGCCGTAGTGATCCAGACCACCGTCCTGTTTGGCGGAAATCCCGAGGCCCAAATTGACCGCTGGATTGTTCGTTTGAAATGTGAGGTAACTGTTCCCTGTCTGAATCGCGGAAATCTCATTCGCCGCCTGAGACGAGTTTGCATAGGAAGTGACATGGACCGTTGAATTCGTGGTACCTGCCGGCGCGGTCACTCCACTTGCTTGAAACTGATTGGGATACGGCCTGTCAGGGACCAACTTCGAGCCATTCCACGTATACGTGATCGTCACCGGCGTGCCAGTGGGATTGGCGAGCGCATCGTTCTTCTTGTATACGGGATATGTCACCGCAATACCGTGTCCAACCGCCTTCGCACTTGCGATCTCGACGCTGGGCTTCGCCGTATCTGTTCCTAAATAGGTCCCATTGAGGAAGAAGAACACGAATTGATGATGTTCATCCTCTTCATCTGTACCGATCCACGCTGTGAGTGTGCCACCCGAACTGGTCTGAACCGACGCGTCAGGCGACGAGCCACTGACGCGATATCCTTTTCCCCGTATCAGTGCGATTTGGTTTGCAAAATTGGGATTGAGCGATGCCGCCCCTGTTGGCGAATTGACCGAAGGCATATTGGCCGTTGCGCGATTCGCGACTTCATTGCCGTCCGCGCCGCTTGCGTTCAAGTTCGTCGCACATCCAGCTAAAGTAAACAATACAAGGCCTGTGACCGATATGATCGTAAGACGTTTGTCCATCATGAGTTCCTCCTCGTGTTTGCCTGCACTGACTAGACGAGACAACGAGATGGAGAGTTACAACAGATTTCGATCCAATGATTTTCATTTTTGAAGAGGTTGTCCTTCCTCCCCGTGCTACTCGACTCCAACAACGTTCCTGTGAATCAGTGATTATTTATGGAAAGGGAGTTAGACTGAAAGAGCAAGGAATTGCATGTTGGGAGGAGATTGTCTTGAATCTGCAAAACAAGGTCGCGGTTGTTACAGGTGCGGGTTCGGGGATGGGAAAGGAAATCGCCAAGCTGTTCGCGCAAGAAGGTGCTAAACTCGTTTTGGCGGACATTGCTGAGGCACCGTTGAATGAAGTCGCGAAGGAAATTCAGGCATCGGGAGGCAACGCAATTCCCATTGTCTCGAACGTTGCTAGAGAAGAAGATATCCAAACTATGATCAATACGGCAGTGTCTGAATTTGGAGCACTCGACATTTTGGTGAACAATGCCGGCATCATGGATAAAATGACGGCTGCCGCAGACGTCACCGATGAACTGTGGGAGCGCGTCTTTGCTGTCAATGTCGGCGGCCCCATGCGCGCCATTCGCAAGGCGCTGCCCATCATGATGAAACAGGGACACGGAGTCATCATTAACACCGCGTCTGTCGGTGGATTGTTTGGATCCCGCGCTGGCGCCGCATATACAGCCTCTAAACACGCGGTCGTAGGTCTCACGAAGAACGTAGGATTCCAATACGCGAATTTTGGAATTCGCTGCAATGCCATTGCACCAGGGGGTGTTGAAACGAATATCGGCGCGGATATGGCAGACGTAGATATGTCGGCTCTCGGCATGCAGAGAGCCATGGTCGGCATGGGACTCAATCCGCGAATGGGAAAACCTGACGAAATAGCGAAATTGGCGTTATTCTTGGCGTCCGACGATTCCAGCTTTGTCAACGGCACCGTCATCATCGCTGACGCAGGTTGGACGGCGTATTGACCTTTTCTGCGTCGATTCGCGGATGGCCGGAAAGGACTGGTATCATTGCGAGTGCTCCCAAGTATGATCGACAAGCAGCTACGCGCCAGGGGCCGAATTGTCAATT
>NZ_BCQI01000059.1 GCF_001544355.1 Alicyclobacillus acidiphilus NBRC 100859
GTAATTGTTGTCCGTAATGTACAATTGGTTGTACGACTGTGAGGGAGCCAGATCCCAACCGCCCCACCAATTCACATAGACAGGGTATTTACCTTCCGACTCTTCTTGGGCATATGTTGTGGCGTCGATCACGGAGGCCGTAGCCTGGATGCCGAACTTCTGAAGGTCGCTCACCAAGGCGTCCACACCCTGATCCCAATCCGTGTAGTTTGGCGCATAGACATTGAATTTGAACGGTTTGCCGTTTGGCATCACCCAGCTGCTTCCAGTCTTTTTAAAACCAGCAGATTTCAGCAAGGATGCCGCTTTCGACTGATTTAGCGAATACGTGTTCAAGGTTTTCAACTGTGCAGGCGTAAGGTATCTGCTATTGTCCATTTCAATCAAGCCGTCTTCATATTTGGGCACAAAACCATCTTCCGGCTCCGCAATCTTGGTGAGCGAGTTCCGGTCAATCAGGTACGCAAGAGCCTGGCGAACTTTCACATTGTTGAACGGGGCTGTGTTTTCGTTAAAAAAGAGCGCCATTCCCGTACTTTGAGGGATGTTAATGTAGTGATTGTCGTGGACGCTCATCACCGCCTTGTACACGGTCGGAGAATATCCAACACCCGCGTATGCCACTTGGCCGTTCTCCAAAGCGCGCCAGATGACGTCATTCGTGGTTTGGTTGATGTCCAAGACCTGATCTGCTGTCACGTTCTTGGCGAACACATAATAGGGATTCTTCACATATAGTTCCTGGGCCGATGTCACGCGCGATAAAGTCCATGGTCCATCGTACAGCAACTGGTTGAGCGGAAAGTTGTAGCCCGTCGCCTTGGTGTAGGCTGCTGTGAGTGCAGATTGAGCTTTTTTCGTGGATGAGGCGTTCGGATTGCCATTCGCCTGCTTCACCAGTGTCCAAATATTCTTTGGAATGTACTGCTGATAGTTCGCCGCTGCCACAATCCAGTTATTATTCAAGATTTGCCGTTCGAACATGGTTGTGTTGTATAGCTCGTGTGGATCTTTTTGAAACACAATAGTCGTAGGATTGAGAATTTTCATGCCGGTGAGAGTCCAACTCTCCGCGTTCATGTCCAAGAATTGCAACTCGAACGTAACGTAGACATCGTTGGCCGTAACTGGAGAGCCATTCGACCATTTCGCATTGGGATTCAGGTGAACAGTCAGGGTATTGGCTTTTGTATTAAAGGACCACGATTTCGCCAGAGCTGGATAATAGCCCGAATCGGTTGTGTACTTATAGTGTGCGAGCGGCGCGTAAGCCAATCCGGTGTCTACAGTGTTGTTGCCCGCTGTATTCACTGGATTGGCTATACCGTTCGTTGCCCACCCGCCCGCGTACCCCAACGTGGTTGTCGTTGACGCATGCGCTGCAGGAACACCAACGAGAGACAAGACCATCGCCGATCCAACGCCCAAGCTGATTCCAAGCCGTTTACGGTTCAAGTTCAATTCATAAGACTCCCTTCGTCTTCGTGGCAATTCGCCCAAATTACAATTTTTTACTGCACATTTCCCCTGAACTCACCTTCACATGCATAAGCCTAGTCCGCTCACCCCCACAATCGGCGCACCTAATGGTGCAACCGTTTTCAAATGTAATATCATGATAATACAATGATATTTATGTGCCAGTTTTATCATACCGAAAATATGGAGTCAATTATAAATATACGACATATCATAGTTTCTATGACATTGTGTATATTCAACGATCAACCCGACTGATCAGCCTATTCATCAGGGACGTTACAATAACCGTACAACGCAATCAAAGTAATAAATTAAGACAAACAAGACTTGAATCCCACAATTGTATAATATAATATCAAATAGTCAGTCCGTGTGAGGGGGGAATCGCAGTGGCTGCGAGAGATGTTTTATACGAGAAGGTTTTTAACGACTTAAAATCAAGAATCTTGTCAGGAGAGTATCTCCCAGGTGACATGATCCCGACAGAGCAGGAACTCATGAGTCAGTTTGGAGTCAGCCGGATGACAACAAACCGCGCCTTGCAGATGCTCACCAATGAAGGACTCGTCGCCCGTAAAGCAGGAGTTGGCACATTTGTATTGGACCATGTTGGTTCCAAGAGTGAAAAGACTTTTGGACATTCACAAACCGATCCTGCTGGTTCTCATCATACTGGTTCAAAACAATCTCTGGTGGGCTTCGTCATTCCCTTCCTTATCCACTCATTTGGCCCCGGACTATTGGCTGCACTCGAACAGCGTCTCCGAAGTAACGGCATCTCGCTAGCGGTAGCCTGCTCAGAAGGGAGTCAGGATATTGAAGCAAGTGCCATCGAACGACTTGTGGACAATGGAGCGCAGGGCTTGATTGTGATGCCTGTAAACGGGGAATATTATAACCCCGCTATATTGAAGCTTCACGTGGAGCGCTTCCCCATCGTATTGGTTGACAAACGCCTCGCGGGACTGCCTGTTCCAAGCGTTTGCACGGACAATGTCGACGCCAGTCGCCGTTTGACAGAGCATCTTGTGTCTCTCGGTCACCGTGAAATCGCATTCTTCTCCCCGACAATCGCAGGCACTTCGACATTGCAAGATCGATTCACTGGATTTTCGCAGGCAATGGAAGCTGCTGGTCTCCGCGTCAACCCAAGCTACTGCATAGAGACTACTCGATGGGACGGTCCTCGACATGAGTTGGACGCAGGACAATTGAATGCTGTGGTTCAGTTTCTCGAACGAAATCCCAAGGTTTCAGCGGTGTTCGCCACCGATGACGATCTCGCCAAGTACTGGCACACAGCTGCCCGTTCTGTCGGCAGACGTGTGCCTGAGGATCTCGCGATCGTCTGCTTTGATGGTCTCGGACCTTACCGCGTCGATTGGACATTCACAAGCGCCATGCAAGATCAGGAGCTCATGGCTGAACATGCCGTTCGTGTGTTGCTCGACTTGCTTCAAGACAAGGGATGGGAGCAACCGGACGAAGTGCTCGTACCAGCGAACATCTTCGTCGGAGAATCTACGGTCGGACAAACGAGAACCCGGTTGGAACACGTCGAGACATGACAACGCCCCATGATGTACGCTCGATTGTCGCATATTCACACGATTCCCGTCGTGTAATTGGACACATGATGGGAATTATATCGTGATAGAGTAAAAACGCGTCGCAAATTTGCAATCAAACCGAAAGGAAGATTTCCATGGTCCGGCTAGCGATGTTGAGCTTTTGGCACGTCCACGCGAGAGATTATGCAAGGCAAGCGAAAGAACATCCCGACACAGAGATAGTCGCCGTATGGGATGAAATCGCAGAACGAGGGAAGGCCGAGGCAGAGCGGCTGGCCGTTCCCTTCTACGAATCCATCGATGAACTGCTCTCACAGGACAACATCGATGGGGTCATCGTCGATACGCCCACGAATATGCACTATGAAGTGATGACAAAGGCTGCTCAAGCGGGAAAACATATCTTTACCGAAAAGGTTCTGGCACTGACACTTCGCGAAGCAAACAAGATCGTGTCGTGTGTCAACGAAGCCAATGTGAAGCTCACTGTTTCACTTCCTCGCTTGAACGACGATTATACCCTTGCAATTCAAAACATTTTGTCACAAGGATTGCTGGGAGACCTAACTTACGCTCGAGTCCGCTTGGCCCACAACGGAGCAATTGCGAATTGGCTGCCCGAGCATTTTTACTCCCTCGCTCAATGCGGCGGCGGTGCGTTAACAGATTTAGGCTGTCACCCAATGTATCTGACGAGATTGTTCCTGGGCGTCCCTGAAAGAGTTTCGGCAAGTTACGGACATGTGCTCGGCAAGGAAGTAGAAGACAATGCGGTCGCGGTTCTATCGTATGAAAACGGAACTCTTGGAGTCGTCGAAGCAGGATTTGTCACTGCCGCTTCCCCGTTCAGTATTGAAATTCACGGAACTGCTGGTTCTGTCGTCTATGGACTCCCACAAGCTAAAGTTCTGCTAAAGACATCTATGGGTGAGTCGAAAGAATGGCTCGAGTATCCTCTTCCTAGTTCACGGCCTTCAGCGTTTGAGCAATGGGTGGCCCATATTCAGGAAGACACGACAGCAGACGAAAATATTGCGATGGCATTGGATCTGACCAAGCTCATTGAGGCAGCAAACCTTTCTGTCCAGCACAATTCCCCGTACGCACTGCATGCCTTGGAAGCGTAAGTGGATTGGACGTGATACATCGTGCATCTTCGACGTACGTCTGCCAAAATTGATTCACGTCCGAAGAACCGTGGGCCGCTCTCGTTTCAACTACTTAGGGATAATCGATTCGCGCTGGACCGATTGGATCTTAAGTTTCGATGGGGAAATTACGGGTTGCGCGTTCTTCGGTGCCATTTGGCGACATTTTCTCCGGGAAAGATCGTTCCGATGCACAAGCATTCAGAATATGAGTTCCATTTTATCCCATCCGGCAAGGGGAAAGTCATCCTAGATGGCCATGAATATGCACTGCAGGCACGAGATTTCTACATGACAGGCCCTGATCTCGCCCATTATCAAGAGGCAGATAAGCGGGATCCCATGGAGGAGCTTTGCCTGCACATTGACATCCAACAGATCGGGCAGGACGACGCTCTCGGAACAAGCCGCGAATGGGGAGCGGAACTCGAGACACAAGAAGCAGCGGATTGCGTCCACGCACTGGCAACCTTGCCCCATGTGCCTGTTGTGGATCGGTGCAACGCGATGCAGTGGTTTAACGCAGCGTATCGAGCTTGGTATGAGAATCCTTACGGGGCCTATGAAACGATGCGACACTGCATTATCCAAATTTTGCTTCGATCAGTAGAAAACTACACAAACTGTTCAGGACCGTTCGACTTGCCCTATCGCGACATGAATGCTTATCGCTATCAACTCGCGACGCAGTTTGTGCAAGACAACTACGCCCGGCCAATCACGTTGGAAGATGTGGCGGATCGTCTTCACATCAGCCCTCGTCAACTACAGCGCATATTTTCTCAACAACAAGATCTCACATTCAGAGAATACGTCGAGCAAGTTCGATTGACACACGTCTGCGAAGCGCTGTTAAAATCCGGAGACAGCATTGAGCAGATTGCTGAGGAACACGGTTTTTCCAGTTCAAATTACTTGCACTACGTCTTTAAAAAGAGATTTTCGATGACGCCAAATGAGTTCAAGCGTCAATATAGGAAACCACCCAACTAATCAGTGTCCTATTCAACATTTCTAGAGGAGGGGCTCCAATGAGTAAAGTTTTGAAGATCGGCATCATTGGAAGCGGAGGAATTGCCCAAGCGCATGTTAGAGCGTACCAAACCATTGATGACGTCGAGATCGTCGCGGTCGCCGACATCGTTCCCGGCAAGGCTGCGGACTTCATCGACAGGCTTCAATTACACAACGCAATCCCGTATGAGGACCATCGCAGGTTGTTAGACTCTGATCTCGACGCTGTAAGCATCTGTACACCAAACGCATCTCACTATGCAACGAGTATTGACGCGCTGCGCGCAGGCAAACAAGTCCTGCTCGAGAAGCCCATGTCGGTAACACTCGACGAAGCAATCGAGATGGTCGAGGTTGCAAATGAAACCGGAAACATGCTCTCCATCGGCTTTCAACCACGATACGACCCAAATATGCAAACTCTTCAACAAATCATTCGGTCCGGGCAATTGGGCAAAGTGTACTACGTGCAGACGGGTGGCGGCCGTCGGCGAGGTATGCCAGGCGGCACATTTATTCGCAAGGATCTGGCGGGAGCAGGAGCAATGGCGGATATCGGATGCTACTCCATCGACTTAGCTCTGCACGCGCTTGGATACCCGAAGCCCTTGTCGGTCTCCGCGTTTACGTCCAACTATTTCGGGACAAATCCCAAATATCATCCAGAAGCTTCAAAATTCGACGTCGAGGATTTCGGAGTCGCCATGGTGCGTTTGGAAGGAGACTTGGTTCTTAATTTTAAAATTTCTTGGGCTATGCACATGGATACGCTTGGCCCGACGCTCTTCCTCGGAACTGACGCTGGCCTCAAAGTGACGCCAGCTGGTACCGGTCCATGGAGCGGCGTCTGGGACGGTCGTGTGGGATCCATCACATTGTTTCATGATATTCTTGGTCATCACACTGAGAGTCCCATTCCTATCCGCGAACACAAAGTCGATCTGTTTCGAGAAAAGGTATTCGACTTCGTGACCGCTGTACGAGAAGGTAGGCCAGCTCCTATTCCAGCTTCTGAAATTCTTCGAAATCAGGCAATTATTGACGGAATCCTTCGATCCGCGCAGTTGCGGAAAGAGGTCGACATTCATCTGCCTGAATGATCTCGCCGATTGTTCTTGCCTGTTGTGTTTGAACAGGGGAAGGCGCGTTTCTCGCGTGTGCGCCTTCCCCTGAACTTGACCCCGTACTGCATCACATCCCACATTTCACGTCCCAATGTCAAAAGTGAAGACAGATTCTTCACGGTCCGTCAGCGCGAAGCGCTCGCCATGCCATCGTCCGGCGACGTATTTCAGAGGATGGCAACGGAAATACATCACTCGATCCACGCCGTTCAGGTACACGTGATCGATCCAATGTCCACGGAAAACGCACTGCACTAGCCCCCTGTTGTGGAGACCCGTTCACCAAACGGCAGGGGAACACGGCAATTCCTAGCCTCGGCCAATATACGTGTACGATTGAAGGAAGTTGAGCTTGACGTCGACGTCTACATTTGTCCGCAGCTTGGGAAATACCCGATTCCATTCGGGATCCCCGGACCAATCGCGATGTGAAAACCGATACGCTTCTTGCCCAATGCCGAAGATGTCCGTATCAGTAGCCTTGCATTGGTCAATACTCATGTTTACATATGCCTCAATCTCCTTTTTCACCTGGTTTGTGAGTTCCTTCAGTTCAGTCTTGTTTGCCTGTTGCACACAATTACCCCCTTCGATCTAACCGCGAACACGCAGCGCAATGTTCGCTTGAGGCCGGCTTCCTCGTTTAGACCTCACATGAATAGTGCTTTTTACAGAAGTCACGTCGACAAGAAACCGACTGCTTTGATGATCTGGACAGTCAAATGCGAGGATCGATTTGGGAAATTGGTTTGCAACGAACATCCAACCCAGTGATTGCTCTTGATCGAGCGTGCCAGATAAACGCTCTCCCGAAAACATGGCAAATCCCTCGATGCGAGGCGCGGACAAACTTGCATCCGCAGGGCCAATCCAAACAGCCACCGGCTGAATGCCAGGCGTGATCAATCTTTGGTGAAACCCGCCTAGCGTGGCTTCATAGGAATGCTTAAGCAATAGCCGGTTCTCAAAAAAGTTGGAAAGATACGTGGATGGAATAGCATCTAACGCTGGTGTGTACCCCAATACGTCTATGGCGGGCGTTTCGGAGACAAATAGCCAGGTTTCTCTCGACGTTGTACGGGATTGCAGCAACGGATCGATCAACTCCATGACACCACGTCGTGCGAGTTGTTCATCGATCACGACGGCCCGTGTGTGGCCGAAGAACAACCGTCGATCGGTCGATAGCTGAATCTTTCGTATGGCATCCGCGGCGTCTTCCCCTTCTTGGCTGACGACGACAGTTCTCTTTTCTTCCGTATTGGTAGGCTCAGTCGGTGTGGAACCGAATGATTGTGGCCGTGCCAGTTGAAGGCTCACTTTGACACCGTGATTCTGGTTTTCAGCCGGGTCGATCCCTATCATCAAGACCACACTCCGCTTCTGCAGCTCCACGCCGTCCCAACAGCCTGTTAGACAGCAGGTGAACACTACGCAAAGGATGCAAACAAACAGCCGTCTCTTCATGCCGTATCACGCCTGTTTCTGGGATGCGCCAGTCTCTTCAGCCAAATCAGAGGGAGCGATCCGAAGGCGAGCACCTCAAAGAATCTGAATAGGTCCGCGTATGCATGGTCTAAGAAATCGAAGTCTCCTGGAATAACAGCCAATAAGACAAGGCCGAGGACTAGCCAAGCGACCGACCGACGATGTCGGAGATCCACGTAGTGGGCCAAAATGCGGTAGGCCCCGTATGTCGATAGGTTGACAGCCGAGGTGATACATACGATCACCGTTAGGAGAAAAATCAAATCGAGTCGCTCGAGCAGAGGCCCGGTCATTTTTTGGATGCGAATGATTTCCAGAATGGGCCACTGTAAAGATGCGCCCTCGAAGGATCCGAATACGGACAACACAATGATCAGGTTCAGCAAGTTTAAGGCGATGACGCCGATACTTGCCCACAGATAGCAGATCAGAGACCGATACGGAGAGATACCATATTGAAGAAATATGGGCAAATAGACGAGGATCAGTGTGAGGCCCGGCAATAAATCCAAAGAACTGCTGAAAACTTGTACAGTGGAGGTATTGGCCGGGATCGTGATCGGCAGCAGGTTCGCAAAGTCAGCGTTCTTGAACGAAACAACCAGCAATAAAACTGCCAATACCAACGCAGGCCAATACAATGCTGTTTGAAACCGCAGTAAGGAATCCATCCCTCCATGAAGCAATTGGCTGGATGTCAACAGACAAAGCAGTATCAGCGCGATGCCCGGAGTATAGGGTAAAGCGGCATAGTGAATGAGCCATGCGCATAGTGACAAAGACCTCGCGCTATAGATGACAAAGGCGCCCGCCAGGCCAACGTTCATGAACGCGCCGATGCGCTTTCCGAGGCAGAGATCGAACACTGTACAACCAGAAAATCCGTCCAATCGCCGTGCCACATAGAAGATGAGAAAGGCGAATACGATCGACAGCGCCGCGTATAGGACGAATGGTATCCAGCAAGTTGTCTGAAATCTCCGGATCCACACTGGGATCCACTCCATTGTGCCAGTTCCCAGCAGACATTCAAAAGAGACAATGGTCAAGACAAAAGGATTTACCTGCTTCACCTCGCCTATCTCCTTTGCAGCTTATACCGCGCTCTGCGCAGCCATCCGCTGGGACTGTAATAGGTGGAGGGCCGAGATGTAGATAGTTGCACTGGCGCTCGTACAAGTGTGTCAGTGAAATCCGGCAAAAACATTTGTCCAAACGGCGAGAGATACGGCACGCCAAACGACTT
This sequence comes from Alicyclobacillus acidiphilus NBRC 100859, assembly GCF_001544355.1. GTDB lineage: Bacteria > Bacillota > Bacilli > Alicyclobacillales > Alicyclobacillaceae > Alicyclobacillus > Alicyclobacillus acidiphilus. Next base: position 9,074 of record NZ_BCQI01000059.1, read on the forward strand.
CAGTGTCGACAGGTGGGCAACTAATGCTAACGTGAATCCAAGGGTGCCGATAATTCCGAACAACGACGTTGCAATCAGCATCGGAAAGCGTATCATACGGGTGACGAAAGCTGCTTCATAATTTGGAATGGCAAAGGCCCCGAGCGCGGTCAATCCAACCGCGACGACCATCATGGGACTCACAATTCCAGCTTGGACAGCAATGTCGCCAATGACTAAGCCTCCGACAATGGAATACGATTGCCCCATCTGCTGCGGCATTCGGTTACCCGCTTCCCGCACCAGTTCAACCATCGCTTCCATAAAAAGCGCCTCCATCACGATTGGAAGAGGGATCCCTTCGCGTGTCGACGCGAGTTGAAGGACCATTTTGAGCGGTATGAGCTCTGGATTATACATAGTCAGCGCAACGTAAAGAGATGGCACAAAAATGGACACAACCAGCGCGACAATTCGGATCAGGCGCAATGCAGTCCCCGACCACCATCGCTGTGTATAGTCGTCCACTGTGTGGAAGAAAGTGACCATGACAGCTGGCGCCAACAAGACAAAGGGAGTTTGATCCACAAAAAAAGCGATTCTGCCTTCCAGCAGCGCCGAAGCCGTCTTGTCTGGACGTTCTGTGGCCTGCATCTGAGGGTAAGGCGTCCAATGGTTATCCTCAATCCATTGCTCGAGAATTCCACTGGCGAGCAGGCCATCGATTTTGAGTTGGGTCAGACGATTTCTCGCCTCTTGGACAATATCCGGGTTGGCCAAGTCCTGAATGTATGCCAACAGGACGTTTGTGTGTGATCGTTCCCCAAGGATGAACTTTTCGAAGGCGAGTTTCGGGTCCTTGATCCGGGTTCGGACCAATGCAACATTGGTATGGATGGACTCGGTGAAGCCATCTCGCGAAGCCCGTATCGAGACGTCCGTCGAAGGCTCCTGCGGCGTTCTGCGCGCCAGTCCGTCTACAGCCACCACAATGTATTCCTTCGCCAAGCATAGCACGGCCTGACTGTCGAATAACGCGTTCATCGCGTCGTCGATGGACGATACTCTTTCGATTCTGGAGAGTTGTAATGTGTTTTCCATCCATTTGAAAAGGTCTCGCTCCCGTCGTCTGGTTGCGAGTGTCAGAGGGCCGAGCAACCGCTCCTCCAAACGTTCCGTGTCGACGATGGTGTCAATGAACACAATTTCTATGTCGGCATTTGGTACAGGGCGAACAACAACATCGAACGAAGAATGAAAACGCCCCAAGAGCAGCTGCGTAGTATTCACGGACAACGAACTCCCCAAGAATGCTTAGTATCCTTAGGTTATCCTCACTTGCTAAAAATATCCTGACATTTTACTGTCGGACATGGGCAACAAAACGATTCGCGGGCGACTTCATCTCAAAAGCCACCCGCTTGCGGATGTCACGCGTCTTTCTCAGCTTTTGTGTCCCCGTTCTGGGCATTCTGGGCTGCCACGGCTTGGTTGCACGCGGACAGGAACGCCTTGGCGACCGCTTCAATCACATCTTCGTCGATCCCGACACCGCGATACGTCTCCCCTTCGCATACGACGGTCACTGCAGCTTCGCCGTTTGCCCGTTCGGTCGACGACAGGGAGTGCAGTTCCAGATCGGCAAACGTGATCGACATCGGCATCGCCTGCTTGATGGCACCCACGACCGCTTCGACCGGGCCGTCGCCTGTTTCTGAATAGGAAGTGACCGTATCGGCCTCGTTGTCGCGAATGGCGACCCGCGCCACACGTTTGCTGTCGGCTGTCTTGGAAATGTCGAGATCGACCAGTGCGAAGCGCGAAACATTGCCGTCGATCACGCCGTCAACCAACGCCAACAGATCTTCGTCCGACACGTGCTTGCGGGCGTCGGCGAGCGCCTTGAACTGGTGGTAGACGGTGTCCAGTCCGGCGTCGCTGAGCTTGGCGCCATACTGGCTCATGCGGTGTTTGAGCGCATGCCGCCCTGAGTGCTTACCGAGCACAATCATGCTGCGAGGAACGCCCATCTTCGCCGGGTCCATAATTTCGTAAGTTTTGCGATTTTTCAGCAGGCCGTCCTGGTGGATGCCCGATTCGTGTTGAAACGCGTTGCGGCCGACGATGGGCTTGTTGAACGCGATCGGGAAGTTCATCATCCGACTGACGAGCCGCGACGTTTCGTAGATTTCCTCCGTGCGGATACCTGTTTCGATACCGAGTGCGTCCCCCCGCGTGGCAATGGCCATGACCAGCTCTTCGAGCGAGCAGTTGCCCGTGCGCTCGCCGACGCCATTTACCGTGACTTCCACATGGGTAGCGCCGTTCTCGATCGCGGCGAGGCTGTTGGCGACGGCCAGGCCGAGATCGTTGTGGCAATGCGCGCTGTACTCGACCTTGTCGCCGCCGCGCACGAGCTTGCGCACCTTCGCGAACATCGCCCCATACTCGGCCGGCAAGGAGTAACCGACCGTATCCGGCAAATTGATAATGGTCGCCCCTTCCTCGATCACGGCCTCGACCATCTCACACAGGAACTCGTCGCCTGTGCGGCTTGCGTCCATCGGCGAAAATTCGATCCGGTCGACGAACTGCTTCGCATACGCAACCATATCCCGGGCCATCTGCAGGACCTCGCGCTGCGTTTTGCGCAATTGAAAGTCGAGGTGAATCTGTGACGACGAAATGAATAGATGCAGCCTCCGCCGCGCCGCGTCCTGTGTTGCGCGAACGGCGCTGTCGATATCCTCGCGAATGGCCCGCGCGAAGCCGCAGACTTCTGCCCGCTGCACCATGCGCGAGATCTGCTGGACCGCCGCGAACTCGCCAGGACTCGAGATTGGAAAGCCCGGTTCGATCACGTCGACCCCCAGTCGCTCCAATTGCCTCGCGACGAGAATCTTCTCCTGCGGATACAGCGATGCGCCCGGCGCCTGTTCGCCATCGCGCAAAGTCGTGTCGAAGATGGTGATGCGCTTCATCACGGGCTTCCCTCCCGCATCCTCTTGTCTCACACGTCCGTCGGCACTCGTTGCTCCGCCCTGCACATTGCCCTGTCCGTTGACTTCCATCTGCCATCTCTCCATTCTTCATCATGTGTTGCAGGCTGAGGGCTTGCGCCCCTTGGCGATGGGTAAACGCTGACCGAAGCCCGGCCATCGCCCCCATAAAGTTCAACAGGCCTGCCATCTCACAAGAGACGACAGGCCTGGGCCTTCCGCGGTACCACTCTCGTTAGCTGGCCATTTGACGGCCAACTCACTCAGCTCCTCGCAGTCGAGGAATCCCCGATAACGGCGGGCGTCCGAAACGGCCTACTGGACTTTTTCGTTCGGCCATTTTGCTCCCGGGCGAGATTCAGGCAATCGCTTGACTGTGTCGCACCATCCCACAGCTCTCTGAACAAGCTTGACACCTTACTGCTCCCGATCACGGCAGTTCATCATCCAAATTTGCTCTACTCATGCATATACATCGCAGCCCCGCATCATGCCGAGCACCCGCATTTCCCTACGGGCCACTGAGCCAGAAGACAGCAAAGGCCTGCCGTCCGTAAGAGACGACAGGCCGAAACCTCCGCGGTACCACTCTCATTGATTCAATTCCTGTGAAATTGAATCCCCTCATGCGCCCGGTTCCCCGAGCGGCGCCCGATAACGTGGGCAAGCCGTTGAGACGTACATTCGTTCCGCCTCACCACTCCTGAGCGAGTTCCGACGATTGCCATGTCTGCGTCGCACCAACCCGCAGCTCTCTTCACACGCATCCATCGTACTACTCTCATTCGCCGTGTTGTTGTTTCGCCATTTCTACTTGTCGGAAATGTTAGACCACTTGAAGCCAGATGTCAACAGGCCATATGCCACCGTCTCCGTGTTCGAACGAAGGACGTAGCCCAAACGCTGGTCATAATCCAGGATCAACGTGTCCGCGTCCAGCAACTGATTGGAAGCAGGGTCCACGACAAAAGGAATGCCTCTCGCATTTCCCATCGTATCACCGTCCCTGACAGCGTCGATTCGAAGGCCCGTCTTCAACGAACAACTGCAACTTCCTCCCTCGTAATCGACCTCGATGCGAATCGCTTGGCGATTTCCCATGTCCAAGCCCCGAAGCATCTCGTAGCACCGATCTGTCACTTGAATGTCCATGTGATCCCCCTCTTTCCTTCCAGCATTTGAACCCGAAGGAATCGGCAGCAGCCTTACGCCTTTTGGGCCATCGGATGGTGGCTGTGCCTCTGGAATGTCCATTGAATGAGGTGCCCTTTCGCGACCGCGATCGCCGTCCGAATCGCCACGACGATGAAACAAATCCACAGGATGAGCAACTGCACAAAACCGGCGACTGTAAAGAACTGCAAGCTCATCAGGTGCGTCAAGGCGTACGTACCGTTCGTAAAACTGCCGATGGGGAATACGTAACTCCACCAGCCTAAGTTGAATGGCAGTCCGTCGCCCCGTTTGCTGAGATGCAATATCGTGTGCATCGAGGAAATCACGATCCACCACACACCGACGCCCCAGAGCGCAATGGATATCACCATCGCCATCCCATGCAGAATATTGGTATAAGGACTGAGTATCGCCTGGGTCTTGACTGGAAGCTCGCAAAGCGTCGCCATCGACATTCCAATAGGCCCTATTTCAATCCACAAACTTGGCGTGGATTCGCCGTTCAGCCGGCGATAGTAGACCAATCGTCCGTATACAAGGCTGCTGATCATGATGAACAGGAAGAACGTAATTCCGAAAAATGCGATGCAAACAACCGTCAATGAAAGCTGCAGCTGAGCCGATGGCCAATAAGGGATCAAATTCATGCCCGTTGCCCCGGCAACGATGGGTGGAACAACGGGAATCAACCAAGACGCCACAGTCTGGTGGTGCTCCACTTGATGTTCGGTGAACAACAGATACGGCACGACGATCACTGTGAATAAAGAAGCTGCCGCACCGACTATCCAAATGACTTTACTGATGTCGATGGCCACGGTACTGTTGAACATGTTCGCGCCAACTAGCAGATAGTCGTTGCCGACCACGTTGATGGCCATCGATAACGCGCCATAGAAGAGCGCCCGCGTGGGGTGCCGAAAATCGTCCATCGCTTCGCTCGAATGCAAAATCCAGCGCAATCCCCACATGAATATCGCAGTGATAAAGACCACGTTCAAAATCCCGAATAAAATCTCTCCGGTGACTTGTTGACCATCGATGTGTAACGGCGACGTAAACGTTAAACCCGATACAATGCCGATCCCCATGACCGTCGTGAACCAATTGGGACCTATCTGGCGTATCACACTCATGACTGCCACCTCCAGTGTCTGCGCCTTAAGAATAGATCCATCCCATTCATAATAAAAATACATGTTTCTTATCGTTTTCATAACGGTTCATTATGATTTCGGTGCTTGTCCCCAGTACTCGCTCCATCGAGTTTCACCTGCCTCGATCCTGTCACATTCGCACGACGAACTCCGTCCCATTGGCAAAAGGACTCGACCACGCCGGAACAGAGCGAAAAACGACCTGGCGCTGTTGTTCTGGCGTGTCGGCATCAGGAGGGGCACCATGAAGAGACGAAGTGGATGGATCGCGATTGGATTGACTGGGATCTTGGCTGTGTCTGCAATCGCCGCCGATCGTACGGCACATGACTCGCAGAGTGTCGCGGCACAAGCCGCGGCCGATACGATTCGGGCAAATGGATTGAATGTTGGATTGAACGATCACACCGCGGTTGCAGCCTTTCCAGGTTCGCCAATTGTTGGCCGCATTGTACAAACGCTGCAAACCAAAACGTCCCTGCCGCTCTTCGGCCCCACTTGGTTGCCAATGAAGCCTGCGATGGACCCAAAACCGTATGCCGATGTCAGCGCACTGTTATACGCCACCAAGAATCATGATGAAGTCACCTTGATTTACACGGACAAACCCGTCGCCATCAACAGCCCCGAACTGACCAGCCAATATGGCGGACTCGCGAGACAACTCGGAGATTTCGGCGCCGACGCCTATCCCACGCACGCGGCTGCTGTGAAGGCAGAGAGCCGCTATTGGGTCTTCAGGCAACCTTCCGGTGCGGCTGAACACATATCCTTGGGCGGCGGGATCGTAGGCGTCGTTTCCAACATCCAACGGGAACATGTCGCAGGCAACGATCAAACGTACGGCGACATCACCTGGAAAGAGGGAGCCTGGACCTTTCAAGTATCCGGGTCAGAGTTGCAAGATAACCTGAACGTCGCCAAATCGATGGTTGCGTACATCGCGAAGCACCCGATGCCCGAGAAGGCTGGATACGTATCCGTCGACAACGGAGGCGACGGCGAACACACGGAGGCCGACTGGGTCCTAGGCAATGATGTCCTCCATTGTGGGAACTATCACGACGCGATCGAAAATCTCCAGATGGTTGAATCGACTGAACTGCTGACGCAGGATACGTGGAAGAAGTTGTGAGCAACAACTCGGCGGCCAATGCGATGTCCGCCCAAGAGGGGTGATTGTACAATGTTCGTCGCCAAGGGGCGGGCGTTTCTGTGGTCGTTAATCCGCATACCACTCCGCCTGTAGATTCCATAGGCAGGCATAGACGCCGTGTCGTTGAATAACTTCTTCACGGGTCCCAAACTCAACAATCCGTCCTTTCAGGACAACCAACACGAGATCCACCAATCGCGCCGCGGCCATCCGGTGGGTTATCATGATGGCCGTTTTCCCCTCTAAAATTTTGCTGTAACGATTGATGATCTATTTTGACAGAAGCGGGAGTAACAGTGGTACCACTGCACGTATCAGAAGAACGGGGCCAGCGTTGGTACGGATATACTTCAGCATTCCCTGTTCAAATTCGTTGGCGTTTTAACTCACATAAGCTGTAGACACCCAACATCGTCATGGTGCAAATCAGACCAATAAGCCAGTGTTCAAAATGGGTCAGGGTTATGGATGACTGCAACCAGCTAGTCGGAGGTCCAGCCCATGTATTCTCTTGGTTCTCCAACTCAACATACCCGGCTTGCCGTAACCACAAGTAATACAGCCCATAAAACGCCGTTCCGCAGGCGGCACAAGCCCATAGACTCACGGCCGCAACCCTGATCTTATGTTTTCGCTGCCGAGGTTTTGCGAAGAATAGTATAACCATGTTCGGCATCACTGTTAAGGAGGTAACCGCTTCGTTTGTCGTATAAGCCTCCCATGAAGTTCAGGAATGCACAATGTGAAGTCGATGCCATACAGTTTCCCATTTCTTCTTGGAAACCCGTTCTTCGTAGATTGCCCTTCTAGCCCCTGACTCGAAAAACGGAGTGGGCCGGACAATCAAATTGACCAAATCATCGACGCCATACGGCGCAACGAGTACCAAGTCACCATTTGAATCCATATAAACTCCGATCGCTGTACAAACCTCAGGGAAATTTGCCAGCCCGTCGGCAGTTGACGTGTACGGGGCATGATCGTTTATAGTGTGCATTCGTGCTTGGTTTTTCACAGACCAAGGAACAGAGGAATCCAGCTGCCGAAGACTTCGTTCATACTGCTTTTCGATGGATTCGTCGGTGCAATCCGGGTCAAGGTAGACAACGTCTACATCAGGCAAATGTGTGCCTGTGAGCCCGTGAAGAAAATCCCAGACCTTTGAGCGAACAAATCCTGCACATACACACCAGTCGGGTAAGCCCAATGATGCGACGATTCGAAGGATGACCATCATGCGCGCATCATCACGAATCAATTGAATGATGTCCTGTTCTTGCAACCGCGCCCACACCTCCGTTCTTGTTATTCCATTTTCGCGAGAGTCCAATAAGATACGAAGAACCGTACTGAAAATTCAACCTTGTTCAACAAATGCCTCGTCACTGCAATCGCTCCGCTGCAACTTTTCTCAGATCCACTGTACATCTGGCATACATGCTATGATGCTTGCGACGGAATTCGGAGGAGAGATTTATCGTGTCTTTACTGGAGGATTTCAAGCGATTTTTCGGTGAATATCTCGTTATTTGGAATACTTGTGAATCGGAAGCTATCAATGCTGTTTTGGACAAAGATTTGCAGGTTCGATGGGCGTATCCCGGAAACAAACAGTTGTATTCCGCAGTTTGGAAATGCAGAGAAACGCGGCGGTCAGGTATGCATTTATGTTGCATTTTTTATGCATTTTTCTAGTGATATGATTATGTCAGTAAACGGCAGGAGCGCGCAATAGTGCTGTTTCTGGAAACATTGATAGATAGGCAAGTCTTAAATTGTTGAGAAAGGAGTGTGCAACATAACTCACTCCGAAACCTCGGATGGGGGAAATAGGTTTCCTCGGTAGTTATCCGTAAAGAATTTACGTGGGGAGATCGTGAGATAGGTCATGTCTCTTTTTCCGTCATTGAAAGTTGTTCAATGCCAAAAATAAGAATTTTTAGACCGGTTTGGAACATGCTGTCGGAACCAAGATCGCTGAACACGCCATTAAGGTACATTCTTCGCAATGGTTCAGGCAGATTGCCGACGGTTGGCTCAATCTCTTGGCGTACGCCTTTCATCGCCACATCGTTTTTGTGCTGCTGATACTTATCCAACTCAAAAGAAAGAACAAAGTTCAACACGCAGGCAATCGAGGAAAACTTTCCTCGGTCACTGATCGGTAGTGGTTCAACAATTTTAAGCATGTGGTTTATAAGATCGATGTATTGTGCTCCTGATGGCACTGTCTGAATCATCAAATGAGCAGAACACGGGTATTTCTCAAGTTGGTTGCGAAAATGATTTCCGAATCGGTACAATTGCTCTTTCCAATCTCCTTCATTTTGGGCAGAGAGCACGACCTTCTGTGCAATCTCATTTGCAAGGAATTGAAAAATTTGTTGTTTACTCTGAAAGTGCCAATACAGGGAAGCAGCTTTGATGTCGAGTTGTTTGGCCAATTTTCGCATCGTGAATTGTTCTATACCACATTCGCGAAGCAATTCCCACGAAGCGTTGACGATTCTTTCTCGTGTAATAGGCATATTCACGCTTGCATTCATGATTAAACCATCTCCACAGGGTTGCTACGACTCATCATAACACATATTTCAGAGCGAATCTAACATTGTTAGTTCAACACTTGACACAGTGCACCTCACGCCGTAACCTAACGTTGTTAGATTCGGTTGTTTGTTCGTCTGGTTTTGGGACGGTGATCAATCTATTATTTCGCGCCTCATCTAACGTTGTTAGGTGGTTTGATGCGACATTCAAAAACGGAAGGTAGTGGTCATGTGGAAAGAACGGTAGGTGCGACGTCACGCGAGTTTTCTGTGAGAAAAATACTTCCAACTGTGTTCGCGCTCATCTTTGGCATGCTCGTCGTCATGATGGACAGCAGTGTTATGAACGTGGCCATACCCACACTCGAATCAGTATTTCAATCGGGTTTGAAAATCATGCAATGGTCAATTACAGGCTATACGCTCGCGTTATCCGCAGTCATTCCGCTAGCGGGATGGTTTTCTGACAGATTTGGAGCGAAGCGGGTATTCCTCATCTCCATCGGCCTGTTCATGGTTGGGTCTGTATTATGCTCAATTGCAACGTCACCTGCGCAACTAATTACCTTTCGCGCCCTTCAAGGGCTGGCTGGCGGTATGGTAGCGCCCATCGGTATTGCATTTTCGTTTCGGGTGGCGCCTCCGGACAAACGTGGCTCGGTCATGGGATTATTGGGGCTGCCGATGCTAATCTCCCCCGTACTTGGCCCACTTCTATCCGGGTGGCTACTGGAATACGCAAGCTGGCATTGGATATTTCTAATTAATGTTCCGATTGGTATTGTCGCATTGGCGTTAGGACTGAGGTTTCTACCTCGTTCAGTGGACACGAAAAATCCACAGCTCGATATTCCTGGAGCGATCATGGCACCGTTCTCTTTTGCGGCGATTGTATATGGTGTGCATGACGGTGGGAGCCAAGGTTGGAGCGTTCCGTCCACCATCATTCCGCTAACCATCGGCGTGGTATCTCTAGGCGTGTTTATTATGGTTGAACTGAGACGACAGATGCCACTGTTGGAATTGCGAGCGTTTCAATCTGTGGAGTTCAGTAAGGGTGTAGTGATCGTTTTTGTAAATTGGACGGCAATTTTCGGGACACTGTTCTTGATTCCTCTATATTTGCAACAAGTAAGAGGCTTCTCTACCTTTCATTCGGGGCTGATGGTGATTCCACAAGCGGTCCTGTCCTTTATTGGCCTCCAAATAGGTGGAAAGTTGTTCGACAAGTATGGCGCGCGTCCCATCGTGTTTGCTGGTCTTCTTATACTGTCAGCCGCCCTCTATTGGTTATCCCAAATTCAAGTGAACACGTCCATCGCCTCGCTCGTTACGAACTTGTGCATTTTGGGATTGGGCCAAGGTCTTACAACGATGCAGATCAGTACCCACGTTCTTAAATCAGCCCCAGCGCAACTGATTAGCCGTGTTACTCCAATCACGACTTCGGGGCAACAGATTTTTGGTTCCTTGGCCGTCGCAATGATGTCTGGATTTTTAGCCTCAAATATCGCGAAGCACATGCATGCCGTTGCCAACCAGTCAAAGGAAGCACTGGTTTCTGCTATGGCGACCGGGTTTGGCGATACGTTTCATATTGCTTTAATCATCGCTCTATGTGGGCTTGTTTTGAGCATTTTCTTAAATAAGCCTAGAACCCGTCAAGGTTGACTCGTAAGAGGAACCTCGTGTGCTCGAAACGCATCGCACAACCTACCTGGTAGCAGGTTTCGTTTATACGAGACGAGTCAAGGCATCCCTGACGAAGTACTTGGAAGGCAACCTAAAACTCAAGGTGAATCGTGAAGAGAGCGATGTGGGGAGACCGTGGAAGCGAAAGTTTCTCGGATACAGTTTTCTATCCCACAAACGAGCGCCTATCCGATTAGCCGAGAAAACAATTCAACGCTTCAAAGAACTCGTGAGGGAGATTACAAGCGTATTGAACCCCGTTCTGTCAAGACAGATGTGCATAATTTTTTGAGATAACGCCATTCTATTCTGATAATTATCAGGTCTACGCTGCCTCTTTGGATTCCTTCCATTTTCTGAATTCCTGCGGTGTACGATAGCCCAACGCTGAGTGCGGGCGCTCTTTGTTGTAGAACTCAATATACGTTTTGATTGCGATCTTGGCTTCCGCGAAGTTGTCGTATTCCTGCATCCAAACTTCTTCCTCCTTCAACGAACGGAAGAAACGTTCGATATAGCCATCTGCGTCCGGGTTGTGATAACCTGTCCGTTCATGTTTCACCTGGCAGTCCTTCATGGCTTGTACGAATCGTCGACTTGTCATTTGGCATCCGTTGTCCGTTCTAAGCGTCAAGTTTGCGCCTCGTACCCCGCTCGGGAATCGGTAGTTGAATGCGTTATCCACAGCCTGCAGCAATTCCTCTGTCCGGCAATAGCGCGAAAACGAATACCCCACAATTTCACGGTCGTACGCATCGATGACCGCGAATAGATATCCCCACCCATCCTTACCACACCAAATCTTTGTCATATCGCACTGGAAGTGTTCGTTTGACTGACTCACCGGAATCTTTCCAGACCGCTTCTTTCGGGAAGCTTCCCGCTGTGGGGATTTCACCAACAATCCCATTTCTCGCATGAGCCGGTGTACTCGTTTGTGGTTTACCTGCATGCTGTATTGACGACGCAACATGACCTTGATTCTACGGTATCCATATCGTGGGAATCTCTCGCATAGATGGCGAATCCGCTGTTTCAATAGGGCGTCTTTCTCTATAACCGCTTTGTTCGCCTTCTTCACAGGCTCCTTTAACAAGCTATAACAATAAGTTCGATTCAGCTCCAATGCTTTCGCAATCACTGGGACCCGAAACCCTTCCTTGACGAGCTGAGCAACCAAGGAA
>NZ_BCQI01000060.1 GCF_001544355.1 Alicyclobacillus acidiphilus NBRC 100859
TATTGATCTATTATTCGATCCGCACCCGAGACCACTTCCTCCGAAAAACCAAGGTGCTCGAACGGAACGCATATCGTTCTCCATCGATCACGCAACGCAACCTCTGAGTTCACACCTGGATTGCGGAAAAGGAAAATCCCTGCTTCTCCGCAATCCAGCGCGGGAGTTCGAATCTGGCGGTCTTCAACGGATCGACCACCTGGCACACGCGCAGATCGCCCGCGGCGCTGAGGAGAAATGTCGCTTCAGCCTTGTCCATTCCGCATTCCTGCTCGAGGAAATGAACCATGTTCTTCGCGGCCCGTGTCGCTGCGTCGTCCAGAAACTTTTCCGACGCGATGGTGATCACGTGATGGTCGTCGACAAGCATCGGCACGGGCCAGTTCTTTCCCTTCAACAGATGAAGCTGCACGCGAACGGCAGCCGCAATTTCGATTCCGCAAACCGCGACTTCCCCATCGCCCATGGCGGCGTGCACGTCGCCGAGCGAGAACAGAGCGCCTGGAACGTTGACGGGCAGAATCAGGCGCGCGCCCTCTGTGATCCGTTTGCAGTCCATGTTGCCGCCGTGATCGCCAGGTGTCCCACACGGAACACTCCCCTGCGCCGGGGCCGTCCCGATGACGCCAATCATCGGTTGAATCGGCAGTTCGAGCGCATCCGAGAAAATGGCCTTGCCGTCTCTCACCGGAATCATGCGAATGGAATTTCGTTCTAGCTCGTCGCCAAGAACGCCGAGATTCGGCCCGGTTGTCATCACGCCGCGATCGGCCAATTGGATCTCCTGAATGTGGACGACCAGGAGATCGCCTGGCTCAGCGCCCTCCACGTAAATCGGGCCCGTCGCAGGGTTGATGCGCTCCCAGTCGATTCCCCCAAAATCCTGATCAGCACTTTCAATTTGCCCCTCGAAACAGTCGCACGTATGGATTTCGACGATGTCTCCATCCTCCACGCGCAACGCCGGCTGATTGTCAGGCGACATTGCATAGACGATGTGTTGATTCGACAGTACGGTGGATGTCATCACATAATACCCTCCCGGCTGAAAGCGAAGTTCTCTTACTCGATTTCCAACGTGGTTGGCTTGGTCTTAAATCCCTTCGTCGAAACTGCGAGAACGATCATCCCCACGATAAACCATCCGATCCCAAAATAGAACGTCGTGTGCGTGAAATTGAGCCAGACGTACAACAGCACAGCGAACCCAATCAACGGCATGACGAGGTGGCTGAACCACTTCCCCGTGCGTTTCTTGAAGAAGAAGTAAATGGCGACGGTCAAATTGAGCGCCATAAATGCCGTGAGCGCACCAAAGTTCACCAGTGAGCTGAGTGTGTCAATGGACGAGAAAGAGCTGACCAGAATCGATACCGCAGCGACCAAGAGTGTGGAGACATACGGTGTTTTGTATTTACCGTGTACCTTCGACAGGATCGATGGAAGCATCTTGTCGCGTCCCATACTGAACAGCAGCCGCGAAATAGCCGCTTGTGCAGCCAACGCGTTCGCTATCCCCCACGCGATCACGGTGATGACTAGGCACAACAGCTTCAGCCAGGTGCCGCCGACTCGTTCCGCAATAAAGTAGAACGCGACGTTCGGATCGGGAAAGTGATTGAAATCCGGATACGCGACTGCGGCTAGATACGTCATGACCATGAATAATACCGCGACGACGACGAGCGCCCAAACCGTTGCGCGCCCTACCGTTTTGCGGCCGCCTTTTGTTTCTTCGGACAGCGTGCTAATTCCGTCGAAGCCAAGGAAACTCAGCACGGCGACGGAAGTTGCCGCACCCACCATGCTCAGACTGAAACCGTGCGAATTGTACACTGGCGCGAAGGTAAACGACGTTCCACCCTTATGGGCGGCGACGTATGCGAAAGCCATGATGCCAAAGAGAATGAAGGTGATGATCTCTACAGCCAAAATCACCCAGTTCGCTCGATTCGTCATCTGCACGCCCAAGATATTGATGAACGTGTTGATGGCGACGAACACGATGATCCAAACAAACGTTGGAACGCCGGGAACAAGCTCGCCTAACCATGACGCCGAGACCAAATACAGCAGAGAAGGAATTAAGATATAATCAAGCAAGATCATCCAACCGGCAATGAATCCAACATAAGGGTTCCAACCGCGCTGAACGTATGAATATGCCGATCCAGCGATGGGAAAGGCCTCGGACATTCGCGAGTAACTGAAAGCTGTAAACACCATTCCAACCAGTCCAATGAAGTACGCCAGTACGACCATCCCATTCGCTGTCTGCACAACCTGGCCGTAAATGCCCATAGGCGCGATGGGAACCATAAAGATCAGTCCGTAGACAAGCAAATCCCAGACGGAAAGGGATCGTTTCAACTCCTGTTTGTACCCGTACCTTTCTAAATCCGGCTGCGTTTGAATAGACACTTGGCTCCCCCTCCCAAAAAGAAAGATAGGCTCATAAATCTTATAAGTCTGTTTATTTGCAACATTATAGATGTTGGACAGAAACTTTGGCTATATCGTTATTAATGGAAAAAAATGAATTTTTGGATGACGAGGACTTGTTTGAGACACTTCTTGAGGTGAGTGCCGGATTCCACCAGGCAAACGGTGGTGAAACCCGGCGCAAGTTCGCCTGGACACGCTGGATTGAGACAGTGACTGGCACTCCAATATGTTCTCTACCGCGTAACCCTTGTCGTCATAGCTCGTAAGCGCATATATGGCGCGATCACGGCTGCCCCTGGAGATTTACGCGGCCAATTCGCTACACTAGATGAGCTTTCGTTTACCGACTAGGTCACAGACCTTAGATCATTTCATGTTATTAGCTATAAATTCCATTTGATTCAGATCTAATGAGTTTTTAGCAGGACTATTCTTTGTTTCGAGGGTGTATAGATCAATTTCATTTGACCATGATAAAGAATTCTCAGTTTTGGTACTTTGCCAGTATGCTGTATTTCCATTTTGGAGTTTAATTGTTTTATATTGAGTAAAAAAAGGAGTAACTGCTTCATTACCCCAGTTGGTAATTGTTTCAGTTAGTAACCGGTCAGACTTCTTGTTCATAAATTGAATGAACAACTCTGTCTCCGTATGATTCTTGGAGATCTTCCCTTCTACACCCGTAACCGTGAATGGCAGGGCGCCAGGCAACATAACTGGTGTGTTAAATTCGTTTATAGTCGAGTAAAATGCACGAGCCATTTTAAGCGGGACATTCGCAAGAAGTTTGTGCGATGAAGTAGGTGTGTCCGTTTTAGACATCATTCTTGAGACTTGGTAGCCAAGCGGAACAAGGATGACGATGGCACATAATACTGCAATGGTCGCACGTACTTTCATGTCAATACCTCTTTCATGGTAAAACTTCGAGGCGTACAATCATACCAAACAGCGGCCAATGTATTCCCTTCGGAATTCTTTATAGCACGTGAGATCGTAGGCGCAGTATCCTGATTTGGCTTGGGGTATGTGTATCATTCGACGCTTCCATCTTCCAAGGTCAATCTCTTCTTCCGTGAAGAAGTTGTCCGAGTGATTGTCTCCATCATCCAATGTGACGGCTGCCTAAGTTGGATACTCACTGAAGTCATTCGGACAAGGACGGGCACCTCTTGGCCACTGCTGAGGGATAAAATTTTCGTGTGCCAAACGATCTGCCCAAACGGTCGAAGGGACGGCTACTGACATGGCGATCGATGACAGCGACCATGGCAAAACGCTTCGAAAATTCGCTTGGACCTCATTCCTTCCCAATCTTCATTGAATTTATGATGCGATTCATTGTTGCCTCATATTGTTGCTTCTGAGTTTCAGGAAACACAATGGACATTTGTATAAATGAGGTTGGTTTGTAGTAATCTATGGTATCAGTTTCAGATTGTTTTCCGGCTATCCCCACGTTTACCTCGTGGAGCCATACCCAGCCGTCTCTGCTTCCATAGCTTGACGAGACAAGGTGATGATTCGCCCGGTCAGCTGGCAAAATTTTATGCACAACAAGGGTGTATAGCGACTTCTCGGAGTTGGCAATATGGATGTTCACATTGTGATTAACTAGGAAAACGACGTCGTTCGACGTAATCCCGCTTACTTCTGCATCCCCATTGGAAAAATCCTTTACTCCAGAGTCAGCGACCAAACAGAGGACTACAGGTCTAAATGACGGCCCAGATAACTCTATCGTGTGCCAACTAGCTGGGTAGGAAAAAGATATGTCGGAATTGGAAAAGGACGTCCAGCCTGCTGTTCTTTTGTAGGTATAACCCCCTAATAAGAAAGCTATTAGCAAAACAGTTAACATTAAGAGAGCGATAACATAACGTCTCTTGGAAAGAATCAGTTTGCTAATCGAAACCACAAAACTCACCATCCCATGCATACGCTATGCAACGCATGTTTCGGTGGCGGTGGCTTTATATTGGTTCCACACCAACTCCGTCGCCGCTTTAAGTATAGAATATTCTAACAATGTGATTCAGACCAGTGCCCCACCCCCATACCCCATCCACACGATAGTTTCCACACTCGCCTGAATTTCAGAATGGACAGCTTGGCCACCCCCATATCGGATCATCGAGGAACGATACCGTATTTACAAACAACAATTCTCCGGGGGGATTCATCGAGAGGGGAGCACGACAACATGAGAGGGAAAGTTGCGAAAGGAGTCGCGTCCGTTATCATCGCGATGGGGGTAAGCGTGATCACGCCATCGTTGGTCCTGGCCAATACTGCAAAATCGCAGCATAATCATGGGAACATACAATCCGAATGCCAAGCCGGCACGAGCGTGAACAGTCACGGCAAGGCCAGTGGTCACAATAACGGCAGCGACCAGAACAAACAAAGCGGTTGGGGCGCAACGATTGGCAAGTTCCATGGCCCCATCTCTGTTCACCAGCACTTGAACGCAACGGCGCCAAGCCCAAACCGTGTCAGCAGCAACTGTCACACTGTCAGTCACAGTCCGACGAGCACGTTCAGTCCAAGTCATGGCACTAACGTCGGCGCAAGTCTGAAAACATCGTACAATACGTCTCGCAGTTCCAGTCCAATACCTAACTCCATCCCAACGCAAAACAACTGTAGCTCACCCAATCAAAACAACACGCATGTCACCGGTAACACGCATACCACCAGCAACACCCATACCACCAGCAACACCCATACCACCAGCAACACCCATACCACCAGCAACACCCATACCACCAGCAACACCCGTGTCACCAGCGCCGGGACGAATCAGTTACTCGTTGCCATTCAAAACCTCGGGGTTACCAAGCCGGCGTACCTGTACGCCTATTGCAAGAGCATTCAAGTGACTCAAATGGATGTCAAGAGCATTGAAGCGCATGTTCAACAAATTCATTCGATTTGTCAGTCCACGGGCTCGAACTCGTCGCTGTCTCAAACCCAACGGAAGAAAGTTTGGTCTTTGTACGAGGAGATACTCGCAAAGCTCAAACTGCACGCAACTGTCACGACTGAAACCGGCCAAACGTTGAATATCGTCACGACCACGACGAGCCAACCTGCTACGCTTCATCTCCAAGATTCAATGGATCACGAGTTGGCCGCCATTCCAATGCAACATCCGACGACATCGACGACGTTCGATCACACTGCGCAAGCGATTCAACGCGTGACAGTCACTGCGAACCATTCGACCACAAGTACGGCCGCCGATACGAAAATTACGGGAGAACTGCCGGTCACAGCGACCAATGATCCCCTTCTGATTGCCATTGGAATCCTTCTTGTGCTGCTTGGCGGCATGGGTATGGGGACAATTTGGTGGATGTCTCGCCGGACGGGTCGGTGAGAGACGATGCTGCACAGATACTTGCGTCGAGCGTTGTTGCTGATCTCGTCGGTCTGCGTCGTGTGTGGAATCGGAATCGGGGCAGTTTACGGGTGGTCTTATGCCAAGCAGACTGTGTTGTTGAGCCGTGAGCACCTGCCGGCGTATCATCCAGTCCAGACAGCATCCTTGAAGCAGGTGAGCACGCCTGCAACACCGTCAAAAACGTCTCCTGCGACGACGCCGAAGCCGTCCGCATCTGCTGCGGCAAAGAAGACGACGACGCCGAAGAAACTCTGGACCCCAGTGCCAAAGAACGGGGAGAAGATTGGCACCCTGTCGATCCCGAGTATTGGATTGACAGTCCCCGTCGTGGAAGGGACGACCGATTACGATCTCTCCTTGGGCGCCGGACACGACCCGCGATCGCCGTTTCCCGGCCAAGGAGGCAACGTCTTCATCGCGGGCCATCGCGACACGGTCTTCAGCCCGATACGGAATCTGAAAAAGGGAGATGAACTCCGTCTGCAAACACCGTACGGGACGTTCGTTTACCGCGCAATCAAATTCCAAATTGTGCCGAAGGACGACATCGCTGTGATGGCGCCAACGCCGTACGAGACGCTCAAGTGATCGACGGGTCGCCCGTGACGACCCGTTCGCTTGAGCCACGCCTCAACTTTCGCCTGTACACCAAGGTGCACAGGGATACGCTGATTTCATAAATCAGGAGCAGTGGAACAAGCACACTTAGGTGCGACACCAATTCCGGCGGGCTGATCAGGGTGGCAAACACGACGCATACGAGATAGGCGTACTTTCGCACGCTTGCCATCCATTTTGGCGTGATCAAGTCCAGCTCGACAAGAACCATGAGAAGAATCGGTAACTCAAAGATCACGGCAAAAGGTAAAACAATACCTACGAGAAAGCCAAAATATTCATTGGCCGTAATCAGCGGATTCAACCCGTAGCCGACGGCCAGATGGATCAGAAATCGATAGATGTTGGGGAATATCACAAAGTAGCCAAAGCACGCACCGCCAGCGAAGACAGCAGGTAACACAAACATCAGCTTGGTGCCAACGGATCGCGCTCGCGGTGTCAAGGCCGGAGATATAAAAATCCAGCACTGCCAAAGCGCGATCGGAAACGTCACAGCGACAGCCGCAGAGCCTGCCAACAGCAGATATACATGGACGACGTCGCCCGGCCCGAGAATTACCAATTTCACACCTGGCATAACAAGGCTGCGATACAAACGATGGGCAAAGAAAAACCCCGCAATGAGTGAAGCGGCGAAGACGCCGAACACAAAGATCACGCGCAGCCTCAGTTCAGCCATGTGCTCGGTCCAGCCTTCAGGCATTAGTCTCGCTTCCCTTTCGAAGACGCCTCTTGAGGTCCTTCGTGCTCAACTGCGTCTCCGGTGGATCGATCCCAATCCGACGCCGTACTCGCCCCCTCTTCGTCGTCCTTGATACCGCTCGTGGCTCGCCGGAACTCGCGAAGGCCCTTTCCAAACCCCTTGCCAATCTCGGGCAGCTTACGCGGTCCAAACACCAACAACAGCGCGACCAGAATCAAAATCAACCCAGACGGCCCGATGTTTCCTAACACCATACTTCACGCTCCTTAGATATACGCTTCGGCGGGATATCCGTAATGCTCCCAATATCCCGTGATCGGCGTGTCACTGAATTCAACCCGGTTCAACCACTTGATGGACTTATAGCCGTACATCTTTGGCACAATGAGGCGCAGCGGAGCGCCTTGGGCCTGCTCCAAAGGTTGACCATCCATTTCATAAGCCAGCAGGACAGAAGGATCTAGGGCTTCCGACAATTTGAGGGATTCCGTGTAGACCCCGTCGAAAGAATAGAAATTGACGTACTTGACGCTGCTCGAAGGTTTCACCAACCTAACCAGTTGTGACAAATGCACCCCCCGCCAATGGACATTCGGTACGCTCCAACCCGTGACGCAGTGAAAATCCTTCACCTCGCTGTAGGGCGGCAGGGATCGCAGCTTCGACCACGACAGCGTCATCGGCGAAGCGACATGGCCGTCCACACGAAGGTGATAGGCGTCCAGCGCCATGGATGGGTAACCTTCCACCACCGTATAATAGGCTCCAAAGCGTTGTACGCCCGGTGACGGCGATGGAACATGAGTGGCATCCGCGCGCGTTCCAGTAGGGCGTATGGCGCGAACAATGGCAACGGGATCGATCACCGCGATCGCCAGCGTTCCAAGTGCCCCCAAGCCGGCCCAACGCAGGAACAGCCGGCGCTCCGGATTGACCCTCCCCGCAATTCCGTCAGCATACGGGCGAATGCCGAGCGCTTTATAAAACGCGTGTATGAGAATCCATGCGCCGAACCCGATGGTCAATAACCCGTGCCAGGTAAACGCATGGCTGGTAACCGTGGCTGGAAATACGGTGCCGCCCCACAAGAAAATTCCCGTGAAGACCAGTGGGACGCCAAACAGAAGCGGCAAGGTCCAGTCGAATTTCCAGATCCGCCTGCCCTTTGGCAAGATCCGCAAAAATGGCGTGATCAGGGTAATGGCGAAGATGAGTCCAAGCAAAATGTGAATGTTGTAGATGATTCGAAGATATGGGATGAGTGGAGCATGGAGCGCCGGGAGATACAGAGCAATTCCACTTACCGTAAGGAGAATGAAAGACGCGATCGTGTAGTGGTGAAGACCCACCAACCACTTGGGCCATTTCCCGTGTTTGAACCACTGAATTTTCATGAGATCACCCACTCCCATCGAAGCAGCAACTTGCCTGTATTCTATGGGTGGGATCTTTCAAACCTCGAACAAATTTCTTTCATAAATCTTACAAGCGTTCGCACGTTTATCCCCTGTACACGGGCAACGTAAACCAAAACTCGCTTCCCTGCGATTTGCCCGAAGGGATACGCACCCCGATGGTCCCGCCGTGCAACTCGACAAGCGAACGAGCGATTGCCAAGCCCAGCCCGGAGCCGCCCGATCCTCGATTGCGGGATTTGTCGACGCGATAGAATCGTTCAAATACCCGCTTCACGTCTTCACCAGACACCCCTTCCGCCTCGTCCCGAATCATCACTTCGACGAAATCAGCCCTCGAAGACATCCTTACTTCAATTTCCAGAAGGCCATTCTCGGGCGAATGGCGAACCGCGTTGTCTACCAAATTGTTGAGCACCCTCGAAATTTTTTCAGGCATCAGATGAAGCACAGGGATGTCGTCACTGACGGACACGTGTACGCGCAGCATTTTTTCATGGATGCGGACGGAATAACTGTCGAGGACTTCGATGATCATTTGATCGAGATGGCTTGGCACAGGGTGGAACGCCTCCTGGCCCGCCTCCAGCTTGGAAAGCTCAAACAAGTCGTCAATCAGGGAGTTTAACCGCCGCGCTTCCCGGTGGATTGTCCTCAAGTAAGCCTGGGATGTTTCATAATCATCGATCACGCCGTCCTGAAGCGCCTCGACGAACGACTGAATGGACGCGATGGGCGTCCTCAGGTCGTGAGACACATTGGCGATCAATTCCCTTCGCGTTTTCTCCATGATTTCAAGCTGATGTAAATTCGACTGCATTCTCTCTTTCATTTCCTGGACAGATCTGGTCAACTGGCGAACTTCGTAAGGTCCCGACTGGTGAATGGGTCCATCTTCCAACTGCCCCTCCCCGACCTGTTCCGCGAAGCCAATCAGCCGCTTCACAGAGTTGCTGATAGGAATGGTCATCACCCAATAGGCCACGGACGACAGAACGCCCGCAGAGACGGTGATGATGGTCAACAGGTGTTCTTGGCTAAGATTCAGCAGCATCATTCGGTGACTTGCGACCACCGCCGCAATCAATAAGGCGATGCTAGCCGCGTTGATGACGAGCAATTGTGTTCGAAGTCTCATCTGCCCAGCTCCCCATTCGGCTCGAATCGATATCCAATACCCCAAACTGTGCGAATAAAGGTTGGCTGAGACGGATTTTTCTCGATTTTTTCGCGGAGCCTGCGAATGAGCACGGTTACGGCGCTGGTGTTCACATCCTTGTCATATCCCCAGACCAAATCCAACAATTGCCCCTTTGAAAACACCTGACCTGGCCGCCGCGCCATCACACAGAGCACTTCAAATTCCTTGGCTGTTAATTCCACCGGATGCCCCGCAACCATCACACGCCGCATCGACAAATCCACAGCCACGCGGCCAAAGTCCAACACGCCCTGCTCGTGACTGTCCGCGGATTTGAA
The DNA here is from genome assembly GCF_001544355.1 of Alicyclobacillus acidiphilus NBRC 100859. Classification (GTDB taxonomy): domain Bacteria; phylum Bacillota; class Bacilli; order Alicyclobacillales; family Alicyclobacillaceae; genus Alicyclobacillus; species Alicyclobacillus acidiphilus. Next base: position 10,070 of record NZ_BCQI01000060.1, read on the forward strand.
TACACTCACTCGCCGAAGGATATTGTGAATTCGAAGAATCAGCTCGCGCGGCGAAAATGGCTTGGTGAGGTAATCGTCGGCGCCAAGCGTCAATCCCATCAGCCTGTCCCGTTCGTCTCCACGCGCCGTGAGAATGATAATCGGCGTATCGGCCTGCTGCCGAATATCCTGACAGATTTGATAGCCGTCCTTCCCCGGCAACATGACGTCGACAACGACGAGATCCGTCTCGTGAGCCTGAAACATCTCACTTCCCTCGCGTCCATCGGCCGCCATGAGGACTTCGTAGCCCTCGCGTTCCATATAGCGTCGGCACACGTCGCGGATGTTTTCATCATCCTCTATCACCAGAATGCGCTTCTTCAGATGGCACGCCCCCAGTTTCATGACATTCGCCTTGCAACCAACTCATCCCGCCGAGCTTTGCAATCAACGCCGGATCGCGCCGCTCCCATTCTGTTCTTCGCTTTCCCTTATTATATTCGATAGTGGAAGTCCACCCGGGCCCCCATTGCCATGCCACCTTAGTCAACCGTCCACCAACAGACGACATACAGCCACAGATATACAAGCAGCCACTCTAGCGAGTGGCTGTCTGAATCAGGATTTGTCAAAGTCCCGGGCGAATAGCTCGAGTATTCCCGCCGCACGTATCATGTTGAATCCCGACAAACGCTCAGGCGGATCAGCGGCTGAGAGACGCTTATTTGCCCGCTCCGCGCTCCCCGTCGCCCGATTTCCCCATCAGTCGTTCCAATACGTACTCCGTCACCATCGAAAACTGCTCTGCATCGCGATACGCTCGGGTTGCAATCATGCCTCCGTGCACTGCCGCCAACACGGACGCCGCCTCGACCTCCGACGATCCCCCGCAGGAACGAAGGATTCCGGATGCCTTGGCCTCCTCCAACACGCGCTGAATCCAGGCTCGCATTTCCTCAAAATGAGCTTGAATCTCACTCCGGGATTCTTCCGGAAGAATAGACTCTTCTGATGCCAGCATCGCGCACAGGCACATGTCCGTTGGTTCACACGCCAGCTTGTCTTTCCAATACCGGAAATACCGATCCAGCTTCTCGCGAGGGCTTTTCGCGTTCGCCTCGAACGATCGCAGGCTATCTGCCGCTGCCCGGCGATAGTCCTGCAGGACCGAATGAACCAAATTATCTTTGCTCGGGAAATAGTAGTGAATACTCGCCTTTTGTATGCCAATCACGTCGGCGATATCCGCGTAACTGAACGCGCGATATCCCTTTTGCAGCATTAAGGCATGGGCGACCTTTTTAATCTCATCCGCACGATTCATTTTAAGACCCCGTGTCGAACTGTACGCTCAGAGTGGGATGTTGTCAATCGCTCTTCCCAACGCGCCTCTCCAACCGCCCGCGCAGGTACAATCGACGCCTTCCCACTCAGGATTGTAACCACGCGATCGCCAGCATCATCGCCCCTTTTGCGGCTTCTGTTTCGGCCAAGGCGTTCAGCATGACAAAGTCGTGGATGATTCCTTGAAAACGCGCCGCGGTAACCGGAACGCCCGCTTCACGCAGTTTATTCGCATAGGCCTCTCCCTCATCGCGAAGTACATCCGCTTCCCCCGTGATCACAAGCGCCTTGGGCAGCCCAGCCAACTCTTCTGTCGAAGCCCGAAGCGGTGAAGCCGTGATTTGAGCGCGTTGCTCTGGATCGGTCGTGTACTGATCCCAAAACCACTGCATTGCGTCGCGGCGCAAGAAATACCCTGTCGCAAATTCCCGATACGATTCTGTGTCAAACGACGCGTCAGTCACGGGATAGAACAACAATTGTTTGTCGATGCGGGGCCCCTTCCTCTGTTTCGCCAGTATCGTGATTGCCGCCGTCATGTTCCCGCCAACGCTGTCACCAGCCACGGTCAGCCGACTCACATCAAAACCATTCGTTTCGCCATGTCTGTCAATCCACTCGAGAACCGCATAGATCTCTTCAAGCGCAACTGGGTACTTGTTCTCTGGAGACAAACTGTAGTTCGGAAACACCACCGCCGCATTCGCGCCGACAGCCAACGCCCGCACAAGCCGATCATGCGTATACGCGTTCCCAAACACCCACCCAGCTCCATGGATATAGAGGATGACAGGCAGTGTTCCAACTGAGCCTTTCGGCCTCACAATCCTGACGGATACGCTGCCAGCCGGCCCTCCTTCGATCACGATTTCCTCCGAATCCACCGGCAACTTAGCGACCTCTCCAGCCTGCACCGCGTCCACAGCCTCCCGGCCCTTTTCCGGACCGAGATCGAACAGATAAGGCGGGTTCGCTGTGTCCTGTGCGAATTGCTGAGCGGCTCGTTCCAGTACGATACGTTTTGTCATATGACTCTCTCCTTTTGAATACAGAATTACCTACCAGTAGGTAGATGCAGACCGGACTCATCCCTTCATTCGACGATCTGCGCCCGGATCCACGTTTGATTAATCAACCACAACCGCAGTTTACCTATCAGTAGATAGATAGTCAAGGACTGTTTTTGCGATTGGAGTGTCGTCGAGTATCAAACAAGCCCACCAGATAAAAGCAGACTCTCCCCCCTCATGCGCTACCGCATCCATAGCCCGTAGTGACTTAAGATTTCGTCGTGTGTAGGTACTTCGTGCGGCTGGGACAGCCTCGAATGCAATTTATATATCTCAGGTCGAGGGTTTGCCTCCAGCTTCTTCAGATTCTTCCTCGCTACGAAAACCCTTCTACTTCGCTAACGATAAGACTGTACCCACTCCCCGCACTGGACTTCCGTCCTATTGATTCTGCCCATGGGGAGTGTGCAACGACAAGCGCCCACCGAATTTCCGGCGGGCGCTCTCTAAAAGTCCTTAAAGCTTGTAGCTTTACGACGGCCACCAACCACTGATGATGCACCACCAACACATGGTTCTTCCCCCCTTTCGTCTTTGTGAGCGCTTTGTCCACTGTCTAAATACGATAGAAATTGAGGGAATACCTTCTCAAACTCATCGACGAGTTGAGGATCAAATTGCTTCCCCCGCTCCCTCATTATCACATCAAGAGCTTGTTCGGGAGACATCGCCGGACGGTACGCTCTCGACGAGGTCATTGCGTCGAATGCGTCGACAATGGCTGTGATTCGAGCCATGAAGGGAATATCCATACCTTTCAATTTGTCGGGATATCCTTCTCCATCCCACCGCTCGTGATGATAACGGACCACATCGATACAGGCTTCCAAACCCTCGATTTGACGAATCGCGTCCGCACCGATGACCGGATGCATCTTGATGATTTCGTACTCGTCTGCCGTAAGTTTGCCAGGCTTCGTTAGAACACTGTCCGGGACCCCCATTTTGCCTATGTCATGCAACAGGCACGCATGATACAAGAGACGTAATTCATCTTGCGTGAACTGATTACAGGATTTCGCCAAAAACGTGGCATAACGGGCGACGCGTTCGCTGTGTCCTCGCGTATATGGATCTTTCAGTTCCAAAATTGACACGACACTTGTAACTAGTTCGTTCAGTTGTTGTTCGTGAATCTGCTCGATCGTCGTCGCATAACTTTTGAACCGGTTCAATAGAATGAAGGCCACAATCGCAAACATGACGATCAACACGATTGCAATGAGGGCCTGAGGAGCGTGTAGCAGTCCCCCTATGAACGCATATTCGATGATCGTGCCCAACGAGACAACGACTAAATATGCATTATCGAGGAACATGGGGGCAAAGAGGATAAACAATATCTCAACAGCATTTCCCGCGGAGTAGTTCCTACCTTGCCCCCAATAAAGGACGGCGTCGTTAACAATATTCGTCACAGTAAACACAACATAATAGATGTATCGAACCTGCCTGGGGGAATTTCGGCGAATAAAGAAAAATGCTATCGGAAGTAAAATCAGGGCAATCACAAGCGCATTTGTGGCGCTCCATGCAGCAGTGGTCGAACTTCCATGGGTAAAAGGGTGAATGGTACAGGCAAAGATCAAGTTCACGATTGCACCAAAATAAAATATCGCCAAAAACAGTTTGGTCGTTCGTGTCTCTTGCTGTATCAGTAAGCCTACGTTTCGGAATCTTGTCATTGACGTCCTCGATCCGTAAATTTGCGTACGTATCATAATCATACAAGAGACGATAGATGACGACAATGATTGATCGTTTCCTGCAAGTACACGTCGTGGCTACAGAGGCTGACCAAAAGCGCCGAGTCTATAAGATCGCAATAAGCCGCAGCCATGCTGTCACAGATAGACAAACGTCCGGATGGTTAACACCTTACCGGGCGTCCTGGAATTTGGTGATGGAATGAAAGCGACAGCTTCACCTGTGGTATGGCATGAAAATTCATCACATTGGCTGATGTAGCCCAACCAATTGAAGAACAGCATCAGCGAATCGAGGTCTATATTTGGAGGTCCGTGTCCGGAGGTTCATAACCAAGATGCCGAGCCATGGAAACGATTTGTCCTTTATGATGAAACTCATGTGTCTCTGTATGCGTTAAGAGCCATAACGGCGTCGTGCTCCACTCTTTCTGCCACTTTACCTCGTTCGTGATAGGTTCTAACAAACGGGAACTGAATGTATCCAAGAACCGATCCACAGCATCATTCGCTAATTCAAATCTGTCCCGTACCTGTTGAACATCCGCACGCTCTATTTCGCTATCTGTCGCAAACGAAAAATCCGCTCGTTTCTGCCCAGCAGCAAATGACCCGAGCCAATATCGATAACAATCAGCTACATGAATGTGAGTCTTTATGATGCTGCCAGTCCCGAAACCTGGCACATTAGCGTGTAGATCTTGCACTGGGATTTGTTCCAAAAACTCAAACAAAACTTCTCTCGTTGACCGAATAAGAGTGTATTGTTGCTTGAACACATCGAACATGTATCCTCATTCCTCTCGATACGACGCACATGTACACCACAATAATTCAAAACCCCAAACTGTAGTTCAACAAGTTCATCGTAGGGGTTCGCCAAAGGCAACATGCCAGTGTAGATGTTTTGAATCCTGATACTTTCCAAGATTGGTTAGAACCCTGCAAGCTCCGTGTTCATTCGTTACTTGCATCGCAACCGTTTTAACGACACTCAACAACTCAAGAAGGATGTCGGTGTCTTCATCTCCCAAAGTAATTAGCGATGGTATATGGCTCTTTGGAATTACGACTATATGTACTGGATAAAAAGGACGTGTATGGTGATATGCCAGTACGTTTTGGGTTTCATAAACTTTTTCAACAGACGTTTTTCCGCTCAATACTGCATCGCAATAAAAATCTTCGGTCATGGTGCACCTCCCGGTAGTGTCCCGTCAAGAGGTAGAATTTCATCGAGCGCCTCGACTACGTGACACACGTCATTTATGCAGAACCGAAGTCGGTGCCAGCAACGCTTGGTTGCCTGTGACTTTGGCCATCGACTCCAGGCTGAAGTAGCGGCGTCCAATACTCCATTCCTCGTCCTGCTCTTGCAGAATGGTTCCCACAGGCCGGATTACAGAGTCCCGATTTGGGAAGATCCCAACGACGTCCATGCGTCGGCGGATTTCTCGGTTTAACCGCTTCAGTGGATTCGTTGAACAGATTTGCCGCCAGTGCTCCCTCGGGAATGCTATGTACGCCAATACGTCTTCTTCCGCTCGCTGCAGCACATCCATCGCCTTCGGAAAACGGCTCTTCAATTGCTTTACCACGAGAGCAAGCTGTTCTTTCGCAGCTTCCTGTGTTGGCTGGGCAAAAATCGTGCGAACAATCGAGGACACCATGGCTTGCGACGACTTCGGCACCTGGCTCAATACGTTGCGCATGACATGTACCTTGCAACGCTGCCACGTTGCTCCGACCAGCGTCGTTTCAATCGCCGCCCGCAATCCTTCATGAGCATCGCTGATCGCCAATTTCACCCCCTTTAATCCTCTTGCCACCAGGCTCCGTAGGAAGGTCAGCCAGAAGGAACCGTCCTCGCTGGTGCCAAGGTCAAAGCCCAACACCTGACGTTCGCCGGTGGCTTTCACACCAATCGTAATGACGAATGCCATACTCTGAACCTGACCACCTTCACGGACCTTGGGAAAGGTGGCATCCAGCCAAACATACGGGAACTCGCCTTCCAGCGAACGATTCTTAAACGCCTGGACAGCCTCATCGAGCTCCTTGCAAATTCGAGACACTTCACTCTTGCTCATTCCGCCAATACCCAGCGACTCCACAAGTTCGTCCACTTTACGGGTGTGAACGCCGGGTTAAAATTGCCCCAGATCGCCGACTTAATTTTGACCCAATTGCGTGCTCAACATGAGCCTCCATTAATCGCAATATCCTTATCGGCGTGACAACATGAGTAGTTGGGTCATATATCGTTTTCTGATGCTCCCGTTGTACTTGGAGTTGATGAGTTCGGAGACACACTTTATCAGACCTTGCCTTGATTCTAGCGGTAGAGATCGGTGGTCTGAATAGGTCAGCAGAAGTTCACCGTACGACACTGCAGAGTACGCCTGTTCCCATTCATATCGGTAAACTTTCGCTTGTTGGAACTTCTCAGATTGATCAAATTCTTCAGTGTCATGGCCGATTTCGTCTGCAGATGGGAGACTAAATGTTTTGGATGGACCATACCATGTTCTGTAACAAGTTTGAACATCAGTGAAGAATTCTTTATCTCCTCCAGCTATATGATGTGTGCTAATGACAGCCAAGACTCCCCCAGAGTGCAATGCGTCTGCTGATTTGACGACACGAATGCTAGGGTCAAGCCAATGAAATGCGGTGGCAGATACAACTACGTCAAACGGGGAATCTGGCAGATTCCAATCTTCAAATGCTGCCAGCTGTACTTCAACTGCAGGATACTGTCGGAGATTACGCTGAGCTATCTCAACTGTAGTTGCCCCAAGGTCTATCGCAACAATCTCACAGCCTCGTTCGGCGAGCGGTACGGTTAGCTGACCTGTCCCACAGCCAATTTCCAAGACACGACAGCCCTGACCTATCCCAGCGTTTCTACGAAGGTCATCAAATAATTCATCAGGATATGTAGGTCTCGCTCGGTGATACAGTTCTGCATCCTCACGGAAAGTAGTACGTAATTGTTCTCTTTGGTCGTCATCACTCACAGATACTCACCCCTTCACTGCCGACGTTCTTTTTGTCGAATTATGCTGCTCCATTAATGACATAAGCGACTAGTAGAACTAGGCTTATAAACGTACAAAGACGTAAGCTTGCCGTTCTGCAGTTCATCCAAAAAATGTAACAAAGGAACGCATGTTATCAGCATAAGCCACCTGTTAGAGTGCGGATTTATTTCGACTGGTTCTTGAATATTCCTACTTTTTAATTGCACCATATGGTAAAAATGCATGAACGCCTTTTGTGCCATTTACGATTTGCGTAATCCTGAGATCGACCACGAGACTTGCCAGTGTAAGTGATTCTTTTCGATTAAATCCATACAATTCTTGAATCAAATCTAACATGCCATCCAAGGCTATCATTGACGCTTCATCCAAATCCTCATGAAATCCTAACGTAAGCCAACCTTCAGTTGTCTTAGCCCTTGGCATTAATAGCTTCATATCTGTTCTTAAGTTAAATGTTAAATCTACTAATTCCATAGGGCACTCCAAAGCGGGAACTCCAACTTCTCCATCCCCTTGAACCGCATGCCCGTCTCCCACAGAAAACAGCCCTCCCGGTACAGCAACGGGTAAATACAGCGTGCTACCTACGACCAGCTCCTTACAATCAATATTTCCGCCGCAGAACCGTGGAGGAAAAGTTGAATGCATGCCTTCTTCATTAGGGGGCATTCCGATATTACCCATAAATGGACGCAGTGCGACTTGATGGCCAAATTGGCTTATTCCAACCATAGAAATTGGGTCCAAGGTCCAGTTCAAGTGAAATTCTTCACCCGTAGCTATACCCAGCCTTTCATTAACCGGGTGTGGGAACCCTCCAGCAGAAGACCATCCCCACGTGCCGGGAATGATGTTATTGATTTTTATTTCAAGAACCATTCCTGGCTCGGCTCCACGAATTTCTATTGGACCACAAAGAGCATGCCCAGGTTCCCGTGGTTCGAGCTTCTTTCTCTGCCGTCCGTCTTCAGTAAAGGGTTCCAACCCCCAGGTCGCGTCTAACGTCTTGTACCGGACTGTATCACCGCTATTAATAGATAAAATAGGATCTCTGTCCTTGGAATAGGGACCATGAACAGTTTTGCTGCTCGGAGTGATGTAATGGATGGTCATAACTTCCCTCCATATCTAGTTATCACTGATCAAAATCTAAATATTGAAAACAATCTATGCATATAAAAATTATACCATTAGAATGATTGGATCATTACTGACATTGCTCTCTCTGTAATTAAAAACTTCCAGTTCTATTCAGGTTTACGGAAGAGATGCTATTGTGCACTACTGCTCCGAGAGCGCCACATCGGCGCTGTGAACGCAGCGCATATTCATTCAACGTGTATAGCTCTGTCCCTAGTATTGTTCCTTCCACATTACTCGGTCCCCCGATAATTGCTTCACCTCAGGAAGCGATGAGCACGACGTTTGATCGAGCTGATCTGGAATGCATGCCCAGCTTCATGCTCTACCAAGTGGAAAACGGCCCACTCAGGCGTCACTTTATATTCGACGTCCTCTGGGTTACGTGAACGGCGCCAATCATCTAGCGTAATTTTGTGAAACGCGTTAAGGAAGAGCGAACGACTTCGAGCAAGTCGTCCAAGATGTTCCTCAAGTGAGACATTGGCGACACGTGTAATCTCATTTTGGGAGTCAACCATATCAAATTTGAAATCGTCTTTGACCTCAGGCGGGAATGTCTCCTCAAGAATGTCTAAGTAGAGCCACGACATCTCGGCCAGCGCAATGTGATAAAGCAATGTGCCGATGGGATTGTCCAGCCCGTCGGGCCCTTCCCAATCCAAAGTTGATTGGTCAAGTCCCTCGACTAGTTCCAAAGTTCTGCTTCGGGTTGCCTGCATCGCCCACAAATACCGGCCAATCTCACTAGGATATCCTTGCAAATGCGAATTACGTGACTCGGGTCTGGTCTTGGGGGAAATTCACTTGGAAGGATGAGGCTTCAGATGCTCCTAAGTGCGGAAAAAATCTACTTATCACCTAGTATTTACGTTGATTGTGACCGGCAAGATTTAGTAAAAGACAAGCTACGATTGTCACTTTCAAGGGTCCAGTACCGACTTCTGTACCGGCTTCTTGTTGAACTAGGTCATCCAGTCCCTAACAAGGTCCTCATCAACTTCGTTTGGGGCGAAGAATTATGTTCGTTAAACGGGCTTTATATCTGTGTGCACAGAATTAGGAAGATGATTGAGGCCGATGTTCGCCACCCCAAACACCTAATTCCGGTTAAGGGACTTGGTTACATGCTGTGCTCCACGTACCCTGGACGTTCATTTTCGTCAGCTAGTGGTTAAGGGCATAATTCATTAATCTGGATCATCTTATAAGTACGGCATTTTATCCTTCAACGAGGATTATTTCAAAATCCTGCTAAGAAACTGAGGTCTAGATGAAACGTCTAGACCTCAGCACCAGTGTGGATTATAATAGGTAAACAGCCATTAAAACCCTAAAATGTTTGATGGGATGATACTATGAAGCGAAAGCTATTGTTGGGGGTTGGAATTGCTGGTACAGCCATTGTTATTACCTGTATAACACTTATTGCGGTTCGTATACTATCGATTCCAAAACCGCACCCAATAACAAATAACGTTATTATGGTTGGGACATCGTTCAATGATGAAATGGGTGAAATGGAAGGTTCGGGAGCACGGTTCCCAGCTGGTGAGAATCTATATGTGTTTCCACAGTTCCCAGATATGAAGGGAACACATAATGATAAACTTATCGTCATAGATGATTCGAGAAAGGAAACGGTGCTCCGCCGGACGTGGCAACAGTTCCCAGGCCAGGATGGTATGCTTGTACAATTCACAAGCTTCAATCCTGGAAAATATACTATTAAAGTGTACATAGATGATAAAACAAAAGCTTCAAAAGTGATACACCTATATTAATCCTTGAGTAGTGCAAAACAATCGAACCGACCATAAACTCTGCTTAAAGGCTGTCAACGCCGGATTTCATTTGACCCATTTCGCCGGGTTAATTTTGACCCACCCAGCGGCGCTGAATCAGGACGTCGTCACGGTTTCTCGTGGGGCGCCATAAACACCGACTCTCACCTTTTCCCGTAATCTGTAGCTCTGCCCACGGATGTTGAC
>NZ_BCQI01000061.1 GCF_001544355.1 Alicyclobacillus acidiphilus NBRC 100859
CTATATGACATCCACGAATGGCAAAGCACACTTCGACGCCTATATGGCATCGTATACGAATCCCGGCGTTCCTGCCTCAGGACGCGTCACGCTGCCTCCCTCGATCACGGTGTATGAAGCATATGGGCAGTCGATCACGACGTATCAGCCGATCGTGAAACAGCGCGTCACGTGGATGAAGTTTGCCGAGGTAAACCAGCAAACCTATTACGCTACCAATCCAACGAAACCCCCGTTTGTTCAGGCAGTAGGGTTTGTTAGGAATCATGTCGTTTACGCGATCGCCGAAACACCAGGAGGCAATATTTCGCAAAGCACGCTTCTGAAGTACCTCGAAAGCATGACTCAGGCGGCACCGGTGAACGGGGTCAGCATATCTGCAATGGGTTATCAGAATGCCCTGAAAAACATACACTTCCAACCGTTTATCCCAAGTTCGCTGTATTCGACATACAGGTTGGAATCCGCAATTGGCAATGTTGTCACGACGAGCAAGGGAACCACACAATTTGTCGAGCTGTCCTTTGAACCGAAACACAATCCCTATCGGCAATCTATCGAAGTCACTGAAGCTCCGCTTACAAACAAGAATAATCAAATTGCGTTCCCATCCAATGTCGTTGGCCCCGTTTCCACATGGAAGGATCAACAGCGAGGATTGGAATTCAGATTGACGGGAGGCACAAATTCGGCTGAATTTCATCGTGTTTTGAACATGTTTAAAACGACCCATGAAACGGCGGCCAAAAATTGAGCCATGATTCTTGTGCTCCATAAGCGCGAAAATCGATGGATGGCTTGACTAGGCCGGGCCAGCCCAATACAGCGGCGGAGTACGCAAGAGGCGTTTTGCAAATCATCACGGGTGATTTGAAAAAATGATTCGTGTTACAGTGTAACTAAGCCTCAGATTTCAGGTCAGATCGGAGTATGATATGTGGATTGAAGCCTGCGTCAAACACAAGAATTGCACGGGCCATTTTTTCCTGGAAGGAGTTGATGCGACTAAAAAATAAAGGAGACATACAGAATGGAATATTCCCACCCGCTATGGAAAACTTTGCGGGCTCTCAAAGGAAACCAGCGTGCCCTGGTCGTTACCGAACCCTTATGGTCTGTTCCCAACAACCTGTTCGCACCGTTCATATCCGTTTACATGGTGGCCATCGGATTAAATGGGGAACAGATTGGTACAACGGTAAGTGTCGGCCTGGCCATGCAACTCGTTTGGGGATTGTTGTCCGGGGCAATCACCGATAAATACGGCAGACGTAAGATGATGCTTGTCTTCGGGGTGCTAAGTTGGACTATCCCCTGTCTGCTTTGGGCGATAGCACATAGTTACACGTATTTCATGGCAGCGGTTGTGTTCAATAGTATGTGGCAGGTCACGGGAAACTGTTTTACGTGCATGATTGTTGAAGACAGCGATACAGATAACCTTGTGAATATCTGGGCGTTGATTAATCTAACAGGATTAGTAGCTGGCTTCATTTCGCCTATAGCCGGTATCTTCATTGACAAATTCACACTGGTGCCGACCATGCGAGCGATCTACATCTTTTCCATGGCGATGATGACGATAAAGTTTTTATTGCAGTATTACATGTCATATGAGAGTTCGACTGGCAACCGGCGTATACAGGAATGTAAAAACACATCAATCTTAACTCTGACCTTCAGCACTTGGGGCGTATTTATTTCCGAAATGCGCAAACCACGTTTGTTGTTGTGCGTGATTCTAATGGCTCTGCTGAACAGCTTCAGCACCGTACAGGTAACGTTTTGGCCGCTATTCGTTACCAAGACGTACCACGTGAGCAATTCGATGCTTTCTGTTTTTCCGTTGGCGGGTTCTCTCGCTACGCTTGTGGCTTACATGTTCGTGGTTCCACGCATGAACATTCGGTCAGTCCGATATCCACTTTTTGTAGGACTCGGACTCCATGCGGCAGGGTTAATCGTGTTACTACTCGAAGAACCGCTGCGAACTAACCTCTTATGTATAGTGTTTCTCTCGGCGATTTTCGAGTCTTTTTCCGTGGCACTGTTAGGTCCTTTGACCGAATCAATGATGTCAGTCGTTGTTCCTGGTGAGGAGCGAGCACGTATAAACAGCTTTATATTTGCCGTAATCCTCCTCATAAGTACTCCCGCCGGGTGGATAGCCGGTTCTCTCTTTCAAGTAAATCATGTTCTTCCCATAATTTTAAATTTATGCTTCATTGCTCTTGCAGCAATCCTGTCGCCGTTCATAGTGCGTGTAATACGCCCCAGGCATGCTCACAATACAAAAATTGGTTGACCCTAGTTATGGACTGATAGATGTACCCATCGGGTATGTCTATCAGTCTCTTACGGCGTGGACATTTCATTCTGTCACTTCGCAAACGCTGCTGCCTGTTGCCGCTCGGATGATTGGGCGGTGAAATTCCGGGTGCCATTGTCGGTTGGGATCGACACGGACGTTGTACGCACTTTGTTGGTCTTTGGAAAGATAAAAGAGGCCACCTTAGGTGCCCGCCTGCAGGCGTGCTCGTCTAAGTGTATGTCCACCTCGCCATGTAGGTTCGGTTGCGCATCAGCACGAACGCACCACTGCACCAAGCGTCTTCGTCGAAAGGATCGCGTACCGTTCTAGGGTTCATGAAATCCCGCAGACTTATGGCAACCCGAAAATTACGCAGATATTACGCCAAGATGGCGAACGCATTAGTCACTTATGGTTTTCATATTCTGTTAAACTGCTCCAAAAGCGACAGAAACAGCTTCGATTACCGAGGTGTAAATATGCAGACATTTTTAAATGAAAGATGAAAATTCCAGTAGCCCCATCAGTAGGTTATAGTCTTCTGGATACTGCAATTGGAGTTGCCCAATGTCCGTTCGGGATACCCAGTCTATGTCGCCGATGAGGTCATCAGGATCCTGAAACTGTTTTGACCCTCCAATGAGTCTAACCAAAAAGTAGTGTACTTCCGCGTCCCATTCTCCCCATGTTTCCTTTTTTGTAGTGAGGTGACGCACAACTTCGACCTTGTAGCCTGTCTCTTCCCATACTTCCCGAACACAGCATTCTTGGAGTGACTCATTTAGTTCCTGTCCACCAGAAGGAACTGACCATATATCGTCATCTTTTCCTTTCACCATCAACAACTTACCGTCGCCGTTAATACAACACCCTGCCGCTCCAACCCACTTTGGCAATATTACTTCCTCCAGCCAGATGTATTTGCTTGTTTGTTTCTTCTATTCAAAAATGACAGAACATTATGACATAAAAGCCTCAACTTGCGACAGAAGCGGAGGTTATTCATGCACCTTCATCCCAAAAACAGGGTTTTCTGGTCTGCAAAGCAGATAGGGTTTCCAAATGGGTCTTTGGTATAGAAACACTGTTCTCCCCAAGGTTGAGTTTCAATACTTCCATCGACTGGACATCCAGTCTTCTTCACACGTTCATACGTGTATTCTGGACTAGGGACCGCAAAATAAACAGGGTCAGGATTAGATGGTAGGGTGAAGGAATCACCGTCAGCTTTCGGGTCAAAGCAAGCTAAAATTGTGCCGCCACAGTTAAAGTAATGCCTACCCGAAGAAACCCTTGAAACAGGTATATCAAAGATGGACGCATAAAAACTGGACGCTTGCTCAATGTATGAAACAGGTAAAATCACTGGATATAACCTAACCAATACTCCCCCTCCTATGTATGTTGCTTTCTTCAGTTTACCGTTACCTAAACACCGAGGAATCATGTACAGTCGCTCAACTTCTACTGGCATCGGCGTGTTTCTGATGGTGCTGGATGCACACATGATACCAAAATTTGATCGTGACGATACCCACGAGACGCATATCCAGTGACGTCGCTGTTGATGACTGTAATGAATGGCATTAGATGTGATAACCGGAACTTCTACAAGTCTTTATGGTCTCTACATCACCATTTTCGGCGATGGGCTAATCATGTGTATTTTATGCGCACTACGCTCTTAAATTTGAAGTACGCGCTCATAGCGGGTGAACCTTGAACCAGTGGCGCCAGCCCATGCCCGTCCGTGCCACCCTCCCCATCATGCGTGCTAAGTTTCACGTCCATCACACGTGGTGATTCCCCAAATTTCGACAAGAATTTCGAGAGACCTCTCGATAGTATCTGGGCCCTACCACATTGCTGGGAACATCGTAGGTTCGACATAGGCTGTTGGATTCCTGATTCCGCATATGAAAACGAATATGCCTCAGTGGTTTATTCAAGGAGTGTCGTGATTCTCCCTTGGTGTCAAGCGTTTCGGGCGTATGATCGCGGCGGGATCGGGCACGCATCTGGTTGCGCCGACACCTGAAGCGGCCGATCCGTCGCAAGGCTGCAATTTCCCCCTGCTTCCCCCATCCCCAGGGCCCGCCGTCACCGCTTTCGCTTCGCCAGATACACCGCGAACCCCGCCGTGTACTCCGCCAATCTTTCTAGCATCGGTCGATTCAGGAGAGAGCGGGCGGGCTTGGGATTCATCTCGATCATCGAGATCGTGCCATCGTCCTCCACGCCCATGTCAAACCCGACCAACCCGACGGACGGGTGCCGCTTCGACAAGACGGCCGCGATCTCCTTGGCCCGCCTTTCGAGCGCGGCCCACGGCACCTGCTTGCCCTCTCGCGCCGCGGCCTGCTCAAACGCCTTCACATCGCTGCGTTCACCGCCTGCGATCACGTTGGTCACAACGCCATCCGTCGCCGCCAATTTCGGGACGATGCCGACGAGTTGCCATTCGCCGTGGCGATCGCGATGGAGAACGACTCGAAAATCCACTTTGCGTCCACCGACTGTCATCAGATGCAGCCCGCGCTGCAACAAATATCCGCTTCGATGCGCATGGGTCCACTTGTCGAGTTCCTCCGCGGTCATGATGGTGCGTTTGTGGCGCGTGGCCGATTTGGTTCGGTCCACACTCATTCGATACGTGCCGTCCGGCTGGCGCTCGATGCGGTGGACATTCAAACCGCCGTAGCCGCCAATCGGTTTGACGTAGATGGTGCCCCACTTTCGCAGTCGATCTCGAACCTGCGCCGCGCTGCTCAGACGCTCCGTTGTCGGCGTGTAATCGGCCAGTCCGGCCGCCTTCAGAACGGAGATCATCCGCCACTTTCCAGGAAGGATTGGATTATATAGAGGAATGTTTCGCTTCGCTGCCTGTCGTCGGAGTTCGCTGACATAGCCTTGTACAGCGAGATGCACAAACACATTTTCATAAATCACATCAGGGAGACGAACGCTGCGATTGACCCAATCGCGCTCGGGATGTTGAGGATCTTGCGGTGTCCAGGCGTCGATTGTGCCGTTGTTCCAATCCACCGAATGCGGGTCAAACAAGCACACCCGAGCGCCATACTGTTTTGCCGCCGCCTGGGTGATTCGGACGTACTGCTGGGCGGGTCGGCGGACCCGCTTGCCTCCAGCGATCGTTCGTAATTTCGGCTTTACCGATGTCGCGATGCCAATCCAAGTCACGGAGTCCATCAGTCCACACACCTCGCTCACAAGCCCAGAACAGTATATGTGAGCGAAAGGGAGTTGACTGTGCATCCGTCTACGGCAGGATGCCCGAAACGCGTCAGCGGGTGTACTCCACCGTGACCTTTGTGTGAATGCCGCCGCGAATGGTAAAATCGCCTACGACCTTTGCGTAGCGCGGTTCGCTCGCTTCCACAAAATCGTTCAGGATGCGGTTGACGCAGTCCTCGTGGTAGTTCGCCTCGTTGCGGAAACTCCACAGGTACAGCTTGAGCGATTTCAACTCGACGAGTTTGTCCGCGGGCTGGTACTGGATATAAATGGTCGCAAAATCCGGCTGCCCGGTCATCGGACACAGCGTCGTAAATTCCGCGCAGTCCATTTCGACCGTGTACACCCGGTTCGGATGTGGATTTGGCACTGTTACCAGCGTCTTGCTCGGTTGTGTGAGCATATGCGTCACCTCTCGGTATTGGGAATCTAGTTTTCGCAAGTTCCGCTCGTAGATTCAAGCGGTTTCCGTCTCACTATACCGACACGCTGGCGTGATCGCAATGGAAAATCCCCGTGAAAAGAGGTGTGGTTGGATGACGCAGAGCCCCCGCGTTTCCGGCACAAGGAGCGGTTCACCCCGCTTGCCCGCCGCGTTCGTCGAAACCATGCGCAAATGGCTCCAGGACGAAGCGGAGGCGTTTTTCGAGAGCTTCGAGAGACCTGCCGTGCGTGGAATGCGACTGCGGACGTTTGGCGAAGCTTCGGCGCAAACGACGTCTGTCGAACGCATTCCTGATAGTCTTCGCGGTTTGCTCGGCGATCCGGTGCCTTGGGCGGCGAACGCCTTTTATATCGATCACGACTCGCAGCTAGGCAAACACCCGCTGCACGAAGCCGGCGCATATTACTTGCAGGAACCATCGGCGATGGCTGTCGCGCTGGCAGTGCAGCCAGCCGCGGGAGAACGCGTGCTGGATCTCTGCGCCGCGCCAGGCGGCAAGACGACCGCGCTCGGCGCCTTGCTCGACAGGCGCGGCGGCGGTGTGCTGGTGGCCAACGAGATCCACCCCACGCGGGTGCTGGCCCTGGCTGAAAACGTGGAGCGCATGGGCGTGTCGGCCGCCATTGTCAACGAACAGCCGCAGCGGCTCGCCGACGCGTGGCCTGGTCAATTCGACGCCATCCTCGTCGATGCGCCCTGTTCCGGGGAAGGGATGTTTCGCAAGGATCCAGAGGCCATCGCGGCCTGGACGGCAGACGCTCCGCGAAGCTGCGCCGAGCGCCAACGCGAGATCGTGCACTCCGCCGTCCAGATGCTCAAACCAGGCGGCCGCATCATCTACTCCACATGCACGTTCAATCCGGAGGAAAACGAAGGCATCGTCGCCTGGATGTTGAAGACGTTCCCGCTGGAACTGGAAACACTGCCTGATTGGCCGGGCTGGAGCCCTGCTCGCAGCGATTGGGCGGACGAAGGGATCGATCTCTCCGGCGCACGGCGCCTTTGGCCCCATCAGGCGCGCGGCGAAGGCCATTTTGTGGCGCGTCTCAAGCTGACTTCGGCCCTGAAAGACGAGCCGGCGGGTCGCACCCGTTCCGCCGGGGCCGCGCGTGGGGCGCGAAGCTCGCGTAAGGAAGCCGTCCTGCAGATCCACGAGAGCGAGTGGACGAAGTGGCTGCGCGATTTGCTCGTGGATGTCCCACCGCATCTCGCGAAACCGCTCGTCCAGGGCGAGATTGCGTACGCGGACCTGCTCGGCCCGCTCGCCAACAAAGGGCTGCGCGTGCTGCGGCCCGGCGTGCCGGTGGCCGTGATCGAGAGCAAGGACCGCCTTGTCCCTCATCACGCGCTCGCAAAACACCTGTCGCCGTCACACTTTCGCCATGCGTACGTCTGCGACGGGGCCGAAGCGTTGGCATACTTGTCGGGCAGCGCGCTCGACAATGCGGCAGGACTCAAAGGATACGTCCACGTCAGTTTCGATGGACACGGACTCGGTTTCGCCAAGGGGGTCCCGGGCAGACTGAACAACCTGTACCCGAAGGGGCTGCGATCCAACCGACTGATCCTGCCCCAATAGCCGATCCTGCCCATCCGCCCGATTTGATCACTTTTTGCGCCACCTGCCCGTACGATGTTCGCAGAGGTTCCATACCGATCAAGGAGTGGGCAAGGTGGCGAACAGGACAAAAGTGACGATTTTCGGCGCGGGCGGAACGGGCGGAGCAATCGCTGAACTGCTCGCCCTCGACAACTTTGGAGAGGTCGTCCTCATCGATACGCAACGCGCACTGGCTGAAGGCAAGGCGCTCGACATCGGGCAGGCTGGCGCGATTGCCGGACGCGATGGACGAGTCCTGGGCGGGGATGACGTTCAAATGGCGGCGGGATCGGACATTGTCGTGGTGACGGCCGGGATTGGCCGGAAGCCGGGACTGGCCCGTGAAGAGTTGATTTCGGTGAACGGCGGCATCATGCAGGAGATTGCGAGGGCCATCAAGCAATTCGCGAGCGACGCATTCGTCGTTGTCCTGACCAATCCAGCGGATATCCTGACGCGTGTGATGTGGGAAGAGACCGGATTTCCGGCCCATCGCGTCATGGGACAGGGCGGCATTTTGGACAGCGCTCGTCTGGTGACGGCGATCTCAAACGTGACAGGCATCAGCCAGAACGACATTCGGGCGATGGTGCTCGGCGGCCATGGAGATCACATGCTGCCCATCCGTCGATTCACAACCATCCACGGAGTTCCGGCGGATGAATTCTTGACCGAGGAAGATTGGGAAGCGTCCGTCATTCAAACCCGTTACGGCGGCGGCAAAATCCTGGAGAAGTTCCAAACGCACGGCGCGGCCGTCACGCCGGCCCATGCGGTCGTGACGATGATCCACGCCTTGACTTCCCCAATCGCGCGCCTGCTGCCCGTGTCCGCGAAGAGCGACGGCGCGTACGGTCTCCATCCGGACGTCTTCATTGGACTTCCCGTCAGACTGTCCAACCGCGGAATCGAGCGGATTGTCGAAGTGGAATTATTGGAGGAAGAGTTGCGCCAACTGCATGAATCGGCGGCAATCATGAACGAAGCCTTCCAGGCTTGGAAGGCCGCTCAGTGAATCACGGCGCGTCCGACACACCGTCGCGATATGTATAGAAACCTTCACCGGACTTGCGTCCCAGCTTCCCTGCCCGAACCATCTGCCGCAGCAAGAGAGGCGGTCGGTACTTCGTATCGCCCGTCTCCGCCAGGAGAGACTCGGACACCGCAAGCAGCGTATCGAGACCGACCATGTCGGCCAACGCCAAGGGACCCACTGGATGGTTTGCCCCGAGTTTCATCCCCGCATCGATGTCGTACTTGCTCGCCAAGCCGTCCTGCAGGACGAAAATCGCCTCGTTCAACATCGGGACCAAAATTCGATTGACGACAAACAAGGGAGAATCCTGAACCGCAATCGCTGTCTTCCCAATTTCTTCGACAATCCCCATCGCGGTCTCGAACGTCTCTTGATCCGTTTGCGCACCCCGAATGACTTCCACCAGTTGCATGACCGGTACAGGATGGAAAAAGTGCAGGCCAATCACCCGTTCCGGGAATTTCGTCGCCCGCGCGAGTTCCGTCACGGAGAATCCAGATGTGCCCGTCGCGAAGATGGTGCGTTCGCCGCAGATGGCTTCAAGCTGGGCGAGCACCTGCTTTTTCAACGCCATGTCCTCCGGTACAGCTTCTATCACCAAATCGCTGTCTTTGAGCAGGGACAAATCCCCCGCGACGCGAATCCGCTTCAACGCTTTCTCACTTTCTTCATGGGCTAACCGCGCGTTTCTCGCCCGCGCGGCCAGCCGCTGGCCAATGTGAAACATTGCCTCGTCGACGATGGATTCATCCACATCGTAAAGAATCACATGGTACCCAGCCACTGCGAATACTTGGGCAATGCCGCGGCCCATCGTTCCCGCTCCTACGACTCCTACGGTTGCTACCTCCACGAATACTCCTCCTCGCCCCTATTATGGCACAAAGCGAGTCTTGACAAGGGAAGATTTTTTGTCGAATCGGCACAATCGCCGCTTTCGATCGCATATTCAATATGTTAATGTACACATATACAAATTGAAGGAGTGACCTTCATGAATAGAAAGTTGCCGACCGTTTGTCCGTCGTGCTCCGCTCCGATGATGGTCACGGAGCTGACGTGTCCGGACTGTGACACAAAAGTTCAGGGCCGCTTTGCCCCGAGTCCGCTGTTTCATATGACCCCGCCGCAACTCGAATTCGTCGAAGTATTCCTGCGTTGCCGGGGGAATATCCGGGAAGTCGAGCGAGAGCTGGGCATCTCCTATCCGACGGTCCGATCCAGATTGGACGAGGTGATCGAACAGTTGGGCCATGAGGTGCAGCCCGTTTCGTCAGACAATCGGGCCTCGGACTGGATACGGAAGTTTGAAGACGGCGAACTGACGTTCGAAGAGACGCTGGAAGCTATCAGAAAGGGATGAAACTATGGAAGAGCGGATGAAAATTCTCCAATTGGTGGCGGAAGGCAAATTGACGCCTGAACAGGCGGACATGCTGTTGGACGCGCTGGACAACAAGCAGTCGCCGAAGAATGATTCGAAGATGGCGTGGGACAGGGCGACCGACGAACTCAAATCGCTTGGAACGCAAATGTCGAGCGCGTTGATGCAAGGCTTAAGCGAACTTCGCCGCGGTCTTGAAGTCAATCTCAGCAACCTGACCTTTGGCGAAACGGTGAACGCGTCCGTGGAGCATGAGTTTCCCGCCGGGATCGACACGCTGCACGTAACCACCACCAATGCCAGAGTGCGCCTGGAACACTGGACGCAGCCGTTTGTCCGCGTCTACGTCCACGCCGATGTTCGCGTCGAAGAACCGCACCGCGCGAAAGAGGAATTGCAGGCGGCCGTGGTGACAAGCGCCGTCGACGGGCAGGCGATTTTGGAATTGCGCACGAACACGGAGCGCGCCAAGATCGGATCGTCGCGGATAGACGTCTATCTGCCCGATTCGATGCGCACTGTGACGGTAAAATCGCGAAACGGCGCCACATTTGCAGATCACATCGAGGTTCAGGAGCTGTCGCTCGACACGGTCAACGGCCAACTTCGCCTGGATCACACCAAATGCGTGACCATGCGCTTGACCACCCAGAACGGCTCCATCCACCTGTTCAACGCGCTTTGCGACGAGGCGCGCGACCTGTTTGCGACATCGCGAAACGGTGCCATTCACGTCAACGGCCTGCCGAGTTCGATTCCGATTCAGGGTACGGCGAAGACGATCAACGGGAATGTCCAGGTTGTGCATCCATCGTTGACTGTGCTCTATGATCGCGACGACCGGAAAAACCACTGCACCTTCGAGCGGGGACAGATGGGCGACGAAGTGAACGGGCTGTCCGTATATTTGGAAACCAAAGTTGGGAAAATAACCGTGCAATGACGATCAGCCGCAGGTGCGTTGCCGCAAGGTTGACGCGCCTGCGCTCGAATGGAGGAATCTCGCGTATGCGGGACAGTTTGCTTTACTTTATTTTGGCCTTCGTATTCGCGATCTACTTGACCTGGCGCATATCGTCCAATTTCCGGCGGACACTGCGCGAGCGGGCAAGAGCCGATGAAGAACAAGATCGCTGACCCGTTGTGAACTTGCATCCTGTGCAATCGCACCCTATCGATGCGGTCGCCGATCACGCCGCAAGCCCTCATTTTCGCGAAGTCGACTTCGGATTTGGCAAGGAGTCTTTCGCCACGATTTCCCTCGCGCCCGTCACTTCGATGACGGTGCCGTTCAATTCCTGGCTTTCCTCCTGCAAGAACAGATTGACGATGCGTGCGACGTCTTCACCCACGGGCGGTCGCAGACCTTCCTCCGTGTAAACGCCTTCGACGTCATCAAACATGCTCATTTTGTCTTCTCCGCGAATATCTCCAGGACAGACCATGTTTGCCGTGATTCCATACGTCCGCTCTTCCCGCGCGATGGAGCGCGTCAGCGCGGCGAGTCCCGCTTTCGCGGCCGCATACGCCGCTCTGTAGCGCCAGCCCCGGGCTTCTCCAGCTCCGTCGTAACCGACGGTGACGAGCCGGCCGAACGAGCGGGATCGCATGTCGTCGATCACGCCGCGATACAGCCAGAAGAAGTTGGTGAGATTGCCGTGCATCATTCGCTGCCACATCTCGTCGTCGTATTCGGCGAGCGGCTTTCGTTCGAATACGAACGGTCCGAAGTTGTGAACCAAGGCGTCCACGTGGGAGAATTCACGCTTTGCGGCGGAGAGGGCGGCCATGACCGAATCGCGATCAAACAAATCGCAGGCGATGGCGAGCCCTTTCACGCCGAGTCCACGGACCCGCTGTTCGAGCGCCAACGCTTCCTCCCGACTGGCGCCGTATGTAAACGCGACATTCCACCCTGAGCGGGCAAGGGAAAGCACCATGGCGTGGCCAAGGCCCTTTCCTGCAGATGTGACAAACGCAACTCGACCTGACATGGCTTGTCCTCCTTCAACGCACACATCACACAACCTCTCAACCGTCGCCGAACGATATACTCAGCAGCCGGCGACGGGAACGCGCCAGCCGGCGGCCGCCAGCCAAACGCCATTCCCTCTCGGACATTACCACCAATACGGCCCCCACCAGGGATAGAGAGCCCAAGCTGCCAGCCACGGGATAAAGAACAACGGCCAGAATACCTCTTGTGCGTCGACATCGCCGGACGCGTTCGACAAGATCTGAGCGTTCACTTCGGTCGATCCGGACGCCGGCCGCGTTCCCCCGCGATGCAATTGAAGATACATTCCGTTATGATCCACGTGATGCAGAATGCCCCGATGCACGCCGTACGCGGAGTGCACGATCACCGGACGCCCAATATGCTGCTGTGCCAGTGCTCGGATATTTGCCATGTCCATCCGCCTCCTCACACGTTTGTAGTAGATTACGCAACGTGTGCGTGAATGGCCTGGACGAATAGGAAATCCGAGCCGCATTTGGGTATCCGGTTAGGTGCGGTTACGCGCTGTACTCGACGATCTCCACGCGCTCGATATGGACCGGATCGACAGGCTCGCTCTGCTCTCCAGAAGCGCCTCGGCGAACCGGAATCGCCGCGATGGCCTGGACGGTGTCCATCCCTGCGGTCACCTTGCCGAACACGGAATAGTACGGCGATCGGTTGAGATTGCGGCTCATGTCGCCGGTACAGATGAAAAATTGCGATCCGTTGGTATTTGGGCCCGCGTTAGCCATGGCGACGACACCAGGCTCGTACTCCAGCGCAGGCGGCAACTCGTCGCGGAAACGGTAGCCTGGGCCGCCTCGCCCTGTCCCCGTCGGATCGCCGCCTTGAATCATGAATTCCTTGATGACCCGATGAAAAATCACGCCATCATAGTATCCTTCACGCGCGAGAAAGACGAAGTTGTTGACGGTTAAGGGCGCTTTGTTCGCCAACAGCTCGATGGTGAATTCGCCCTTGTCCGTATGTACGATAGCCTCATAACGGCTGCCTTCGGCCAGTTGAAAGTCTGGCGCTTTATCGTATTGCTTTGCTGCCATTCGTTACACCTCACAATGACCGCTTACAGCGGCCGTTCGTACACA
This sequence comes from Alicyclobacillus acidiphilus NBRC 100859, assembly GCF_001544355.1. Classification (GTDB taxonomy): domain Bacteria; phylum Bacillota; class Bacilli; order Alicyclobacillales; family Alicyclobacillaceae; genus Alicyclobacillus; species Alicyclobacillus acidiphilus. Next base: position 13,140 of record NZ_BCQI01000061.1, read on the forward strand.
CAGCTTATCACAGACAAGTTTTGGAGCAAAAGTCGACGCAAAATTGCGAACGCGATTCCCGACACGATACAATGAACGACGGAGGTGGACAACCATGCAATATCGCAGACTCGGCAAGAGTGGACTCAAGGTTTCGGAAATCGCGCTTGGAAGTTGGCTTACATACGGCACCGTGACCGAACGCGAACAAGCAATCGCATGCGTCAAGCAAGCTTACGATCTCGGCATCAATCACTTCGATTGCGCCAACGTCTATGGCTCCCGTCCGCACGCGGCGGAGGAAGTCATGAAAGAAGCGTTGAAACCGTACGCGCGCCAAAGCTACGTCATTACGACCAAGGCGTTCTGGCCGGTCGGCGACGGCCCGAATGATCGCGGCTTGAGCCGCAAGCATATCATCGAGCAAGCCGAACTCAGCCTGAAGGCGCTCGGCGTGGATTATGTCGACATCTTCTATTTCCATCGTTTCGATCCCGATACCGATTTGGAAGAAACGCTAAGGGCCATCGACGATCTGATCACCCAAGGCAAGGTTCTCTACGCGGGCCTGAGCGAATGGCCGGCGGACAAAATCGCCCAAGGCGTTCAACTGCAACGCGAATTGCGCTTGCACAAATTCGCCGCGAGTCAGCCCATCTACAACATGTTTACGCGCTACATTGAAGATGCCGTCGTCCCCATTTGCGAAGAGGCCGGCATCGGACAAGTCGTCTTTTCGCCGCTCGCGCAAGGCATTCTCACAGGCAAGTATCGCAAAGGTCAGGCAGCGCCTGCCGGATCGCGCTTGGCGACCCCTGGCGTCAACAAGTTTATGAACGCGAACGACGAAGTCCTCGACAAAGTCGAACGACTCGAAGCCATCGCGAAAAAGGTGGGCATCAGTCTGGCCCAACTCGCTATCGCGTGGACCCTGCGCCTGCCGAACGTGGCGAGCGCGTTGGTCGGTGCAAGCCGTCCGGAACAAGTCGTGGAAAACGCGAAGGCGTCAGGCGTTTCATTGCCGCAGGAGATTCTCGACGAGATCGAGGGCGTGCTGAAGTAAGGACCGCCGAAGCGAGTCGCTGAAGCGAGTCGTGCAAACCAGTCATCGACGGAATTTGGAAGGAATCGAACATGGACATTGTCACGTTTGACGAAGCCACAGCCATTGTGGCGCAACTTGCAGTCGCTCCAGAGCGAGAAGTGATCGATATCTGGGAAGCGGACGCGACGAGCCATCGCGTGGCCGCGGCGGATATTCATTCACAACTGGAACTGCCGACGTTTGATCGGGCCATGATGGACGGATACGCCATTCACCGCGACGATCTCGCGGCCACGGGAGCGCTGCGCGTGATCGGTTCCACGGCAGCGGGCGAGGCTCGGGCAATGTCCATTCGTTCCGGCGAAACGGTGCGGGTGCGGACGGGTGCGCCCGTTCCGCCCGGCACGGCCGCCGTCGTTCGACAGGAGTGGGTCGAGCCAGTCGGCAGTCCTTCCACGGCTGCAGGCACCCCGGAATCGATTCGAATGCTGCAGCGCGTCCGCGACGGCGAATCCGTGCAGCGAGCAGGCGAAGATGCCCGACGGGGCGATGTCATCGTGCGGCGCGGAGACGTGATCGACGGGCAGAGCCGTGCTGTCATGCGAGCCTCGGGCGTACGGTTGATTGAAGTGTTTCGGCCGTGCCGAATCGCCATCGTCTGTACAGGCAGTGAACTGATTGCGCGACACACCGAAAATCTGCCGATTGGCAAGGTATTCGGCGCCAGCGAAGCGTTCTTGCGATCCGGCGTGGAGGCCGCAGGGGCCACCGTCGTCAGCGTCGAGTATGTCCCAGACGATTACGCTGCCATTCGCGATGCCGTGGCACGCTGGATTGGCTCCGTCGACTACGTGCTCCTCACAGGCGGCGCGTCTGTTGGCGACACCGACTTTGCGCACCGGTCCATCGCCGCGCTCGACGGGATCGAGCCTATCGCGCTCTCTCGCATCTGGATTCGCCCTGGCGCACCGTTTGTGGCTAGGCGCGTCCATCGAACCACGGTGTTCGCCATGTCGGGAAATCCCGCGGCGTGCTTCGTGCAATTTCATGCGCTCGTGCTGCCTGCCATTTTGCGCTCGCTTGGTCACGCGCACGTCGAACCGTTCCCATTCGCCGCGCGCTTGCGCGAGGATGTGCGTCTCAAACCCGTGAAGCACGTTCGCCTGCTCCGATCCGTAGCCGCCTTCGACGGCGTGGAACTCGCCGTGCAGCCGCAAGCCAAACAATCGTCAGGCAGCGTCACCGGTTTGGTTCATGCCAACGCATTGATTCGTTTGGACGAAGCCGTCTACAATCGCGGCACAGTCGTTCCTTTGCTCTTCACCCGGCCTTTCGCCTTCCCCTTCTCTCGCGCTTGATTGCGCCTGGCCCGCTCAAACGCGCCCCAGCGGTACTGGATCCGCCGATAGGCCGCCAAGTTTGCCTTGTTTCGCTTGAACAGCGCATGGCTTGGGGCCGTATTCTGTTCCAACAGCCAGATCCGCCCACTCGTATCGACGGCGACGTCAAACCCCAACTCCCGATACAACTGATACGTATCAAAGTGGCGTGCCCACACAAAACCTAGGGACTCAAGGCGTTTCGCGACGCGATCCGCACGCTCCCTCGACCACCCCAACGCCTTCGTCAACGCCGGCGGCACATCCATCACCGTGCCGCGGCTCAACGCGGTATTGGTGACAACGCTTCCTGGGCCTGCCACTTTGGCCAGCATGCCGGAATACAGCCACCTGCCGCCAGGCTTTTCCCGCTGCATCATGACGCGTATGTCCATGGGCCTGCCGTGAACTTTCGCCAAATCGATGCCCCGCTGCACGATGTACATCTTACCGCCACGCAGCGCGTCGATCCTGCGAATGACTTCGTCCACGCGGGTGAATGTGTTCGCCGCCAGCGTGGTCTTCTTCACCGAGTAGCGTCCGTTGGCACTGCGCCAGACTTTGATAATTCCCTTGCCCTGGCTGCCAGCTACCGGTTTGACGTACAGCGAGCGGTACCGGTTCAACATGTCGCGAAACGCCGCGTGCGAGTACTTTCTGGTCTCTGGCAGATACGGACGAATATCCTTGTTTCTGTAGAAGAACTGATACAGCAGCCACTTCCCCATTTCGGGCTTCTTGCCCACGCGCAATCCCCACCTCACTCACGGACAATGACCATCACGCCACGGTATGCCGGAACGACGACATTTCGACAACTCCATTTGCCCTGCCGCAGCCCAAACACGGACCAAAATCCGCATAACAAAGGAATTCCTTACCAAGCCCTGGCGTATCGGTGAAACTATGGGTAAAATATGAAGGACAGGCACCTGATTGCCGATCATCGTCAGGAGTGAAAGACATGAAAGTACGGAAGGCGGTCATTCCAGCCGCAGGCTTCGGCACGCGGATGCTGCCAGCAACCAAGGCCGTGCCGAAAGAAATGCTTCCCGTTTTAAATAAACCCTGCATTCAGTACATCGTTGAGGAAGCGGTGTATTCCGGGATCGAAGAAATCTTGATTATCACCGGGCGGGCGAAAAAGGCGATTGAAGATCACTTTGACCGTTCGCCGGAATTGGAACTTCATCTCGAGCAAAGCCGCAAGTCGACGATGCTGACGGAAGTGCAGGCCATTTCCGATCTCGTCGATATCCACTACACGCGCCAAAAGACGCCGCTCGGGCTGGGGCACGCCATCTTGTGCGCAAAGTCGTTTGTCGGCAACGAGCCGTTTGCCGTACTCCTCGGAGACGATATCATTCAGGCCGACGAGCCGGTGACGCGGCAGTTGCTGTCGCAATACCAGGACACGGATCGCGCGTTGCTCGGCATCCAGCCAGTTCCGACGAAAGACGTGTCCAAGTACGGCGTCATTGAACCCGTGAAGGGCACAGCAGCGACGAATGTCCCGCTCCCCGTCCATCGCATCATCGAAAAGCCGTCCGAAGCGGAGGCACCGTCCAATCTCGCGGTGCTGGGGCGATACGTGCTTCCACCGACCATCTTTGACGCGCTCGAGGACACGCCAGTCGGCCACGGCGGAGAACTGCAATTGACCGACGCCATCGAACGCCTTGCGGCCCTCAACCTCGTCGACGCGTACCAGTTTCAAGGCATCCGCCACGATATCGGCAATTTGGAAGGCTGGTTGAAGGCAAATCTCGCTTTCGGGCTGGAAGATCCGAACCTGGCTTCGTCCATGCGCGCCTGGCTTGCGGACGATCACATTCGCAGCCGCTTGGCCAGCTTCTGAGTCCGGATCGCCGCATCAACGCAACAGTCCATTGAGCAGATTGGGTATAATCTCCCGATCTGCTTTTTTAATGGTTCAATTTACATAAAGGTGCAATCGCGTGTCGACCCGAATTACACAACATCTCACTACGAAGGAGAGTCGACCCGTGAAACGAGGAATCATCACGATGGCCGCATCATTAGTTACCCTCGCAGCGACAGGTATAGGCGTTACATTTGCAGCGTCCACAAGCTACACCGTTCAGTCAGGCGACACACTCTACAAGATTGCTTCCGCCGAAGGCGTCTCGCTGGCTGCTCTGGAAGCTTCGAATCCGCAAATCGCAAACCCTACGAACATCTATCCAGGAGAGACATTGTATCTTCCATCGCTTTACACGGTTGAATCTGGGGATACGCTATACAAAATCGCAGTCGCGAACAACGTCTCCTTAAGCGCATTGGAAAGCGCGAATCCACAAATCACGAACTACACGAATTTGCTCGTCGGTCAACACATCTTCATTCCTGTCAGTGCATCCTCGACTTCGAACACCGACGCTTCAAGCACCAGCGCTTCGAGCACTGCGTCGACAGCCGCGACCGCTCAGAACATCATCAGCTACGCCAAGCAATTCATTGGCACTCCCTACGTTTGGGGCGGCGATTCGCCTTCAACCGGGTTCGATTGCTCAGGCTTTGTCGAATACGTGTATGGACACTTCGGCATCACCCTGCCGCGTGAGTCGCACGATCAAGCCACCGTTGGCACACCTGTCGCGGAGTCGGCCCTGCAGCCAGGCGATCTACTGTTCTTCAGCGACACGGATTCCTACGCAAGCGAATACGCGAATCAAGTCACCCACGTCGGTATCTATATCGGCAACGGCTCGATGATTGAAGCGTCGTCGGCAAACAATGACGAGGGCGTCGTGATCGTCAACAACGTGTTCGGCAATTCCTACTACGTCTCGCATTATTACGGCGCGCGACGCGTGATTTCGTAAGCCAACGTCTGTCGCCGACAGCCGACATCAATGGATATCGATTTTGAAAGAAATGGGCCCCCGCGGGCCCATTTCTTTCACTCTGGGAAGTTGTATTCCTGGTAATCGCGGATGGGCTCGTAACCGATGTTCATGTAGATTTTGTTCGATGTTGGATTCTCGAGATCGGTGAAAAGAGAACAAAAGGCGTAGCCCTCGTCGAGCAAGGTCTGGCTCAAGGCGGCCACACAGGCTGTCGCGTACCCCCGAGAACGGTGGGTTGGCGGCGTATAGACGCAGTTGATCACGACGCCGTCCTGCGTGGGTCGCGTCTTGCACGCCATCGACACGGCACGGCCATCGACCTTCCAGAGAAACGCCCTGCCCTCGTTCACCAGCCGTTCGGCCGCTTGCATCGCCGTCTCCAAGGTCAACGCACCGTGGAGCGCCTCCGCCTCCATCGCATGAAGGAAACGCCCCACGCTCAGCACGTCTTCCGGTTGGGCTCGAAACAAACGCCCCATGGCCGTTCCCCGATCCCGGACCTCCGTCAGCCGATAGAGCCGCATGTGCATGTCCTTCACCAACGCCTGCCCAGTCTCGTGGAGCCAAACGTCCGCGAACAAGTCGGCCAATTCCTGCGGGGCAACCAGCTTGGAGATGCGGCCGCGAACCGGATCGATCTCGACTTCCGGCCACGCCATCGAACCACTCGCCGTCACCGGCACCGAGCGCATTTCGCGCTGCCACGCGCCGAGATCGATCACCAGCGCCCGAACCATCTGAGCAGTCACGTCATCCGTCCCATACACGCAGAGCGGCAAGCCGTAGCCCATGATGGCAGCCATCTTCACGGTGCCGCCATCGTCGTCGATCACGGCGCCGAAATAGCCAGGTTGCTGGTGGACTGGCAGCGTGGAACGCATGCGGTACGCGTTGGAAAGAATCAAGTTGGTCTCGGGATCGCGCGGAGCCAGAAAGGACTCGCATCGTTCGAGAAAATCCCCGGCGTCGTCGAATCGCAACATTGCCATACAGGTGTCCTCCTCCAGTCAGCGCAAAGGATGGTGCATTGACTATACCAGTTATCGCGCAGAAGGTGATAGGACAAATTGGCATCTCAGGGAGGCGGGTGGGGGAGGCGTGAGGGGCGTGAGGGGCGTGAGGGGCGTGAGGGGCGTGAGGGGCGTGAGGGGCGTGAGGGACGTGGGGGCGCGGGCGGCGAATAAGCGGCCGTGGGCCGCTTATGTGTGTCGAATCGCGCGATTTGCGTCAAATAAGCGGCCGTAGGCCGCTTATTCCGCTGAATCCACCCCATTCCAGCAGCAAACGTGGCAAATAGGCGGCTGACGGCCGCTTATTTGCCTCGCGTCCGACGATTTCGTCGAAATAAGCGGCCGGGGGACGCTTATTTGTTCG
>NZ_BCQI01000062.1 GCF_001544355.1 Alicyclobacillus acidiphilus NBRC 100859
TCCCCATTTATTGACCTTCGACGGATCGGACGTCGCGTTGGAAAACGGGCCGGACCAATAATCTTTCCCGGCCGTCCCATACTTCGACGCCTGCGGATCTCGACGGAACACATCTTGGAACGCGATATACCATTTGTCCATTCCCTTCGTCGAGAGACCGATTTCTTTGGGATCTGAAGACTTCACGCCGACGATGTCGTCCTTCGTCTTTTGAAACAGCGTAATTCCGCTGATCCCAAGCTGCTTCGACAATGCGACCAGTTGAGCGTTCTTGACGTCTTTCGCGTGTTTGGGCAGTTGATGCTCAATCGCCAAAGCCGCCATTCGCAATTCGTTGCCGAGCAAATTGTCAATGTAATTTTCTCCTTGCTCGGATTGAACAATCTCCAGTTTGATTTGCTGGGCGACCATGGTGTTTTGCTTGATGGCGCTGCCTTCGAGAGATGCTTTTGCGATATAGTAGAAAAGTGTGTTGCTTAGGATGACAATGACCAACATGGAGCACATCAATATCGCGACGACCTGGTAACGCAAGGAGAACCTCACGTTGTTCACTCGACGCCTCACGGAATAACCCTCTTTCACTGGCTGCTCATGTACGCTGCAAACTCTTCCAAAGGAATCGGGCAGCTGAATAGATAACCCTGAAATATATCGCACTGACGCTCCATCAGCCAACGGCGCTGCCGATCCATCTCGACACCTTCGGCAACGACGAGCGAACCGAGATGGTGAGCGAGATCGATGATGCCCGCGACAATAATTTCCGCATTCCTTTCCTCTCCGATGCCTCGAATGAACGACTGATCGATCTTCAAGATGTCCGGCGTCAAATCGCGGAAATATTGCAAGGACGAATAGCCTGTGCCGAAATCGTCAATCGCCAGACGGATCCCTTCCTGCTGCACCGCCTTCAATATAGACAAATGCTTTCCAGAATCCGCAAAAGCGCTTTCGGTCACTTCGAATACAATGCGAGTCGGGGGGATGCCGTAGTTGTCCATCACGGTGCGAACCTGGCGCAAGAAATCGGGGTTGTCCAGCTGTCGGACAGAACAATTCACGGAGATCGAAATACCGGAGTCCCGCAAGACGGGATTGTGGGCCAAGTCGCGACAGACCGTTGCCAGAACGCGAATGCCCAGTTTATGAATCAACCCCACCTCTTCGGCGACGGAGATAAACGTGCCAGGCTCGACCGGAACATCGCCGACTTCCCACCGCGCCAAGGCCTCTGCGCCTACGACCTTGCCGCGTGCGTCCAATTCCGGCTGATAGCGGACCGTAATTTCGCCGCGATCGAGCGCGTCAACCAATCGAAGATAGGTCTGATGCGTCTCGTCGATCCGACGATGGAGATGCGGGGAATAAAACTGGTAATGCAGCCCCTCGGATTCGGCACTGTGCAACGCGAGAAGCGCATGCGAAAACAGTTGAGCGTCCCGACCATCCCCCGCGCGGCCGGACGAATGCAGTGCGACGCCGAAGCTTGCCTGCAAGTGGAACGTGAAGCCCGACACGTGAATAGGCTGTTCGATCCGCGACGCCAAGAAGCCGAGAAGGCCGCGATCGACATAACTTGACTGGAGGATCATCACAAATTCGTTGAACGCGACACGGCCGATGCACGCTCTGGGCAAGACGCGCTGCAGCCGCATGAGGAGAATCTGCACCACTTCGTTGGTCACAGCGTCTCCATATGTGTCCCGCAGCGGAACGAACTTGTTCAGGCCGATGGCGATGATCGACACCGGCTGGCCCTGCGCTTCAAGACGCGAAAGTTGGTTGCGCAGCCATGCTTCGTTGGGGAAGCCCGTGCCGTAATCGAAAAAGGACCGCGCAAACAACTGTTGTTCGGAAGCCTTTCGCTGGGAGATGTCGCGACAGATGGATACAATCAAACGATGACTTCGGATCTCCACGGATTGCAAGGAAACTTCGACCGGAAACGCTTCACCTGATTTCGTGACATAGACAGACTCAGTCAAGACCCGCTGCCCAGGCCGCAAGGTTTGGTAGATTTCGCGAAGCGTATCGTGTAGGGATGGATGCACGATGTCCCAGATGAGCAACCTCTGAATTTCTTTCGCCGAATATCCGAGGAACCGTTCAGCCGCTTCATTGGCCGTGACGAATGGCCGAGGCTCGCCATCCGACCCAAGCGGGTAGATGTATACCGCATCGAGCACTGCGTGAAAAATTTGGTGGAATGACGGCAGGAATGCCGTCACCGGTACGCCGGCGGAACTCTCCGCCCGATTGCTGCCAACATCCACAACGGAACTCGGATTCACCTGAACGTCGTTTTCTGCCATCGCCGGCTCCTCCAAAGTCTACGGGGCTGTATCTCTACTTTGAAGCTTCCACCAGACTTCGACAAGAATCGGGCCCGATCCTCTTAGGTCCCCGGCTTAGGTTCCGCTCAGGCCCTGCGCCTCGTGCATGTGCGAATAATCTGCGCCAGTTCCGCGGTTGCCGTCGGCACGTCGTCGTTGAAGATCAGAAAATCGAAGTGTTCGCTCAGCGATTCTTCGTATTTGAGCCTGTCCAACCGGATGCGAATGTCGTCGTCGGCGTCTCCACGCCCATGCAGCCGTCCTTCCAGCTCGTCCAGCGACGTCGGGCGTACATAGATCAATACCACTCGATCCCCGAACTCGCGCTTCATGTTCAGCGCGCCATTCACATCGATGTCCTTAATGATGATGTTTCCTTCATCAAGAGCCCGCTCGTACGTCATCAGATGTGTGCCGTAGTAGTTCCCATGGATGGTCTCATACTCCAAGAACTCTCCGCGTTCCGCCATCGCGTGAAATTCGTCGCGGGTGACAAAATAGTAGGGATTCCCGTTCGACTCGCCGGGGCGCATGGGTCGGGTGGCAAATGAAGGAATGAACGTCAACCCCAAGTCGTAATTATCGCGAAGAGAGTTGATCAACGTATTCTTACCAGCCCCCGACGGACCCGATAAAATGAAGAGAAGGCCTTTTTGTTCCCCCTCCCCTTTAGGCTCGTAACTCATCAGTTCAGCCAATGTGCAGGACAACGCGTCACAGATGTTTTGCAGAACCTTCAAGTCGACTCGAGAAATCTCGTTCTTCTTAATGGCGTAAAGCGTGTTCTTGTTCACACCGGAACGCTTCATGAGGTCCGGTATTTTCCACTCCCGCTCAAACAACAACCGGTCCAAATGAAATTGCACCTTGTCCACATGCTTCACGCCCCTCATCACGATGTTTTCAAACAGTATACACACTTCTAATGACGAAGTACACCCTTCATTGGAACATCTACTGAGTTGTTCCGCTATTCAATCCAGAGTAGACTACATGATAGCATCGGCCAAAGCGGGTTGCGGACACCCAAGCAACTTCTATACGGCGAGGCGATCGCGCTGGCGACAGCCGGGGCGAAGGTGCGGCGCGATCGCGCTGGCGGAGGGCGCAATCGCGCTGGCGGAGGGCGCGATCGCGCTGGCGGGCGGTCCAGAGACGATGGCGGACTTGCAAATAAGCGTCCCTCAGACGCTTATTTCGACCAAACGACCGGATCGAAGGCAAATAGGCGGCCCGAGGACGTTTATTTGCCTTCGGTACCCCCGGAATGGAGCGATTTCGGCCGAATAAGCGGCTCTCGACCGCTTATTCGGCGCAACTCGTACGATTCGACACAAATAAGCGGCCATCGGCCCCTTATTCGCCGCCACGCCGCCACGCCGCCACGCCGCCACGCCGCCACGCCGCCGCGGTTCCACCGCCCGCCACCGCTTCCGCCGCGTCGCCGACCGACATTCGGCAAACGCTTATGTAGAGAAAAATATGATGGACATGGGGAAAGGCGCGATCGAATGAAAGTCACGAGTGCCCGTTCATATCCGGAACGTTTCGAGGAAACGCCGCGAGAACTGACAAAATCATTGCGTTTATCCGATTTAATTGTCTTTGGACTGCTCTTTACGGTCCCTATCGCACCTATGTCGATGTATGGATATGTCGCAGGTCAGAGCTCAGGGAGAGTTCCACTCGTATTTCTGCTCGGCTGGTGCTGCATGGCGTGCATCGCGTACAGCTACTGGCGTTTCAGCGGGATCTCGAATCGGGGCGGCTCCATCTACGAATTTGTGTCGCTTGGTCTGGGGGAGAAGGCTGGATGGTTTGCCTCGTGGCTCATTTTGGCGGACTATTTGTTTATTCCTGCGGTCTTGTACGCAAACTCGGCTCAGCTTATCTCCCTCTGGCTGCCTGACGTGCCGTCGTTCGTCTGGATTGCCTTGTTTGCCCTGATGAACCTCGTGCTCAGCCAGCGCTCCATCCGGCGGCAACTCCAGTTTGGTTTACTGTTTCTGTGCGTAGAACTGTTTGCGCTCGCCGTCTTCGTTGCAGCGGCAATCTATTTTCTCTCGCATCATCCCCACCTTGCGGCGGCAAGCAGCGCGAGCCTCGTTCAGCCGATGAACTGGGCGATCTTCGCGAAATGGGTATCGATTGGCCTGCTTGTGTTCCTCGGTTTCGACGGAGTCAGCACTCTCGGCAACGAAGTGCCCGAGCCGCGAAAGATGATTGGACGGGCGACATGGACTGCGTTTGGCCTGCTTGGAGCCCTCTTCCTGCTGCAGTCGATCCTGGCCAACAGCGTCTATCCAAATTTCGATAATCTCGACCCTGCGACTGGATTTTTCGATCTCGCCCGTTCCATTTCGGGCCCGTGGCTCTACTGGCTGCTGGCTTGCTCCACCATCTTCGCGTCTGGTGTAGTGAATGCTTGGGCCGGGCACACAGCCTCGACGAGAATTCTCTACAATTTGGCCCGCGACGAGAAGCTGCCTTGGTCTTCCTGGCTGGGACGCCTGCAGCCTGCCACAGGCGTCCCCAACGTCGCGATGTCCATCGCCGTTCTGCTCGCGTTTTTGCTCGCGACCTTCGTTTCGGCTCAAACGTTGAATGTGTTCGTGTCGTTCGGCGCGCTCACCGCGTTTTTGCTCCTGCAAGTCGCCTTGCTTCGGCACTTTGCGATGTCGCGACGCGGCGCACGCCTTGCCGTTCGCTTGGTTGACGCGGCAGTCGCTGTCTTGGGGATGGCTGTGGTGATCACGGCCCTTGTGTCCGTCAAGCCCAGCAAGCAGCTCATCACCTACGGCGTGGTCTGGATCTTGGTCGGCGTCGCCGTATGGATATTGCAAACCGCCGATGAAGACGAGGGCGGCGTCTGATTCCTTCAGTTAGAGTCCCTCAGGCGATGCGATCCGGTGTGAACATGCCATCCGATATGAACCGCCTTTTACCCAAGCTCCTTCGTCTCAACGCCTGGCCGTACATCGCTCCTCGATTGTGGATGCGGGAACAAATCGCTGACGCGAACGCTGCGGCCGTGTTCGTTCACGAAGACGACGTGCCCGCGGTCCAACTGACGCGGGCTTTCCAGACCGCACGCCGCGGCGAGCGCGAATACGCCCTGACGAATTTGCAGGACATAGTTCATGACCCTCCACTGCTTCTCTTCTGGAACAAGCGCCGCCTGATATTTCGGATCCGTCGTCGTAACGCCAGTCGGACATTTACCGGTATGACACTGAAGGGCCATAATGCAGCCGTTCGCCATCATGAACCCACGGGCGGAGTTGACACAGTCGGCGCCAAGCGCCAGCGCGATCGCGACTTTGTCGGCCGTGATCAGTTTTCCTGACGCGAATATTCGAAACCGATCGCGAACGCCATACCGCCGAGCCGCATCGTCCAACGCAATCAGCGCGGAGTAGAGCGGCAATCCCATGCCGTCCGCCATCGCTTTGAACGTCGCTCCAGACCCGCCTTCGCTGCCATCGACCGTGATGAAATCCGGATAGATGTCCAAGCTCACCATCGCTTCGAACAAGTCATCGAGCCCATTTGGATGGCCCACGACGATCTTGATTCCGACTGGTTTGCCTCCTTCGGCTTGGAGACGCTGAACGAAACGCAATGAGTCTTCGGGTGTCTTGAGAAAGGGGAAGCGATTCGGAGAATTGACAGTCTTGCCAATTGGCACTTTGCGGATGGCGGCGATTTTCGCGTTGACCTTCGCACCCTCCAAGTGGCCGCCGCGGATCTTCGCGCCCTGGGCGAATTTCAGTTCGAACGCCTTGATCTGTGGCATCTTCGCCTTTTCACGGAATTCGTCGAACGAAAACTGGCCATCGTCGTCGCGGAAGCCAAAGAGCCCGGGGCCAATCTGCGAGATAACGTCGACACCGGTTTCCAAGTGCTCTGGCGCAACGCCGCCTTCTCCCGTATTGATCCACGATCCGCCTGCCATCCGCGCGCCGTTGCCAGTCGATCGGATGTAATGTTCGCCGACCGCCCCATACGACGTCGCCGATGCACCGAACATCCCTTTGATCCGCCACGGGTTTGCTCGATCCGCTCCCACCACAATGGCATCGTCGTCTGTGTACAGCCACCGGCTGGTGTCGGCGGATCGAATATGCTCGCGGCGAGTAAACAGTCCCTCCTTGACGACCTCATATGTCTTGCCTGCGACCAGTTCGAGATTATCCACGTTCAATTCTTCCACAAGTTTTGGAAACAGGTCATTGGCAAGATAGAAGCCTGGGCTGTCAAAATCCCGCTTGGATCCGAAGCTAATCAAATCCGTTCGATATTTCGCGGAAAATACGACTGAAAGAAAATCGGCTCGCGAGAAGGGTCTGCCAGCGGTATCGTGATCGAACCAATATTGGCGAAACTCTGGTCCCAACTTCTCAAGAACGTAGCGAATCCAGCCCATGTACGGATGCGCGCGAATGACGGAGTGCTGCGGACGTCGGGACAGAAAGTAGAGGTACGCGAAGCCTGCGACAGGAAGCATGACGAACAATCCCAGAACGACGACAAGCACGATCACGGCCCAAATTGGCATGTTATCACTCTCCAGCCTTCGTTTCCGTCAGTGTACCACGTGCAGGAGCACAGAACAGAAAAAGAAGAAGGCCCTCCCACCCCAACAAAGGTCGAGGACCAAGACTTGATTGCTATTCCGGCGCCGCAGTTTTCCGCCGCAGGAACCAACGCTCTGCGTCTTCGATATCGTCTTCATCCACCTGGCCGCGAACAAGTTGAACCGGATCGTCCTCGCAGTTGGCGGCTCTCAACTTTTCACGGAGCTGCTCGATGCGCTTTCGCTTCGCTCGAACGGCAACCGCGGACTTCAGTTCTTCATTCAGCTTGTCCCACGAATTCCCCACTTGCGCGTACAGGATAATCAGCCAGAAGTCGGCAATTTGAAACTCGACGGATTGCTCCTTCGAAACCATGATGGACATCCATGGTTCAGCACCGGTGAACGGAATTTTCTCGACCAATTTCAACGTTTTTCCGCCGCAGATTTTCCGATACGCTTCCGCGATAGTCGTCTGATCGACCTCTACGCCAATCTTCTCCAGGTGGGTGTAGAAATCCATCCACCTGCCGAGCATCCGCCGCGCAGACTCCAACGTCAACTCAAACCAATCGACGTCGATCACGTGATCCTCAATCCATTCCAACGCCAGCGAGTACTCCCACCAAGGCAATTCGGAAAGCGATTGAACGCCAGTCCTGTCCACATAGAGCGCAAAGGCCCACAGATCTCGCCAAGCGTCCTCCAACTCGTTGGAGCGTTTCATAAAGTACAGTGAATTCAAGTACGATTCGACCCACTGTTCCGAGACCAGGAGGTCCCAATCGATGGATTGGTAGTCACGACGAACTTCTCTCATCACTTCATTGATTCGGCTCGTGCAAATCCCCACGCTCTCTTACATATTTGATTCCTATTGTAACGCAACTTGCGCGATCACGAGGAGGGATGTCTTGGAATGTCGCGTGAGACGGGCTCGCGGAGGCTGGCGAGGGGCCCGGTCCCAGCGAAAGGGCCCGGGCCCGGCGAAGGCGCCCGGTCTCAGCGAAGGCGCCCGGGCCCGGCGCAGAGGCCCGATCCCGGCGGTGGGGCCCGGTCCCGGCGAAGGCGCCCGGTCCCAGCGAAGAGGCCCGATCCCGGCGAAGGGGCCCGATCCCGGCGAAGGCGCCCGATCCCGGCGAAGGCGCCCGATCCCGGCGAAGGCGCCCGATCGCGGCGGTGGGGCCGTGCAAATAGGCGTCCCTCAGCCGCTTATTTCGGTGAAATCGCTGGATCGAAGGCAAATAGGCGGTCCACGGCCGCTTATTTGCCGCCGCTGCGCCTGAAGTGGAGCGACCTCGGCCGAATAAGCGGCTGTGAGCCCCTTATTCGGCGCAACTTCGACGATTCGACACACTTAAGCCGCCTGGGGCCGCTTATTCTGCTCCTGCTCCTGCTCCTGCTCCTGCTCCTGCTCCTGCTCCTGCTCCTGCTCCTGCTCCATCTGCTCCATCTGCTCCATCTGCTCCATCTGCTCCGTCTGCTCCCCCATCGGCTCTTCCGTTCACGACTCTCTCCGATTTCGCTTTCGCGTTGTCTGAAATAGAATCTGACTAATCGGTCGAATAGACTCAAAACAACAAAATCTAGCAAAAAATTTCAAAGCCTCCACCCTTCGACAGCCTTCGACATAGAGAAATTGGTATGCTGTCATCAGGTGTCGGATTCTCTGTACCGCATGGAGGTGAATTCGGTGAAAAACCTGTTGAACAAGAAAGAATCTCTCGTTTCTTTGGGCGTTCTCGCAGCCCTGGCTATTGCAACGGTTGCTACTTTCCCGTGGATCTAATCTTTCGAAAACTGAGAGAAGAATCGACCTACGGTTCTTCTCTCTTGTTTTTCATACCCAACAAAGAAGATAAGCGGAGGCGAAAGACACGTTGATCTACTTCATTGGGCTGGCGATTCTATGGCTGCTTCTACTCAGACGTCCGCCATCGTTGCTCCTCAGGGTAAGGTACCGCTTGCCCTACGTACTAATCTTCGGACTCATAGGTGAAATCCTATTAAATCTCCTTCATAAATCTTACGTATCTTGGTTGCTGCCCTTATTTTTATGCTTGATTATTGTGTGGCTTTTAGCCAACATCCATGTAAAGGGACTTTGGTTAATTCTCATAGGCACAGTTTTAAACATCGTTGTTATACTGTTGAATCATGGGTCCATGCCAGTCTTAGAGCAAACCATGCGCATGCTTCACATGTCTGTTTCAGACCATATCGGGTCTCGGCACTCAATCATTGCGAATCCTCGCGGAGATTGGTGGTTAGGCGATTGGCTGCCGATTCCACCGTACATCATGAGTCCAGGAGATATATTAGTAGGTTTGGGTATCGTATGGTTTGCCCTATCCAACACTCGAAAGCGAGCGACGCCCGTTGGTACAACATCTTCGAATAAGTTATAGATGGTTGCTGCTGGTTTGTGGAGCAATGACCGTGATCTTGGCCTTATACAGTTTGACGGCTCACTTTAGGCCCCTCGTCTTGCTATTTTGCTTGCTAGCCATCATTCTGGATTTATATCCCATTTGCCTCCCAGGCAGCGTGAAGTGGACTCCCTCAGTGATATGTTACCTATGGAGCCTGCGAAGTCTCGGCTACTCCGATACATCCATCGTGATCACACTGAGCTGTCTGGCCATGTTTTTTAGCGCCAATAATTGGAATATCAAATCGGTTCGATGGTACCGTTACTTTATTTCTTTAGGCATGTTCCAACTCGCACTCGCCGGATGCTGTTTTGTCAATGATGTCTATCCTGGACATTCTGTCATACTTCAGCGAGCACTGCTAATTGTGTGTTTTGAAGCTTGCAACTTCGTATTATACATGGGCGTTCAATGGTCGTTGGGGCAACTGAGGCAGGCTTGGCATTCGCTCAGCACTCGAACACTCATTCCTATGATGGTGTCTGTGGCCGTGCTCACCCTTGTCTCCCAATACGAAACCGCACTCTCAGCCATGCTTCCTGCAGCGGCCCTGTTGGTTTGCTTCATTGTGATGTCCCGCCAGTATTATAGCGCAGTGCAATCGTCCATCGAGGCGAACAAGAAATACCAGCTGATTGCCAACAACACGGACGATTTGGTTCTCGTGATCGATCCAAACGGGCAAATCACATTCGCTTCCCCGTCGCACGCGAGGCTTTTTCACGTATCCCTCGAAGACATCACAGGTCGAGAGGTATTTGACTTCATCGAAGAGCATGGCGAGGACCTGCGTAAGGCGATCGCGGCGAAGCCATCCGTGACATCGCTTCACGAGTTGCTGTTTCAATTTGGCGACACGTCGATCCCGACGGAAACGCAGGTCTCGCCGGTATTTCGAGAAGACGGAGAGTTGGATGGGTTCATCGTTGTTTCGCGAGACATCTCGGAGCGGCTGCGCCAACAGAAATACTTGATCCAGACCGAGAAACTCGCGGTCGCGGGACAGCTCGCCGCCGGGATCGCGCATGAGATTCGGAATCCCCTCACTTCGGTGATGGGCTTTCTGCAACTGCTTCGCCAAGAGTTCGATGCAGTGTCTCCGGAAGCATTCCGCGTCGTGTGGTCTGAGTTGAGTCGGATATCCGAGATCACGGGTCAATTGCTACTCTTGGCGAAACCGGAACCGTCGCTGTTTGTCGATTTCGACTTGAAGCTGATCATCCGCGATACCATCACGTTGTTGGAAGGACAAGCGCATAAGGATAATGTGTTCTTCGTCGCGAACCTCGAGGAAACAGTCTACATTCACTGCAATCCGAATCAACTGAAACAAGTGTTCGTGAACCTGTTCAAAAACAGCATCGAAGCTATGGAAGGCAACGGAGGAAATATCTACGTCAAGATGAGCCTTTCGGGCAACGAAGTTCGTGTGGAAATTCAGGACGAGGGGCCAGGAATTCCTCAGCACCTCATCCAGTCACTGGGCCAGCCGTTCTACACGACGAAGGAAAAAGGGACAGGTCTCGGGCTCATGGTCGTTCATAATATCGTTAAGGAGCACAAGGGATCCATCCGGTTCGACAGCGACGGCTCGAAGGGAACGCATGTCATGTTGACGTTCCCTATCGTTGAGACGTCCTCCCATTCACAAGCAGTGCACGGGGAACGGAGTTCGACGCTTTAAAACGGGGTTGGGCTGGTTGCGAATCCCCGCGAACCCTATGGCTTCTTCAGTTCCAAGTAGAATCGATGGCCGTGTGTTACAAACGGCCCGGACGCCTGAATCCGCTCGTGCATCCTGCGAAGCGCATCCGCATACTTTTCCACACTGAAATCTGGAATCTGCCACGGCACCATCCGCAGGTAGTAGACGATCGCCCCCACGTCGGTGAATGCAACCTCTGGAAACTCTTCCTTCGCATCGATCACGATGAAACCCAATTCTTCGGCTTCTTGTCGGGCATAGTCGAGACACCAGTGTTGGTACTCTTCGTTGATTGGCGCACCCAAACAGCGATTCAGGCCATGTTCATTGTCGCCGCCTGTCCCCATATCGAGCACCGCTGCGGCCTGCGGCAAACGTGACTCTACAAGGCTGCGATACTGCCACGAAAGCGGCTGATCGATCACGCGGTTACGCAGATAGGCAAAATCCCAGCCGCAAATCGGCTGTTCCAGCGCATTCGAAATGAGCGTCTCAAAGTCGGCTGATTGAGCCATTCGACAGCGCCTCCAGACTGTCCAACCATGAAATTTTAGTATATCGTTCGGCCGTGCTCGTCAGGAATGCCTGACTTGCGGTAGAAGTAGGTGTTGATGACGTCGCGCCACTCTTTGGCATCCTGGAACTGGATCTCGAACCGTTCCATGACCGCTTGATGCCGATCCGCGTCAATCAACCCGGACAGTTCCCGCCACTTTGACATCATGTCGCGCACCTGTTCGACGCCTTCGAAATGAGTGTCATAAATGTGCTGGATCACGGATTTGCCGGATTTCAACTGGTGACGGTAGGGCACGTGATGGAAGAACAGCAGCAATTCGTCCGGGCAGTCTGCCAAGCTCTCGTACCGCTCCCGATTCGGGGAATGGTACTGGCCAACGTAGCCCGTGCCCCACTCTTCGGTTCGATCCACACCGATGCCCTTGCAATCCGCATAGTGGTATGTGCCCCATTTGGAGTACTCGTACCCGTCCGGATTCGGTCCATAGTGATGCCCTGGGTTCACCATCCAGCCAACCCCCAGCGGAGCCGTGTAGTTTTCGTACGTCCTCCAGGATGACAGCAGGAGTTGGGAAATCGTCTGTACGACGCGATCGTTCAAACCATAGGTCAGACGAACCCACTCATCGGTGATGGTTTCCGACGACAATTGGGGATTCCACGCCAATCGGCCAAATCCGTACAAATTGGCTTGTGCGAGCGAGTGCCCCGTCCAGTTGCCGTCGTCGCCAACGTTGACGACGCCGACCATGCCGCCAGTTGTCCGGCCAAACAGTTCACCCGAAGCAATACGGGCGACGGTCGATCCCTCGCCGCGCGCAAACGTGTCGAAGTCAAGTACTTCTTTCCACTGCGGCACCAGATAGCACAAATGCTTCTGCTGCCCGGTGTACTCTTGGGTGATTTGCACTTCGAGCATCTGATTGGTCTCCTGCAAGCCGCCAAACAGCGGTGAGACAGGTTCGCGCACCTGAAAATCCATCGGACCGTTCTTGATTTGCAGCAGCACGTTGTCATCGAACGTGCCATCGAGCGGCACAAAGTGATCGTACGCGGCACGCGCTCGGTCCGTTTGTCGATCCCGCCAATCCTGCAGACAGTTGTACACAAAGCAGCGCCAGATCAACAGCCCGCCGAACGGCCGCAATGATCTAGCCAACATGTTCGCTCCATCCGCGTGATTGCGGCCGTACGTGAACGGACCTGGCCGAAATTCGGAGTCAGCTTTCACCAGGAATCCGCCAAAGTCGGGAATGTGACGGTAGATTCGAACCGCAGTGTCGTCCCACCATGCCTGGACGTCGCGATCCAGCGGATCCGCCGTCAGCAGCTTGCCTACTTCGATGGGCGCGGCAAAATTGACACTCAGAAAAATCCGGATGCCATAGGCTCGAAACAACTCCGCCAATCGTGCAATGGACGGCAGGTAATCTTCCGTGATGAACTTCGTCTCGACCTCATGCACGTTCACGTTATTGATCGAAATCGCGTTGATTCCAACCGAAGCGAGCAGGCGGGCGTAATCGGTAATCCGATTCGGACTGTACTGAATATCTCCGTTTCGGTAAAAGAGCGACTTTCCCGCATAGCCGCGTTCAATGCTGCCATCCGCGTTGTCCCAGTGGTTGACCATTCGCAGTGGATTGATGGGCGTTTCCACGATGGGTTCTGTCAACGGCTGAGCCGTACGAACCAAACGCAGTACATGAAACACACCATAGAGGCAGCCTACCTCAGATTTGCCCGCCACTACGAGGAGCGATCGGTTCTCCGACAGAATCGGCTGAATGATGTAGCCTTCATCGTCGATCGCGTCGGCGTGATGCGGACTGATCCACCCGTCGATCGCAGCCGTCCGGCCAATGACGCCCACGATCACGGCGCTGGCGTCGTCTCGCAAACTCGCTTCTACCTTTGGATCGATGGCGTATGCTTCGCGAATGCCACGCGACAATTCACGGACCGCGGTACCCAGCACCCCTTCAGCGTGATCGGCCACAACGATCCGGGCCCAGGGCGCCACTTCCACGAGATTCCCCGAAAGCAATGGCGCAGGTTGCAGCCATGCCGAATAGTCCAACGACTGGCGGTAACCGCCGCGTGCGGAAGAATTTCCGTACGTCATCCTTTATCCCCCTTCTATTCTGATTACACGTATCCGTTGGTCAAAAAGCCGCCGTCCACAATCAGCGTCGTCCCGGTCACATAATCTGAGTCCGACGATGCGAGAAACACCGCTGGTCCTGCAATATCCTCCACTTCGCCCATGCGGCCCGCTGGAATTCGCGCAATCATCTTTTCGGGCTTATGAATCCCCTTGGCAATAAAGTCGCGTACGATCTCCGTCACGATAAAACCAGGGCTAATCGAGTTCACCTGAATATTGTACGGGGCCCACTCCAACGCAAAGTTTTGCGTCAGTTGCTTGACTCCTCCTTTGCTGGCTGCGTACGCAGCCCGCTGCGGAATCGCGGCGTGCGACACCAGCGAAGTGATGTTGATGATCTTGCCACCTTGTCCACGTTCGATCATCGTTTTCCCCACAGCCTGGCAATACAGGAACGTCCCATCGAGATTGATGTTCAACACCCGTTTCCAATCCTCAAACGGCAGATCGACCGATGGATGGGCAAGTGAAACACCGGCACAATTGACAAGAATGTCGATCCGGCCGAATTTCGCAATGGCTGCATCCACCGTCCGGTTGACATCGGCGGGCGAACTCACGTCACCTTCCAGCACAAGCACGTCAGCCGACGTGTTGTTGCGAATCCACTCCTCTTGCTTCACCAACTCGGCCATCGTTCGGCTGACCAAGATGACGTCGGCTCCCTCCTGGGCCATCCTGCGGGCGATTCCAGCGCCGATGCCGCGGCCGCCGCCCGTGATCAGAGCAATCTTGTTTGCTAAACGCATGGGTATGTCCTCCTGTCCTCAGGTCAGTTGTTTGTATCGTCCGGTGTTGCCCAGCGGGTGTTGGGCACCAGTGGAAACCAGGTTGGGCGGGCTGGATCGCGATCATACGGGTAACCGCCCAATTCGCGGTACAGTTCGGCGTACTGCTGAAGTTTGTCGGGATCGAGAGCAACCCCGAGACCTGGTTCCGCAGGCACCTCGATGGCTCCATCGACGTACTGCAGCTTACCGCCTTGGATGACGTCATCCTGCAGATGGTGGTAGTGCGCATCCGCTGCGAACGTCAAATTCGGCAGCACAGCGCCCAGGTGCAACATGGTCGCCAACTGGATCCCCAATTCTCCGGATGAATGGACTGCGATGGACTGTTGGAACGTCTCACAGACTGCAGCCGCTTTCAAGCAAGGACGAATGCCTCCCCAGAACGTCGTATCGAGGAGAATGACATCGATGGCTGGGTTCAAAATGTTGGCTGCCAACTGTTCAAAGTTGACCACGAACGTGTTCGTCGCGATGGGAAGCCGAACCATTTCGCGCACGCGCCTGTTGCCGTTGAGGCCGAATGTTGGGTCTTCATAGTAGTCGTTGTTGACGTGTTCAATGGCGCGCCCAAAGCGAATGGCATCTTCCACGCTGAGAGCCGCGTTTGGATCGTACCTCAGCCTGTCGTTGGGAAACGCGTCGGCCAGCGCGAGGTAGCAAGCCAATTCGTAATCTGGGTCAAATACGCCGCCCTTGAGTTTGTGCACACGAAAACCGTATTTTTCACGCAGCTCTCTGGCGTGTTGCACGAGCTGTTCCGGCGTGCGGACTTCTCCCTCGCCCGTATGCTCGTTGGGCAGTCGAAAAAATAGGTAGCTCGCAAAGGAAACGGTGTCGCGAATTTTGCCGCCGATCAAATCGTAGACGGGACGGCCCAAATGCTTCCCGATGATATCCAGACAAGCGAATTCGATGGCGGCGAGCAACTGCGTTCGATTGTTGTACAGGCTCGCTGTCGGATTCGCGATTTTGAATCTCAACTCTTCCAGACGATACGGATCGTGTCCGACCAAATACGTCTTCAATCCCGCAAAGGCGGCTTCCGCGCTTTCTCCGCCGCCGCCCATTTCGCCCAAGCCGACGATCCCCTCGTCCGTGAACACCTGGACCACTGTTCGCACAAATCTCCCCCAGTGCGCCCCATTGCTGTGTCTCAACGGAGCTTCGAGCGGGACGGTGACCGTCGTCGCCTTGATGTCTGTAATCCGCATACAAAATCCCCCAGTTTCGTTTCAACACTTGACCGTTCGATTCATTCACACGACGGTCATTCAGGCAAACTGCTTTCTTCCGCAAAGTACGAAGGATATCTCTGAATGATGACGGAAATGTCTTCCATGACGCGCCTTAGATGAACCTGCATAATTCGCGTGGCCGTTTCCACATCATGCGAAAACAGCGCGTCGACGATCCGCTCGTGATCGGCAATCAACGATTCCATCGCAGGCACATCAAACAGCGACAACATGCGGACACGATTCAAGTGGCTGCGGATTTGCCCCACCATGACCAGCAAGGTGTCATTGTGAAAGTAGTTCAAAAGCGCGCGGTGAAATTGGTCGTCCGCCTCGAGAAAGCTCATGGCGTCACCCGCTTTGCACGCGTCTCGCTGCTGCAGCAGCGAACCGTCCAAGTCCTTTTTCAGTTGGACAGCCGTACGATGATTCACGTCGATACTCATCGCGATCTCGCGCAGCGCACTCACTTCCAGGCTTTCGCGCACAAACCGCGTCTCCTCGACCCGCTTTGGGGAAATCAGCGTCACCCGCATGCCCCGCTGCGGCAGCACCTCGATCAGATCTTCGAGCGCGAGCGCCCGAATCGCCTCTCTCACGGGTGTTCGGCTCATATGCAGCATGCGAGTGAAATCCGACTCATACACCAGTTGGCCCGGCTTCACCTGCATGGTCAAGATTGCCTCGCGAATGGCCGCGTACGCTTGTTCACCGAGAGTCTTCTTGCCCGATCCATATGGAAGGCTTGACAGCATTGGATTCACCACCGTTCCTGCAAAACGTGCGTTCGTATGGGTAACATGTTGAACGCATGCAAATGCGATCTTCTCGATCCTATTGCACACTTGTATACAAGTCAATCCAGATAGCCACTATTTTTTGGGTTCATCCTTTCAAGCAACCCTCACAGACGCACAACACCCCATCCGAAAGGGCATTGTCCACCATCGAATGAGGTGTTTCAGTCGAATCAGGTGTTGCACAAGATGACTTATGCCAGCATACGACCGAGCTTAATGGCCTCTATTTCCGTTTCCATTTCCGTTTCCATGCGCATTGAGCGCCAAAATGGCCGACGCCAGATTCGCGACATTCGGCGTGCCGATGCCTGCTGCGGGATCGTAGCCCGGAACGGCTTTCCAATACCAGTTCGTGCTCCCGTCGGCGAGATCGTTGAACGGAGCATTGGCGCCATAGCCCTTCGTTTGCATAATGGTGTACAACATTGGATTCAGCAGCCCGAGGCGCGAATGAGCGTCCTGATCCAACAAGGCCGTGATGCCGTTCAATTGAGGCGCGACGAAACTCGTACCGCCATCCCCTTCGAGCCAACCGCCGTCTTCGGGCGTATCGTAGACGAGGTAGCCTGTCTCTGGATCAGCGTCCATCGACAAATCCGCGACGTTCCGGCCAGCGAAGCCCGATGGCAGGTTATATGAAAATGGCGATCCATAGAGAAGCCCCTGCGAATCAGTGAACGTTTGTCCCGACACCGTATTTTGCATACCGGCGATTCCCTGCTGGTACCACGGGCGGTTCCAGATGGTGCTGACGCCACCGCCGTCACCTACGGAGAAGGTCGAATAGCCGAGGTTTTGCAGATAGTCCCAAGCCCACGGGCGCTCCGTCGTGATATCGACCGATCCCTTGGAGAACGTTGCCTGATACGGCACGGTCGTCCCACCGGCAGCCGTGACATACGGATCTGACGCAGGCGCGTCGACGGAAAGCGGAGTCGAAAAGCCATCCGTATTTGGGAAGTCACGCTGCGTATCGTATGCGCCCGAGTCTCCCGAGGCCGCGAAGACGGAGATGCCTTGCGCCGCTGCCTCCATGAAAGCCTGATCAAACGCCTGAAGTTCATTCGTGTAGTCGGTGCCTTCGTTCATGCCCGCTACATAGTCGATCTCCGGCTGGCCCCAACTGACCGACAATGTATCGACCTTATTGTCCGAAACCGCTTGGTAGAACAGATCGAGAAATCCCGCGTCGGTATTCGGCGCGTTGTACACAATGATGTTCGCGTCCGGGGCCAAACCGCCAGCCTGTTCGACATCGAGCGACGTTTCGCCCGTTCCAGCGCCCAGCGCCCCGCCGCCGTCGACAGGCACATCGGTAATGCGGTTCGGCTGCGTCTTCAGTCCAATCGCGTTCCAATATGTATACGCGTCCTGAGGCAGAAAGTCGGCAAGCGATGCAATGCCAATCGTCTCTCCTTTGCCTGTGATGCCTTGTTGATAGAGCGGGTTGATGTCGTACATGTTGGCGGTATCTCCCACTGTATATTCACCCGGGATTCCCGTCGCTGTCGATCCGTCCTTTGGCAGAGCCAACGGCGGTTCCTGCTGTCCCGTGGCCTGGGACGCGGTGATGCTCAGCGATTGCGCCGCTTGCTCATTGCTCAATCCCGCAATGGCCAATACGCTATTCAGTAACACGTCAGGAATCCGCGGTCTCCCTTTCGGCGCGTGAAAATATTTTCCACCTCTTGTATAATTTTCTTCCACAATGTTGAACGCCTCGTTGAATTGTGCAACCGTACCGGTCACCTGAATGTCCAAGTTGTCCGCGAATACTTTGTCTACCGTGATTCCCTGCGATTGAAGATAGTGTGTAACCATGCTGATCTCTTGATTTGACGGTGCATACTGGGAAACGAATTGTTGAACGGACAAGAACTTGTGATAATTCGGACTGCCCGGCGTCTCCGTCTGCTGGATGTAGTTCTGCAGTTGGCTCTCGTTTTGGATTTTTAAATAGACAGACGCAGTCATGGTCTGGCTTGTATCCGTAGGCCCTAAATCCTGCTGCTTCTGACTATTCTGACTTCCTGGCACAGGTGCCGCCGACGCTATCGATGGGAGGCCCCAGGTAAGCAATCCTGCTGCAACAGGCGTTGCCAACAACGCAATTTTCCAATTCTTCAATTCGACTCCCCCATGTTTGTGTCATGTCAAATTACGTAGAGTAAGGTATTCGCAACCAACCCTATCTCACCCTCTGGAAATTAACGGGTAAATTTGACAAGTTATGATGAAATCCGATTCGGGGTCTCCGAACGAATAGAACAACCAGGTTTACAGCGGGGAGTCGCGCCTTGATATGTCACAATTTACCGCTTCGCCCACCCCCACAACCCGGGATCCAAAATTCGATATTCTTTCACATACTTACTTACACTTGGAGGCGGACACCCGTGCGTATTCACATCAAGCCAGCATTGGCAGCTCTCGTGATGTCTTCATTGCTCCTCATTCCTTCTGCACAAGCAACAACGGTTCCGAGCAGTCAAGGCTCCTTGACGCATCAGGAGACAGATGTTTCTTCCTTGCAACTTTCTGAGCAGCAGCAAATCCTTGTAAAAATGGCGGAAACACAACTCAATGTGCCGTACGTTTGGGGCAAACAGGAGCCGTTCGTAGGTTTTGACTGCAGCAACTTCGTCGCTTGGGTGTATCGTGCCGCCCTCGGGATCGACTTCAGTGGTTCGTCCGTATGGCAGCGCAACAACGCTGGCACTCCAGTATCCACGTCCGACCTTCAGGTGGGGGATCTCCTCTTCTTCAAAACAGCAAATGAACCAAACGGCAGTGGACATGTCGGAATTTACATTGGGAATGGAGACGTCATTCAAGAGGGCGGCGGTTGGAAGAAAGTCACCATCGAGCCGCTGAAGGGCACATGGTTGGGTAAGAATCTGGTCTTTGCCCGACGCATCCTGAAGTAAGTTAGCTGGGGCGAGGGGCGGGGCGGCAGGCAGGCAGGCCGGGCAGCACCGAGTCACCCCAGGCCGGTCTTCATCGCCCCTGGGTTACCGCGAGCCGGTCTTCATCGCCGAATAAGCGTCCCAAAGACGCTTATTCGTGTCGAATTTTCCGAACCGGGAGATTTAAGCGGCCCTGGGCCGCTTATTCGTTCAAATTCGGCCCAATCGGACTCGAACGGAGTCCCATAGGCGGTTCTCAGACGCTTATTTGCCTCCAACCCGCCGGATCGACAACCTTAAGCCTCCCTCGG
>NZ_BCQI01000063.1 GCF_001544355.1 Alicyclobacillus acidiphilus NBRC 100859
TTTCAGACACAATCTGCGAATCAGGAACTACCTCCGGAACACGTTAATTTCTGATGGGGGTGTCGGACATGATTTCGGTTATCCTTCTAACGTATAATTCTATTCGTGTTCTTCCGGACTGCTTGGGGTCATTAGAAGGTTGTACGATGGCGGGGAACCTCGAATTGATCTTCGTAGATAACGGATCGACCGATGGAACCGTAGAGTGGATATCAGAGTATTCCAATCAGGCTGACTTACCTTTTCTGGGTGTCAAAATACTTGTTCAGGAAGCAAATCACGGCTTTGCCTATGGAAATAATAGAGGAATGGAGATTGCTTCTGGGGATTATATCTTACTTCTAAATCCCGACACGATCGTCGGTAAAGACTCGATCGAGGTGTGTGTCGATAGAATAAAAACCGAGGACGGCGTTGGCGCGGTTGGGTGCAGATTAGAACTCCCCGACGGCAGGCTAGATCGAGCCTGTAGACGAGGTTTTCCTACGCTGTGGAATAGCTTCACGCGTCTCTCGGGATTGTCGCTTTTGTTCCGTAAGATTCCATGGATGAATGGATATAATCTATCGCATCTTGACGAATGGGGAAGTTATCCAGTTGATTGTTTGAGTGGGGCATTTATGGTGGTTTCTGCTGATGTATTCTTAAATGTCGGCGGTCTTGACGAAGATTATTTCATGTACGGGGAGGACATTGATTGGTGCAAGCGAATCAATGCTGCGGGATACAAAATATGGTATGAGGGAAGGGTGACAACCATCCACCTGAAAGGTGGCAACGGTGGAAA
This sequence comes from Alicyclobacillus acidiphilus NBRC 100859, assembly GCF_001544355.1. Classification (GTDB taxonomy): domain Bacteria; phylum Bacillota; class Bacilli; order Alicyclobacillales; family Alicyclobacillaceae; genus Alicyclobacillus; species Alicyclobacillus acidiphilus. The sequence goes on from NZ_BCQI01000063.1 coordinate 788, forward strand.
ACGTTCCCCAGAGTCATTGTGGCACTTCTATGATTCGATGGTACTTTACTACGCCAAACACTATGGGAAATCATGCAATAACAAAGTTGTATTGCTTCTAAAGGTGCTTGTTTGGTTCATGTACAGCATTCATCTTACGTTCAGTTCGCTCTTGTCCGTGGGTCGAAGGGTGGGAAGTCAGACTTGAAAAGATTCGTCGAGGTCTGGAATTATCGAAGCATGTTATGGAGTTTAATCTTGTCAGAACTACGTACACGGTATAAGGGTTCGGTACTCGGGTTCTTTTGGACGCTGGTGAACCCGATATTGACTTTAATTGTATACAGTCTAGTCTATTCGTTTGTCTTAAGAATTAATATGAAGAACTATTCCGCATTTCTGTTCATAGGACTTCTCGCATGGAATTTGTTCGCCACCTCCTTGCAATCCTCTAGTCGAGTGATACTTGGACAAGCTGCGATGGTAAAGAAAATATACTTTCCGAGGGAAATTTTGCCTCTTTCGGTTGTGGGAGGTGCTGTGATAAATTATCTAATTTCTCAAGTTGTGCTCATACCATTCCTATTACTTTCAGGTCTGCATCCTAACGTGGACTGGACATACTGGCCCCTTATCCTCCTAATCGAAGTGGTAATGACGGTCGGGTTCTCGCTATTGGTCTCGATTCTAAATGTGTATTTTCGAGATTTGGAACATATGCTGAACATCTTTTTAATGCTATGGTTCTACGTTACACCTATTTTTTATGCCATTACGTTGATTCCGAGCCCTTATAGCTTTTTGTTTAGGTTGAATCCCCTTACCACCCCTATCATGAGTCTGCAGGACATTTTCTACTATGAACACGGGGTGAGATGGAAGCTGTTGTTGTATGGTTCCGCGTTCGCATTATGCATCTTTTCACTGGGATGGAGAGTGTTTGGATTGCTGAATCGAAGGCTTGCTGAGGAGGTTTAGCGCAATGGAGCCAGCTATTACAGTAGATCACGTTACGAAAACCTATCGCGTTCACACAGGGAAGAATACAACGTTGAAGGATCGAGTTATCAATGCTGGAAGGGCCCGGTATCAGGAGTTTGTTGCCTTGAGTGACGTCAGCTTTACAGTGGAGCGAGGAACAACTGTTGCTTTAATTGGAAGCAATGGATCCGGTAAGAGTACGGCACTAAAATTAATTTCGAGAATTCTTTACCCGGACAAGGGAGAAATCCACTTGAACGGTCGGGTTTCTAGCTTGTTGGAGCTTGGGGCAGGGTTTCACCCTGATTTCACAGGGGTTGAGAATATATTCTTAAATGCCTCGCTTCTCGGCCTATCTAGGAAAGAAATTCGGAACAAACTACAGTCAATCATTGAGTTTTCCGAGATCGGTGATTTTATTCACGAGCCGATAAGGAGTTACTCTTCGGGCATGTATATGCGTCTTGCTTTTTCTATAGCGATTGCCGTGGAGCCAGATATTCTGCTTCTTGACGAAGTGTTAGCAGTGGGTGATGCAGCATTTCAAGCAAAATGCTTTTCAAAGATCCAAGAGATGCAAAAGCAAGGGGTTACGATCGTACTGGTCTCCCATGACTCGTCAATGATTGAAAAGCTGTGTGATCATGTCGTTTGGTTGCATAACTCTGTCGTTAAAATGCAGGGTCCCCCGAGAGAGTGCATACCCGTCTACCTTGAAACCATATTTGAGAGTTCTCAAGCTGGTGGATCTGTCATGAAGTTCGATCGAGTACACCAAGGACGCAGCGATGTTTCCACAAGTGGATCTGATGTGAAAATTGGCTACCGGAAGGGACCGATTAAGAGAGCGAACATTGTGGGTGACCGAGGAAGCGAGGTCATGCAAGGGAGTCGTGTTTCATTCGATATTGTACTGTGCCCAGAGCGGCCTATTGTTCAAGGATTGTGCCAACTGCAGTTTTGTTTAAGTGATGGGACAGTTTTATGGGCTACAAGCTCAAAACAGGCTGAAACGGGCCTGATTGACATTCCTTCTGGTGAACAAATGACATTGCGGTTGACCATTGACGCACTGTTACTTCCGATTAACTCCTACCGCGTAAATCTTCTGCTAGAGTCAGCGTTAGGTGAATTTTATGATCGGTGGGACGCCTGTTTAGATTTCGAGGTTGTTCCAAGGCAGGAAGGACAGGCCCTACTGGAATTAAATCATGTTTGGACTGTCTTGGGGGGTGAGCACAAGTGAATATTCACGATTACCTACGTCTCCTTCGCAAGACCTGGCGCAGTGTACGAGATTCGGGGATTTATACAACATGGAGACGTGGCGTTCAGTGGTGGGTAGTTCGCGCGGACGCGAAACGATATGATCACTATGTTCGTAGAAGACAGAGTAGTCTGGTTGACGACCGATACATTATGCCAAAATTGGACTTCACTCCACGAATAAGCATTGTAATGCCAGTTTATAATGTGCCACTCAAGTGGTTTGAGCGTGCAGTAGCTTCCGTCGAGCAGCAGATATACTCGAATTGGGAACTATGTGTCTACGACGATTGTTCTACGGATGCAGCCTTAAAAGATTACCTGAACCGGCTAGAAGGTATGGATTCCAGGATAAAAGTCTCATTCGGCCACGAAAATAAGGGGATAGTTGGTGCTACCAATGCGGCAATTACGGCCGCATCAGGCGAATTTGTCGCGTTTATGGACAACGACGACGAGTTGAGTCCAGATGCACTCTTAGAGGTTGCCATTGCTCTTCAAGACCCTACCTTAGATCTTATATACTCCGACGAAGATAAAATCGATACGAGTGGAAAGTTTTGCGAGCCGTACTACAAGCCAGACTGGTCACCCGAGTTACTTCTGTCGGGAAACTATGTTAGTCACCTTGCTGTGTACAGAAAGACGCTCGGAGATGAACTGGGTTGGCTAAGAGAGGGTTACGACGGAAGTCAGGATTTTGATTTCAATTTGCGGGTCTCCGAGAAAACGAACAAAATATTTCACATCCCGAAAGTGCTTTACCATTGGAGAAAGATACCTGGTTCGACTGCGGACGACGCCTATGCAAAGCCGTATGCTTACGTCGCCGGGCAGCGGGCACTAGAGGACCACGCTAGTCGAAGTGGGTATTCCGCCACGGTTACACAGGCTACTCCCGGGCATTATCGATATTGCCGGAAGACGCCAGCGGATTTGGCGGTCAGCATAATTCCTTTGAATACTATACAGTCTCCGAATCGGTGGGAACACGATCCTGCTCTAGTTGGTGGAACCGTTAAACTGGAATTTATGCGTCTGACTGACTCTAACCTCCCGCTTAGCGAGAAACTTAATGATGCAGTTCTCCGCGCTTCGGGCGACGTGATTTTGTTCCTATCGCCATCGATCTCGAGACTGTCTGAGGAAGGGATTCGCGCCCTAGCTGAACATGCCCTTCGGTCGGACGTAGCGGCTGTGGGAGGAAAACTCGTTTGCCGCAATCGGATTGTCCAAGCTGGCATAGTGGTTGGGACCGAACACGACATAGGTATGGCGTACAAGGGCTTTCACAGGATGGACTTTGGGTATTTCGGTGGGCTAATCGATTCGAGGAATTGTAGTGCTGTACATTCCAGTTGCATGATGTGCAATAGGGCAACCTTCATCGATAATGGTGGGTTTTCGAACGAGTTTTCAGACACACTTTTTGATATTGACTACTGTTTACGCCTTCACCAACGAGGGCTTTTGACGGTTTTTACTCCGCACGCAGAATTTGAAGCTTGCAGCTTCAGTATGGCACCGGATGACAACGATCTGAAGATCTTCAAAATAAAGTGGGGACATCACAAGGATCCTTACTACAATCCGAATTTGAACCAGGCAGAGCCTAATTATAGGTTGGGGAATTTTGCGTGATATTAATTAGGAGGTCCTTCAATGCATAGCGCTTCGAAGTTGCTGGATGGAGTTCGATTGCTTTCCCTTGACATCTTTGACACGTCAATTCACAGGGCCCTTAACAGGCCAGAGGATCTATTCTACCTACTTCGTGAGAGATTACTAGAGTCAGATGTTGCGTTATTCCATCCTAGCGCAGTACAGAATCTTCCTGAGGTTCGTATGGAATGTGAACGAATTGCGCGTGAGAAGGCAGTTAGAACGCGAGGCACGAGCGAAATAATACTCGATCAGATATATGAGGAAATGGCGGTTGCAACTGGTTTGGATGCGGCAGAGTTAGGGCGGATCAAGGATTTGGAGATTGAACTGGAACTACGATGTTGCTACCCTAACGAGACGATCCGGCAATTGTTCTTTGAGGCGAGCAAACGAGGTGTTCAAGTCGTATTTTGTTCCGATATGTATCTTCCTAAAAATGTGCTGCAGGAGATGCTAAGGAATTGCGGATATGGTGATAATCTAGAGATTTTAGTCTCTGGGGAACTCAGAAAAAGCAAGCACGAGGGTACAATCTTTCCACATCTTCGTGATAAATGGGATGTGAGGTATGAGGAGATACTCCACGTTGGAGACAACGCGGGTGCAGATGTCGAGCAACCGAAGCGTCTTGGAATTCGGACTATCCACTTTAGGGAACTCGAGGAACTAGCACGTGACGACCGTGGGTCTAGGATTGCATCCCCTTCGGACCACCTAGTCCGCAGTATTATAGTGGGTTTAACACGAAAACCGCTCCTCAGTGGACAGGCATCAGGGCTACATTGTTTGGATAATATTGGTTACGAAGTGTTTGGGCCTTTGTTTACCGGATACTTTTTGTGGATTTTGGAACAAATTCGGCGCCTTGAGCCAGAAAAAGTACTGTTTTTCGCTCGCGACGCCTATCTGTTTCATCTACTCTGGACGAGATACCGAGATTTGATAGATATCGACACAGAAGCGTCATACGCTTATGTCTCACGGAAGGCAATTTTCTATCCAAGCTTCATGGATTTTGATTTTGACCGTTTGTGGAAACTTACTTCGGGAAGGGTTAAAAGAACCTTACGTGAGAGGATCGAGGCACTGGGTATTAACCCGACGGATGTAATGAAAACGGCCTCGGAGCTTGGCCTTAGCATGGACGAACAGATGACCGGTGGAGATCACCGCCTCTTTACCCTGCTCACGAGGCATTATGATTTGGTCATCCAGGCAGCCCATGAAAAGAGTGACTTAGCGAAGGCGTATATCAATCAGCTGTTCGAAGGATCGTCAAAGGTGGTTATGATTGATGTTGGGTGGACAGGGAGTATGCAGGGAGCGGTATCTCGCTTGCTAGACCGACGTTATCCGCGCAACTTGACTGGCTTGTATTTTGGGCTGTTTCAGGGCGCATCTAAGGAAGGGCTCGGATCTTCGATGCGGGCGTGGCTCATGAACGAAGGCGAGCCTTCTACCTGGAGGGATGCAATCGCCTCCGGTGGCGCGGAATTGTTGGAATTGGCCTTGACGGCTCCGCACGGAACAACATTGGGCTATCGCAAAGGTAGTGACGGGACGATAGAGCCTGTTCTTGAGTCACCTTCCATGAATGTAGATGAACAGGAGTATCTATTGGCAGCCGAACGTCTGCGAAGCGGTGCCTTGAATTTCATGGAAGAATATCTACGCATTTTCGGCGTTCATTCGGTTAGTGGCACCACTTACACGACAAGCGAATTCTGGGCGGCTCCGTTTATGAATTTGGTATTGCACCCGTCGCGGAGCCAAGCGGAGGCTCTAGGAGATATTTCTCATTCTGACGTTGGGATTTCTACACAGCGGGTAGCCTTGGCAAAGAGAATTTCAAACAAACGCGACTTTGATCGTGAGCTATCGAACTCATTCTGGAAAGCTGGGTTCAAGATAAGAAACTCACAAACATCAGGGTTCAGAAGGAGAACAATGTATTGATGTTAAGCCTCGAACCGAAAGTGGCCATTATCACTAGAACGAAGAATCGAACCGTCTTACTGAGACGTGCCATTGAGAGTGTTCTGCGGCAGGATTATCAGAACTGGGTCCATGTCATCGTCAATGATGGGGGCATCTCATCAGAGGTAGATTGGCTCGTCGAGCACTACCAAAGCGAGTATCAAGGGCGTGTAATTGTTGTTCACCATGACGAGTCTCGGGGAATGGAGGCAGCATCGAACGCAGGGATTAACGCCACACAATCAGAATTGTTGGTAATTCACGATGACGATGATAGCTGGGCTCCGGCTTTCCTTTCTACATCAGTGGCTGAACTGATTACTTGGCAGCAGCGAATTCCTTCGGTTCAAGGCGTGGTCACGCATTGCCATCGCGTACTCGAGCGCATAGAAGGACAGACAGTGATTGCAGAGTCCATTGAGGACTTTAATCAATGGATGCCTCCCGGAATCATGTCATTGGACCGAATGATGTATGACAATATCTTTCCTCCGATTTCGTTTCTCTTCACGCGAGCGGCCTGGAACCAGGTACAAGGTTTTCGTGAGGATTTGCCTGTCCTAGGGGATTGGGAGTTCAACGTTCGCTTTCTGGTTCAGTACGATATCGTCGTTTGCGCACATAACTTAGCCTTTTACCATCTCCGTCCCAACTCGACGGGAGCACTAGGAAATTCAGTCATCGATGGAGTTAGTAAGCATCATTTTTATCGGCAAGCATTATTGAACGAATGGTTGAGGGATGATCTGCGAGCGGGGAAAATGGGGATTGGTGTATATTCAAACCTCCGCTCACATTTCGCAGAATTGATGTGGCGAGGTAGTGGCGCACCGCACATTGCCTCCGGAAGCGATCATCTTCCGTTCAAGGTACATGATCTAGACGCCTTCTGGAACTCGAAGTCGTGGAGGATGACCCGTCCTCTTAGGAATCTGCGTTTACGCATTCGAGGCCTGCCGAAGGAAGAGAAACCTCATGTTGGGGACGACGCGACGGCGACTGCAGTGATTCTTGAGATGCTGAGATCCACGTCCTGGGACGCTATGGGCCCTCTTCGTGTAGGCACGAGTATTTTACGCAAACTATTCAGGTCAGCTAGGTGATTGTTGCTAGAACAATTCGTGTTTCGGATGTAACCCAAATTGCTTTAAGGAGGACTTTATTAGTGAGAGGGGTTATTCTCGCCGGCGGAACCGGTTCACGGCTGTTTCCATTAACTAAGGTCACCAATAAACACTTGCTTCCAATTGGGCGGTATCCAATGATCTATCATGCGATCTTCCGCATGGTGCAGTCCGGCATTCGCGACGTATTGGTTGTGACCGGCCGGGAACACATGGGAGATGTCGTGAATCTATTGGGTAGCGGACATGAGTTTGGCGTGCGATTCACGTACAAAGTTCAAGAACAAGCTGGTGGAATCGCGCAGGCACTGAGTCTCGCCGAGGATTTCGTGGGAAGTGAGTGTATGACAGTTATCCTCGGAGACAACGTCTTTCAGAGCGATATCTCCAGTTATGTAAAGGATTTCGACATGCATAGGGAGGGCGCGAGAATCTTTATTACTAAAGTGCCCGATCCGGAGCGGTTTGGTGTACCGGAACTGGATGGTGACCGGATTATCGGCATCGAGGAGAAACCCAGGGTCCCTAAGTCTCCGTACGCGGTTACCGGAATCTACATGTATGATCCGAGTGTATTCCAAATTATTCGAGATCTGCAGCCCTCTGCCCGGGGGGAGTACGAAATTACGGATGTCAATAACGCCTACATTAAGCAAGGTAAGTTGTCTTACGCAGTTCTTGATGGTTGGTGGACAGATGCAGGAACTCCATCGAGCTATTTTCGAGCAAACGGGCTGGCTCAGTCCATTGATTATGGGAACACATTCAATTCGAAGAAATGAGGGTGGCGCAGTGCGTGTCTTGGTGACAGGCGGGGCCGGGTTCATAGGGGGTAACTTTGTACGATATCTGCTCTCTAGTAATACGAACGATTCTGTTATCGGCCTTGACGCCTTGACGTACGCTGGAAATATTGAGTCATTAATGGACGTTGAAGACAAGCCTAATTATACCTTTGTGCATGGCGATGTCACGTCTCATGAGGATGTTGAGGCGGTATTCGCTGTTGGCATCGACGCGGTCGTCCACTTTGCCGCTGAGTCGCACGTCGACAGGAGCATTCTCGATCCGGGAGCCTTCGTTCGTACGAATGTGCTAGGGACGCAGGTCCTGCTCGATGCCGCACGCAAATACGGAGTCAAGAAATTCGTCCACGTGTCTACGGATGAGGTGTACGGTGCGCTCGGTTCCACTGGATATTTCACGGAAGAAACTCCTTTACATCCGAACAGCCCGTATTCAGCGAGCAAGGCCGGATCCGATCTGCTTGTTCAGGCATATCATCATACGTATGGCCTGCCGACGTGTATCACGCGTTGTTCAAATAATTACGGTCCGTATCAGTTCCCTGAGAAGCTAATCCCGTTGACGATTGTTCGTGCGATGGCGAATGAACCGATTCCGGTGTATGGCGATGGCCAGCAAGTGCGTGATTGGTTACACGTCATCGATCACTGTCGGGCCATCGACGCGGTGCTGCGCGAAGGCGTAAGCGGGGAAGTGTACAATATCGGATCGGATAACGAGTGGACAAACCTGCGTATTGTGGAACGAATTTTGGATGTGCTCGGGAAACCTCATGATCTCATTCAATTCGTTGAAGATCGGCCGGGGCATGATCGGCGTTATGCGATTGATGCGACGAAGATTCGCCGTGAATTAGGGTGGGCTCCGACCATTCCTTTTGACGAAGGACTTGCCTCCACAGTGAAGTGGTATCAGGAGAACGAGACGTGGTGGCGCCGTGTCCAATCTGGCGAGTACCAATCGTTCTTTGAGACACAGTACTCGACGAGGTTGAGCCAATGAGTCGTCTACTGATAACGGGTGCGAATGGCGGTCTCGGACAGGAATTGACACGCCTGCTTCACGAGAGAGACGACATGCAGATCCTCGCTCTCACGAAGGCGGAGCTCGATATCACCGATTTCAATGCGGTGGTTGATGTGGTGACGAGGTTTCAACCTGACGTCGTGATCAACGCCGCAGCATATACCCGTGTCGACGATGCGGAAACACATCGGTCGGATGCGTTCGCTGTGAACGAACGTGGCGCCAAAAACCTCGCGATGGCATGTGACCGAATTGGGGCAAAGCTCTGTCACATATCGACCGACTACGTGTTCGGCGGTGGACATGCCACAGTGCCATACGTGGAATCGGATCCCATTCTGCCTCTTGGGGTTTATGGTGAATCGAAAGCGGCCGGGGAAAGGGCAGTTCTCAATCACTGTGAGAAGTCCTTTATCATTCGGACCGCTTGGCTGTACAGCGCTTTTGGTGCGAACTTTGTACGGACTATGATTCGCGCGGGCAGTACGGTAGGAGACGAGGGGCTGCGTGTTGTCAATGACCAGATTGGGTCGCCGACATGGACTAGGGATCTGTCGCAATTCATTCTTGCGCTGATCGAAACGGATAGGTATGGCGTCTATCATGGATGCAATGTTGGTGCTTGTTCGTGGTACGAATTTGCGGTAGCGATCTTCCGCGAAGTCGAGATGGACGTCAAGGTCACCCCGGTTACCACGGAGGAGTTTCCTCGCCCAGCTAAACGGCCCAGCTTTTCAGCGCTTGAGAGCCGTGCAATTCCTGCGAATGGGTTTTCGTCATTCCGCTCTTGGCAGGATGCGTTATCAGATTTTGTGTTGACACATCGGGAAGCGATCAACGAGTGGAGGGGACCTTGATGAACGTTCTACGAGAAGACTTGAACGGTGTACTGTTGCTGGAACCTGTGGTTCACCAGGACAGCAGAGGTTTTTTCACCGAGAGCTATTCACAGCGGACCCTTGCCGATATTGGCGTCCATGTTGCGTTTGTTCAAGACAATCACTCGTTGTCCGTCGAGGCAGGTGTGGTACGTGGCTTGCATTATCAGTTGCCTCCGAAGGCGCAAACGAAGTTGGTCCGGGTTACGGCCGGGGCGATCTATGATGTCGTGGTGGACATTCGCAGATCGTCGCCGACATTTGGCCAATGGCGAGGATACATCTTATCCGCCGCGAACCACCGGCAACTGTTTGTCCCGCAAGGGTTTGCCCATGGATTTTGTACACTCGTTTCAAATACCGAAGTCATGTATAAGGTTGACGAATTTTACTCTCGTGAACACGATCGCGGAATTCTATGGAATGATGCGGCATTAGGCATTGATTGGCCAACGTCCGAGCCAGTTCTGTCCGAGAAGGACACTCGGCATCCGATCCTGAGTGAAGCTGAACTCTTCGACTAGGCACAGGCTGTTCACTTTGTTATACTTTTGCATAATTCCTCCCTCGCGCATGATACTACATCATGCGCGTAGTCATGTTCCGGGATCAGACAGGCATCTCGAGACTGTGCGCGAAAGGAGATCAAATTTCATGAAGCGATCCATCATCGCATCCGTCGGATGCCTCATGTTGATAACCGCCAGTTTGTCTGGCTGTGGACAAGCCGCAAACAACACCGCAGGCAATTTGGCTGGTGCGGCCAACTTGAAAAAGTATGTGAGCGAAGCAGACAAGCAGGCGTCGGACGTCAATGCTCAGGTTAAAGCCGCGCAAAGTGGTTTTGTCAACGGCGACGCGGCCACGGCAATTAAGTACTATAAGAAAGCCGTTGCGCTCGAACCGAAGTCCGGAGAATTATTGACAGCCCTAGGCAACGTATATCGTGAACTCAAGAGCGATCCAAAGGATGCGATCCCGTATTACACGAAGTCCACGCAAGTTGACCCGACGTACGCGTTGGGGTGGTATCAACTTGCGTACGCAGAGGCGCAGTTGGGCCAAACGAGCGCTGCGAAGGCTACCATCGCGAAGGGATTGAAAGTGGTGAAAAAATCGGATCCTTACTACGCGACTTTGCAGGCCGAAGCAAAAGATTTGCCGCCTGTTCTGACGAGTAACGGAACGAGCAATTCGTCGAAGTAAATCGAATTTCGTATCCGAATAGGGCAATTGAGTGCCTGGGGCTATTGCCCTGGGCACTTTATTGCCTGTGCCTCTAATAAATCGACTTTTTATCTCTAAATCCCTATCATTTCAATCCCAATTCAATGTTGTCCCTATATTTTAGTTACGCAAGCACATGATCCCGTGGGTCGAATACCGTATTTTTCCGCATTTGCGAATACGGGGCGTGCTCGGAGATATTATCGCGAAAGAGGGACATGACATGGGGCTTAGTCCGCAAACTCAGTCAGAGTTTGTCAAACCGCGGTTTCGGGGATCGCGGAGAAAGTGGATCTACGCAGGGGCGGCGGTTGTCGTCGTGCTTGGCGCAGGCATTCCAATCTCGTTAAAGGAACTGAACAAATCGGCGCCCGTATCGGCATCATCCTTTTATACCGTGGGTTATGGGGATGTGACCCAATACATCAGTGCGACGGGAACCATTGAAGCGCCATCTTCTTACTCTCTCGATTTTCAAGGAACGAGCGCGCCCGTAACGGCTATCGATGTGAAGATTGGACAGCAAGTGAAGAAGGGTCAAATCCTGGCCACCATGGATGATACGGCGGAGAAGACGCAGATTGTCCAGGATCAGGCAAGCGTCACTTCAGCCGAGGCTTCCTTGGCGTCGGCCCAGGCGAAACTGGCTCAGGACAAACAAGGTACGACGAGCAGTACCATTGCGATGGACAAGAACGCCATCGCCAAGGATCAGACGGCTGTGACCCAGGCGAAGGAAGCGTACCAACTGGCATTGGCGCAGTACAACGATAGGTCAAGTGAGTTGCAGGCGGTTCAACAGGCGCAGGACAATTTGACGCAGGCGAAGCAAGCGCTCAATCAGGTGTCGGATACCGTGCAGTTGGATGAGCAGCGGTTGGCTGCGGATCAAGCTGCGGTGAAGGCGGCTCAACAGCAGTTGGCGGAAGATCAGCAGTCGACGCAACAGTCGAGTTCTGAGTCACAACTGTCAGTGACCACGGATCAGCAGACCTTGGCCAACGATGAGCAGACGCTGAAGCAGGATCAGGCGACGCTTGCGGCGGATCAGCAGACGTTGGCAACGGATGAGGCAAATGAGAAAACGGTGGCCAGCGAGAACGACAATGTCACGGAAGCTCAGGTCCAAGCAGCATACGCGAAATATCAAGAGTATGAACAAAGTGCGGATCAATGGACGCAGTCCGTAGGGGTTGGCACGAACCCTTGGACGAATTTGGAAAATAACTACAAGACTATTTACGACGATTTGAACGCCGAATATCAAAACATCGTGAATGCGGAAAATCAGGTCACCACAGATCAGAACACCGTGACCGCGGACCAGAACAAGATTGCGCAGGATCAGGCGAATATCACGAAGGACCAGACGCAGTTGACGAAGGACCAGGATGGCATCTCGTCGACGCAGTTGAGTGCGCAGGAGACCATCGAGAAGGATCAACAGGCTATTCAGAACGCCGAGCAGGCGGTTCAGCAGGATCAACTGACGTTGAAGTCCGACGAGGCATCGCAGAAGCTGAATCAGGAGAAGGCGCAGGACACCGTGACGGAAGACGAACAGGCGTTGCAGAACGCGGAAGCGGCCTACAACGACCGGACGTCGGCGAAACAGTCGCTGGAAAACGCCCAAAACGCGATCACGCAGGCCGAGCAAAATCTCAAGACCGCGCAGTTGCAGTTGAACATCGACGAGCAGCCGGCTACGGCCGCGACCATCCAGTCGGATGAGGCGGCGGTCCAGAACGCACAAGCGCAGGTTGAAACGGCGAAGGCAAACCTGCAGTCCGCGCAGCAGGCGGACGCGGAGACGGTGCTTCGGGCGCCGATTAGCGGCGTGATCACGGCGGTCAACGGCCAGGTCGGCGAGACGCCGAGCGCGGGTGAGTCGTCGTCGAGCTCTTCGAGTTCATCTAGTTCCTCCAGCGGCTTTATTCAAATGGAAGATTTGAACGCGAAGGACATGGAGGTTGATCTCGAAGTCAGTGAGTCGCAAGTCGGCGATGTGAAGGCAGGCCAGTCGGTGACGTACACTGTCGACGCGTACCCGAATCAGACGTTCACGGGCACCATCACGCAGGTCTACCCAACGCCGACGACGTCGTCGGACGTCACGCAGTACGAAGTCGTCGCGACTGTCGACAATTCGTCCGGCGATTTGAAGCCTGGTATGACCGCGAGCGCGGAGATCCAGACGGAAAATCTGACGCACGTGATTACCGTGCCGGCCATTGCGCTGCATGATGTCAACGGGATCGAGGGCGTCTACGTGGAAGGCAAGAAGCCTGCGGGATCTGGCTTCAAGTTTGCTGGTGGCACGGGGAACTCGTCGAGCGGCGGCAGCGGAACCACGAATTCGTCCAGCGGCGGCACAGGCGGCTTTGGCGGGTTCGCGCATGGCAACGGAACGAGTGGCAGTGGCACAGGCGGAGGCTATGGTGGATTCTCGCGCGGTGGATCGACCGGCGGATCCAGCACGGGCAGCAGTGGATCGGCTGGGACCGGAAGTTCGTCCGGATCGCAATCCGGCGGGTTCTCCTTTGGTGGATCGAAATCGGGCAAGAGCAGTTCCAACCCGACGGTTCCGGCGGGAACGTATTTTCAACCCGTGCAAGTCGGAGTCATGGGCACCAGTACGGTCCAGATCACGAGCGGCTTGACGGCTGGTCAGAAGATCTTGTTGACCTTGCCGGGTGAGACGGCGTCCGCGCTGGTGCAGGCTGAGAGCAGCGGAACGACGGGCCGTGGCTTTGGCGGCGCCTTCGGCGGTGGTGGCTTCACGGGTGGCAGCGTTCGCACCTTCGGTGGAGGTGGCCGAGGATGACCATGGATGAGACAGCCGCAGGGCGCGCTTCGCAGCCTCTCATTGTCATCCGGGATCTCGTGCGCGAGTACGAGATTGGCGGCCAGATCATCCGGGCGTTGGACGGCGTAAACCTGCAGATCTCGCGCGGCGAGTTCGTGGCCATCATGGGGCCGTCCGGCAGTGGCAAGTCGACGATGATGAACATGATTGGGTGTCTCGACACGCCGACGAGCGGGCAATACGTCATCGATGGCTTCAACGTCGACAATCTCTCCGAGGATCAACTGGCGGCGTTGCGGAACGAGAAGATTGGCTTCGTGTTTCAGAACTTCAATCTGCTGCCGAAGACGACGGCGCTCGAAAACGTCGAGCTGCCGATGATGTACGCCGGAGTTCCGGGACGCGTGCGGCGGCAGCGGGCGATGGAGGCTTTGGAGCGGGTTGGGTTGGCGGATCGGATGCACAACCGGCCGAATGAGTTGTCCGGTGGGCAGCAGCAACGTGTGTCCATCGCGCGGGCTCTCGTAAACAATCCGGTGCTGATCCTCGCGGACGAACCGACCGGCGCACTCGACAGCCGCACGACGGAGGACATCCTGAAGCTGTTCGAAGAATTGCATCAGCAGGGCAACACCATCGTGATCGTCACGCACGAAGACGAAGTCGGGCGGCATGCGAAGCGGATTGTGCGATTCCGCGACGGCAAGGTGGAACTCGATACGACATCGCACGAAGAGGCGGGGGTGCTGGGGCGTGTTCACTGAGATTGTCCGTGTCGCGTGGCGCAGCATCCGCGCGAACAAGATGAGATCCTTCCTCACCATGCTCGGCATCATCATCGGCGTCATGGCCGTGGTGCTGTCGTCCGCCATCGGCTTAAGCGCGAAGGCGGGCGTGACCCAGCAGGTGGAGAACTTGGGATCGAACGTATTGACGATTATGCCGGGAGCGGCTTCGAGCGGCGGCATCAGCCGCGGCTTCGGAACTGCGTCGACCTTGACCACCAAGGACGTCACGGCCATCCAACAGCAGGATCCGGACGTGGAATATGTGGCCCCGTTGGTGTCGACCAACCAACAGGTGGTGTACGGCAGCAACAACACGAACACGGCCATCGAGGGCACGACGGCAGCGTATCAGCAGATCAAGAATCTGACCATGGCGGAGGGCAGTTTCTTCACGCAGACGGAGGTCGACAACGCCTCCAACGTCGCCGTGCTCGGCAGCGACGCGGAACAGACGCTGTTTGAAGGCGATTTTGGCAGCCCGATTGGCAAGACCATTCAGATTGGCGGCGTTCCCTTCACGGTGGTTGGCGTGGCGGCGAGCCAGGGATCCAGTGGCTTCTCCAATGCGGACGACGCGATTGCGATTCCCATCACGACCGCGACGAACCTGTTCACCGGATCGGACACGGTGAATGAAATTTTGGCTTCCGCGACCTCGTCGTCGACCATGGACCAGGCGCAGTTGGAGATTGAGTCGACCTTGCGCGTCGCGCACCAGTTGACGCCGAGCGAGTCGGACGACTTCCAAATCACCAACCAGGCGACCATCCTGAGTGCGTTGAGCGGTGTCGACAGGATTCTGACCCTGCTGCTCGACGGCATCTCCGCGATCTCGCTGCTCGTCGGCGGCATTGGCATCATGAACATCATGTTGGTCTCGGTCACCGAGCGCACGCGCGAAATCGGCATCCGCAAAGCCATCGGCGCCCGCAAGAGCGTGATCTCGACGCAGTTCCTGCTGGAGTCGCTGATGCTCAGCGTGTCCGGCGCATTGATTGGCTTGATTGTATCGGCAATTGGCACCGAAGTGGTATCCAAGATCACGAAGTACGGCAATCTGCTGTCGCCTGTGGCTGTCGTGGCGTCGATTCTGTTCTCCATCGCCATCGGCATCGTCTTCGGCGTCTACCCGGCCCGTAAAGCGGCCAACCTGAAGCCGATTGACGCATTGCGATTCGAGTGATGACGGATGCCTGGACGCGGCGCACGGTAGGTGCGGTGCGGCGGGCCACCTCCAAGGGGCTCGCCGCCACTTCGTCAAGTTCTCAGGGAGGAAAGGTACGTGAGCAGCATGAATGGACAAAAGACTCGTTTCGTCCCTGGTAAACGCGGAGCGCAGGGCTGGATGTTCGGCCTGATTGCACTATCCACAAGTTTTGTGATCGGGACCGGCGTGATCGGAACCGGCGTGCCCAACACGTACGCTGCGACCGATTCGACCGCCGGCGCCCCGGCGTCGATAGCGGGAGCCGCGATGGCCGCGAACGGGGTAGCTCGGGCGGCGGACCAGGGGACTGGCGCGCCGGGAGCGACGTCGGCGGAGGCGGCGGAGGTGGCGGAGGTGGCGGAGGTGGCGGAGGTGGCAAGTGCGACTCAAGCGGCGGCCCTGTTGTCGCCACAGGGCATCGCCGCAGCAGCGATCCGCACAACAGCAACGCTCGCGCCCACTGGAACTGCGGCAGAGGCAGGTACCGTATCGGCGACTGGGACGGTCGGGACGGGGACATCGACAGCCGGGACGGCCGGGGCATCGACGGATTCTTCGACCTCTACGTCGTCGACCTCTTCCACCACGGCCGCAAAACAGGCTGAGACTGTGATGGTTGTCGGCGGATCGGTGGCGTACGGTTGGAAAGACCCAAACAACGACTCCTACCTGCGGCGGGCGTTTCAAAGTCTCTCGGACGAGTCCGGCGTCCAGTACAACTACGACAATCGCTGCGTCATCGGCGGAACGCCCTCCGCGGTCGATCTGTCCGGCGACTACACCAACTGGCTGACGTCGGACAAGCCGAACATCGTCGTGATCGCGTGGGGACTCGAAAACGACGCAGGCGCCAATAGGTCGTCCAGCGAGATCGAGCAGGAGATTCACACCGAGATCAGCGAGGCCCTCGCCGATCACGCCGTCGTCATCGTCGCCTCTCCCCCCGTCACGGAAGCTACAGCCACCACGCTGCACCGCACCGTGGAGGAGTACATCGCCGACGAGAAGGCCGACGTCGAATCGTTTCACAGCCCCAACGCCTATTTCATCAATTTGAATACCATCATGGAGAAGTATCTGGAAGAGCATAATCAGTCCTGGCAGGACTACTACGGGGACTCGTGGCACCCGAACGAGGCAGGCCACATCCTCGCCGGCAGCTTGCTCTACAACCAACTGCTGACGATATCCGATCACGGCCTCATCACCTGGAAAACCTCAAGCACAACATCCGGCGGTGGATCGAGCGGGACCTGAGCGGCGAGAGGGGCGCCTCGCGCCCAACCCAAGCAAACATCCAGCAGTCGAGCGAGCGGGATCTAAAGCAACGTTGAATGTGGCACGTCTTCGTAAGAAGCCGTGCCACTTACCATTTGAACACGACGCCAGTTGACGTAAAGTGGCCGCCGTAGTCGTAGTGGCCGTAGATGAACTCATGGTGCAAGTTGCGGCCGCCAGCTTTATTCACCGCTTCTTCATACGTGCGACCGTACACAATTTGTCCGCCCGGTTTCATCACACCCCATGTGCGAGGCGTTTGTTGGGCCAGCACCGTGATGCCCGTGCCAAGCACTCCACCAAAGATGGCCCCAGCGATCAATGACCAAACGCAAATCGCCTTCATGATGTCACCCCACGCCAAACGTGAGCACCCACTCAATAGGATGCTTTTCTCCTCGATTATCTTATGCCCCTATTTTATCACCAATTAAACGCATTCGTCGCGCGGGCGATGGGCTGGCGGTGGGCTGGCGGTGGGCTGGCGGTGGGCTGGCGGTGGGCTGGCGGTGGGCTGGCGGTGGGCTGGCGGTGGGCTGGCGGTGGGCTGGCGGTGGGCTGGCGGTGGGCTCGCGGTGGAAATAAGCGGCCCAAGGCCGCTTAAGCGTGTCGAATCGTCTCAAGGGTCCCGAATAAGCGGCCGTGGGCCGCTTAAGTGTCGTGGATCGGCTCGATCACGCCTGCTGCGAGGCGAATAAGCAGCCACGGGCCGTCTATTTGGCGGGATCGATCCGAGTAGCGCGGAATAAGCGGCCATGGGCCGCTTAAGTGGGGGCAGGGGGCGGTGTGCCGCTCGATACGCCATCCCATCTGGCAATTTCCGTGAGCCGAATGCACATCTTCTACAGGTATATCCATGCGTAGGCTACAGCCGGATGTCATTTCGTGAGGCGTGGAGATCGTACGATCGAATCCGGACATTACCACTAGCAGGTTGGAGCCACTGCTTTTCAACGAGGCCCCGCAACAGATGCTGGGCATAATCCGGCCCAATGTCTAAGTGACGACAAAGTTCCTTCGGTGTAATGGGCCGAACGGATCGAGCTGCCATCCGGACCGTTTCTCGTTCAAGTACGGTCAGTTCCTCCGAAGAACTTCCGTTGGCGAGCCAACGTCCAAAAAGTTGCTGAAGAGTTTGCTGACAAAGCCGCGGCTGTTCTCTGATTTGATTGTATGTAAAACGAATCACGTACCAGCCATCTATGACCAGGTGGTTCTGGCGCTGACAGTGGTCATCGAACTGCCACGATGAAATATTGCGCCAGTGCGGGCCAAATCCGTCGATCTCGATCGCGACATGAAAATGAGGCTGAATGTAAGCAAAATCCAAATATCGGTATCCTTCTCTGTAATCCAGGATTTCGTATTGTGGATGAAGGTTGGAAAAATGCCGAAATGTCCGCCACCACACCGCCCTCAAGAACAGCTCTTCCGCATGCCCCATTCCAGCGATCAGCCGCCGGCGCCTCTCCCCCGATCGCCGATTGCGGTGCCACTCCAAAAATTCCTTATAGTCTTCATCAAACGCCATGCCCCCAACCCCCTCCCGGTCCGCGCTGCGCACACCACTCCATTTCCTTATTATTCTAAGTGGCGCCGGTCGATCCGTCGATAAACACGGGAATGGTTAGCATCTCATTTTGTAAAAACCCGACTCGTAAAAATCCGACTCGGATCGATCACATTTGCTGGGAATTGGGCACCACGGAACGCTTAAGTGGCCCATGGCGTGCCCGGCACCCTGGCGGCGCCCCACCGCTT